>JASJCT010000148.1 GCA_030065855.1 Myxococcota bacterium
TCATCATAAAATGGACGCGGCATATGCAACGAAATCCCCCTTAATCCCCCTTTTTCAAAGGGGGAGACCGGATTCTGCGCTGGATTTTACACTATTTGCGGTCGCACGTTTATTTTACAAACACCCTCTTAGAGATTCGCAGGGTGGCACAAAGTCAGGAATAAATCCCTGGCCAGTGTTGTTCTAAGACCCAAAAACGAGTATCGCAGTGCCAAAAGGAGATTGGAGATGATATCGATTAAGGACCTCAGTAAGCAGTACGGCGCGGTCAAAGCTGTGGACCAGGTGTCGTTTGAGGTGGGGCGAGGCGAAATCGTTGGGCTCTTGGGCCACAACGGCGCAGGCAAAACCACGTTGATGAAAATGATCACCGGATATTTGGAGCCCACACAGGGATCCGCATCCATCGGTGGGGTGGATGTGGTTGAGAACCGATTGGGCGTGCAACAGCAAATAGGCTACATGCCTGAAAATGCACCGCTTTATGAAGAAATGGCAGTTCAGGAATACCTCTGCACCATGGCTGACTATCGAGGCATCCCCAAGGACAGACACGGGGCAAGGGTGCTGGCAGCAGCAACCGCCACAGGACTTACAACATGGCTGACCAGTCCCATTGCCACGCTTTCAAAGGGATATCGACAGCGCGTGGGCCTAGCCCAGGCAATTTTGCATAAGCCCGATGTGCTCATTTTAGACGAGCCCACCAATGGCCTGGATCCGACCCAGATTGTGGAGATTCGGGGGCTGATCAAGGCCCTGGCCCAGGACAGCACTGTCATCTTGTCCACCCATATTCTGCCTGAAATCGAGGCGGTCTGCGATCGGGTGATCATCCTTATCGACGGTGTGATCACTAAGGACGCGGCCCTAAAGGATCTGCTCGCCGCTGATACGGTCATCCTATCCATCCCAGAAGATGCACAGGGTGCGGCTGACAAACTGCGCACGCTGGAAAGCGTCACAACTGCCCGTATGCTGGGGGCTGATCCGCAACGTCCGGGGTTCACTATTCTATCCCTGCAATACCAGGGCGATACCCCGCCCATTCCTGAGATCGCTGCACTGGCCAACGAAACGGGCTGGCAAATCGGGCGCATTGCCGAGGAGAGGCCCAGGTTGGAGCAGGTATTTGGCGAGCTAATGGATGCGCATGTTCAGCGGAGCAATGCGGGCAAGGCAAAGGAGGTGGCAGCATGACAGGGATGATGACCACGTTTCGAAAAGAGCTCCGCTCGTATTTTACGTCGCCAGTGGCCCTGATCTTCCTCGGCGTGTTCCTGGTGATAACCCTGTTTGTATTTTTCACCTATGGTCGGTTTTTTGCGCGCAATATCGCGGATGTGCGTCCCCTGTTCGAGTGGCTGCCCATTCTGCTCATCTTTTTGGTCTCGGCCATTACCATGCGCGCCTGGAGCGAAGAACAAAAGATGGGCACCCTCGAAGTGCTGATGACATTGCCGGTCAAGACAGCTGCATTGGTGCTTGGCAAGCTGTTGGCCGGCATGGTCTTGGTGGGACTGGCCTTGGCCCTGACCCTGCCGTTACCCATCACGGTCTCGTTTCTCGGCGACGTTGACTGGGGACCGGTGATCGGCGGTTATGTGGGCGCCCTGTTGCTCGCCGGCACGTACCTCGCGGTGGGGATGTGTGTGAGCAGCCGCACGGATAACCAGGTGGTGTCCCTCATGGTCACGGTGGTCTGTTGCGGGCTGCTGTTTATGATCGGGTCAGATGCCCTGGTCTCATTCTTTGGCAGCAAGGCAGGAGAAGTGCTCAGGGCCATTGGCTCGGGCAGCAGGTTTGAGAGCATTGAACGGGGTGTCCTGGATATTCGCGATATGTTTTACTACGCTAGCCTCATCGGATTCTTTTTCGTGCTCAACGTGTACTTTCTCGAGCGGAAGCGCAAGGATACGGTGACCCCGCTTGGAAGAAAGCGCTGGGCCTCCCGATCCCTGACAGTGGCCCTGGCTGGCCTGAACGCGATTGGCGGGAATTTGTGGCTGGCACCGGTGACTGCAGCGCGGGCTGACCTGACCGAGGAGGGCCAATACTCCCTAAGCCACGCAACCGAACGGATTTTGGGCAGCTTGTCCGAACCCCTGGCCATTGCCGGCTATTTTTCCGAAAAGACCCACCCCTTGCTTTCGCCTCTCGTGCCCCGGATTCGGGACTTTCTCGCGGAATACGAAGTGCTGGGACAGGGCAGGGTAGCCGTGACGTTCGAAGACCCCAACAAAGACGAAGCCCTGGAAGAGGAGGTGGCCGAGCTTTACGATATCAAACCCCTGCCGTTCCGGGTATCTGCGCGCCATGAGGAATCGGTGGTCAACTCCTATTTTCACATTTTGATTCGGTACGGCGATCAGTACGAAGTCCTCTCGTTTAGTGACCTGATCGAAATCCATGCCGACGAATCAGGCGTGGACGTAAAGTTGCGCAACTTGGAGTACGATATCACCCGGTCGATCAAGAAAGTCTCCCAAGGGTTTAAGAATATCACAGCGTTGTTTGCTGGAATGAGCGCGCCGGCGCACCTGACCCTGTATGTGACACCTGGCACCTTGCCAGAGGAGTTCAAAGAAGTGCCTGCGCTGATTCGCAAGGTGGCAGAGGCCCTGGCCGGGGATGCAGGGGGTAACCTCGTATTTAAGGAAGTAGACCTCACTGGAAAGGAAGCTGAGCAAGAGGAGATTCACGACAAGTACGGGTTCAAGCCCATGGCCGTGGATCTGTTTGGGGATAACTGGTTCTACCTGCACTTGTTGCTCGCATCTGGGGAAACGTTGGAGCGCATCTACATCCAGGGGGATCCCACAGAGGCATCGATTCGCACGGCCATCGAGGCGGGTCTCAAACGGAGTGCGCCTGGATTTTTAAAGACAGTGGGGCTTTTGACCGAGCAGCCTCAGCAGCGACCGCCCAACCCGAATATACCGCCCCAATTCCAGCCGCCCCAGCCCAGACCAGAGTACAGATTGCTCGAGGAGGCGCTGTCAGAAGAGCTGACCGTGAAAAGGATTGAGGCCAAGGACGGCGTTATACCCGCGGATATTGACGTGCTGATCGTGGCGCGTCCTGGAGCGCTCACAGAAAAGCAGCAGTTTGCCATCGACCAATACCTGATGCAGGGTGGGGCCGTGATCGCCCTTGCCGGTGCCCATAAGATTACAGCAGAGCGGGGCGCCTTGACCCCGGCTGAGACAGGTGCTGGCCTAAGGGATCTGCTGGCAGCATACGGCGTTACGGTGAAGGATGGATTCCTGCTCGATAAACAGAACGCCAGGTTTCCAGTGCCGATTCGAGAGAGTCGCGGCATGTTCGTCATGGAGCGGATCGCCATGATTGATTATCCGTTCTTTCCAGACCTTCGGCAGGATAGCTTTGCCAAGGGGCACTTGGCCTTATCAGGGCTGCAAAATGTGGTTGTGAATTGGGCCTCCCCGATCGAAGTAAGTGAAACCCTCGACGGTCGCAGTGCAGAGGTGCTGCTCAAATCCTCTTCAGCGGCGTGGCAATACCAGGGCACTGAAATCTTACCCACCTCGATCGAGGATGCGGAGACCGCATTTCAACCAGAGGGAGCGGTAAAGGCTTACCCGGTGGCAGCTGTGGTCACGGGAACGTTTCCCAGCTATTTCGCGGATCGCCCCTCGCCGCTTTTTGGCGCTGACCAGGATGGATCAGGCAGCGGTTCTGGCGCGGGTACTGGTGCAACAGGTGAGGCGGAAAAAGCAGTGGATCGCACGGGTCGCACCATCAAGGCATCGGCTCCAGAAGCCAGGCTGGCCGTTGTGGGGTCTAGTGAGTTTGTCTCTGATCTTGCGGCCAGACTGGGGGATCAGATGGGCGGCGGTGTGTATAGAAACAACTTTCAGCTCGCTCGCAACCTAGTGGACTGGGCAGTGGCTGACACGGATCTACTGGAGATTCGGGGTTCCGGTGCTTTTGCGCGCACGTTAAAGCCAATGGAAGCAAATGATCGGACCCTGTGGGAAGCGATGAACTACATCTTTGTCCTTGCTGCTCTGGGTGCGGTGATCGCGGTTGCAGCGGTTCGCCGGCGCAAGGCGCGGGTTCGTATCACTGCAAAGGAGGCATCATGAGCAAGTCCAACGTATATTTGCTAATTGTGTTCGCAGCCCAACTCGGTCTGGGCGCCCTCACCTGGACCACCTGCGACGCCTTGCCAGAGGAGGCAGGGGAAAAGAGATTGCTCAATTTTGGATTGGGCGATATCACTGCAGTCGAGATTATCGAGAAATCTTATAAGGAAACAGACCCCCCTAAAAAAATCTCATTGGAAAAGAAAGACGGCAACTGGGTTGTTGCGAGCGCAGGTGGATATCCAGCAGATGGGGACAAAATATCAGGTGTCCTTAACAAACTGATCGATCTAAAAGTTAAGGATCCCATTGCCACAGATGCTGCTAATCACGAATCACTCAAGGTTGGAAGCAAGGCGTATGGCCGCAAGGTTGCCATTAAAACAGGAGCAACTGCCAAAACCCTGGTCATCGGCAGCGGAGCAGGTGGCAGTGTGCACGTGCGCTTTGACGGCGAGGCCGATGTTTTCCGTGCGAGGGGGCTGTCGGTGTGGTCTGTGAGCGCCGGTGTATCGAGCTATATCGACACAACATATATCGACGTTGACGCAGATGCCCTCCATGCTGTGACCGTGGTCAATGAAAAGGGGCACCTCACCTTCACCAAAGATGGGGGAGGCAGCTGGGTGCTGGGTGAGTTGCCTGAAAAGGAAGCGCTGGACCAGGATAAGGTAAAGCGGTTTATCGACAAGGTGGTGAGTCTCAACTTAAAGGAGCCGATTGGACAAGAGATCAGCCCGGCGTTCGGCTTGGATAGCGGTGCGGCAGTGCAACTCGACTACACCGAGGAGGGTGCATCCCAGACCATACGCTTTAGCATTGGCGGCAAGAAAGACGATACGAGCTATTTTGCCAAGGCCGACGGCAATGACTTCGTCGTTAGCGTATCCAAGAGTAGCGTCGAAAATTTAATCAACAAAGATGCGCTGGATTTCAAAGCGGCAGAGGAGGAGGATGGGTCTGGTTCTCAAGCCAACAACGGGACAGGCGCTGTCAATATCCCGAATCTTGCCCCATAACCCTCAATAATACTCACCTGTAAGAATAAAAATCCCTATTGCCGGTCTGGTTGAGATTGTTGATAATCCCGGTGTGATCAATACCCTATTAACAATCAATCTTAGAGGTTTTGTCGTTATCTTGTGGACCCTGATCTGGTCCACCATCGGCATTATCTCCATCCTATTGGACCCCACTGGCCACTTCTATTCCTTTCTCGCGCACAGGGGGTGGTCGCGACAGATTATGTGGCTGGGTGGGTGCAACGTAACTGTCAAAGGCGGCGAGGCAGTAGATTGGAAAAGGCCGTACGTCATTTGCGCCAACCATCAGAGCCAGATGGATATCCCCTTGTTGTTTGCCCACATCCCAGCGGGCGTGCGATTTTTGGCCAAGCGGAGCCTGTTTTACATCCCGATTTTTGGCTGGATGTTGGCCATCGCCAGGTTTATCCCTGTGGATCGGGGCAAGAAGGGAAGGGCGCGCAAGTCGATCATGAAAGCGGCGAAAAAGATGGGTAACGGCCCATCGCTATTGGTTTTTCCAGAAGGCACGCGCACACATGACGGCAGCTTACAACCATTTAAATCAGGGGCTTTTATCATAGGGATTCAGGCAGGCGTACCGATTTTACCAGTGGCGATCAAAGGGACCTACGACATACTCCCGCGGGACTACATGAATATCCGCCCGGGTCGTGTCACGCTCACTATTGGAGATCCTATTGAAACTGATCAATTGACCATCAAAGACAAGCAGGACCTCGGTCAGCAAACCTACGATGCTGTTGCGAGAATGTTGGACGCATAGGACACGTGCTCTAGGCACTGGTTAAAAGAGTCGGTATAATCGAGCTATGGAGCGGGGCGGGAAAAAGAAGTTAGAAAGAAGACAGTTCATTGCGCGCACCTGTGCTGGGACGATTGGCCTGCCACTTCTTTCCGGCCTATCTTTGGGGGCCTCGTGTGCAACCGCAGACAAGCCATCAAAGAAAGCCAACTCGCAACTGCCAAAGGTCGTGCTGAGATCAGATACCAAAATATTCGGCACGCACGGACAGGACAGTGGGCGGGTTTTGCAGATCGTTCACCGGGCTATCTGCAGCTTGGTTGGCGCAAAGACTCCAGCAGAGGCGTATCGGGAGCTTTTTAAGCCGACTGACATTGTTGCTATCAAGCTGAATTGTCTAGCTGGTCCTGGTCTTTCTTCGTCGGTTGCGGTTGTGGATGCGCTTGTGGCTGGACTTCGATTGATAGGTATCGAGAACCGGAACATTTACATCTGGGAGCGCACATCGTTAGAGTTACAAAAGGCTGGATTTGAGCTCAACCGCCATTTGGACAGCCGTCCCCGTTGCTTTGGGAATGACGAAGCTGGATTTGCGCGGAATATAGAATTTTCGGGAGACATTGGTAGTTTGTTTACGAATATTTTGGCGAGACGGGCAACAGCGCTCATCAACGTGCCAGTGATAAAGGACCATGACCTCTCGGGCCTGGGGTGTGGCATGAAGAACATGTATGGCGCGATACACAATCCAAACAGGTACCACGAAAATAATTGCGATCCATACGTGGCAGACGTTTGTGCGCATCCATATATAAAGGACAAGTTGCGGCTTGTATTGGCTGACGCGTTAGCAGCCCAATATCAAGGAGGGCCGGCGAGTGTCATAGCCCATCAATGGCGACCTGGGGCAGTAATGGCTGCGAGGGATCCAGTGGCTTTAGACAGGGTAGCGCAAACGGTGATAGAGGAAGAGCGGGCCAAACACGGCTTGCCGAGTTTAAGCGATGCGAAGCGACCCCCGAAATGGCTAAAGACTGCGGCCCAAAAAGAGTTGGGTGAGAATCGGCTTAACAAGATTGTAATCGACAGGGGATAAGAGCAAATCCACCTACAAGTAGCCCAAATTCTCTTGACAACGAAGCCCGGTTAGGTACCTTATTTCGCGCTCTAGGAGCAGCCGAGCCAACATAGCTCAGTTGGTAGAGCAGCTGATTCGTAATCAGCAGGTCAGCGGTTCAAATCCGCTTGTTGGCTCTCAATGATTTCAAAGGGTTACGAGACATCGTAACCCTTCTTTTTTGCCCAAAATCGTTTCGGGCTAGCATTCGGGCTAGCAGTTTGAACCCTAAGCGTCAGATTTTGGCAGATAGCAAACAGATGACCGTCCCCGAATTCTTCGCTTCAGAACCCCTGCCCTCTCTAGTTGAACCAGATGTCTTCGCATCGTTGAAGGTGCGATGCCAAGTGTTCTGCCCAGCTCCCCAGGGGAAGTCGTACCAGACTTCCTGAGTATTGCGACAATGTTCGTATCCAGGCTGTTACTGCTGCTCGATGTCGTTTCAACTTTCTCTATACCGAGGCCCTCGTTAATATCCTGCTCCCGTATTCTCAAGCTATCGCTGTTGGCTATGGCGGATCCCAACACATGCTCAAGCTCCCGAATATTTCCGGGCCAGTGATATCGACACAGCAGTTGCTTTGCTTTTTGACTGAGGAAATGCTCTTGGGAAAATGCTTTTAAAAAATGCTCGGCAAGGAGAAGGATGTCTTTCCCTCGTCTTCGCAAAGGTGGCAAAGAAACAACCGACCCATTCAGTCGATAGTACAGATCCTCCCTGAATGTTTCTTGTTTGACCATTTCTTTGAGGTTTTTATTTGTCGCTGCGACGATGCGCACGTCGACTCGGATAGTCCTTTCACTGCCCACGCGTTGGATTTCTTTTTCTTGAAGTACTCTGAGGAGCTTGACCTGGAGGTCCTTGGGCATCTCTCCGATTTCATCGAGAAACAACACGCCGCCGTGGGCTTGCTCGAATACACCTCTTCTGTCTCTGATGGCTCCTGTAAAAGCACCTTTCACATGACCAAAGAATTCAGAAGTCATTAGTTCAGTTGAAATGGCGCCGCAGTTGACTGGCACGAACGGCCCTTGGGGTCTGCTGATGGCGTGAACGAGCTTTGCCGCCAGCTCTTTTCCAGTGCCCGTCTCACCGAGGATAACGATGGGCAGGTCGTTTCGGCAGGCGGCACGCTCCAATCTTTGGAGTGCTTCGAGTAATACCGGGCTCCGCCCGATGATTTTCGACCTGATTCTATCTCCTGCCTGCCTCATTCCAGCGCCTTCGCTTCCTGGAAGACAAAACCGATAAATGCGGTTGGCGCCGCATGTGATTTACCTTCCAAAAAACAGGCGCTAGAAACGTTCTAGTCATGCTAGAAACCTTCTAGTCCAATTCATTTTTTTTTAAGCCCAAGTAAAAGTCTCATGATATCGGATTGTTAGAGGTCCAAAAAAATGGACAGTTAAATTGAAACACGATGCCAAAATACAGATGTTTTAATTTCGTTATAACGTTAATTGATTTTTATCGTCTGCGATCGAGTGATTCGTTGGCATTGTAACAATGATAAATTTGATTCGATTTCTGCTTTGGTTGAGTCAGAAATATATCCAGAAAAGATGCGGTTGAGTTTATTCTAGGTCTCCCAGGATAGCGCTTGACATCGGTATCGAAGAAAGAAACCGGTCTCGATGTATGCGTTGAGATGCTCAGCAAGCATTCTATCGTGCACTGATATTTTGCCTATCGCAAACCGGATAGCGTTCGAAACAGCATCTCTTGCGTTTTTTTGCTTCTTATTTTCTCTTTTGGATTTTCCGCCCAGGCCAGACTCGTATCGCAGATATCGAGTAATTTGTAGTATCTCAGCTTTATGCTGGCCTGCTGTCACGTTGTCTCCCATGGCCAGCGAGATCTCCAATTTCTGGGTCAATTGGTCTCGTCTTTTTTTTAGAGAATCGACCGCTCGATCATCGGCACTAAGGGAGATGGCCAATGGCTGCTCAGGGATAGGTCGGCCTTTGATTATCTCGATCATCATGTACGCTGTGAATACATACGCCGGATGTCTCAGCAGATACTGCACGTATTTAAATCCAAGAAGCGATGCCAAATGCATCTGCTGCCGACCCTTGAACCGAATCGTCCAGAAATCCCCTTGACTGAGGAAAATATTGTCACTGCCCTTCTCTGTTCTCACAGCCCTGGTTGTGTCGTCCATAGCCCGCGGTGGAAATGAGCTTTTTCTTAACCCCTCGGCTGTCAGCAATATCAGGGACTGATGCGTCTGAATCCTACCTTCGATGGCGTCCTGGGAGAGCTGCGTTGATAGTCGACTGACCACCTGGCCAATGGCTTGGCCATGGCGTTTATGAAGCTCGAATATTTCCTCGCACACTGATCGGGTTTGCGCGTTGGGGTCGAGCGTCGTTTTCTGGGTACCGTGCTGATTGAAAAAGTCGAATGGGTCCCTGGCCGTGGCAAACCCCTCTGCTGCGGCGATGTAGCACAGTAGCCGCCTGCGATGGGGCTTCCTTTCCCACAGCCTGCTTTTTAGACCTATTTGGTAATCCGCATCATCGGTTTCTAAGCCGCTTGCCAACATGGCAAAGCGCCGGTCAATGCATGCATCGCAGGTACCGCAGTGGTGCACAGGGCTTCCAAACGGGCTCTTGGTACAGGTCACTGTTTGACGGATCGCGGACCCAAGTCCGTGCGTTGAGATGATCTTCACTATCTCTGAACGGGTTTTGTGCTCAAATGGATTCTCGATTCCTATTTCAAATCCGGCTGCCAAGGACAGGATACGAGAAAGCCGGAACAGCACCTGGGGATGGGTGGTGCGCTGGGGCATAGGCCTGTGTTTTTGGCGGGATGCGGAAAATCCAAGGCTGCAAACGCCGTTTTTGGGGAAATAGATTTTCCTGACGCCAGAAGCAGCGGCGATAACCCCGGCCATGGCGGCGTAGAGTAAGGCACCAGTGCACTGGGGTCTGTCTTTGCGATATTGATTGTCGCAGGGCACGATCCGAAACGAGACATGGGCAGGGCTCAAGATCCCTGGTCTCCTGCCAAGCGCGTCAGCCAGGGCATCTTGAATCTTCCAGCTCAGATTGGATGCGCGATGACTGACAAGAATAGCCCGTTGCTTCTTGCCGAGTACTGAATTGGCAGCGCCGCCTAGGGAATCCAACCCACCGGAGAGCAATACAACGGCATCATTCTTTTCGAGGTCTCGTTTGGTTTTGCGAGACGAGGTAATACAGCAAAGCTGTTGGTTAAGAGGCGATTGGCACTTCTTAAATTCGAACGAGAAGGTATCTTTGATTAATAACCGCAACACCTTCTCCAGCTCACTGCTGACTTCTCGGGAGCTCCAGAAATCAGGGTTATGCACGCCAATGATGAGTCGATAGCTGCGGGGTAGTGTATCGGAATCCGATGAAAATCTGGCCATGCGTTCTGCAATGAATAGATAGGATGCGATAGAGAAGAAATCTACGATCGCTGGAGGTACTGCATTTAGGTGGTGGTTTTCCAAGCCTGCGATGTTGAAAGACACGTTTTTATGCATGCCTGATGAAGACAGGCGTAGCATACCATTGGGGACATCTCGGGCAGGCAAATCACCGCAGGCAATAGTTGAGCGTTTTGACTGGGTGGTGTCGGTCCTGTGTGATTGGCGTTGATGGGTAAGCTGGGAAAATGCTGCGCCTAATTTTCTCACTACTGTCCAAAACAGGATTTGAGCTGAAAGAAAATGAAAACGCCCTCCAATGAATACGGCATAATGCCGCTGTCAAAAGCCAAAGGAGGGCTTCAATATGGTAAAGACAGCGAGCATCTTCAGTCAACTACTTCGT
>JASJCT010000034.1 GCA_030065855.1 Myxococcota bacterium
GGACAATTGAAAATCCCCCTGCCCCCTTTTTCAAGGGGGATTCTTTTCTGGCGATCCTACGCTATAAAAACACCCAAAAATCCTTAACCGAATGCCATTGTGGCAAAGGGGGCCGGGGGGATTTCGTCATTTGCTCCTGCTTTGCGCGGTGACAAAATCCCCCTAACCCCCTTTTTCAAGGGGGAATTTGCTATCCTTACCTGACGAGACGCGTTTGACATCCAATGACCGGAGTCGTGGGTTTTACGGTTTGGGCCGCGTGGGTTTGAGACCTGGCCGTGTCTGCTGCAGCTGGGTCGGTGTAAGGGCGCGGCGCCTGCGGATCATCAGCTCCAATTTGGGCGCGAGCTTGGTCGATGTCGCGACATTAAAGTGGCGCAGCAAGTCCTGGACATAGGGATCTGTTTTAAATTGATCGAGGATTGAGACCAATCCCTGCTTGTTCTTGCCGCAACCGTTCAGACTCGGACAATTCTGCTCAGTGCATTCGTTATCTCCACACACTTCGAGCTCAGTGCAGTCCTGATCGTTGCAGTCGTTGACGCCCATGCATCCGCCGGATTCGCCGCCGTAGTCCTGACCAGAGCAGACATTGTCGCCGCATGTATCGAGAGACGGGCAGGCGCTGCCCCCAAAGGATCCACAAAACTCCAGGGCCGGACAGGCCGCAGCGCCGGTAGCACCGCCTCCTATGCCCCCACCAAAGTTTACGACACATCCCATGCTCCCGGGGCCGCCAGGTGTGACGTCCCGAGGAAGCTGCATCTCGCTCATGGAGCGAATCGGCGTGGTTTTTCCATAAACCGACTCGAACACCTTTCCGCTGTATCCGCTGAGCTTAACTTTGAGTGCATCCAAGGCATCCCCTGCTGAGAT
Source organism: Myxococcota bacterium (assembly GCA_030065855.1). GTDB lineage: Bacteria > Myxococcota_A > Polyangia > JAAYKL01 > JAAYKL01 > JASJCT01. The sequence continues at coordinate 877 of JASJCT010000034.1, forward strand.
CGCGCTCTTTGAAACCGCAGGCTTACTTTTTGGCGCAGACGGTTTTTTGAGGGGTTTTTTCCCCTTCTTTGCTTCAGCAGCCAAAAGCGCATCCAGATCGGCGACACTGATACCTGCCGCAGCTGCCACCAGTTGCATCAGCTTGTTCATGGCTCCCCGTCGGGTCATTCCATTGTCGGACATGGATCTTCTCCTTTTCGCTGTTTTATGCGAGACGACCTCGCCATTGGATTTATTCAGTTTAATAATCAGCAGGGGCTGTCGGTTGTACCCCATTTGTTTCGACATGGTGGGCCAGGTTATCGAACCGGGTGAACTCCCGGGAAAACCGCACTTCAATGGTGCCCACCGGGCCAGACCGCTGCTTGCCGATGATGAGTTCTGCAATGCCTTCTTTGTCGGTCTCTTTATTGTATACCTCGTCCCGATACACAAAAAGGATCAGGTCCGCATCCTGCTCAATGGCCCCTGATTCCCTGAGGTCGGACATCATGGGCCGCTTGTCCGGTCGGCTTTCAACACCTCGGTTGAGCTGCGACAGGGCAATGACCGGTACGTTGAGCTCTTTGGCGAGTCCCTTTAGGGAGCGCGAAATCTCTGATATCTCCTGTTCCCGGTTGTCTGCCCGCCGCCCGCCAGAGCGCATCAGCTGAAGATAGTCGACGACGATGACAGACAGGCTCTTCTCTGCCATCAAGCGGCGCGACTTGGCTCGGATTTCCAGGGGGGTCATGGGCGCGGAATCGTCCAGATAGATGTCCCACTGGGATAGATCGTTTGCCGCTTGAATCAGCCGGGGCCAATCGTCTTTTTCAAGTTTGTTGCCCCGGATGCGCGTGGCGTCAACGCGCCCCTCGGAAGACAACATGCGTCGAACCAGCTGCTCCTTTGACATTTCTAGGGAAAAGACAATGGACGGCCGCTTGGTCTCCTTGACCGCGTTGACGGCAATGTTGAGGGCCAGAGAGGTTTTTCCCATGGCCGGCCGGCCCGCGATAATGATGAGGTCTGAATTTTGAAACCCCGCGGTTTTTTTATCCAGGTCAATAAACCCGCTCGGCACCCCGGTTACTTCGCCGGTCCTACCCGCGGCGAGTTCGATTTCCGTAAACGCCCTTTTTACGACTTGAGAAATATGGGCGTAGGGCCGTCCGATCCGCTGCTGTGAGGCTTTGAAAATCGCGGCCTCTGCTTCGTCGAGAAACTCCTCTGCCGCGCCAGTATCGGTGAATCCGCGGGCCACGACCTCCTGAGCGGTGAATATCATGCGCCGGATCGCGGCCTTTTCTTTCACGATCTTGGCGTAGTAATCGACATTTGCCACCGTGGCCACAGAATCCGTGAGATTGGCCAGGGCCATGGCGCCACCGATTTTTTCTAGATCGCCCCGTTTTTTAAGCTCATTGCCGAGGGTCACGTGATCCACTGGCAGAGATGCGAGGGAAAGGGATTCCACTGCCTCGTAGATGCGTCGGTTCGCCTCCACGTAGAAGTCCTCGGGCCGGATAATATCCTGAACGAGTGGCAGGGCTTCGTTGTTGAGGAGAATCCCGCCGATGACCGCGGCTTCAGCTTCTTGGTTGTACGGTGGTACGCGCCCCTCTACAGGGGCTGTGTTTCCTTTGGATCTGCTTTGGTTCTCAGGGCGCGTTATTGTTTCACTACCCATACCTTCAAATCCGCAGTGGTTCCGCCGTGGAGCTTGATCTGCACGGTATATACGCCCAGGGCCTTGATCGGCTCGGGGATGATCACCCGCCTACGATCCACAGTAACGCCTTCTTCTTCGAGGGCAGCTTGAATATCCCGGGTCGTAACAGAGCCGAACAGCCGCTCGTTTTCGCCAGCGGGCTTGCTCACCGTCACACTCATCTCTGCCAAGCGGGCCTGTATTTCCTCTGAAGCTGCCTTGGCAGCATCGATTTGCCGCTCTATCACCTTGAGTTGGTGCTCCATCATCTTGATGTTGCGCGATGTGGCGATTGCCGCGAGGCCTTGCGGAATGAGATAATTGCGGCCATATCCTGGCTTGACATTGACGATCGCACCGGGTTTTCCGAGATGGGGAACGTCTTCTTTCAAAATAAGTTTCATCGCTCCCTCCTGCTATCGATTCGGCGCCGTAAAGGGCATCAGGGCGATATTGCGCGCCCGCTTGATAGCCAAGCTCACCTGGCGTTGATGCTTGGCGCAGTTCCCGGAAATGCGACGGGGGACGATCTTGCCCCGATCGGTGATAAAGTATCGAATTCCCTGAGGATCTTTGTAATCTACGGTTTGTGTTTTATCCGCGCAAAAGCGGCAGACGCGGCGACGGCGACCACCACCGCGACGGCGAGAGTCTGATCTTCCACTCATTGGCATGGTCCTATCCTCCTATTTCTCGTCCGTGTCGGTGCTGCCCTCAGAACCATCTGATGCGGTTTCCTCTGTGGGCGCTGCTTCATCTGCTGGGGGTGCTGCTTCATCTGCTGGGGGTGCTGCTTCATCCGCACCTGAAGGTTCTGAAGTCACATCGCTCTCAGCTTGTGCACCCGTCTCTGGCGCATCAGTATCGACTGGATCGGCTGTCTTGACGGTTTCGTCACCCGAAGCACCTGCCGCAGCCGGAGATGATGGCGCTTGTGGGCCCTTGCCGGCATCGCCATCTGGCGTATCCACAGCTGTTGTATCAGAGAGCCCTGCGGTGGGCGCATCACTGCTGTCCTTTGTCTCCTCTGCATCCGCGTCGTCCTCTGGATGGAGCAAAAAGGAAATATCTTCCTCGCGGACAGGTCTGGCGTCTGGATCCACATCTTCGTCGCGTTTGACGGTGAGGTATTTAAGGATCGGTTCGAGCATCCGCATCACGCGCTCGATCTCCTGAACGAGATCTGAGTATCCCAAATACCTCATATAGATATAAATCCCCTTTTCTTGCTTTCGAATGGCATAGGCCAGGCGGCGACGCCCCCAGTTTTCCGTGTGCAGCAGCTTGCCGTTGCGTTGATCAATGACCTCGGTCAACCGTCCGGCGATCTGTTCAATGGCGTCGGTGGTGGCTTCGGGATGAATAATGAAGATTGTTTCGTACTCTCGTGCCCTATGTCTGGGCAATGGTCGGGCCATGGGTCCTCCTCATGGGCTCGGCCCCGGGGTGCACCCGGAGCAAGGAGTTTCAGATATGTGGTGAAAAGGGAGCGGTTCCCCTTTCGTTCAAGCCCCATGCTTTAGCCCGAGCCCAATCGAAGGTCAAGGAAAAATACTGGGTTACAACCTAAAGGTTACATATTGCCATCCGCCCCGGACATAGACCAGCAGCAGCAGGTCATCCCCGCCCCTAACCTTTCTTGTCTTGGCCACGAACTCGGCCACATTGGAGACCCGTTCCCGATTGACTTCGACGATGACGTACCCCCGCTGCAATACCTTGGCTGCGTTTGAGTCCGGCTCGACCCGAGTGACCACGACCCCCTGTATTTTTTCGGCGTTCAGTTGTCTCTTTGTCTGGTCGTCCAAATCTTCTACGACAAACCCCAGTCGGGTCTTCACTTGTTCACCTTTTGTTTCATCTGACGCGAGGGCGTCTTCTCCTGGCATTGTGCCGATTTTTATCTTTAGGTGTCGCGTTTTCCCATCTCGAATAACCGAGACCGTGGCTGTCTTGTCCGGCTTGAGCCCGGCCACGAGTACTGGCAGTTGCCGCCGGGCCTGTTTGAGCTTTTTGCCGTTGATCGCGATTATGATATCCCCCGACCGGATCCCCCCTTTTTCAGCCGGCGATCCAGGCGTTACATTGGACACGATAGCCCCGCCTTTGTTGTTGGTCTTGAAGGCCTTTGCCAGATCCTCGTCTGCCTCCTGAAACACGATACCCAGCCAGCCACGTACCACTTTTCCAGAGGCGCTCAGGGAATCGATAATGCCAGTGGCCAGATTTGATGGAATAGCAAATCCGATCCCCTGACCTTGAGGGGCGATGGCCGTGTTGATACCCACGACCTCCCCGGCGAGGTTGAACAGGGGGCCTCCGGAATTGCCCGGATTGATGGACGCATCGGTTTGAATGAAATCTTCGTAGACGCCGGGGCCGATGATCCGCTCCTTTGCCGACACAATGCCCGAGGTGACCGTATGATCCAGGCCAAAGGGATTGCCGATAGCGACCACATGGTCGCCCACGCGCAGGGCAGTGGAATCCCCCATGGGCACGGTGGGCAGATGCTTTGCGTCTGGCAGTCGAAGCAGGGCCAAGTCGGTCCTCTCGTCAGACCCCACGACCTCTGCCTTGAAGGTGCGATCGTCGGCGAGTTGAATCTCGATTTCATCCGCACCTGCGATCACGTGATGGTTGGTTACCACGAGTCCCTTGGCATCGATAATGAACCCACTGCCCAAGCTGCGCTGCATACGATCGTTATTAGGTCGCGGTCCAGGTCGCCTACCGGGTGATCGGGGACCGAAAAACCACTCGAACAGGTCGTTGGGGCCGAAAACCCCGGGCATCCTTCTGGCTTTGGCACTGGTTCGAATATTGACGACAGCTGGGGATACCGCTTCCACCAGGGGTGCCAAGGAGACCCGGGGATCATAGGTCTTGGGTGTGAGCAGGCCCGCGCCTTTTTTTTCATTGGTCTTGGCCTTGGCCTTTTCCTTTGCAGGTGCAGCGCCGCAGGCAAGGGCGGCCACGAGCCCGATAATGCCTACTGCAAGTCCTGTTTTAAGCCATTTTTTTCTAGATAGTCGGGACATGGTACCTCCTTTATCTGCGTCCTTTTTCAACTTAGCTAACAACCAACCCCGGTGCGTTATTTCGAACTTTCTTAAAAGTGCTGCTATCCTTTGTGTATGGGTAGCTATCTTTTGGGTCCTCAGCAACACGAGGTATAGGGGAAAATGATACGCAATCGTATTCCTTTTTACATGGCACTTTGCGCCATTTTCATCGGCGCGGTCCGCCGGTACTCAGATGCGATTGAACAGGCATTGGGTGCGCCAGGGGCCATTGAGGGTGTACTCCCGAGCACGGGCTTTTGGGTTATCGTATCTGCGGTCTGTATCGCTGCCAGTCTCATCCCCCTTAATTTCTTTGGCTCGGGAACGTCTGCCGCTGCCCTTTCCAGACGGCACCTTGTCAAAGAGACGATACCCCAAATCGCGCGGCGTCTAGAAAATTATTGCCAGCAATCAAGGCCGGATATTCCCCTCATCGTCGATTACATTATTTTTCAGGCCAGGGCGAACGCCGCCTCGGACATTCACTTTGATCCCACCAAAGAGGGGTTTGTGGTGCGGTTCCGCCTGGACGGCATGATGGGGGATGTGGCCAGCATCCCAGCACGACTTACCCAAGCCATTGCCAACCGCTTCAAGGTGCTGTCGAACCTGGTTGTGTACGAGGGGTTTTTGCCTCAGGACGGCCGGCTGGGATCGGACAAATCGCCCCACAGGGCGGCTGACCCGTCCAAGGGGGGGGATTTCCGCATTGCGTTCATGCCCACGCTCCACGGGGAGCGCATCGTCATCCGCATCTTGGGTGGGGCTGGTGAGGCCTACAATTTCTCTGAGCTGGGCATGGAAGACCACCACCAAAAGCTCGTGGATCGATTCATTTCAGAACCCCAGGGCATGGTCATTCTTACCGGGCCGACCGGTTCGGGAAAGACAACGACGATTTACGCTGCACTTCGCGCCATCCAGGAGCAGACCGGCGCGGTTCGGTCCATCTCGACCCTCGAAGATCCCATTGAATACGAAATTCCTGGCATCAACCAGTCCCAGGTGAACGAGAAAAAGAGCTTTACATTTGAAAAAGGGCTACGGGCGCTCCTGAGGCAGGATCCGGACGTGATCATGGTGGGGGAGATACGGGATTCGGAAACCGCTGGCATTGCGATCCAGGCGGGCATGACCGGCCACCTGATCATTACGACGGTCCATGCGAATTCAACGGCCGCGACATTTTCCCGCTTGCTCGAAATGGGCGTGGCCCCGTACGCGCTCAATACCGCTGTAACGGCGGTCATTGCCCAGCGTCTGGTGCGGCGCATCTGCCTGGGGTGCCGAGCAGAGCGGTCACTGATGCCAAACGAGGCAGCGGCCCTCGGTATTGATCTGGACGGGGGCGGAGCCATGATCGTGTTCGAGGGTCGCGGCTGCGCGGGTTGCGATGGCAGCGGGTATAAGGGGCGACATGCGCTTTTCGAGATCCTGGCGGTCACAGAAACGATTCGAACCCTGGTCGGCAAAGGCGCCTCAGCCGATGAGATCTACGCCAGGGCGCGAAAAGAAGGCATGACCAATTTGCTCGATAGCAGTATCGTTGCGCTAAAAAAAGGCATCACCACACCGGACGAGGTGTTGCGCGTCATCGCTTCGGATCGCCGATAGGTGAACACCGTCGTCGCGCACCTGGAATTGACCCGTTCCCAGATTAGTGATTAATATTCCTGGGATAGTGTATCAACCAATCAAGCGCCCATGAACACGCGTCGCCATTTCTTAATTATCCTGATCCTTCTCCTGTTTGGATCCTCGGCCGTGGCATCGGAAAAATACGCCGGCGCCTGGGAGATGGTGTTCATGAGTTATAACGTTAAGATCAAGAGCTGGGGCGATCACTGCGGTCCGCGACCCAAATCGCTTACGTCAAAGCAGCGGCGTTCAGTGGACATCACATCGCAAGGGGGACACCTCATTTTTTCTAAGGGGGGTCTGCGCACGGATCGATGCGGCTCGCCCAATCCGCGACTTCGAACCATGTCGAAGCTGGCCACAAAGGGCAAATGGACGCGTACGTGTCAGACGCCGACTGGAGACGCCAAGTATGAATGGGGCCGCTATACGCTTTTGGCAAAGGAGAGGGATACAATCGAATACACGGCCCTATCGAAGTTTGACTGGACACTCAAAGGCGACCACTGCATTGCTGAATCGATTGAGCGACGCGTATTTGAGCGACGTGCCTCGATCAATGAAATAGAACCCTCGACTGAAACAAAACCCTCGACCGAAACAAAACCCTCGACTGAAATAGAACCCTCGACCCCCGAATGCGACCCCCCCGGTCCACCCAGGCGGCTTTTGATCGAACCGCATCGGGTACAGCTGGGTCCGGGCAAGCGCGCCTGTTTTGAAGCGACCGCAATCGACGCGGCTGATTGCCGAACCCCTGTGTCTCCTAGGTGGGTAGTCACACAGGGCGGGCATCCGGTTCAGGGGCTCATGACCTCTTGGGGTTGCTTTGTGGCTGGCGACACCGCAGCTGAATCCGAAGGGATGTATATCGTTACCGCCCGGTACCGGGGCAAGACAGCTGCGGCCGAAGTAAATGTTGTGTTTCCGGATTTTGCCGAGCTTTTGGGAGCGCGTCTCAGACCCCTAGCGGACATCTCGGATCCGCATCAACCTGAAAAATCACTTGCGGACGCGGCGCCGACACAAGATACTGATCAGCAATCCGGCAGTGCCCTGCCTGTAACGACTCCCCCCCCTGGGGCAAGGGACGCAGGGACGTCCCTTTCACTGGCAGGGGATACTGTCCCGTCTGCTGCGCCGAGCGGTGGAAAAACATGGATCTTTTGGGCCTTTCTCTTCGTAGGTATCGCCGCCCTTGGGGGAGGGATGTTTTGGCGACGCAAAAAAATGCAAGCGGTTTTTGCCGAGGGCAGCGGCAAGTGGGGCGTTGATCTGCCCGATGACCCGGTCGGTGTGATCTGCCCGATCTGCAAGCGGCAGTATCCCAGCGATGCAAGGTTTTGTCCGGAAGACGGCCAGCGGTTGGTTACAGAGGCAGCTGATATCCAGAGCAGCCCACCGGAGTCGACTTCTTCTGCTGATGCGGGTCAGGGGATGGTCTGCCCCAGTTGCCACCGCGGCTACGACGAGAAAGCGCGGTTCTGTCCCCATGATGCCGAGCCGCTCGTGCCTTATTCAGAGTGGCGGGTGGCCAACCAGGCGAAAAAATTTTGAATCTAATGCTTAAAAAAAAAGAAATAGTCGCGATCAAAATAGGCAATAAGACGTTTTCCTTAAAAGAAGGGTTGTTAAATGAAGATTCACTTTCAAAAAGGCCAGTGAAATGCTTTCTTGAAGGAAGGATCGTTAAATGAGGATTCATTTTAGGATGGGTTGATTTAAACTGTGGTCTTCCTTAGAATCGCATGTGCAGCTGGGCTTTTATCTGTCCAGCGAAAAGGGACATCCCCAGGGCGAGCTGAGTGGGATACCCAGGAATCGAGGACACCAATATGAAGATTGTTTGCGGAAACTGCAGCGCCAAGTACTCGATTGCAGATGAAAAAGTCAAAGGTAAGGTTTTTAAAATTCGCTGCAAAAAGTGTGGCGAGTCTATCGTGGTGCGAGGTGAGGTGGAAAAGCCAGTCCATGAGGCAAGTCCAGAACCAGCTGAAGAAGCGACGTTCTCACCACCACCCATGCCCGAACAGGAACCTGCTGAAGCAGATGATGGGAATGTTGAAACCAAGGTCTTTGACTATTCTGGATATCAGGACGGCGCAGCTGAGGATTTTCCCCAGTGGCATATTGTGGTCGAAGGACAGCAGCAGGGTCCCTATACAGGAGCGCAGATCCGCGAATACCTGGACGCGGGCAGCCTCGATTTAGAGTCATATGTGTGGAAAGAGGGGTTTGAAGACTGGCTGCCGATTAGGAGCGTGCCCGAGTTCGGCGGAGATGTGGAACAGGGCGATGAACAACCGCTCTCGGCAGCCGAGCCGTCCGCATCCCCGGCGTCTGTTGCTGGCGGTGGGTTGTTTGACACCCAGTCCCAGGCCCTATCGAGTGGTGGATTGTTTGACCAGCCCGCAGAGGGCGGGCTCTTCGGGGGGGCAGATACCGCAGCCGAGCCAGATCCTGCTGCTTCTCCGTTTGATGCTGGCGGTGGTTTATTTGGCACTGATCAAGCAGGGGCCGGTGATCAGGATGTCTTTTCCTCGGCGGCCCTCGATGCCCCGACATCGGGTGGGCTGTTCAGCCAACCCGCATCGCAAGACACTGCCGGCAATGTATTTGCGACTCCCCAGGACGGCCAACAGGAGCCCGATATCTTCGGCGACGTAGCTGGCGATACTGACGGGGGCAGCTTGTTTTCATCGGTCGACGAAGCCAATCAGGCGCCTCCATTTGGGGATCAAGCTGCAATGACTGGCCAGCGAAACGAGAATTCCGTGCTCTTTTCCCTGTCTAATTTGCAGGCATTGGCAGCTGGTACGACCGGTACGGACATGGCCGCGTTGCCCGACCCGGCGGTGGGTCAGGACGTTGGCGCCCCGACAGCTGAAGAGGCCTCTGGGTTAATCGATATTCGTTCTCTGGCGAGCTCTCTCACTACGGACAAAGAGAGTGCGGGTGTGGACGATCTCCTCAGCTTAGGCGCTGACGGTTTCGCACCTGCCTTGGGCGCACCAGTGCTCGCACCCCAGGCCGAGGGACTGAGTACGCGAGCCATCGTTGGCATTATTGCAGGCGGCGTTGCAGTGCTGGCGGTGGTTGTCGTTCTCCTGGTCGTGGCAATGTCCGATGATGATGAAGCCACGAGAATCGCCGAGCTCCAAGCCCAGATACAGAAATTGCAGCAATCGACGACAGTGGACACGCCCCAGATACAGAAGCTGCGGGATCAGCTCGCTGAAGCCCAGCAAAGCGCTGGACAGCCATCTGAAGCTCCTTCAAAGAAAGCGCCTGCCCCATCGGAAAAAAAGGCCGTCGACAAAAACCCAGAACCCAAAACCAGTCCATCGAGCACGTCGACCTCGACCAAGAGATCATCCTCTCGGCCCTCTTCGAGAAAGACCAAATCGAGCAGTTCGAAAAGTAGTCCCTCATCGAGTAGCAGTTCATCTTCGAAGAGCAAGAGCGACGATTCGCTTTTTAGAACAAAGGAAACCAAGTCCGCAAGTTCAACAACCAAGACGTCCCCATCGCGTGGAAAAGACGAACTAGACGATTTGCTCGGCGGGTCTGTTTCTAAGTCATCCCAGAAGAAGCGATCATCTTCGAGTGGATCGTCAAAGCCTGCCAGTGGCGGTGGTGGAGCGGTCAAGGCGAGCCTCGATCGTGCAGATGTGCAAAAAGGGATGAACGGCGTGGCCGGAAGGGTTAAACAGTGTGGCCAAGGATCCCAGGGAACAGTGACACTGAAGGTGGTGATCGGCAGTACCGGCCGGGTCATCAGCGCTGTTGCAACAGGCCCGTTTGCCGGCACGCCCGTGGGTTCATGTGCTGCCAGGGCAGTTCGGGGCGCGAGGTTCCCCAAGAGCCAACAGAACCTGACCGTGAGATACCCCTTTAAGCTGTAACCTGCCAAGAACGTCGCGTACGACTTCCTAGTGGGTAGATTGAGCCATCATGAGTACTGAAACACACCCCCCTGCAACGCAGTGGTCTTTAGCAGACCTCGAGAAAAACTGGTCTGGCCATCTCATGTCCCTGGTCGCCAACAAGCAGACCGCCCTGTCCTATGCGCGGTTACGGTACCAAGCAGATCTAGCGGTCTCCTATGCCGAGATCACTGGTCAATGGGAAGAAATGGCAGGATCTGAGCGGGCCCAAACATGGGAAGCAATGCTGACAGGCGTTGTAAAGGCGCAACAGGAGATGCTTCCCATCTGTGTTCGATGTGGAGATTGTTGCAAACGGGGAAGTCCCACACTGATGCGAGAAGATCTCGATATATTGCGCGCCGAGGCCATCCCATGGCACCGGCTCTTGACATTAAGAAAGGGAGAACCGGCCCGATCTCCCTTTACCGGGGATGTCTTCTACCTCCCCGAGGAGCGCATCAAGCTCGGCGAGGTCAAAGATACCCATACCTGTGGATTTTACCTGGATAAATTAGGTGAATGCGACACATACGCCAATCGTCCGATGCAGTGCCGAGCCCAGGCCTGCTGGGATCCGGAAGCAGCCACGCGCCTCGCTGAAGAGCCTTATCTGACGCGCAGGGATCTCTTTGGTCACATCGGCGTATTGCTTGAGATAATAGAAGAGCACGATCGCCGTTGTTCATTTGAGGCGCTAAGGGCCCATTTCGAAGAGCTGAAGCAGACAAAGGGGGAGGCGATACAAAAGGTGGTCGATTTTCTGGCCTATGAGGAGCACTTTCGCCAATTCTCAGCCGAGCGGCTAAACATTCCCCATAACATCTGCGACCTGGTATTTGGCAGACCCCTTTATGAGAGAGTCCGGCTTTTTGGGTTCAAGGTGGAAACCGACGGGGATGGCACGCGAACGCTGCTTCCTGACAAGGGGAAAGGGATCAGGAACTAGCACTACTCTGCCAATTTTTACAAAGCATGGTCAAAATAGATACTCGCTTTGCAGTGTGGACACTGCGCTGGATTGAAGGCTTCGATGATGCTGCGTCTCACCGCTGGTAGAGATGGCGTTGGAGGTGGTCCTGGTGGTTTTTGTGGAACGCTGTTTTTTTTGTTCCCATCGCAGCGTTTGGGTGAAGGCGAATGCCATCATCGTCAATAGTGCGTGGTGGTGTAGTCCATTCCATGAGCGGCCTTCAAAATGATCCAGACCAAACTCCTGCTTGAGTTGTTGGTGTGCTTGCTCACAGCTCCAGCGTGCTTTGATCGCAGTTACGAGTTGGCGACGCGAAGCATTCTCGGGGTAGCTGCATAGGTAATAACGTCGATTCCCGGGACTGCGCTGTTCACAGATCAACCATGCGGTCTGCCCTGGTAGTCGTTTATGCTGAGATGTGCGCGGAGCATCTGCTACTCGCACACGTGTTATCGCAAACTTGGCCTTGAGAACGCCCTTGGTGCCACGGCGCCAAGTGACAGCGCGAAAGGCTCTGGGTCCCAATGCTTGATGTACGTCTCAGCAGAATGAAGAGACAGTAGATAGTGAGGCGATAGGGCATTACCGAAGAAAAACTCGAAACGGTAAATCAACGAAAGCAGCAAAAGCCAGTTTTCGATTTGTTGCTATGTGGAATATCGAGACACAAGCGTATCAAGTTTATGTAACCAACATTCCTCCTGCAAAGATGAGCGTGATGGATATTGCCAATGCGTATTGTCTTCGCTGGGAAATAGAAATTATATTTCGTCAGCTCAAGTCGCAGTTTCGACTCAGTGATTTTCCAACGCGAAAGGCAGTTGCCGTAGAGGCGCTAATATACGCTTCACTGATCACTCTAGTGGTTAGCAGAACATTTCTGGTTGAGCTGCGAAGACGATTTCCTAACCTAAAAGAGCGGATGCCGTTCGAGCGTTGGTCTGCAATATTCGCAGAATTTGCCGTATCGATCCTGCATTCTCTTTTGGAGAATCGCCGAAGAAAACAGCGACGAAAGAGCAACCTTTTAGAACTCATGTTTAAAGAAGCGATAGACCCAAATGCAGCACGCTCTGGCGGTTTAATAGGTAGAGTGGAAAATTGTATATCAATGAAAAGTTATGTATTTTCAAATGCTTAACCGATCACAGATGCACCTGCGCGGGAATGACCGTTTTCTTCAATGATTTCAACGTACACATGTCGAGTTCCGAGCTGTTTTGGACATCAATGACCTACCTATGTTTTCTTTTCGAAAATCGCCACTGGCTAATTGGATATTTCAGGTGCGGGTGTTTCAGCCGACTCAGCTGAGGTCGTTATTTCAGGCTCGGTTTCAGGCGTTTCTGTAGGAGTCGTCGTAGTTTTTTTCACTGGCTCGGTTGCCGGTGCTTCAGTCGGGTCGGCCGTCGGTTTGGCTGCGGGCGGCTCTGCCGAGGTGATAGCTGGTACCTCTTGGTCAGTCGTCACAGTGCGAAGTTCGGAATATTCGGCGACGACCTGATCCATCGCAAAGTCGTACATTGCCGCACACGCGGCGAGTTCTCGATCCTCAATTTTCAACATAACCATCTGGGGATTAATTTCAGTATAGAAATAATAAACTTGCTGGCCGGCGCTGTTGTATAGGCGGACTCTAATCTCCGGCTGTGTAAGCCACCTGGCCGCTACTACCATCACACCGTCGATGTTAAATTTTTTACAGAACAATGCCACCACTTCCTCAGGCAGTTCTGCAAAATCAATATCTCCGCCAAGATAACCGACGCGATTTCCACTGGGCGCATATCCACAAGCTCGCGCTTTGGGGCAACGAGAAATGACCATCTCTTCGAATTCGGGAGTATCCAGATATCCTTTCGACAACAGGACATCGTGGAATGCAGCCATCCGCTGTTCTGTTTCAGCGCGCTTCTCTTCGATCAGCCGATTGAAGCGCGTGATCTGGGTGAAATCCTCCTCACTGCTGGTGTCATCTAATTGCTTTTGAGACATATAGGGCCCTACCACAGCAATCCGATCTATTTTCTCTATTTCGGCGCGGTTAATTACAGGTTGTTGGGTACAGGATAGTCCGATAGCACAGCATCCAACTATCAGAACGAGCCAGGCAATGCGGCCAAGAGTGCTATTCTTGAATAATGTCACTTTAGTTTTTATTATAATGCTCCCTTTCACAAGTGTTTTTTGGATTGCTCATAGTCCGTATGAAAGCGATTATCCCTTGGCACACAAAACCAGTCAACTATGATGTTCAAGGGTATGCCTTAGGGTTCCCTCAGGATCTTAAGTTAGGACGTGAGGTTATTGTTGCAAAAGCCTGCTGTGGGCCCCGTTCAAAAGGGCGTTTATGGCCAGGTCCAACACCTGGGGCAAGCTGGTCTTTTTCGTCAGGCGGCGCATCTTCTTGAGGTTTCTTTTGGCGATCCGATTTGCGATCCTCTGGCACCAGTCCTTAAAAAAGCCAATATCTTCGACCAGTCCTGCCTCATAGTCGTCACTGATGGCCAGGGCTGCCTGGATAAATGAACCATAGAGCGGGTCTAAGAGAAGCCCCTCGAGCTCGGTTGCCAGGTGCATTGCTCCAACTCTCTTGTGACAATCAGCTGCAGAGATAACGTTAAACAGGGCAATGCCTCGTTCTTCCAACCGATGAAACACACTGCGGCCCGGCGCAATGCCGTTCTGTTTGTAAACCGCTTTTTTGACCCCTTCGTAGACCGCCTGGGCGATCAGCTCCCCCATCTTCGAATGGCCGCCGGTGTTGTCTATGGGATATCCGCTACCTGACACGGCGATAACATTGTCTGTTCCCGTGCCAGTGGCTGGATTGAATCGACCGGAATAGGCGCTTCTTACGTCCAGATCAAAGAGCGCAGCAGTCTTTGCCTCGGTAGCAGTGAGGATCGCCCGGGTCCTGGCCCGATGGCTGAGCTCAGCGTTGGTAAGCATGATGATATTAATCGTGCCGGGCTCGTAATAGTCGCCAATGTCCTTTGACGCCATCATCGCATTGCCCCTCACACCAGCGGTCACCAGTGCATAGGCCTGCAACTTTTCGTATGCTTTGCTGACAACAGACAGACTGCTCATGTCCGCACCCGTATATAGGAAGCTAAAGTGCTTTCGGTGCTTTGCTATAGCGCTGCCAATTCGCTGCTTTAGCCCTTTGAGGCCAGAGTCGTGCATAGCTCCCCAGGACTGGGGTGGAAAGTAGTGGTTGCCCACAGCGCTTACTCCTTTTCTGGCCCCTTCGAGGGTCGAGGCGATCCGCTGGGGGGTCTTGAATTCGACTATCAAAGACTTGTGGGTAAAGTCGTCGATGCGGCTGTGATACACACTCGCCTTTTTGACATAATCCAGGTCGAGTTCGAGGGGTTCTGATCTGAAGATGCCTTCTTTGTACACCCGGCTTTTGGGATCTGATGATGCCTTGGGATAAACGGTTGCATACAGCCACGACACCAGATGGGAAACACGGCTCGAAGCCCTGCAGGTCAGCTCGCAGGGGAAATAATAAACCCTGCTATTTTTTACCGCATCCACATCGCGCCAGCCCGGCTTCTTTGCAATGGTCGCGGCGATCTGCTCGTCCCCTTGGCACCCGTAAATCACCTGCGGGTTAAACCCACGCCACTCCTCTAGGGTGACAGGAACGACATGTCCCTGTTTTCCGAGCTTCGGAGGTGTCCCGCCGGCAAGGGAGATAATCTCGTTTTGAAACGAGTCGTCACCAGGGGTCATGACCTGTTGCCTGCCCATCAGCCTCAGCACTCTCTTTCTCTCGTCCGGTCTGATTTTCTTGACTTTTTTTTCTATGAGCCCGATTTCCGCTTTGTTCTTCTCAACCAACGTCCGGGCTGCGTCCGCTCGGTCGAATATCCTGCCCAGCTGCTCGATGGTCCAAAACGCTTCGCTCAATGTGCGTTGATTAAGGTTGACGATCTGACAGGTCTTGCCGCGCTTGGCATTGTTGCCGAATGCCCGGCCCACCTCATCGTGGAAACCCGCAACGAAAATCAGATCGGGGTTTAATTTTCTAATGACCCTTACATTGGGGGCAAAAAATCCGCCGACGACCTTTTTGCGCACCACTGGCGAGGGAAAAGTATTGTGGTAGGTCACGCCCACCACGGATGGACCGGCGCCCAGGGCGTAAATCGTCTCGGTCACAGCAGGTACCAGGGAAACGACCCGCCTGGGCTTTTGGGTCAGCAGAACGGTTTCCCCTCGACTGTCAACGATCTTAATCGGGTAGGAAACCGCGCCCTTGGAAATCAGAAGGGTACAGACCAGGCCTACGAACATAGCCACAAAATGCTTTTTCATCATCTCGATACATTCCTTCTCAACCCACTGTCGCCACATACCAGAAAACTCAAGTATCTACGTTTGGGAATTAGCAAATTGGATTGCAACGACTACTCAGTAATATGTGCTCCAGCCCAAATTGATGTGTGGCCATAGCTCCGTGCCAAAATCCTTTTCGTCTTTGCCGCCTAGGTCGGCAAGCTTGCCCGCAACGTTCCAGGTCCACGATTCACTTAGACCGAGTCGAAGATAAAATCCTATGCGTTCGACTCGGCGGCGTGGTGGCAAAGATTTTGCTGCTTGTTTATTCCGGTACTTGTATACATAGGCGATGTACACTGCTTGAGACAATCCGATTCCCCACCGAGATCGTTCGTAGTCTGAAGGATCGACCCGATCTTGCCATGGTTTCTGGAGAATGGTTCCTTCCCATTTTGGACCAATACTCGCCGATAGGCGCAGCACCAAACCTCCACGCTCAACAGCATGCCAGTCGATCATCAGGGGAAACTCAACTCCCATCCCAGTGGAATTCATCATTTCTGTCTGACCTTCATCCGGGGTTTCTGAGGGAGCGGCTATTGTTTCATTCACTTGCATAAACTTGATGAGTATGCCCCCGCCCAATTTTATTCGCGACCACCCACCCAAGTAGATGGTTGACATCATTGCCCCAGGTCCAAACCTTGTTGCAATCTTTCCAACTGGATGCACGTACCCAAGCTCAAGTTCAATAATACCCTTTGTATGGCGAGTACTTTTGTATTTTTCAAACAGGTCTTCATCATACTTGCGTGAGGATCGCACAATATCCCAATTTTCTCCTGAGTTTTTAGTAATCGCTACTAGCCCCCACGAACCAACAATAATTCCTTTTGTCTCGTCGATCCGAGAGGCGTTGATTGCCGCCGGAACAGGTTGTGTTTTTTCCTCTATTTCATCGTAAAAATTTAGGAATTGCCAATTCAATCCATCGCTCGTTTGTATTGCCGGACCATCCAGTGTTGTCACGACTCCGGATGTGGGTGTCATCATTGCTATGCGGAAGAGGTCTTCTTTAACCTCAGTATCAATTTTTTGCCATGTTCTTCCACCATCCACCGATTTCATCAAGAGACCACCTTGGCCACACAGAAATCCCAATGATGGATTTAAAAACTGCACGTCCAATAGATCCCAGGTGTATTCTAGTTGCATCGAATCAAAGGTTTTTCCTCCGTCTTGGGTGCGCAAAACAGTCCCCCCCCTGCCCACCAACCAAGCATGATTGGCGTCGAGAAAAAACATCCCGTTGATTTTCGCCGGAAGCTCGACAATACGCCACGTATGCCCTTGGTCCTTTGAATGCAAGAGCCCCCAACCATATAGTATCCAGGCGTTGTCTCGACCCACATAGGAGACCTCTAAAAATTCGATCTCACTGATTCTACCAGGAGAAACAAACTTGGGTATTTTCGGTAGATATGAAATTAGTTGACCAAGCTCCTTTTCGAGCACAGCTACGTCTGCTGGCTCTTCATCTGGTATTAGCGTTTGATTGGGAGTGGATTGCCCATCTGGATCTTCTGAGGGAGAGGACACCGCTGCTGTAGGAGTAGCGTCACTTTCATGCGCCTCTTTTTCTTCTGCTTCTGACCTTATTCTAGCGATCTCCTTGTTTAACAACTCTATTCTCTCTTCATACCGCTTGATTTGTGGATTTCGTACTCGACTAGAGGGGACCCAGTGCTTTCCACCATCGCTGCTGGTCAGGATCTGACCGTGTGTTCCAACCGCAACGCCATGTTGGCGATCGGCAAATGACACCGAACGCAGAATGCGTTCTTCCGGGAGTTTTGAACGATGCTGGAGTTCCCAGGTAACACCGCTGTCATTAGTGTGAATAATGATGCCATTTCTTCCTACAGCCCATCCTGTCTGTTCATCGACAAAAGAGGTGTCAAAGAGCGCTTCAAATGTAGGCTCCTCTGCATTCTCTTCTTCAAGGTTTCGTTGTTCTGCCACGGCCGCTCTGGTCGCCAATTGCCAAGCCACCATCCCCATACTTAGAAACAATCCGTATCTCGAAATACGATACATAGATCAACTTCCTCCCGTTTACTTCGGTGTTACAAACAAGATACCCGTCTTACTCTTATAAAATGCGATCCCCAGAGAAATCGAAGGCCAAAATTCAGTCGTTGTTTGTTGGTTACCGCGAAATTCAAAGGTCCAGGCTTGTAACAATTGAAATTTAATCTCAAGCCCCAACTTTACGTAAGTGCTTTCCCCACCATATTGTACTGGAACACACAATCCCACAGTTAGTTCTTCAGCTGAGAACACTCCTCCCCTGTGCTCCGTGTCATCTATGGACAGGGATTTTTCTTCAAAATGGTGCCTGCGATAGTATGGTCCGAGAATCAACCCAACTGATAATATCCAACGCCGATTATGAACAAGAATTCGCCTTAATACGCCCCCTAGGCCGATAGTCATACTATCGCCATTGACTTTTTTCTCCAGCAACAAGTCAGTGCTGGGATCGCGGACGGTAATCTCCCCAAATCCATTTGCTCCCCCCATATTGAACAGCACTCCCCACTCCCAAGGTGTGTGGCGTAGACTCGTACGGAATACGTCCAGTGACGCTCCTGGAAATGTAACCCAGGGCACGCCAATAGGATGCAAGTAGCCAAAGAAGATTTCCCAACGACCTGCTGAATTGATTGGACTCAGAACGTGTACTGATTTTTCGATATTGCTCTCTTTTTGACTTTTTTGTACTGACCAAATACTACCTTTATCTTCAGAGAGCATAACGAGACCTCGCGTGCCCACGATAATGTACTCACCGGAACTGCCGAGCAATGATATAGAGCGCAATCCGCTTGGCTCTATTTGGGGCAGCGTCACTGGCACCCAATTGCTCAAACCACTCTTTATCAGAAGCTCTGTCTCAGTAATGATCAATCCACGTCCATTTGGTTCGGCCACTATCTGACGAATATCGCTGTCAGTTGCCAAGGGAATTGTACGCCAGGTAATGCCGCCATCTATTGTCTTCAGAAGAGTACCGCCTTCACCTACAACAAATCCATGTTTGCGGTCGATGAAAAAAATGTCGGTAAGCTTGGCCGAACTATCGATCAATTGCGTCTGCCAAGTTCGTCCGCCATCTTGAGTCAGCCACAGTGAACTCCATCCAAGTAGTACCCCAAAATTATCATCAAAAAATCTCACCTTGACCAACGCGGCATCATAACCGGCAAAGTAAATGGGAACCCAGGTCTTTCCAGAATCTGCGCTGAAGAAGAGTGCAGAAGTGCTAACGATCCAAGCACCTATTGGGCTGGTGCAATATACGTGAGTAAAATCTTGCTGGGCAACTTCTGATTCTGGCCAGTACTTTGGATCTCTAGAATCATCAACTAAATCATTGTGTTGGGTGACAGCAATGCGGGCACTCGGCAGCCAATTTTTGCCGCCGTCTTCGGTTTTCAGAATAGTTCCAGCAGTACCGACAGCAACGCCAAACTTGGCATTATAGAACGAAATCGACTTCAAAACCTGTGGGTGATGCTGACGATGATAGGTTGACTCCCAATGTCCGCCACCATCTTCCGTGCAGTGAATCGCATTCTGACCGACAATTGCACAACCGGCCAGCTCGCTGAAAAAATCGACAGCCATAAAGTTAGGAGAAATGTCAGTTTTGGAGCCAATCACGGCATATGAGTCAGCTGGTCTTCCAATTAGGATGAATCCGATCATTGCCCCAAGCAACCATCGCCGGACTGCAAAATCAGTTACCCTTTGTTTTGCTATCCTTTGTTCTGCTATCATGTAACTCAAAGTACCATTTCATTACACTTCTAACAATATAGAATGAGCTGAGTATCCTGAAAGAGTGCTCTGACTCTGCGAGCTGAACATCTCAGTCCTTTACGGTTCCGTTGGCCCTTCTGTAAGTCACATCATAGAAGAATTCATCGCACTTGACCTTGTTGAGGCGTGCGTGCTTTCCCCACTCGCCTGCCTCATCGTTATCGGGAAACAGCGTCTGGTGAACAGGAGGCGTTGCGTTTGCGATCGAAATTTATAAAAATAAGATAATTTCCTCTCTCGGACCTGCCGGCGAACTTGACAACGATCATCCCAGTCTCTAAGCTACGGAGCTATTCAAATAGGGTTCTATCATTTGTGGGTTCGCGCACTGCTTCCCGCTCGATGTAGATGCCCAAAACGTGCAGTACTTCCGAAAACCAAAGACCAAGGAGGCGTATGATGGAGCGTAAGATGGACAAGAAAAAGATAGCTCTTCTCAGAAAATCACAGCGATCGTTTGTCTTGAAAGCACTCACGGATCCCAAGTTCAGACGGGCGCTCATCAAGACGCCTGCACAGGCGCTTGGCAAAAAGCAATTGAGCAAGGTGGAAGCCCAAGAGGTCGAGCTGGTGCTGGCCGCGGTTAAAGGCATCGAGACCCAGATCAACACCATGGCCGACAAACTGCTCTGTAACAACGGCGGTACCTGCGGCATCGCCTGATCCGTGCGCGACAATCTGCCGTCACATGGGGGGGACAATTCGACCGACGTTACCCTCGCAGAGGTACTGGTGGCCAACACCTGGGAGTGCAACCTCGCCTGCACTTACTGTTTCCTGGCCGACCGAACCCGGGCTGCACCAGGATCCCCCATGTCGCCCGAGCTGGCAAGACAGGTGATCGACGGGCTCGACCAGGGGCTCGACGAGATAGAGACCATCTGCGTTCACTTCTACGGCGGAGAACCGCTGTTGAACCTGGCGGCCATGGAAGCGATGGTCGACCGGGCAGCGCACTTCCCCAGCGAGCGGTTTCAGTTCTCGATTACCACCAACGGCACCGTCGATACGCCAGCGGCCTTCGCATTGCTCGATGCTGGGAATTTCCAAGTGATCCTGAGCATCGACGGCCCCCGAGAAATTCACGACCACTGCCGACGGACCGTCACGGGCCGCGGCAGCCACGGCCGCGTGCTGGGGTTTCTAGATCAGCTGCGCTCTCGAACCCGCTGTACCGTGCGCGGCTCTGCTGTCGTTCGCTCGGGCTGGGGCTTGGCCAACGCCGAGGCATACCTGCGCACCTTGCCGGTACACCACATCAAGGCCCAAGCCGTTCGCGTGCCCCCTGGCGCGCCCTTTGATCTGACCGCGCAGGAGCGAGATCGTTATCTCTCCGATCTGGAGGCCATCGGGCGCACGGTCATCGATGATCTCGAGCATGACCGCCTACCAAAGGACGATCGGTTCTCCAGCCGTGTCCTGCAACTGTTGACCGGCCGGGAGCGGACCACCTATTGCGGGGCCGGGCGCTCCAATTTTGGCATTACCCCGGACGGCACTGTGCTGCCATGCCTGCTGCTGGACATTGAGGATAATCGCCTGGGGCAGATTGACGAAGCCCCGGCCAGTTGGCGAGCAGCAGGTGCACATTGGACCTCGGTCCGCAAACCAGGCCGAGAATGCGAGGAATGTCCGGCATTGCCCCTGTGCGGTGGCGGGTGCCCGGCAATCGGCTCGGTATGCGGAGAGAACGAGTGCCAGATGGTCCGCAAGAACTGCGACGTGGCCCACATGATTTGGGATCACTTTCGCGATTGCCCTGAAACCCTGCTGGGCCTAGCCGGCATCTTTTGAGGCCCCATGGATCTTACCCTATTGAAACAGCACGGCCTGGTTCCCAGCAGTGCCCCACCAGCCGGGTTCGTCGCTGAGGACGTCGCTTCTCGACCAACCCGCGTCCCCCAGATGGCCCTGACGTCTCTGGCCCTGGACGTCTCTGGTGGCTGCAACCTTAGGTGTCGGTATTGTGCAGAGCAAGCCAGTCAACCCCAGAGACGCCCGATGGAGGACGGGTTGATCTCCGAGGCGATTCGTCTCTTAGGTAATAATTGCCCTGAGGGTTCGCGCGGCTCAGTGCGCTTGGGCAGTGGCGAGCCGTTACTCGCATTGCCCCAGCTGCGCCGACTAGAAGCCGAGATCGAGGCATGCAAAGCATCGCTGGATGTTTTTCTGACCACCAATGGCATGCTGGTGGATGACACCACTGCAGACTGGCTAGCGGCCACTGACTGGCGACTCAAGGTCAGCTTAGACGGACCACCGGACATCCACAATGCCTGGCGCGTGGACGCCAGTGGCAAGGCGACCTTTGCTCACGTCTCAGCCGCTGTTCAAAGGCTCGTGGATCGCTGTGCAGACAGGGTCAGCGCAACTGCTGTGCTGTGCCGTAGGGCGCAGCCCAAGGTGGTATTCGACAGTATAGCGGCTTTGGGTGTACGTCGCATCGAGCTCGTCTGCGTGGCGACCAATGACAAAGAGATACTGCTTTCTGCAGAGGACGTGCTGGCCTACCATGGGTTCGTTCAGCAGTATGCGGACACCCTTATCGGTGCCGATCTAGAGACGCAACCGATGTTGGTCGGTTTCGAGGAGGCTGCGCGCCGGGCAATGGGTTACGCTAACACAGACCTGCCTTGTGGCGCAGGGCGAACCTTGGCCGGCGTCGATGCTGACGGTGCGCTGTATCCGTGCTTTCGTTTTGTCGGCCTCGAGGCGTACCGCTTGGGTTATCTTCGGTCTGGACTCGAGCCCCAACTGCAGCATCGATTCTGCAACAGCGTTGGGTGCGCTACAGGGCAACGACAACCGTGCCAGGACTGCTGGGCGCAGAGCCTTTGTGGCGGTCCCTGTTTTTCAGTGGCTGCGTTTTTTGGACCTGGCGCCCACGCACCGAGCAGCCTCCACTGCGCCATTCAGCTAGCCAACGCAAGGGCTGCGGTCAAGTACGTAACCCGTCAGCGAGAGATCGATGCAGCAGCGCTCCTACCACTGCTTCCGATCGAGATTCCCCTGCCATGAGCCTACCGCGCGTCGCACTGGTAAAGCACCCCGAGCAATCCGAGTTCGCCTTTGGTGCCTACAGCCTGGGTGTGTTGGCCGCCTCGATTCGAGATGTGGCCCACGTCAGCCTTATCGATGCCACGGATATGAGCATTGACGAGGCGATACGCCAGGTACAACAGGCCGAGCCCGGCCTGATCGGCACAACCGTAATGGGTGGCAGCTCCATTCCCCAGGCTTCTGTATTTGTAGAGAGGCTCGTGGCTCAAACCGCTTCGCGACCCGTGCCTATTGTGGTTGGTGGCCATGGCGCGAGCATGCTCCCCAGAGCATTCCTCGAAGCAGGCGCAGCCGTTGTGGTCGTGGGAGAAGGCGAGACGAGCCTGCGCCAGATCGTTCAAACCGGCGCTCAGCCCGGTGCTCCGGGTACTGTATGCAAGAACGGCGACTCACTGGTGTGGGGACCGCCCCAACAGTTGATCAAAGACCTCGACGCGCTGCGCCCACCAGCGCGGGACTTGATGCCGCCACCCAGGGACGGCATCCACCTGATGGAGACGAGCCGGGGTTGTCCTCATGACTGTTCCTTTTGCGAAACAACCCGGTTTTTCGGACGGCGCTGGCGCTGCTTTTCAGCAGAGCGGGTGCATGCAGAGGTGGCCCGGCTGGTGGAGGAGCACGGGGCGTGGACGATTCTGATCGCTGACGACAATTTTGCGGCCCAGCCGAGCCGCGTCATTGAAATTGGCGAGTGTCTCTCCACTGGGCCCCTGCCCGCGTTGCTAGTGGTCTCTGCCCGTGCCGACGACTTGTTGCGAGACCCGAAAGTCATCCCCAGCATGGCAGCGGCACGGATGTTGCGTGTCTGTGTGGGCGTGGAGACACTAGAGCCAGAAGCAGCGGCTCGGGCTCGCAAGCCGATCGATGCGGCAGTGTACCAGGAGGTGTTTGCCCAACTGCGCGCACACGGCATCTTCAGTGTTGCCTCGTTTATCGTGGGATTGCCAGGCCAGGTGCTCGACGAGGAAGAAACAGTGGAACAGGTAGTAGCCACAGGCCCTGATTCAGTGGTGTTCAACCCATTTGTACCCATGCCGAACACCCCATTGGCTGCATTAGACCAGACCGCCGAGAAGAAACCGGCATTCATGCCCCAAACCCACCACGAGATTTCGGCCAAGCAGATGACAGCGCGTTTCTACCAACACCCAAAGACACGTCAAAGGCTCGAACGCACCTCTGGAGAACCAGAAGTCCGGGGCATCCTAGCCCGGGCGGTCTTAAAACAGCACACAACTTAAGCTTAGTACTTAAGCCTCCTACCAGCGCCATGACAGGGTTGTAGCCCAAGCTACCCAAGCCCGAATTCACCCACAAATTCTGGTGAGGACGCAAAAAGTAGCTCAGAGGTTCATATGGGGTCACTAAACATAATTTTTCTGTATGGCGCCCTTCTGCGTATTGCCACCGACCTTTCTTTCCTGGACTACTCCGTTTTCAGCTGTTTCTTTTGCAGCTCGGTTACCTTCTGTGAGAGCTCCTGAACCGATTTGATCAGCGAGCTAATCAACTCGGTATAACAGATCCCCAGCGTTCCATCGGCATCTGAATAGGCTGCGTGTTCCACACCAAGCGCGTCTAATGTATCTTTGAACTCCTGCGCAATCAAGCCGTGATGGACACCGCCGCCTTTCTTCCACCGGAACTGCACCGGCTTGAGGGCATTGATGAACTCAAGCCCCAGATTCTCCGGTTCGATTGCAGTTTTTTCGTTTCTATCTGATGTCTGAATAGTGCCGTTTTTCGCATAAACTCTGTACCATCTTTTGGATGAATACCCCAAATTCTGCTGTCCATCCGCACCAGGCAGCAGACCGCCATTTCGTCCAACCAGCCGCAGTACCTCGTGATTACCGTCAGATGAAAAGAGGAAATCACCGCCAGAGCTCGAATTCCCGACATCACTCGCAAATTCCATTCCGCCATGGCTCTCTAGCCTCAAACTTTGGGCAGTTGACATCGTTCTTTCCGCTATTGTCGTCGCTTCTATTGTCGTCGCTTCTATTGTCGTCGCTTCAAGCGTTGTCGCTTCAAGCGTGTGGGTGTGCCAACTGCTATTACCTACTCTACCCAGTGAATTGACTCGCTGCTCGGGATCTTCAATATGGATGTCGCTATGAATGTATGAACCGATCAGGACGAAGTTGGACTGTGGAGCGATACCCCCACAGCTCAGCTGCGGAAGCGTCGAACCGTTGCGTTTGGCCTCAAATCTCCCGTTAAGGAAAGTAACCCCCTCAACACCTTTGCCTTCGATCTTCAACAACTCAAAAATACTTACCCCTGACGGTGTGGTCTCTTGGAATATGCAATTGATAAAAAGGTTCCCATAAGACTTGGCTCTCCATAGCTCGGGTTGGGAAGAGATTTTCACGCGCTTGTTGTAGAGCCACAGACAGTGCTTTGTGCCTCGATATCGACAGTTGGTCCAGGTATTTTCGTTTGTCGCGCGATTATTTTCAAACGACACATCATTAGGTAAGTCATCCACATTCCCAACGATTAGCCCTATCCCATCTGCCCCTTCGGGATATCCACAAATGCTCTTAAACTGATTATTGATCGCCTCTGTTCGCTCATCACTGTACCTGTAGACGCGATGCGCGACTTGAAAGCCTCTGATACGGATATTTTCAAAAATGCCATTGTACGTGCAGGTGTCCAGACCGGCGACAAATCCACCGCCGGCGGCGCCTGGAAGAATAATAAAATTCCTGGCGATTTGAGATCGTCCAACAAATGTAATCGCTGCCTCGTTGGAGACAGTTCCCTGCTGATTGTTTCTTTCGATTATGAAACCCGCTGATTTTCGGTTAGTAGTATAAATGTAGGTATCTGCTGCCTCGGGTCCGGTGAGGCAGAGCTTTTGCTTTTCAAAACATATCGTACTTGTCGGCCTTAAAAATATGGGGGAACTAGGGAGTTTGACGGTGATAGTGGGTTCCTCGGGATCATCAGGTTCATCTAAATCGATGAGGGCATTGACAAAGTCAACGACTCGCTGAAACGCTTGGGTGTCGTCTTCGAAGCCGTCGGCTGTCACACCAAACCACTTCACGTGAATTGTGCCCTGCTGATAAATTCGCTTCCATCGGCCCTGGCCTATGTTTGAATTGATGACCGTCCCTCCATCGTCGGCTGCTTGGTCTCCTTCAATCCACTGAAAAAAACCTCCGCCACCGTCGTTTTCATTGTAGTAGCCCGCAACGTACACTATTTGACCATCGGCCATACCCGCATAGTTTTTGAGTTCACTATCAATGTTCGAGAGCACTGTGCAGCCATGAGCCCTGTGATGTAATCGGGTATCGTCCTCGCTTAAGTCAATACCTTTGACGGCGAGCGGCAGCCCTTCCTCACATTGTTGATTCCCAGCTGCGAGCAATCCAGCTGCACCAAAGCCAGCATAAGTCAGGAACTGCCGTCGACTGTTTTCTCGTTTTTCATCGACGGTGGATTCAGTTTGTTCTTCTGCCGAACCACAATCACTATTGATTGAAGTCAAAAATCGCTTAACCATAAAAACCTCCATTTGGATTTCATTCAAACTATAGAAATAGAACCATTCATGATACCAACTGTCAAGAGATTAAACCTAGCACTACCTGATTAGGCCGAACGCTTGATTAGCGCGGCAGTATGATGATCTGCAGAATGTATGTCGACGTTTGCATCATTATGGGACAGTCTTGACGAATTTCTGACCAGCCACCTCGAAGGACTGGAAAACGAGCAGCGAGTAAAAGCGCTTGCTTGGTATTGTCAAGGATTGGGATTCGAGGTTGAAGCAAAAACCGCGCTTGGGCTAACCTCTGTTATGGCTCTAGGCTCGGTACAAGAGACGCGTCAGCGTATGCAGCGAGCACTGCAGCGCGGAAGGTTCTCTCACGATACGATCTTTTTGCTGCTTCAGGAGACAGTCTTCGAATCAGGGCAGATACAAGCTTACTGCATTGATGACACCGGCATCGCGAAAAAGCACGTAAGTTCAAAAAGATTGTTTGGCGAGTGGGCACCAAAGGTCCTCTCGAAGCTGCGTTTGCTGCATTGAGCGTGCGTAGCGCCGAGCGGTGAACCAAGAAATCTCTGCCTAGCGAAGAATAATTGAATGATTATCGAAGAGCTGTCGCACAGGTCCTCATTCGATGGGTTGGCCACTATCCACCTTGCCAACGACCCTTCGAACGGTTTCCAGGAAGGTGGCTAATCAGGTAGTGCTAGTGTTTGCCCGGCCTCAATTTGTCCTTGGGCACATCTGCGTCATAGGGATATCCTCGAGCCACCCAATAGCCCTCTATCGGTTTGTCATCGAGTTCGATTCGATAAACATATTTTGCACTCTTGTATGCCCATTTACGGGGAACCACAATACGCAGGGGAAAACCGTGTTTTAGCGGCAGGGTCGAACAGTCGATGCCATAGGCCAGCAGGGTTTTGGGTTCGAGAGCCACATCTAAAGGCAGAGATTCGTTATAGATATCTTGAATGGTGTGGAAGGTGACATGGGTTGCAGAATCAAAGGGTTTGGCCATGTCGAACAGGGTTTTGAGATGCAAGCCATTCCAGGGGATATCTTCAATGGTCCAGCCTTCGACGCAGTGGAAATCGGTCACCTGGGCCTGGGCGGTCAAGCTCAATAGATCTGCAAAGGATAGCGTAATCGGTTGTTCAACCAATCCATCCACGCGCAACTGCCACTGTTTAAGGATCTGTGCCATATCCTGAATATCCACGGTACGCTCTCCCCAGTCTTTGTAAACCCCGTGAATCTCGTCTCCGGGGTGAAATAGCAGGTTCCCTTGGTCTGCACACGCATCATTGGGTATAGCACCGTCGTCGTTTGAGTTTTCGTCTGGTAAGTTCTCGTCATCAACGGCACAGCTCGCTATTAAATCGCCGGTCAAGGTCAACACCGTGGCCTTGCCCAACCAGTCAATCCAGGACCGTCTGGTGAATGGTTGTTCCAAGATGCTTTGTATATTTTTCTTTTTGGGCATGCGCAGGCCTCCTTATCTGTAAGAGTCCTGTGCATCAGAATCGTTACGGGGGGAGAGGGGGCAGAGACAGAGGGGACACAGAGGGGACGGAGGTTATATCCATTTTGATTGAGGAGAGCAAAGAGAAGGACGGAGGTCATATCCATTCAAATTGGGTCTCGGATTGAATAAGCCATGAAATAATGGACATTTAGGCAAAGAACCCAATACCGAGAGCGGCGAAAAGAGATGGCGAATGGCGAGTCCGCCGTCAAAATAGTCGATGCTGAATAGCTGAGTCTTCTATAATCGTTCACCTCCGTCCCTGGATTCCTGGATTCTCCTGATTTTGGGGCTGGAAATTAACTAGGCGGGAATGGTCCGCTTATCGGGTTCTTGCCTGTGGATGTGTACCGTCGAAATACGGTGTTTTCGGGGCGGGCGGCGGACTTCCCTTGCCTTCCTCCTCTCCCAGGGCCACCGCGCGCAGGGTGGTCCAGAATAGCTCCCCGGTCAATTGCAGCACCACGGGTTCGACTTTGTCCGGTGTATCCTGAGGCGTGTGGTAAATACCGCTATGATCGCTCCAGTACTGGGTCTGCCCGTAGCAGTAGGAAATCCCGGCATTGTTGAACGCCGCGTGATCAGAGCCATTGTGCTCGCCGGAGGGGGCAATATCCCAGCTAAAGCCCTCGGCCTGAGCTTGGGCGATCATGGTATCGGTCAGCCAGCGATTGTCGCTTTCGTTTCCACCGGTAAGCTGCATACCCGTGCCAGATCCCGCGCCGACCATGTCCAGATTGAAATAGGCTTTGGTCTTTTCCAGGGGAAACGAAGGACTTGAATTGACATAGTGTTTCGATCCCAAAAGGCCCATCTCCTCCGCGTTCCAGGTGGCGAACACGGTGGTTCGCTTGGGGACAATATCGCACCATCTGAATTGGCGTGCTGACTCCAGTACCGTTGACACTCCCGACGCGTTATCGTCGGCACCGGGGTACAGATTGCCTTGTTCGTCGATACCGAGGTGATCCATGTGCGCACCGATGATCGTCACCTCTGGATCTGGATCTGTGCCGGTGATGGCGCCCACCACGTTGGCGGTTTCCACCATGGTCTCGTTGACCGTGACCGTCATCTTTGCATCGATGGCTAATTGGCGGCTATTGGGCGACAGGGTGGCGTCGATGCTTGCACTCCAGCCGTTCAGTGCCGGAATCGCACGGACCAACTTTTCGCGTGAGACATAGAACACCGGGAAGCTGCTGTCGTGATACGCTTCGTCGATGAAATAACGACGGTGATCGAAGTCCCTGCGATCCCGGAAATTCGGTACGATGATCATGCCGGCGGCCCCATGCTTCTTGGCGCTGGCGGCCTTGTAGCCAAAATCCCAAAGGCAGTGGGATCCTTCGCAAAGGGTGGGATCGACCGGGCAATGATTAAAAGTGTCGTTGTCATCGTTGGGTCCATAGCGCAGAGCGACGACGATTTTCCCGGTCAAATCCCCGAGTTTTTCATAGTCATTATAGCCTTTTGAGCTCAGCGGGCATTTCGGATACGCGCTGCGATCGTACGCCGGGACCACCATGCCATAGCCGGCAAAGACGACTTGGCCTGTGACGGAACCACTACCCGAGCGGTACAGAACCTTGAAATTATCTCTATGAGCAAATGTCTCTTTGCCGATGGAGAGGGAAGGTTGGCCCACGACTTTGAATACCTTGGTATTGAACACCTGTCGGTAGGTGCCGTTGTCTCCGGCTGGCTCCAGATTGTAGGCCGCCATGACCCCTTCGATATACTGCAATGCCAGCTCGTTGCCCTCTGTTCCCGGCTCACGTCCGGCAAACTCCTCGCTGGCCAAATGGGCCACCTCGTCCCACATCCGATCGCCATCGACGACACCACATTCCCCTTCTTCTTCGGTATCTGTGTCTGATTCTGAGCCTGTATCGGTATCGGTATCCGCATCGGTGTCCGCGTCGGTGTCGGTATCGGTGTCCGCGTCGGTGTCGGTATCGGTATCCGCATCAGAGTCGGTATCGGTATCCGCATCAGAGTCGGTATCGGTGTCCGCATCAGAGTCTGCATCCGAATCGGTATCCGTGTCCCCGTCAGCATCGCTATCTGCGTCACTGTCAGCGTCACTGTCGGCATCTGAGTCGGAATCCGTATCTGCGTCGCTATCCGAGTCACTGTCGGCATCACTGTCCGCATCCGAACCACTGTCATCCGGATCTGATGAGCAGTTAATAGTGTTAACACTGAAAAATACTAGAATTAGCACCATAAAGGCACAACGCATCGACTTCACCATTGTTTACTCCTTGCTTCCCGTTGGGATAGCTTCGAAAGGACCGGTCAAAATGGCCATTTTTTGCTTTACAACTCCAAAAGGGCAGGCACGAGGGCCTGTCCCTACGTCAAGTTCGACATCGTATGTAGGGGCGGCCCCCTGAGGGTGTCCTTGGGCCTCGATAAAATTGTAAAGATGATTGACCGGACCCGTTTCAAATGAGTTATCTGAATAAAATTGTTGAATATTATTAACTCCTTGTAGAGTGCTAGGGGTTCCTTATGCCAATGTGAATATATCATGCCTTAAAATGAATAGGAATAAGAACGACATCTTTAGAGCGCATGCGGCATGAATCGTGGCGTATTTGACGAGTCATCCCCTAGAAGGGGGGATCCATGAACGTAAAGCACTGATAGATTATTTTTCTTATATTCCATTTATTAACATATCAAAAGAGAGGGGAGAGAGGGGACGGAGGTCATATCCATTTAAATTGGGCCTCGGATAAATCAAACACAAAACGCATCGATAATCTGACTGACATCATTGCTGATGTTGCATTGAATTGATATTGATTGGGTATTCCTTAAGTTTGATCCCCATTCTGGTGGATTTTAGGAACAACGCGGCCGACTTCGTGGGTGTGGTTTCCCATCAGGCAGTATCCATGGACCTTTATGTCCTTTATGAAGCTTCCGGTATAGGTATCGAACAGCGCATTGAGATAGTAGTATTTTTCGGCATCCTGGGCAAAGACGTACTCTCGATTATGGGCTCGCCACATCTTGTGGAAGACACCGGTAACGGCCAGGGAAAGAGATCTTGGAACGCGCATGCGAGAAATGAGTATCAATCCTTGTGCCAAATGAATAAGCCATGAAATAATGGACATTTAGGCAAAGAACCCAAAACCGAGTGCGGCGAAAAGAGATGGCGAATGGCGAGTCCGCCACCAAAATCGCCGATGCTGACCAGCTGAGTCTTCCAAAATCGTTCACCTCCGTCCCTGGATTTTTGTTCACCTCCGTTCCTGGATTTTTTCACCTCCGTCCCTGGATTCCTGGATTCCTATCCTTACCCTTCAAAATCACGCCGTCCGATGATATCCGCGCTGTGGGCTATCACCCGTTCGGGGAATCCGAACATCGTGAAATCGAAAATCAGCGCCGCCACGGCAAAGGGAACCATCTCCATGAAGTCGTAGGACCTAAACGTCAAAATCAATCCGTAGATGGCCACTGATTCGTGCATCGCGATGATGATGATGAAGGGCGTGAACACCTGAGCGAACATTCGAAAAAGGGTTCGCTCCTTGAGGGGGAGCGCGTTAATCGCGGCTACGCGGTCAGTATTGGTAGCTTCGGTCGAAAGGGGCGGCAAAGCTCCCTGTTTGAGGCCATCGTAGATTTTTCGTAGTTTCTTTTCTAATCTTTCGCGGGAAAAGGCATAAAACCGAAAAACGTTCGCCCCAACCAATGTCACCGCTGCGACAAGGGTCAGGGCCAACGTGAGAGTCTCGTTCACGGGAACCACTTCGTCGCTCTGATTAGCCACCGTGTAACCGATATACATGTACACGAAAATCGATACGATTAACCCGATGAGTAGTATCCGCGGGACTTTGAACGCGGGTTTGGCCAGCTCAAGGTATTGCGATGAGAGTTCCATCAATGCTCCTTTTTTAAGGTGTGTCCCAAACTCTTCCTGGGCATACATGGTTCTCGTGTGAATATCAATCGCCAGGCGCGGGACCAGCTAGTTGGAAAAAGTGGATTCTTTAGCACTTTTAAGAAAATCACTCTCTTCAAAAATGGGTTGACGATAAGGTATTTAGGTAATAATCTAAATATTCAGATGGCGAACTGGAAGCATTCATGAGCAGTGACAAACTATTCAAAGCCCTATCCGATCGGACTCGACGGAAAATTATCGCTCTGCTACGGGAGCGAGATATGACTGCTGGTGATATTGCCTCTCACTTTGACATGTCTAAACCATCAATCAGTGAACATCTAAAGATCCTGCGGAATGCAGACGTGGTGTTTTCTGAGAAACATGGGCAATACGTGATCTATTCGCTCAATGCCACAGTGTTTCACGAGATGATCAACTTCCTTATGAACTTGGTTGATCGCAACAAAGAACCGGATGGAGATTAATATGAAGACGGTCTTGAAAATAACCCTCATCCTATTTGCCATTCAATTCTGTCTAGCGGTGTTTACCGGGTTAAGCGTTACTGAAATTCCACTTCTTCCTGGTGGGAGTGAGAGCCCCGGTATTTGGATCAACCCTTGGATAGGAGCCCTCATTTATCCCGGTTTCACTTTGTTCGTGCTAATAAGCGGTTATTTCGACACCCTGTTTTCCCGAACGCATAGCCCGCCCCGGTTTGATCGATGCTACCCACCGTTTATCTATTTACCAACGCTGTACGTTTTGGTTTTGCAGGTCACTGCAACCCTTGGTGGTATGAATCTACTAACGCCGCATATCAGCCATTTCATATTGATTTCCGGTGTGTTGCTATTGCTGTTTGGAAATATCCTACCCCGGGTACCGTACAAATCTCTAAGCGGGTTGCCGCTTCCTTGGATCTTCAATTCGGAGATAACCTGGCGTAAGACCCATCGCATTACTGGTATTTTTTTGGTTGGGGCTGGTGCTCTGACAATTATGACAGAGTTACTGTTTATGGTACTCCATGAGCCGAACCCGGAAGGGCTTCTGTACAGAGTTAGCAGGTGGATAGTAGTTTGCCTGGTCTTGTTTCCGTTTCCATACTCATATTTCATCTACAAAAACATAAATAAATCACGACACGCCCCATAACAATATCACTTAAGATACTCTAAATGTAATAAAGAGGCTAACAAGATGAAAATACGACATGTTGAGAGATTTGTCCGTGCAAGCATCCCGATAGCAGCGTTTGTTCTGTTGAATTCGTGTAGGGGGCCGAGTGCCGAGACGTCCCAAGCGAGGTTGGTTTTGGAGCCTTGCTCTCACGAAGTCGAGGGACAAGAGGAGCTTGCGGAACTGAACGCCTTGTGTGGAAAGTATGATGTTTGGGAAAATCGAAAAAGAAAAGAGGGGCGAAAAATTTCCCTTAACATCGCGGTCGTGCCTGCCCTGGGTAAGGCCAAACCAGATCCCCTGTTTTTGCTTTCAGGTGGGCCAGGCCAGGCCGCCACAGAGGATAAGTGGTTTCCCATGTTTCCCTGGGTGAAAAAACTTCGAATCCATCGCGATATCGTTCTCGTGGACCAGCGAGGCACAGGATCCTCCAATCCTTTGGACTGCGAACCCGACGGAGGGATCGCCAACGTTCCTTTGAAAGAGATGTTTCAGCTCAGGCGCCCGATTGATGAGACCGCCGATTGTGTCAAAAAATGGGATGCAGACCTTCACCAATATACTACCGACGTCGCCATGGACGATCTGAATGAGGTTCGTGAGGCGCTGGGATACGATAAAATCAACATCTATGGCATCTCCTATGGAACCCGTGCCGCTCATGTGTACCTGAGACGTCACGAAAACACAGTTAGATCCATTGTGCTCGAAGGCACAGTTCCCATGGAGATGCGTATTCTCGATGGCTCGGCAGAAGATGGGAACCGTGCCATGGGGCTTTTGCTGGATCACTGCGAGCGAGACAAAAACTGCTCTGAGGTTTTTCCCACGCTTCGAGACGACCTGAACACGCTCATTGAAAGTCTTTTGCGGTCACCAGCCAAGGTGCGTCTGAGTCATCCTCGAAAAGGAGAAACACAAGAGGTCATCATCGGGGTGGAGAGCTTTCGAATGCTCCTGTTTACTGCTTTGTATGACAGCATTACGACTGCTCTGATCCCCCTGGCTATCACCAAGGCAAAAAATGGAGACTTCAGCATTATCGCCACTATCCTGGAGTCTCGAAGTGCCGTGGCTGAGGTTATTAGTACCGGAATGCAAAAAGCGGTGCTGTGCAACGAAGATTTTATTGTATTGGATAGGTCAGAGGAGTCGGATGGGGGCCCTCGAAAAGGTGTCTTCTCTAGAAAAGAAATGCTAGGCATCATGTCCCAGCACTGCGACTTGTTCGAAGGGGCGAACCTCCCGGACACCTATTTTGAGCCCGTTCGTTCCAAGGTACCAGCGCTGGTCATTTCTGGCGAGCTGGATCCTGTCACCCCTCCTCGCTGGGGAGACATCACCGCCAAAAACCTCAACAATGCTCGTCACATTGTGATACCGGGGACAGGTCATGGGGCCATCAACAACCCCTGCGTGTCGAAAATGATTGTGAAGTTTGTCGACAACGCCTCCAGCGCGGGCATTGATACGGATTGTCTCAAACACTTCAAACGATTTCCCATCTTCCTCTCCGAAACAGGCCCAATGCTCAAAAAGGAGGCTCGCTAGTGATACGTGTTACAGGTTTAAGAAAATCATTCAAGCAGGTCAGGGCCGTTGATGAGGTGAGTTTTGAGGCAGGTGATGGTGAGATAACAGGACTGCTCGGTCCCAACGGCGCTGGCAAAACAACGGTCCTGCGGATACTCTACGGTCTTTTGTCGGCAGACGGGGGAACCGCAGAAATCGACGGAATCGATGCTTTGACCAAGCGTCAGGAAGCCCAAGCCCGCATTGGGGCTCTTCCAGATACGCTGGGGCTCTACAAACGGCTCACCGCACGGGAGCATATCCATTATTACGGTGAACTTCGGGGTCTTGGGGGCAAAGATCTCAAAGCAAGAACAAACGCACTTATCGATAAATTGGACATGAACGAAATCGCGGATCGAAGGGTTGCGGGTTTCTCCGCTGGTGAGAGGATGAAAGTGAATATCGCCCGTGCATTGATACATGAACCTCAAAATGTGCTCCTGGATGAGCCGACCAACGGCCTAGATATTATGAGCACGAGGAAAATGCGGGGGATGTTGTTGGCACTGAAGGAAGAAGGGAGATGTGTATTACTGTCCAGTCATGTCATGCAGGAAGTCTCGGCTCTTTGCGATCGGGTTGTCATTATTAGTCAAGGGAAGGTCGTTGCGTCGGGCACGCCTGACGAAATAAGAGAATCGGCCGGAGCAGATAATTTGGAGGACGCGTTTGTTTCTCTGGCCGATGGGAATAGGGAGGTGGCCCAATGACGATCAAGATACCGTCCATTTGGCACTCCACCAAAGTTGTTTTCAAAAAGGAAGTAAGGGACGGCCTCAGGGATTGGAAGGCCATTCCTATCGCGCTCTCAGTCCCAGCCATGGGACCGCTGATGGTAATCTGGTTGTTCTCAATCCTGGCGGATGTGTCTGACGAACCCGACTATGTCACCCTTCCTATAGCCGGCAGTGACTATTCGCCGCACCTAATTACGTGGCTCGAGCAAAACGGAATAACCGTTACCGACGCACCGAAAAACCCCATAGCAAGTGTGCGGGATTTGAAAATCGACATGGCCTTGGTGATTCCGGAAGAGTATCAAGACAAAATTGCCAACGGTGAATCGGTCGCCATTAAAATCATCACCAATAGTGAAGATCGTTCACAAGGTCCGGCAGTAAAAAAAATAAAACGACTCATTGAATCATATGGTGCCCAAGTCGGAACGCTTCGTTTGCTGGCAAGGGGGGTGAATCCACAGATTGCGACACCGATGGTGGTAAAGGAGGTGGATGCATCAAAAGAAGATGCCTTCACCAGGAAGATACTAGAAATGATCCCTTTATTTGTTACCTTGGCAGCGTTTATCTGTAGCATGATGTTGGCCGTGGATATAACCGCAGGAGAAAGAGAGCGCGGCTCCATTGAATCTCTCTTGCTGAACCCAAATCCGAGGAGTGCATTTGTCTGGGGTAAGTATCTGACCGCGGTTACTTTCAGTGTGGTAGGATTGATTCTGACAGTTATCGGATTCCTTGTGGTACTCAGCTATCTTCCTGTTGAGGAACTCGGTATTTCCATTTCTATTGACAGTCAGACGGTCATCTGGTTGGTGGCGCTGGTTCTTCCACTGGCACTGATGGCCTCAGGTTTAATGATTCTCGTATCCTCTCTTGCGAGATCCTTCAAGGAATCTCAAGCAACGCTGTCGTTCATTACCTTATTACCCATGATACCCATTTTCATAGAGCATGCGGGTCCCATTAAAACCTGGATGTACGCCATTCCGATTTTCTCCCAGCAACGTCTTCTAGTCGACGTACTCGCCGGAGCAATACCCGCCACTGTCGACTTTGTCCTCTCAGGTGTCGTATCCATTCTCATCGCTGTCGTCACTGTTTGGTTCACGACTCGCCTATTTCACAAAGAGTCGTTTGTCTTTGGTCGGTGACGTCTCTCCACGGCTGATTCATTTGTCGACAGCAAAATGCATCAAGGTACGATAGTTCCCGTCTCAACGTTTGTAGCTCAGAGGCTTGATCAGAAGTAAGCCTTAAGCCGCAGCCATGCTTGAGCGCGCGCGGCCGAGAGGAAATCCTCTGGCTCCCCTGCGGTGATAGACGCCAGCGCCCACAGTTCTGCATCTTGAGCAAAGGCCCACCGTACATCGGCCAACACGGCGGCGGACGCATCGCTAAGCCCTTGAAATGAGGAGAGACCAATGGTCCAAAAGTCGGCAATGGGGTGGTCTATTGATTCAAATAAAAAATCCTTGCCGAGCATCTTGAGATCCATGGCCAACAATCCCATCCAGTCATTGAATCCATAGCTGGCGGAGTGTTGGTGCGGTCCCCGGCCGTAATGATAGTACTCGATCATAACGTGGGTCTCGGACGGAAAAAAATACTCGCTGCCAGCAACGAGCTCCCACCAGTCATTGGGCGCACCTGGTTTATGCTTAACCGCATTGAATGCACCTTCGGCCCATAGACGGACGCCCGCGATGTCGAGTACCGCGTCCCCACCGGCCATGATCCGTCGGCTATTGACGGGCTGCAAGACTTGGTCTGGATCCTGCCCTTGAACAACGGCCGCTGCCATGGCGTCCATGGATCCCTCCACGTCGGTTTGGGATACCTCTGTCACAAACCCAGCCCCTGAGATGCTCAATGGACCCAGCCGCGCAGATATTCGTCCACCGCCAGTCCACTTTTCAAACGCACCGTCAGGCACGCCGATCAGATCCAGAGAGACCCGATCCCCAAAGGGAATCACGGCCCTCAAGGAAATCACGCCTTCCTTTTCGTAGGTGGGATCAAACATGTCCTTGTCAGTAAACACATCTGTTGGATTCCAGGCATAGCCAGCCCCTTGTTCAAGGGGTTGTTTGCCCAGGATGATCAAAGACTTGCCAAGGGGTATTTTAAGGTAGACATTGTCGATGTAACACTCGTTCTCTAGCACATATGTCTCTTCCAATGCGATGATCCACCTGGGATCCCGCGCGATCAGATCGGTCAGCGTCTTCTTGGGCAGTAGATCTTTAAGATGTAATTCGGTCTCGCCAACAAATAGACGCGCCACACCGTCGGACCGCAGTTTGAGCCCACCTGGCAGGTCTGCATCCAGGTCGACCCGAAGCCGGGTCCCGTTGTACACAGCAGTGCCGAGCCCACCAGAATAACGCCGCAGCACCATGCCAGTCACCTGATTCTCAAATGTGCCGTGGATGTGCGCCTTGGGGCCCTCGGCGGTTGTACCCTCAGTGGTTGTCTCTTGTTCCCACGTTGTTTCATCCAGCCAGTCATCTTGGGCAGGAGCAATGCCTGCTTGTGCAACCGCAGATACAACGATAGCCATCATGACCAACCCAGTGCCTCGTCCAGTCTTCAATGTCGGGTACCATCCTCCCCCTTTGGCAAAGGGGGCCAGGGGGATTTCGTCAATACCGCATGCGTCAAGCAGAGACAAAATCCCCCTATCCCCCTTTTTCAAGGGGGAATTGGCTAACGTCGCCCGACAAGATCGGTTTGACATCGTGCGAGTGCCTCGGCGTATGCGCATCACTTGCTCAACCCTGCTTCAGAAAAGAGCCCAGGGTCGAGTGTTGGGTTTACTTCTGCAGCCACTACTTGCATGGTTGTCTTGCCCCCGTCTGCCAGGTTGGTCATTTCGTAGCTAAATGGGATCATCACACCTGAAATGTTCTTATACTTGCCAATAACCAGGCGCTTGATGTTGTCCCCATCCAGGTCGTAGTAATCGACTTTAAGCATGGTATGGTCGGCTTCAGCCACCCAGGCCGTGATCTTTGCGTAGGATTTGGGCCCTTTGGCTGTGGGGCGCAGCGCCAGTTTGAGACACGCCTTTCCAGCCAAGTTCTCCTTGCCGATTACCTCCCCGGTCCACTTGACAGCCATCTTGCCAGCTGCCATGTCGTCATAGGTGAAATCAGATCCCTGCACCCGGCGGTTGCGCGCGGACGAGGCGATTTTTCGGGTCCGATTGGTCCGCGGAAAATAGGACCAAATATCATCGCCGTCGTTCAGGGTGAGTATCTTCATACCCCGCACCTGGTTGGGTGCCACGTACACGGTGAGTCCCATTTCGTCGCCGTTTTTGGCATAGGCGACCATTTTAAACGTTCGGGTGTCCCCAGAGGGGGTGACCACTGTTTGGGTGATCTTCATACGGCTCGTCCCAGCATACGCGGCCTTATCCACTGCTTTTAAGACAGCCTCGGCCGATGGGGCAGCTGATGCTTCGGCATTGAACAGCACCAGCGGTAAAACGCAACAACAAAACATGACGCTACGCATGGGTCACCTCCTTTGTCTGATCATTGGACTGTTTGTTGTTTAGAAAGATTCTCGCCAGCGCCGGGAGCAAGACCACCGACGCGATAAAGCAACTGACCACGCCGAGCACCAATAAGAGACCCATGCCGGCCAGCCCCCGGTGTGAGGCAAACGCAATGGATCCAAATGCAATGCCCGTGGTCAAGGACGTGAGCAGCAGCGCGCGGCCGGTGTGGCGCAATACCTCGGGCAATGCCCGGACCCCTTGGCGTCGCACCGCGTGAAGCACGTGCACTGCGTCGTCAATGCCGATACCCAGGATCAGGGGGATCGCCTCTAGATTGGCCACGTCGAATTTTTTGCCCAGCAGCACAAAGATGCCCACCATCCAGGTAAAGCCGACGA
Organism: Myxococcota bacterium; assembly: GCA_030065855.1. Lineage (GTDB taxonomy): Bacteria > Myxococcota_A > Polyangia > JAAYKL01 > JAAYKL01 > JASJCT01. The sequence continues at coordinate 39,759 of JASJCT010000034.1, forward strand.
CAAGGGGGGTCATGCCCAGTATGGCGTAGCCAAGGCTGCGAAAGTCGATGAGCAGAATCACAAACACCGCCCCCAAGGCGAGCAACGTGGCAATAAGGCCCTTGCTGCCGATGAGCGCGATCAAGCGGTCGATGAGCACGGCAGTCCCGGTGACCCGGTCCGATGCCTTTTGCGCTGCCTTTAGAAACAGATCGACTTTACCTTCCTTCCAGAGATCCACGGCCGAGTAGATGGTAATCAGGTTCTTGCCCTCGCTGCTCAAGTAGCGATCCCGGATGGACGCGGGGAGCGTGTTGACAGTGATCGGAGACGTATCGGCCATTTTTGCTATTTTTTGTGCCAGTAAGGGTACATAGGCCTTTTCGTAGTGGGCCATTTTTTGGGGGAGATCAGCTGTTTTTTGAAGCTGTTGCTTAAGTTGGCCGATGGTCAATGATCCCGCATCCTCGCCGTTGGTGAGGCGATCGCAGGCACGCCTGAGCCGCTCTTTTACTGAGGCAAAGGCCAGCTGTCCGATCTCCCGCACGTTCATCTCAAGCCGGTTGAGTTCGGTCAACAACTGCGCGGCCTGTGCGTTGGGCACGCTGGGACGGGTCATAAACGGCGGTGGTTTGGGATCCCCGGCCTCGTCGGTATTGCTTGGGGGCGTTGGTGGCCAGATGAACGGTTTCATTTGGGCGCGAATGCGGTTAATAATGGGCGCCCGGGTGCGCTGTTCTTTTTCTGACGGGACAAATTCGGTGATGGCCTCGACCCGGCCGATAAGTCGGTTCTTCTTGAGCTTTTTGACAATGGGGCGGGTCTTTTCCAGGCTTTCAGACGTCACCATGGCATAGTCTGGATTGAGCTCGAACTGATCGAGGATCTCCCGATGGAGCACCACAGACGGCATATCCGGGGGTTCGATCTCGAGCATGTCTGGTTCAAACTCGGCATTTCGAGATGCAACCACAAATCCAGCAGTGACAATGAGGCATCCCAGGAGCATGGGCCATGGCCGGCGCTCGATGAGCACGCCCATGCGCGCGAGAAAGGGAAAGGTAAGCCGAACGGGTTTTGGCTCGGCAGTGTTGCCTTGGGCCAGGCGATTGCCAACCCGGGCGTGGATCGCATACATGGCCGGCAGCACGGTGAGCGAGGCGATCAGGGTCAGGAGAATGCCTGCGCCGAGCACGAGGCCCAACTCGACCAGGGCGTCCAAGCCGGTAAGGGCCAGGGCAAAAAAGGCAGCTGAGGTGGTGATTGCGCCCGTCACCACGCCTGCCCCGGATCTCATAAACATCTGCCGCAGTGCCTGGGCAATGGATTTACCCCCCTCCCCCTGGCTTCGGGCCGTGGCAAATGCCGCGTTCAGGTGAATGGCAAAGTCAATACCCAGGCCGATGAGGATGACGCCGAACATCAGGGTAAATAGGTTGAGCCGGCCAACCGTGAGCCCGATAAAGCCCATGGTCCAGATGATGCTGAGCACCAGGTTGATAATGGCCAGTAGGGGAGCTGTCCACATGCGAAAGGCCAGGATAAACAGGGCACATACGAGCACCAGGGAGATGAGCGAACTCGCCCCCATATCCGAATACGCTACCTCTCCCTCCTCCAAGGCGAGGGCGGGCATGCCGGTCATGCGAACGTCGAGGCCGGAATAGTCCTTTTTGATGACCTCAATAACGTCGTCGCGCAACGAGCGCACCCCGTCCATGGTCTCTTCGATGCGATCAATGGAGATGGCTGGTGTGACAAGGGCGATCAGCAGTCGGTCGTCGTCGGAAAACAGATAGGGATTGCCCATTGCCAGCAGGGTCGTTGCCTTGTCGGCCAAGCGGGGGTTTGAAATGCCTCCTAACCAAAAATGAATATTTTTAAGGCCGTCGATGGCTTGATCTTCTTTTTCCCGCTCGGTGACCGCGCCTGAATCCTCGATGTATTCCTGTTCGAGGAAGTCGTTGTAGGCTGAGAGCAGTGGGGCCAGTGTGAGGTCTTTAAAGAGGGTCTCCAGGTTGTTGAGATCCCGCTTTTTGGTCAGCATCAGGCCGTGTTCGGCGATAAAATCCACATCCGCGCGCACGGTAATGCGCTTGACATAGGGCGTTCTTTTGCCCGTCTTGCTATCTGTGAACACCGCTTGTTGAGCGCGCTTTTCAAGGGCGTCGGCAAACCCGATCATCTGCGTTGGATCATCGCCTTTGATACCAATCATAATCTGGGATGCAGCGCTGTATTGTCGAACGATGTCGTTGTATTCCAGTGCTGCCGGATCGTCAGAGGGAACCAAATCGAGGATCCGGGTCTCCAATTTTAGGTTAGAGGAGACCAGCAGGGACAGAATAGTTAGGATCAAACCACAACAAACAACTATCCACGGTCGGGAGGCCGCTAGGTTCGCGAGCCCATCAAAGCAGCGTTGTCTTATTTTCATGGCACCCCTCACTTTTTATCGACGCCCGAATCAATGGCAAGACCGCGTATCACCATTTCCCAAAAGCGCTGGCCCATTGCCTCCAGGCTCACAGGTTCAGGTACCACCATCCAGTGGAAGATGGCGCCATCAAACCAGGCGCTAAACGCTGCTGCAGTCTCGTATGCATCGATGTCTGGGCGAATTTCACCCCGCTGCTTGCCCGCTTCGATAAGGTCGGCAATGGCCTGGCGGTAGCTTGTAAGCAGTGCTGTGAACGGACCCAAGCCTTCATCTTTCCGGCTTTTCAGCAGCATGTACTCCAAAAAGAAGCGGTATGCATCGCGCACGTGTTTCATTGCCGCGACAGTCTTTTGGGTCATTGCCGCAAGGGTCTCAAGAGGGGATTCCCCTGGCAAGGCAGTCGGCAACAACGCCTCTGTCATGTGGGCCAGGAGTGCCTCCAGCGCGCCTTCCATCAGCGCTTCTTTGCTATCGAAATACTCGTAAATAGTTCCTTTTCCTATCTCTGCTGCCATTGCCACATCGATCATCCGGGTCTGCTCAAACCCCTTGTCTCCAAACACGGTCACTGCTGCCAGCGCGATGTACCGTCGCTTTTCATCCCTATCCAAAACCTTGGGTGCCATAGCTGCTCCATAAATCGACCGACCCGTCGGTCATATCCTATAGTTAAACTAACACCGACCGACCCGTCGGTCAAGTGTTGCTATTAACCCACTGGTGGCAAGTTGATGATCTCGTCCATTGAGACGCGAATATGCTCCAGGCTAGCAGCGCGCAGCCGGACCTCGTCTCCCTCTTCAATGGCTCGGATGATATTGATGGTCTGCACAAAGAATTTTTCGACGTTGATCTTCGGACTGGTTAGCCAAAAACGGAGATAGTGACTGAGGAGGGTCTCAAGTGTCTCGGCCAGAAAGCTGTTGTAGGATTCTCTGTACAACAGCTGGTGGAACGCCACATCGAACTCGACGATTTGTCGATTGGTGGCGCTCTCTCTAAGTCGGGAAATATCCTCTTTGAAATCAATGAGTGCTTTTCGGCCTTTGGGGCTCATCCGATGCATGGCCCAAATATTGGCCTGCACCTCTGCAATGGCGCGGATTTCAGTGATTTCCCGCATCCGCTCCAGGGTCAATGGGCTCACCACATAATGGGAACCGCGCCGAACCACCCACTTTTCAACATCCAGCCGGGTCAGGGCGAGGATAATGGGATTGCGGCTGACCCCGTACTGCTTTGCCAGCTCCACGTGGTTTAGGGTGGTCTCTGGCATGAGGTCGAGCCAGATGATTTTGTGTTTGAGATCTTTGAATATTGCAATGGGATCCACGGGTTACGTCCTTTTCAGTTGGGTTGTTGGTTACCCGACGATTTCATCGAGACCCTCGATAACCCTGTCGAGTTCCTCTGGGCTTACGGTGCCGAGTTTCCTGCCGATCCGCGCTGTGCTGAGGGTCCTGATCTGACTGATTTTCACCCAAGATCTTTTTGGCAAGGCACAGGAAAGCACTTCGAGTACCAGAGGAAATCCAACGCTCTGCTCCTGGCTGGTGATCGCCAGCGCGATAACAGTGCCAGACCTCAGGTTAAAAATATCGTGACTCACAACGAGAACCGGGCGCTTTCCCCCCTGTTCCCTACCCCTGACTGGATTCAGATCAGCCCAGCGAATCTCGCCCCTTAGTATTCTGGCCATTCACTCAGTTCCTCTGAAAGCCCCTCTTCTGCCAGGGATCTCTCAAATGCTTTGTCGAGCTTTGCACATTCACGCGCGAGTCGCGTGCGGTTGATTCTATCCAATTTTTCCTGAACTGCCTCTTGAATCGCCCGGCTTCGACTTGGATAAACCTTTTTTTTCACTAGTTCATCGAGTTTTCCGAGGGTCGCCCGCTCTATTGTAATCGCGATTTTGTCTGTGCTCATTATCACACCTTTGGTATTACTACTTATCATACTGTCGCTCACTACAAAATCAAGCGATTTTTACTTGCAACGCCAATGAGCATTGACGAACACTTCGAACCCACCAACGACACTCAACTATCCCCCTGAGACCGCAAAAGCTACTGCATGTACCCCAGGGCACGGAGCTGTTGCTTTAAATCCTCTGGCATATTCGCTTCTTCAGCCTGGGGTTTGGGCGCGCCCACGACTTCTGATGCAATTTCAGGGCCTGTCCATGCCAGCTTGTCCGGGGCGGCGATGAATTGACCCAGGGCAATGCGCATGGCCCGAAGCGCCAGGGGATATTTGACATCGACATCGTTTTGCTCCCTGGGATCACTCGCCAGATGATAGAGATATGTTCGCGCTGGGCCCCGCATGTAAAGTTTAAAATCCCCTTTTCGAACCGTCCAGGATAGGTTTCGCCCGTCTGCTTCGCTATAGAAGCTGGCAAACGCAGCGCCGAGAGGGTCGACCACCGCTCCGTTGCAGTCGGGTAGGAGGTTTTTCCCCTCTAATCCCTTGGGCGCAGGCACGCCCGTGGCCGCTAGCAGCGTCGGTAGGATGTCGGTCAATCCCACGTCGTTTTTCAGCCGTCTTTGCGCCGGGACCACCCCTGGCGAGCGAATGATCAGCGGCACGTGCAGCAGCTCCTGGTAAAGCGTGTGGCCGTGGCCCACGGACTCGTGTTCAAAGAACTCCTCACCGTGGTCTGAACACACGATAATCGCTGTATCATCGAGCACACCGAGCTTGTTCAAGCCATCGAGAAAATGCCCGAAGTGGCGATCGTGATACGTGACCTCTCCATCGTAAAGCGCTTCCAACCGCCGGCGATCACGCGTGTTTAATGTGATCTTCTTGCGCTTGAATTCCTCGAGCAGGTTGCCGGTCGACCGGTTCTGCACAGGACCGTCATACCCCATGGCGTCGTAGATCTTGAGGTCGTCGCTAGGCGGGTCGTAGGGCACGTGGGGGTCGATTGTTTGGATGTAGGTGTAAAAGGGTTTGTCTTTATTGGCTGCTATAAAATCCAGGCTGCGTTTGAACACGTGTTCGGCTTCTGTTGGTTTTTTCTCGCGGATGAAGTTGACATAGTCGGTCCAACCGCGCTTAAACCCGAATTCCTCTGCCAGATATCCGTTGGCGATAAAGGCGCCTGTGGCAAACCCGGCGCTTCTGAACATTTCTGAAGCAAGTTTTACCGATCCGCCCACCTTGGAAGCGTGGCCCCGGGCCTTGTGGGAATCTGGAAAGAGCCCGGTGAGCACAGAGGCGCAGGACGGTTTGGTCCAATTGGACGGTGCCTGGCACCGCTCGAACACGGTCGACTCCTTGACGAACTTGTCGAGGGCAGGTGTTTTAACCCGGGTTTTGGCATAGGCGGTCAGTTTGTCGGCGCGCAGGGTATCGATGAGCACTACCACGGCGTTTTTGGCTTTCCGCTTCATGACCTCGATTCTGGGGGGGGGGACGCGCACGGCTGGATCGCCGAGGGCCAGACGCCCCCCTGGTGTGCCCTGGGCAATGAGGTCGATTTTCGCGAGGCGCCCTGCTGCCTGGCCAAGGTCAAAAACCTCGTTATGCCAGGATCCGACCGGGTATTTTTTGCTCGATATTTCAATGGGTTGGCCATCATCGACCGGGGTCACCCGGACGCTTAGGGCAGCTTCGATGGCTTTTTCAGCCCCCCCCCCTGGCGAGGCGGTTGCCGCTGCCAGGCAGAGTTTGGCGTTGGTGGGTATTTCAGCGTAATAGCTCAGCGTGGTGGGCAAGCTCAGGATGAGCGCATCCCGCTCGATGTCGCCGACCGCGTAGCGCTGTTTGAGGCCTTTTTGATGGGGCGGGCTGAACGCAACCCCATCAGGCGCGTCTTCGCCTTCTTGAATGATGCGAATATAGTCAACGGCAATGGACGCGGGCTTGAGTCCAACTTTTTTCGTAGCGGTCCGATACACGAGCTTGAGATAGTTCTCGCCTGCGACCACTGCTTCGGGTGCGGCCTGGATACGGTGTTCTTCCCAGTCCGAGCTCTTGAGGTTCACGCGGGTAATGGGGTTATCGTTCAGGTACAGTGAAAAGGAATCGGTCCCCCCCCGTTTGACCCGCAGCACAAACGACAGGGGCACGGGCTCGGGCACGGAGAAATAGAGCCGGGATGGGGAGGAGGTGGCCCACGTAAAGGACATGCCGTTCATGAAGGTGTCGGTATCCCATCCACTCATCCACCCACCCAGGGAGTATTTAAACCTGGCAGCAGTGCCAAAGTCGATGAATTCACCGTAGTGGTGAATATCTGCGAGATGCAGTGCATCTGAAAGCCCGATGGCCTGCTTCATGCCGGCCCAGGGGGTGCCCGCGGCGCTGGGATCTTCAGCAGCGCCAGATGACCCCTTGTCTGCCTTGTCCCCACAGCCCATGGGCATGGTTGCCGCTGCGATAAAACCAGAACTCGCCCATAGAAAATCCCTGCGGCTCAGGCATTGATGGGGGGTTGATTGTTCTTGGCGATCTTTTTTGTTTGGATGCGATGTCATCAAATCTCCATTCTCATTCACACTGTCGTATCAGCCGCGATACACGAACCTCTCTATCAATACCAAATACCGGGGTGAGAACAAAGTATTGGGTGCCAGACCCGTCAAAATCCCCCTGCCCCCTTGGCCAAAGAGGGCGTTTATGACCCATCACTCATCACTTGACGAGGTACGATGTGCTTCTGGCCCCTTTGCCGATAATTTGATATTATCTCGCTAGACGAATGTCCGTCACCAAATGGATTGGCAATCAAATGACGAAAAACGCCAACCGATTGGATAGACTGTCGCTCCTTACAGCGTTTTTGGGGCTGTCAGTGACCCTTTCGTGCACTGTGAATGATATTGATCCCAATATTGGTGGATCAGATGTCGGCGATTCAGATAGCACTTCAGATAGCGATGTCAGCACTGACTCCGAAGGCAATATAGATGCCGGTGCCGATGCCGGTGCCGATAGCGATACCGATTGGACCTGTGATGCGTATCCCGTTGCAGATGGCAATTTTTCAACAGGATCCGTCATCAGCAATTATGTTCTAATCGATAAGGACGATAAAAAGACCGAAATCTGCGAGCTCGCCAAGGGCAAATCCCTCATGCTGATAAAAATCAGCGTCGATAACTGTATGGGTTGTCAGCTAGAGATTCTAGATATCATTGACGTTGCCACTTTATACGAACCATATGGGGTCATTATCATCGAAGCCCAGCAGGCGATTTCATCGCAAGAGGCGTTGCTGGATTGGGTCCAAGATCACGATTATTACGGTTTTCGTACCTATCCACCCAAGCAGATAAAGTACGACTACATGAAGACCGAGCAATTGCCCTTTTTCGGAGCCATGGTGCTCATTGATCCCACTACGATGAAAGTGCTCGAACCCGACTGCGGATTGAAGATCTGGGATGCTGAAGATCGATGCCTGTCGCAGTACTTAAACAAGGCCGACCCAATGTCGGGTCAAAAATAGTAAACAGCGTGTCTATTTTGGCCTCAACATACAGCTGCCTCATCCCTGTGATCCTGGTTTTAGGCTGCCACCACAACGACGGGGTTCCCTGGGACTCGGACCACCCGATAGATACGGCAACAGACACCGAGACCACTGTTGATACAGAGACAGAACCAGGGGCCCGCTTTGTACAAATTGCTGTTGGTGGATGGCATACATGTGGCCTTAAGGACGATGGAAAAGTGGTCTGCGCGGGTTTGGATAGCTGGGGCCAAGCCACCGCACCTTTGAATGTTAGCTTTGTGGAGATCGCTGCGGGCTGGTTTCATACGTGCGGGATAACGACCGACAGCACAGTGCACTGCTGGGGGGGAAACGCCTATGGTGAGGCCACGCCGCCCACCGAGGGTGGGTTTGCTCGCATTACCGCTGGTTTGTTTCATGCCTGCGGCCTCAAATCGGATAACACTGTCGTATGTTGGGGAGACGACTATTACTATCAAGTGACAGACCCTCCTGAGGCCCGACTCACTCAGATCGACGCGGGAGAATGGCATACCTGCAGCGTAACGACCCAGGGAACCATCGAGTGTTGGGGCTGGGGTGATAACGGCGAAACCAAGCCCCCCCAAGACGACAGCTCCTTTGCCCAGGTCGCCACGGCAAGCGATCACTCGTGTGCGTTGAAGACCGATGGCACGGTTGTTTGCTGGGGCTTGAGTGGAGACGGAGAAGCCGCTCCACCTACAGCTGGGGATTTCATCCAAGTAGATGTCGGCGGTGCCCATTCCTGTGGCCTCAAGAACACCGGCACATGCGTTTGCTGGGGGTCCAACGCACTTGGTCAGTCAAGCCCTCCAGGCAGCACAATATTTTCTGAGATAGGCACGGGCATGTACCACTCCTGCGGCCTTACACCAGAGGGCACTGTTGAATGCTGGGGAGCTTTTAACAGTGGGGCTGGATCCGATCCGTTTCGGCCGTAGCATTTAGAGGTATACTTATAAATAACGATGTAACGTCGACGGTGGTCGAGAGGGGGATTTATGATCAAGGCTCTGGCATTGCTCTCTATCATCGCCCTTCTCCCCAGAGCAGCTTTGGCCTCCCTAGAAATCGGCGAGCCCTTGATACGCAATTTCGAGCCAGGGGAATACGGTGGTCATCTACAGGTTTGGGCTGTCACCCAGGATAAACGCGGGGTGATGTATTTTGGGATGATGGGTGAGATCATCCAATTCGACGGTACCTACTGGAAGAGCATTGAACTTGCCAATAGAATGACAGTGCGATCCTTGGCGACTGACTCAGATGGGGTGGTTTACGTGGGTGGTGTGAGCGAGTTCGGCTACTTGGCGTCAAATCAAGAGGGGCAGCTATCGTATCAATCATTGAAAGGCCAGATACCTTTAGAAAGTAGGCCCTTCAAGGATGTGTGGCGGTTATTTACAACCTCACATGGCGTATATTTTATTACCATCGACCAGGTTTTCAGATGGCACGAAAACCGCGTAACGGTTTTCTCATTGGGCACTCAGGTAGCCACGAAGATATCTGACAACCTTTACATCCATACACAGAACGGAATAGCCGAGATATCAAAAGATGGGCTCTCTCACCTGCCAAACAGCGCCTTTAAAGAGGAGACGTACGGTACGATACACTTGTTTCCATTTCCAACTAACGATCGAATACTCGTCTATTCCTCAAACAAAGGTCTTTTCCTTGTTCCACTCGATCATGAGGGTGATGCCCCTCAAACGGGAAAAAAAATCCCCTTTCAAAACGAAGCGAACGATTATCTGATTCACAATAAATCATCCAAGGCAACATTACTCCCCCAAAATCTCATTGCATTTGGAACGGACAAAGGGGGCGTTGTCATAATGGATGTAAACGGAAAACTGATCGGCGTCGTCAATGAAAATAGAGGACTACGGGCAAACAGCATTCTGTGCATCTTTAAGGATCGTTTTCATAATCTATGGGTCGGGATGCAGGGAGGCATTGCTCATATCGAAGTCAGTTCACCGCTGACCCTGTTTGGAAAGAGATCAGGGCTCCCCTCCACTGTTCTCAGTGTCACCCGACATCAGCATCATATCTATGCCGCAACATGGAAAGACGGCCCTTTGAAACTGCCAGCTTATGAACTCTCGTCAGAAAACGATGCCCATCGTTTCGCTGCATTGAAAGGGGACAAGGTACTGACGGGTTGGTGTTTTGTAAATATTGGCAGCACGTTGCTTATCAGCGCGCACAAGGTTCGCCGGATAGACAATGGAGAGATATCTACCATTGAGGAAACCCCCAACGGCTATGGCATGCGCGTATCCAAACGGTATTTAGGGCGTATTTACTTAGGCGTTTCAGGAATGGATGATGGCGGGGTTGGAGTGATTGAATATAAAACCTCGATTTCTCAAGATAGAACCCAATCAGAGGTCACGCAGTTTGAGTACAAAGGAAAGATTCCCGGCATCAGCGAGACCGTACGCTCTATTATCGAAGATGACCAGGGAAACCTTTGGTTGTCCACCCGATCGTCCGGCATCCTCCATCTGCGGTTCAAATCAGACGTGATAAGCGATTATGAAGTGGAAAAATATACCACCAAGCACGGCCTTCCTTCGATGGAATGGAACAGAGCATATCTGGAAGGGGACCAAGTGTGGGTAGCGACAGAAAAAGGAATCTACAAGTATGTTGAGCACGCGCCAGGGCAAGATAAAAACATACGGTTTATACCTGAATTCAGTACAGAAAAAGACAACAGTGAAGACGAGCAAGGTGTGGATGAAATAACTGGGTACGGAAACAATAGATGGCTGCTGAGTCCGTTTAGCGATCATGGTATCCTGACAAAAGCGTCGGATGGCACATACAAGGCGGACAATCGACCGTTTCGAGCCGTCTCCGAACTACAAATGTACGGGCCTCATATAGATCCGGACGGTGTCGTATGGTTTCCAATGGCCAATGGCCTTTATCGCTACGATCCGAAAAAGGTCAAGGATTATGAGGCCCCCTACAGCGCCTTGATTCGAAAGGTGACAACGAGCTCAAACCGGCACATTTTCGAAGGTACCCACTACGATCCGGTGTCGAAAACAGGTGATCTTTATGACCGCCTAGGGCATGTTCAGCCAGCAGATCAAATCCACACATTGAATTATGACGAGAATGGTCTCACCTTTGAGTACTCAGCGCTCTTCTACGAACAGATCGAAAAGACCGCCTACCAAATCATGTTGGCAGGTTATGACAAGACCTGGAGCCATTGGTCGGATAAAACATTAAAGGAATACACCAATATTCCCGAGGGCGCCTACGCATTCAAAGTCCGGGCAAAAAACATCTACGATACGATAAGCAAGGTCGCGATGTATCGCTTTAGAATTTTGCCCCCTTGGTATCGGACCATATGGGCCTATACGGGATATCTCCTTGGCTTTCTATTGCTTTTATTCGTTCTCATCAGGCTCAATACAAGTCGACTCAGGGCCGCCAAGAAGCGGCTGGAACAAATCGTAAAAGAGAGAACCGCCGAAGTGGTCAGCCAGAAGAACGAAATTGAATCGCAAAAAAATGCGCTAGAAGTTGCCTACAAAGAAGTGAACGAAACCAAGGACGCTCTGTGGGGGGAAATGGAGCTCGCCAAAAAGATTCAAACCATTCTCCTGCCAGAAGATCCGCGCATCCCGGGTTACGAGATTACCGGGTACATGAAAACGGCTGATGAAGTGGGCGGAGACTACTACGACATCGTCAACGTCAGGGACAAGCATTGGCTGGTTATCGGCGATGTCTCTGGCCATGGCGTGCCCGCCGGCTTGGTAATGATGATGGTTCACAGCACCATCGATCACGCGATTCGATCCAACCTATCCGATGCCCCGGATAAAATCCTGAGCTCGGTCAATCAAACCATTTACCGGGATATCAAAAAGCTGGGGGAGTCCAAGTACATGACCCTAACCCTCATGTCGTTCGGGCCCGACGGGACCATTTACTACGCTGGACTTCATCAAGACATCTATATCTTTCGCAAAGCAAGAGGAGAAGTAGAAGCGATAGAAACCCAGGGCATCTGGTTGGGCATCATCGCCGATATCGAAGGCATGAACACTGTAGACCAGCTACACCTGGACCCAGGAGACACGATGTTGCTGTTCACCGACGGCATTGTCGAAGCCACGGATCAGGACGGCCAGATGTACGACAACGAGCAGCTCATCAGCGTGCTCGAGCGATGCGGGGAGCAATCGACGCCTGAGATCAGAGATCGCATCCTACAGTCTCTGATTGGCTACACGACAGACGACGATGTTACCATGATGGTGGTTCAGAGGTGTGACGTATCGTGAGTGGCCCCTGGAGCCACTTCATCATCCAACTGGAGTTCGGAGAGCATTTGCCTTGCTAGCCTTGCCTTGGCCCCTCGTGGGTGGTGGCGGAGAAAGGCGTTCAGATGACGCACTGCTTTTTGGGGGGCATTTAGCTGGTTGGCGTACAACCGGGCCAGATCCAGTCTTGCCGTACCAGACTCAGGGCTGTCCGGCCCGGCGCTGATCAACCGCTCCAGGTACCTAGCCGCACGCTTGAAATGTCCCTTTGCCATTTCACTTTCTGCCCTTGCGTAGAGATCAACGGTCCTGGGGTTTACATGCAGTTTCTTTGCACTCAGCGCGAACGGTTTATCGGTCTCCTTATCGCGCGCCGGTGCACTGTCTTTGTCAAACAGATCGTCCAACCTGGACAACCACGTGGCCGCGGCTGCCTCGGCATCCCTATCCAGGGCATGGACCCTTCCGTCGGCGCGTCGGATCTCGCCCGGCTCGATGATTGTCTCTTCTCCCGCATCTGACACTGCTGCCACCTGGCCTTCGTACACCCCGACCTCCATGATCTGACCGGGCCGCGCTTCGATTAAAAAGACAGTCCCGGTTACCTGAACCGTCACGCCAGGACCGTGCACATGAAGGGTGTGCTCTTGGGAATGCCCTGAAAACCTTATCCACAGCCTGCCCTTCTCCACGGTCAGGTCATAGGATGCGACGTCCTCTTTAAATACCCATCGGCTCCCTGGCGCAACGCCGACGATCAGATCTGAAGCCAGCAGTTTGGTTTCCATGGCAGTGCTGGATAGTGCCAAAGGGGCTGCTGGCTGACCTACTGTTGGCTCGGTAGATGTGGCATTGGGCTGTTCGTTGAAAATCCATACCAACAGACCGAAGGCAATCATGGCAGCAGACGCTGGCATCAGGGTAAGGGCTAATCGAAATCGCCGCTTAGAAGATACGATCGCCGCTTGTTCTCCCTTGTCCACTGCCTTGATGCGGCCCATCAACGAATGGAGCATCCTGTCGCGTACGTCCGATGCGGGGAGAAATCGCTGAGCTCTGGTGACCTCAGTCAGCTCAGACATCTGATGCACCAAGGGGCCACATTTTTCACATTGCGCCACATGTGCTTCAAATCGCTGCTTCGCCACTTGAGATGTCTCTCCTCTCAAATGGGCCAGGGCATTCTTGGTGATTTCTTTACATTTCATCTGGGAAGCCATCATCACACCTCCCCCGTGTTGAGTGACGTATTGACCGCAAGGGCCTGCATCAAGGTTTCCCTTGACCGACGCAATCGGGAGCTCGCCGTATTCAAGGGTATTTTTAATGTTTGAGCGATCTGATCCAATGTTAACCCTTGAAATTCATACAATATAAAAACAACGCGGTTTTTGACCGACAGCTGTTCGAGAAGAGCATACATCTGCTGCACAGCGCGTCGCGCGTCGATCTTGTTTTCAGACATATCTCGCGTGCTCAGGGTGTTCAGCGCCGTGGGGGTCAATGCCTGTTTGGACAATCTGGGCCTTCGCAGGTAGGAGTAGGTTACATTGATAGCAATGCGATGCACCCAGGTGGCAAAGCTCGATTCTCCTTTGAAGCGCCCAATCGAGCGATAAACCTGAAAGAAAACCTCCTGGACCACATCCTCCCTCTCGGTGCGAAAGGGTCCCAGGATTCTCGTTACCAAGCTGAACACGTTATCGACATGTCGGTAATACAAGCTCCGAAACGCGACCATGTTGCCCTGTGTGACCTCATGCACCAGCTCGGCATCTGTTTTTTCACTGATCAAGGGCACGACTCCTAAAAGAAAAACAGGGCCCCAACGCCGACGTCGAGCATAAAAATCCCGAGTTGAACCGCTGTCTTGCCTCGGATCTTGTAGTCTCTCCGGCCAAGCGAAATGACCGGGCTGGTTCTGATGAAGAGCGCAAACACCGGAAAGAAGCGAACCCCCAGACCAGCAGATACGCGAACTGCAACGCGCGACCCGGTCGATATCTCTTCCACTTCAGGTTTTTTTTCTCCGATATGGACCAGGGCAGCGTGAGTGTACTGCAACGCCAGACCTACATCACTGAACAATTTTTGGTTATACGCGATCAAGTAGGCAAGCCCCAGCCAGACCGCGCGATCCGTCACACTGACTGCGTCTTCTTTTTCAGATACCCCTTCGTAGCTCGTCGAAAGCTTGAGCCCTCCCTTTATCCACAGGTTGTTCGCAAGCAACACCCCTAGATCAAATAATCCGCTCAAGGCCACATCGCCACTGCTTCCCGCAACACTCAGGCCCAAAGCCGTACCTACTGTTCCCAGGGGACGTGCTCTCAAAACAGGATCTGCTTCAGGGGGCTCCTGCACAACAGGTCCTACTGCCTGCTCCTCCTGGTTTCCGTTTAGATCCAGTCGCATTGCCGCAAGTACAGCTGCGCGCCGCAATCCGTCCTTGGTCTCTGTTTGCTGCTGATCTATTTGCTCCTCGATGAGAATCTCACCCTCGCCGCATGACGCCAACGTCAAGAACGTCTTTCCCAGAGCGGTCGTCTCGATCCTGGCGATGTAGTGCCCGGGCCCCAATGCGTTGCAAACCTCTTCATTACCATTGATTGGCCTCTCGTTGACTGACCAACCAGGCAACCGCACCCCCAGGGCCTCTATAAAATCTTGGGATGTATACGTTGGGTCTGCTTTGGTCATATCTACCCAGATAACGCCCTTTTCATCATCGGCCCAAGCGGGTTGCATGCTGAAAACGATGCTCAAAAGCTGCCCGCACCCGTAATGCGTCCACAGTAATAGTCGCCAAAAAATCCGAAATTTGTGCATACACCGACCTCAGAACAGTATTCCTCGACTCAAGCGAACTCTTAAAAAATATTGCACAAAAATGGACAATATTCCAAAGGCCGCGCGACCAACCTAGGAAAGAAGGCCAACAGCCGGCTTTTTTAATGACCAGCGAAAATGATGCAGGAGCAGGCCTGCACTTGCAACCATTAAGGAGATGTTCGATGAAACAACAATGGTATGATTGGCTTTGCGTGTGTGTGGGCGTATGCTTTCTCGCCGTTGTTATCAGCTGTGATGAAGAAGGTGACGTAGGCGATAGTGGAAGCGCGAACGAGGAGTTGACCAGCGAACAGGACGACGATGTGACAGGCAATGGGGCGCCCAATGGCCCCCACTACAACCTCAACCTGATTGGCGCCGATAAGGTGAAGCCCGCTGATTTGCAAAACAACAAGGGGCATCGAATATTCCCGCCACTTTTCGGACAGACCCAAATAATGCTCGCCCAAGGCGACCTTCAAATGCTCGACGCCAACGGCACAGACGGCCCGGCTGAATTCCAACTCCCACATCCAGACCCGGAGAACGACGGCGTGTTATCCTACACGGTTTGGGCGCGCGCGGTGGGGACACCAGGGGGCGATGCCACTATGACCACTTGTGCTACAAATTCCATTACAGGCCAGGAATACTGCAGCACACACACCCTCTCATTGATCAGAGAAAAGGGAAAATCGGTATTTACGAACGTCTCTGAACAATTACTGTACCTTCACGCGGACGTGGACCAAGACGGTGTTGCAGAGCGTTATCCCTTATTTGATGCGGCGTTCGTGGGGTATCACTGGTTCTATGAGAACAACGGCCTTCGCATTGCGCAGCTGCGCTTTTATGGTCCCAATGATGAGGAAGTCGACACTGACACGGGTGTAGATACCGACACAGACGTGGACACCGATTCGGACGTGGATAGTGATTCGGACGCGGATACTGATTCGGACGTGGACACCGATTCGGATGTGGACACTGATTCGGACACGGATGAAGATACCGACACGAATATCATTGTCATCTAGCATTTGTATCCACAGACCTCTCCTTTAGCACTTCACCTATCGCGCTTGTTGTCTAGGATACCGGTGACTCTGTTCGCTTAGACGCAAATACTGCTAGTGCCTAGTCAAGCGTACATTGACGGGTGAGGATTTTGATTCCCCCTTGAAAAGGGGGTTAGGGGGATTTCCAAAGAAAATAGGGCGAAAATTGTACTTATCAGTTTAATTCTGTGCAGTTAATAGGGATGAAACGATACATCATTAATCTCACGAAACTTGAAAGAGAAGCGCTGCTACAACTGACAACTGCCGGTCGCCATGCCGCCCGGAAAATGCTACACGCCCGGATATTGCTCAAGGCTGATGCGGGGATCAAAGATGCGGACATTTGCGAGCATCTGAACGTTAGTGTCCGAACGGAACGGTCGAACGAATTCGCGAACGTTGTGCTAAAGAAGGGATTGAAGCGGCACTTAACCCGAAAAAGAGGCCGCCCAAGGAACCAACCTTCGATGGTGATGCCGAAGCCAAATTGGTCCAACTGGCTTGCAGTAAACCGCCACAAGGACGGCAAACGAGTAAGCAGTTATTGGCACATACCAGGACTCCGATACCCGTCATCTCTGGAACACCCGCACGAGTGGACGACGAGTATAAGCGCCATGGCACAGCGAATATTTTTCTCTGCGTTGAGCCGCTGGCCGGCAAAACTGTTGTCAAGGCTACCAAACGCCGCACCAGGACAGACTTTGCTCACTTCTTGAAGGAGCTATGTGACGGGCCATACCGCGATGCAGAAAAACTTGTCATCGTGATGGACAATCTCAATACCCATACACTGGCCTCACTCTACGAGGCATTTTCGCCAGCAGAAGCGCGCCGTATTGTTGAGAAAGTGGAGGTTCACTACACACCAAAACACGGAAGCTGGCTTGATATTGCTGAAATAGAATTATCCGTGTTGGCCCGTCAATGTTTGCATCAACGGATTGGTTCGCTAACTGAATTGGAGAAATCTCTTCGGTATTGGGAGCAGCACCGCAATGCCGAAGGCCGCACTGTATCTTGGCATTTTACTACAGAAGATGCACGTAATCGCCTTAGGCGTCTCTATCCGGTTTTGGAGGGCGGGCAATGAATGATATTGTTCGTGGATGCTTCCATATAACAAAAATCTAAAGGAGCGTTCACGCGAGCTGCGCTCGTCAATGACGGATGCAGAGATCGCGTTATGGTCGAAAGTACGACGCAAGCAGCTATACGGTCTTCAATTTCATCGACAAAAGCCAATCGGCAAGTATATCGTTGATTTCTATTGCCCCGAAGCGTGGCTTGTTGTTGAGATCGATGGTGGTCAACATTATACGCCGGAAGGTGAGCACAACGATGCGAATCGTGACACCTACCTGCAAAGCCTAGGGCTTTCGGTGCTCAGATTTTCAAACCTCGACGTGCTGCGCAACATGGATGGTGTGATGGCAACAATCGTTCAGAAGATCGAAACCATGCTCAGCAAAGAAGAGACAAAATCCCCCTAACCCCCTTTTCAAGGGGGAATCAGAACGCTTACCCGTCAGAGAATGTCTGACAAGGCACTAGCTTCTCTATCGCAGCTTCTTTGAGGATGAGGTAAAGAATCGTCGTTCCCGCTCCCATAACCCCCCTAATGGTGCCGGATACTTTTGATTTTCCACCTGCACGGCGTCGATACCTGACAGGTACCTCCAACACCCGCATGCCATGCCTGGCTGCGCGGACCTGCATTTGCACCGTCCACCCATAGGCAGGATCATCCATCTTCAGCTGGTCTATGGCCGACCACTTGATCGCTCGAAACGGCCCCAGATCGGTGTAGGTAACCCCGAACAGGCGTCGAATGAGCCAACAGCTCAACCAATTGCCAAATCGCTGAGGCATTGTGAGCGCCCCTTTCTCGCAGGGGCCGAGCACCCGGGACCCAATGACCAAGTCAAATCCGTCATTGAGAATCGGCTCAACAAGCAGCCTCATTTCGCTCGGGTCGTCAGAGAGGTCACCGTCCAGAAAAACCAATACATCTGGAAGGGCGCCAAAAGGTTTAGACGCCAACTTTGACATTCCTGCCAAACATGCTCGGCCGTATCCTCGCTTTTCCTGACGTGTGATGTCAGCTCCCAGGTCAGCAGCGATAGTAGCAGTGCCGTCAGAGGATCCGTTGTCGGCGACGATCACCCGGTCGACCCAGTGGGGAATCGCGCGAATGACCCCTCCGATCGTCTGGGCTTCGTTGAGTGCCGGAATAATGACGGCAATGGTATGCTGGCCAATCAAGGGTACAACCTCGTTAAACAACGGACGCTGTTGACGGGATGTCTATAACAGGAAAATTGCTTTCGACACAGCGAAAGTGCCTACTTCACTCGACAGGCTTTGGCTTTGGATGCATACGAGATGTTGCGGCTACACCTGGGGCAGCTAAGATTGTCATATGAGCGAGGGGACCAGCGAGATTTCTTTTTGAAAAAGTCAAACATCACATCCACGAGCTCTGCCCGCGTGATCATATCTTGTGGGAATAACCACGCGTTGGCACTCCCATTCATGGTCTTTGCCCTTGATTGAATTTCCAGAATAAACGCATCGAGTGCACCTGCTGCAAGTGCTCCCCGCATGGTCGATTCAAAGCCGTTTAGCACCTCGCGATCCTCAAGGATCGGATTTTCAGCAATCCATTTTTCAAACAGGGCGCCAATGGCTTCTCTGATTGTGAAGATGACGCGACTGGGTGAAAGGTTCGAAAGAAACGCCTGGACCGCTGGATCGGCGTCGTAGGTAACAGTGCTCAGCCGATCGAGCATTTCTACGAACACCACATCGGCGATCTTGTCGAGTCGCCGCCAGATGGCCATATCCATGGTATCTGTCGCCTCCGTATCGATCGCCATCGCACCCTGAACCGATGACCATCCTGGCTCGATGTCAACCGGCATCTTTGTATCAACACGCGCGGCTGGCGTTAACCCCAGTTGAGACTCATTCCTAGTATCCATTGCTGCTGTCCCCCATTTCGGCATGCTGCAGTCAATTACTCACTTTATACAGAATCGGGTCGCAGCCGGCAATCTTTAGTCAAAAAAGAATTGTCAGCCCTGTGGCTGGGTAAAATCGGCCCCAGCTATTCTATGATCCACTTTGGATCATTGATTGATATGTTTTACCCATTTACCTGAGATTTGAGCTACAATAAATGGCGTGAGGAGAAAGAAATGGACGCTCTCGCAAATATTCTAAAAGATGCGTTGACCTTGAAACCAGCTCTAAAAATGAAACTAATCGACGAGCTACTGCTGAGTCTTGATTATCCTGATAAAGAACTGGGCGAGCTGTGGGCCAAGGAGGCCGAAGCTAGAATCGATGCATATGAACAAGGCAAGCTGAAAGCGATCCCAATCGAAAAGGTTATCGAAAAATACAAGTAAAATAGTCTCACATCATGCAAATACAGTTCTTGGAAAGTGCTCAAGCCGAGCTGGATGAAGCTGTCGACTATTACAATTGCGAAGCTCCTGGACTCGGACGAGAGTTTTTGACCGAAGTCCTGAACGCATTGGACAGAATCGGGTCATTTCCCAAGGCCTGGCATCACTGCTCTAAGCGAACGAGACGTTGTCAAACACGCCGGTTTCCTTACGGCATTATCTATCAAATCCGCAAAAGGAAGATCTTGGTCGTAGCTGTTGCAAATCTTCACAGAAAGCCAGACTATTGGCATGATCGATTATAATGGTCCCATGCAATAGCTGATGAGAAAAAAATATTCACCAATACTGGAGACACTTAAGCTAATCCTCCTTGGGGGGATTTTTATATTGCTCCTCATCGGTGTCCTGCAACGGGACAATCTCGAAGAACAGACCCTTCTTCTCAAACGGCGCATCGCGGCTTTGGAAGGGGACGGGCAACCAGCAAGCGGTCCCAAAACAGAGCCTTCATCTGATATCGCACTTCAAAAAAGATGGCTGCATCCCGACGTCGCCAACCATCTCACCCCTGACCCGTTCGACCTGATTGCCGGCGATGCTATCCAAGGCGGCACCTTGACCCGATGGCTGGGCGAAGATGTCAAGGGATGGAATCCAATCACTGTCATCGATGCCAATGCCCGAAAATGCACAATCCCCTACATTCTGGAACCCCTTGGGGACTACCACTTTCAAAATCCAGACAAGTTCGCACCCAGACTTGCCGAACGGGTTGAGGTGACCGATGATTTCCGCGAATACACGATCTACCTCAGGCAGGGGGTCACGTGGCACCGGCCTGCCGTAGACTGGTCAAACCCTCGCTATGACTGGCTGAAACCCGAGCGAGAATTCACTGCCGAAGACGTCAAGTTCACCCTCGACCTGTACCTCAACCCACAAGTCCAAGCCGGACACTGGCGAAACTACTATCAGGACGTGGCATCCTGCAGGATTATCGATGACCACACAGTGGTGATTCGATGGAAAAAACGCATGTTCGAATCGGTCGCGTTCACCCTGTTGCTCCGGCCCATACCAAAGTTCCTGTACGCCCATGACGAGACAGGCACCCCCTTTCCCGAGGAGACACTGGGCCTTAGCTTCAACGAACATTGGTACAATCAATCAACCATTGGCACGGGGCCGTATACCTTTGTCTCGTGGGAACCCGGCGCATCAGTAAAACTCACCCGAAACGAGGCCTATTGGGGTGAGCAGCCACCGATTAAGGACCTTGTCTTTCGGATCGCTAGGGATGCGCATGCGTCGGTGCGATACTTAAAGAGTCGAAAAATCGATTACGGCTATCTCTTTAGTCCTGCTGATTATCGCGCTGAGATCCTCGAGGGTCGACCCGATTCCCCGTTTAAGGACGGGCGTATCCAACACGGATTTTACGATCGCCTGTCCTATACGTTCATTGGCTGGAACCTTTTTAACCCGCTTTTTAAAGACAAGCGCGTGCGCCGCGCCATGACCATGTGCCTCGATCGGCAGAGCATCTTGAAAAACATCTTCCTCGGGCTCGGCGTCGTGATCACCGGCCCCTTCTATTACAAAAGCCCATATTATGACCCCAAGATTCAACCCATACCTTACGATCCCCAAGGGGCGATCGCACTGCTCAAAGAGGCGGGATGGGACGACTCAGACGGAGACGGCCTGCTCGACAAGCACATCCAGGGAGAAAAGGTCGACTTTGCGTTCACCCTGCTAATTAATACGGGCAAAGACCATTGGCGAGATGTGGCTGCCCTGTTCAAAGAGGCACTCTATGCCATTGGCGTGCACATGACGGTTAAGGAGGTGGATTGGCCCGTGCTTCAAAAGCTCAGGGATGAACGGGACTTTGACTGCTTCTTGGGTGCCTGGGGCCTCTTTTGGTTTACCGATCCCTTTGGCGTCTGGCATTCATCCCAGGCAGACCTGCAACAGAGCTCGAACTTCATTGGATTTAAAAACCCGGCAGCAGACCAAATCATCGAAACCCTAAGGCAGACCTTTGACGTAGAAAAACGCATTGCCCTGAGCCGGACGCTGCATCGCATCATTCACGAAGAGCAGCCCTATACCTTTTTATTTACGCGTCCCCGCATTGCCGCATGGTGGCACACGGTGCGCCGGGTGGTCTTCAGTCCGATTCTGCCGCAGGACGGGTCGATACCGTGGTATCTCGACCCCAACAACTAATGGGCGATCAAAACCCACTATGGTATGTCAAGCGTATTTGTCGGGTGAAGATAACAAATTCCCCCTTGAAAAAGGGGGTTAGGGGGATTTTGTCATATCGCAATGCCAGAGGAAATGACGAAATCCCCCCATCCCCCTTTGCCAAAGGGGGAGGACCTTTGCTCGCCATTATTGACTGGACAGAGTACTAGCACCATGACCGCATATGTCCTCAAACGGCTGCTGGCTATGGTACCGACGTTCTTCGCGATATCCCTTGTTTTGTTCGTCATCATCAATGTGGTACCAGGTGAGCCTGGCAAAGGCGCGTTGCATGAGGGATCTATGGGCAACCCGTCTGCTGAAAACAGTGCGCATTGGCGCTTTTTTAAGGCCCAGTTCCACCTCGACAAGCCCATTCTTTTCAATACCCGCTTTCTCATCACACGCGAAGACGTTGAAGCGGCGCTGCACACGTGGCTCGATAAGAGCGGCCGTATCCCCCGGGTAAAACGCCAGGCCGCGCACCGATGGATGGAGGATGCGGGATATCATACGGTTCCCCATTTGCTCGCCATTGCCCAGTCCACCAAAGACCCCGATTTGCGGTACGCAGCTGTGCAGCTGTTGTCAGAAACCGCACAGCAGCAGCTTAAATACGACTATGGCGGATCCCTGAGCAAGACAGACCGCGCGTGGAACAAAGCTGTCCTTGAGGAAAACAAACAGCTCAGCCAGATGGTGTACGAACCAGATGCGACGCATGCCGAGCAACAACGCGTCATTGCCGCGTGGCAGGCATGGTTTGACGGGGTCCAAGAAGAGCGGTGCACAGGCGGATTTGGCCGTCATGTGGCCCAATTCTTTTTTGAGACGCGCTTTGCCAAGTACTGGTGGCGACTCATGCGCTTGGACTTTGGCGTCTCCCATTTGGACCAACAGCCCGTGCTCCCAAAGATCCTTTCGAAGCTCAAATATTCGGTTACCCTGGCAGTGCCGTCGTTGGGCATGGCCTATGTGCTGGCAATTGTGCTGGGCATTGTCTGCGCTGTAAAACAGCACCGCCCAGTAGACAGGGCCATCTCGACCACCCTGTTTTTGTTGTACTCGGTGCCCAGCTTCTTTGCTGCAACCCTTCTGCTGCTGTTCTTTTCAACGGGATCGGATTATTGGCATTGGTTCCCAACAGGCGGGTGGCAAAGCGATACCAATGACCAGCTCACGACCATGGGCAAGATCGGAGATGTGATCTGGCACCTGGTGCTGCCCATGACGTGCATGACCTATGGCGCCCTGGCCATCCTATCGCGCTACATGCGAAACGGGATGCTCGATGTGCTCGATTCAGATTACATTCGCGCGGCTCGGGCCAAGGGGGTGCCTGAATTTCAGATCATCACCCGGCACGCCCTTAAAAAGGGCATGCTACCCATCGTCACCCTGCTCGGCACTGTGCTGCCCGCGCTCATCGGCGGCTCGGTCATCATCGAGGTGATCTTCAACCTACCTGGGGTGGGCCTGCTCACCTATGAGGCGATCGCAAATCGCGACTACAACACCGTGCTGGCAGTAGAGCTCATTGCAGCAGTGATGACGATGGTGGGCATCCTCATCGCAGATATTGTCACCGCAGCCATTGACCCCAGGGTAACGCTCAAATGAATCCCCCTAAAACCAGTGCTGTGACGCGGATCGGTCTCCATCAGGCCTCTGGATCCCCTGTTTGGCGTCGGATCGCAATGCATTGGCAAGCCCGGGTGGGCCTCATCATCATCAGTAGCATTGTGGGCATTGCGGTATACGCCCCCCTGATTTCCCTCGACAAGCCGTTTTGGTTCCGGCCCCCGCCATCCATACCCTATGAACCAGGCGCCCTGGCGTTTCCGTTTTTTGCCGCGCTGTTTGACACGCGCTTTTTTGAAAATGGCATTGACTTCTTTTTCAATACCTTACTGGTGCTCTCCCCCCTCTTTGGTATCGCCTATCTGATTGCTCGCCTGGTCTTAAGGGCTGGGTGGCCTCGCATACGCATGCGATTCTTCCTCGCGATCTCTGCTGTCCAGGTCGGCCTCTTTATCTGGATCTGGACCCATCCCTTGAGCCTGCCAGCCTATGACTACAAAACCGCCATTGCTGCCTACATTGCCGACGGCCAAACGCCGAGCTATCTGTTTCCTGTTTTCCCCTATTCATTTCGCGAGGTGGACGTGACCGCAAGCCACCCCCAAGGCGTATCTCAGCACCATCCCTTGGGCACGGATCGACTGGGCCGGGATGTGCTGACCCGAATGGTGTACGGCACGCGCGTCTCCCTTGGCGTAGGCGTGATGTCTGTTGGCATTTACGTCCTTATCGGTGTGTTTTTAGGCGCCCTCAGCGGCTACATGGGCGGTAAGGTCGATATGTTGCTATCCCGCTTCATCGAGGTGATGCTCTGTTTTCCCGTCTTTTTTCTCATTTTGACCATTACTGCGTTTGTCGAGCAGCGTTCTATTTTTCACGTGGTTCTCATCATCGGTCTTACAAACTGGACCGGCGTGGCCCGCCTGGTGCGGGGGGAGTTCCTGCACCAGCGGAACTTGGACTACGTGCAAGCTGCCATTGCCCTGGGCTACAGCAAGGCGCGGATCATATTCGTGGAGATGCTTCCCAATGCAATGACACCCGTACTGGTAACGGCCAGCTTTGGCATTGCCGGTGCGATCCTCTACGAATCAGGGTTGGCATTTCTCGGACTTGGAGACGTGACAGCGCCCTCCTGGGGCAGTATCCTGGCAGGTGGGCGATTTGAGTTCAAGCCGTGGCTGATCCTCTCCCCTGGGATCGCTATTTTCATCGTGGTCGCTGCGTTCAATCTCCTGGGCGAGGCATTGCGAGATGCACTGGATCCCAAGGGCAAGGCGCGCACTGGAACGAGATAACCCTCACGGAGAGACCATGAAAAAGTTCATCATGCTGATTATCGTCCTGACCATCACCGCATTGCTGGCCTACCTGCTGTTCTGGCCGGTTCCCATTGACCCAGTGGCCTGGCAGGCACCCCAGGCACCAGCCCTTGCAGGCCGGTATGCGATCAACGACACCCTCGCCACGGTCAACTGGTTAGCTGTGGATCAAGGCGTCGGCCCAGAGGATGTGGCCATTGATGGGCTCGGTCGGCTTTACGTGGGGTACGAGGATGGCCGTTTGGTTCGGTTTGACCCAAACGGAGAAAATCCAGCTGTGCTGGCCAATACGGGCGGGCGCCCCCTGGGCCTGGATTTCGATCTCAACGGCAACCTGATCATTGCCGATGGCTACAAGGGCCTGCTGCAACTGTCCATGGATGGAGAACTGACCGTACTGAGCACACAAGCCAATGGCCTGTCATTTGGGTTCACCGATGATGTGGATGTGGCGAATGACGGCATGATTTACTTCAGCGATGCATCGAGCAAATTTGGCCCCGCCATGAAGGCCCGAGATGACGTTTTCGAGCACGGTGGCCACGGCCGACTCCTGAAGTACGACCCACAACGCGGCGTGACCACCACACTGCTGTCCGGGCTGCAGTTTGCCAATGGCGTGGCCATATGCCCTGACCAGCGCTGTGTCATGGTCACCCAGACCGGCAGCTATGACATTGTCCGGTACTGGCTCGATGGTGAAAAGGCAGGCACCAGCGATGTGTTTTTCAGCAACCTACCCGGCATCCCGGACGGCATGTCCAGCAACGGCCGGGACACCTATTGGGTGGCCCTATACACACCCCGCAATGCACTGCTGGATCGGATGTCTGGCCGGCCCTTGTTGCGTAAGGTGGCCTGGCGACTCCCCAAGATGCTGCAGCCACAGCCAGCCACACACGCCTTTGTCTTGGGGCTCGACCTGAACGGAACAGTGGTTCACAACCTGCAGCACAAGGCGCCGGGCAGCTTCCACCCCATCACCAGTGCGGAGCAGTTCGGCAACAAGCTCTACCTGGGCAGCCTCAACCAGCCCGCGTTTGCCGTGTATCCACTCGTCTCTACGGGCGCACCTCTCATGCCCTGATCACAAAACGCCTGATCATCAAAAGCTGCGGGGATAGTGATAAAATCCCCCCTGCCCCCTTTGCCCAATGGCATTCGGTTAAGGGCAAATGTCGCGATTTTTGCTATTTTTATGCCGGGTAAAGGATCTCCCCCTTGAAAAAGGGGGTTAGGGGGATTTTGAC
>JASJCT010000149.1 GCA_030065855.1 Myxococcota bacterium
GCGATAAAACCAAACCACAACCGTTTTTTTAGAATCTCGGAAACCAGAGGAACTAAATGCAAAAAAAACAAACCAAATATTCTAATATTTTTCAACCCTTATCAAAATGAAACCATTATTGGCCGGTTAAGATGGAAACTTTTTTCTCCTTTGGGCGAAGAGGACGAGGAAAGGAGGTTCTATATGACTAACATTCCTAGATGGATTAGAGGCGATGGCGTCTACTGCGAAGTGCAGAGAACTGTTGACAGGGCATTTCTCTTCAGACCTGACGAGACT
The DNA here is from genome assembly GCA_030065855.1 of Myxococcota bacterium. GTDB lineage: Bacteria > Myxococcota_A > Polyangia > JAAYKL01 > JAAYKL01 > JASJCT01. Next base: position 280 of record JASJCT010000149.1, read on the forward strand.
GTCAGGCAAATCATCGGCGCCTCGGCTGGACGCGCTCTCCTGAAGTTTCCCGTCAAACTCTTCTGGCTCGATATGAATGTCAATCACAAACAAAACGGTATCGCTCCTCTCTCCAATCAACCCGAGCATATTCAGAACTATGCGAGATTTCATCAAATGTTTAACTCTCTCATCGCAAGAGGGATCAACAAATATCTCGATAGAGAGGGGCCCCTCTTCTCTTCTCGAAACCGCTCAACAGAGGCTGTCGACGATGCCAGCCTTGAGCAACAATTTTTGTATGCAGTGACCAATCCGGTAAAAGACGGACTTGTTGACCGCATCGCCCATTGGAAGGGATTCTCCTCCTACAAGCAACTCGCCACTGGTGAAGTAGAGAAATTCACCTACATCGACTGGACTGCCTGGCACAAGGCTGGAGGAAAAAACAGTAAAAAGAGTCCTACGCAATTTACAAAGACAGTCTCAGTAGAGCTCACCCCTCTACCCGGCTTGGAGGACATGCCAGCTCACAAACGGCAAGCGCATTTTAGAAGAGAGATCCGCCAACTCGAGCAGCACTATCGAAAGCAACGTGAGCGAGATGGGCGGACAACCATGAGCAAAGCGAGACTGGAGCGGCTCGATCCCCGTGACAAACCCCAGACGCCGTTTGTTCGAACGCGCAAGCCCGTGTGCCACGCGAGCACAAAGGAAGCTGCAGATGAATACCGGGAAATGCTGCGCGCGTTTCTTGATCAGTACTGGTATGCATCAGGCATGTGGCTTAGAGGGGCAGAAAATATAGCATTCCCTAAGGGATCATTTAAGCCACCCGACATACGGGCAGCCGCATAAGTCGGGCTACGCATAGTGAAATCCCCATCGAAATACTCAAATCACATCACCGCTGTGTCTAAAATCAGCTGAGAATTCCCGAATATGGTAACGCCAGCTCTAAATTAAAAAGAATTGGCTCTCGTACCCTCAATCGCAGTCTAACTTTTGACCGTTCACCAGAAAAAAGCGATCAAAATCTCTCTTCAACAACTGTTTCGAGAAAAAGGATTCAAATGACTAAGAAGCTTGTATTGGAGCTTGTATTGGAGACAAAACCTAGAAGGACACGAAGCCATGTTTGCCCTGTTCCCCAGAGGCCAGAACGTGACGATCCTGGCCCGGACTTGGGTACCCAGCATGGACGTGGGCGCGATCATGCAGAAGATGGGCGGGGGCGGCCACCACGAGGCCGGCTCGGTCACCCTGAAAAAGACTACCTTTGGAAAGGCCAAGGCCAAATTACTGGACGTATTGAACGACAACCCGCCCAAGCCCTACCGGGTGCGTACCCTGATGAGCACGCCAGTGCATACGGTGTCGCCCAAAGAGATTCTCGAAAAGGTCCAGGGCGACTTTGAACAGCGCAACATCAGCGGTGCGCCAGTAAAAAAAGACGGACAGCTCGCCGGTATGGTCTCCAAGCGGGACATCCGCAAGGCCAGTCAGAACAACCGCGCCCACCTGCCAGTATCGAGCTGCATGATCCACAAGGTAGAAACCATTGACCCAGATGCCTCGCTGATCAGGGCCTTGGAGCAGATGATGGCCATTTTCCTCTCGAAATCGGTCGACCGAGGTAGTGGATGATACAAGCCTGGAGCAGCAGCTATTTTATGCGGTAACCAATGTTCTGAATATGGTGAAGTATTACCAATAGCGCCTTGGTTCGACCTAGACCTGGATGACGAATAAAGAACCCGAACAGATGGTGCCCTGGGGGAATAAGCTTATTTTTGACGTTCAAACCGGTCCTTACCCTAGGGAATCCCTACAATCTTATACCCACTAGTTTCTCCCCGCGCCCACGAGGGCGCGGTCAGGATGTCCTTTGGACAAGCCCATAGGGCTGTCAATAGAAGGCATATTTGTCCCTTCGTCAGCCCTTTGGGCTTCCCGGCGAAGCCAGTATCCTGACCGCGAGACTCGTTCCCGCGGGCGTTCAGGGCTTTAAGCGCCGTCGCGATTTTGTGGGGATTCCTCAGGCCCTTACCCTTATGTATATACCTATGATGAGAATTCATGGCGAGGGTGGCTGGCGTAGTCCCCGGATATGATCGAGGTTGTTCGGGCGCCCCAATAATATGGTTGTGGATAGCACAGTATTTTTAGCTCGAATGTGGTCTGGCAAAATGGCGTTCAGGAGAGCTACTTGTGGTCTTTGGGTAGCAATGGGTGTTTCGTCAAGGATACGTTTTGCTTTTGACCATTGCGCTGATACATCAGGTCAACTTGTTGAATTTCTGGCGAGTTTAAAATGGCGGCAATATCTAAGATCGATAGCGTTGACGCGGATTGATTCTGTATCATGAGAATTTCATCGTCGCGTTTCATCCCGTTTTTATCTGCCGATGAGCCCTGCCAAACACCGGATACTTTGACCTTTTTCTCATCATCGATTCTCAACGCAATACCAAATGACGCGTAATTTTTGTTGAATTGCAATTTTGAAATGGGAACAAGTATCATCTCTCCGTTGGGATAATCCAACACAGTGACAAATTTCGATAAGAAATCTCTTCCGATAAGTAAATTACCGAACTTATCTTCGGATGAAATGCCCACCATTCCTCCGAAACAGGTATTTCCAATAACAAAACTGCTGATGTGCATGAGATAATTCTTGTGTTCCTCTCCTAACATACTACCGGCACATCCACCCTTGCATGCCACGTACTGTTTTTGTTGAAATGATGTCAACTCGTCAATGGACTTGGCTGGAATACCCAAAAAGTCAATTCCGGTATCGATGAGGCCATTTACTGACATTTCGTTGTTCACTCGGCATTCCACTTCAGGCGCGTATGCGGTTGGAAAACTACTGTCAAACTCGAAACGTAGTTCGTCCTCTACTTTGGGATGCCGCTCTTTGGTTTCCTTGGAAAATGTTATTTGATTCTGCGAATAATCAATTGTCACTTTGAAGTGTTTAAAGAAATTTGAACCGATGATGCCGTCAACCCCCAATTCCGTAAGATCATAGACACCAGCTCCGCAGTCTTTCACCTCTGCATCGCCGAGGCGCACACTTTTTAATTTGACGAGATGTATTTGCTTTTCCTTCCCAGTGGTGTCGGACGTGTAAACATCTACATATGGCGTAAGAGACAATTCGTCCATCAACCTTTCGTCGATTATCGTCATGGCCCCTGTATCTAAGATAAAGGAATAGAATTTCTCAGTGTCATTCAATTTTACCTTTACCAATATTAGGTGAGACTTCATCTCAAAGGTCAAGGGTGTAGACTTAAGACCTTCCTCTGTGATATGACCACTCCTCACCACAGAAATGGCTTTAAACGTGGAACAACCAACTAGCATCCAGATGAGCCCAATGTAAAAAAAGAGCCTAATTTTAATTAGTTTCAAAGTTACCTCCTTTGTTATTTCCAAAATCCGACATTCATATCTATCCTTTTCTTCGATCGGTATTAGATAGCCCTCGTAACAAGGATAATGATCCTTATGAGAAACAGGATAGACAAACAACTCAAAATTGTCGAGCCTTGAATCCCGCACCCTGTGAATCCTTGAATCCCGCACCCTGGTTTGAATCCTGAATCCCGCACCCTGGTTGATTAAAAAATCCCACGAAAACGCCCGGTACGCTTTGAAATCAAATACACTAGGATTGGATAATTCATTGAAACACAATGCATTGATGGGGCGTTGAATCGAGCCCTGGCAGCGGCGATTTTTTATGTTTTCATCGTGCCGATACACCGGTACTGATGGAGTATCGTCTGATCGCCATTTGATTCGTCACCCGATGCTCGATTGGATGGTTATCCAGGGGCACAGCAGACTCCTGCGTGGATGCGCAGGTAATAGGTCCCTCTTGGAAAAATGACACCGCTTTCCCCATCTCGCCATCTCCTTAAAGCATCTCTATACAAAGCACAGCGAAGGGGTTAGACAGCGAAGGCGAAGGGGGTCTGGATCTTGCTCAGAGCAAACCGTGATCCGTGAGAGATCTGTCAACAATCCAAAAAAGTGACAATAGATTGAAATAAAAAGTTGAAAAGAAGAGCGTTTTTCACTCAAGTTGGAATTGACACACACCAACAAAGGAGAAACGCCCATGACGATACTCTCAGTTAATACGCAGAAAAACAACACCAAGAAAGTGGATGCACTGGATAGGTTAGTTGAGTCGCTTTCGTGTGCGGTGGAGCAGTCACTTCCGGAGAAACACAATTTTGAGGCCCTGGAGAGTGAGCTACTGTCGCTCTGCAACGAAGCCAGCAGGCTTGTCATGGCTGCTCGACTGGAAGAGTTGTCTGCAGAGTATGAAACATACGAATTGCTCATAGATGGTGACCGATATAAACGGCATAACAAGGGAACCGTGGCGTATCACAGCCTGTGCGGTTCGATGAAGATTCAGAGATTCACCTACCGGGATACCGCTGTTCGCAATGGCCCTACGGTTGTCCCAATGGAATTGACAGCTGGACTCGTAGAGAGGGCCACACCAGCGTTGGCTTTTCGTGCAGCACTGGGCGATGCACAGTGCCCGGGGTGTCAGTGGGAAGAGCAGCTCAAGGCGAGTCATCGAAGGCCGCCTTCTCGAAGTACACAGTGGAGCAGTGTCGGGTCTTCCATATTCGGCGGTTCGTTCAGATCGACAAAGAGGCTGGCTGGCTGCGGTGGTGCGACGGGTTTTCCGTCTTCTTTCGGCTCAACAGAGAGCAAGGCTTGATAAAAATGATCACGCAGACCGCGCCGCGAATAAGGCCCGTTTTTACCGCTGTTCATGTCACCCGCACGGCCCAACCCTTCGGAGGGAAGCGATTCTGGTTTGAGTGTCCTCACTGCCAGGGCAGAGCGTTGAAACTCTACTGGCCACCGCACAGTTCCGATCTTGCCTGCCGGACTTACCATGATCTCACGTACGATTCGGCCCAGCTCAGCCATACCAGGTTGGGCGAAATGGTCGTGGGGCTGCTGAGAGTGGGCTGGTGCTAGAGCACTCCGCGAGGTCCCGATTGGATAGACCAGTAAAATCCTGGTAATTCCGGTCAAATCCTACTTGTTCCTATTAAATCCGATTGACCAAGATGGACTCTCAGCGTAGTCTGGGTTGTACCTAAGCAGCCTAGAAAGGACGAAGATGGACGACCGATGGCTATCTGTTGATGAGGTCGCCGAGTATCTTGGCGTCTCGAAGGACACCGTCTACAACTGGGTGACCGTCAAAGGAATGCCAGGCCACAAGGTAGGACGGTTCTGGAAATTCAAGAAGGACGAGATTGACACTTGGGTTCGTGCAGGAGGGGCAGCCGCAACGAATAGCGTGCAGAACGCTAAATGATAGTGCAGGCTGCAGCCAGTCAATTTGATGCTGAAGAGGAAATTTTTTTGATGGTAAACAAATTCCAAGGGGCATTCTGATGTCCCCCAAACGTGAAATATCAATTCCAGCAGCGTTCATTGATAAGTGGTCTCAATCCGAGGCGGCGGAGCAGAAGAACAAAGACCTGTTTTTAACCGAGCTTTGCGACGTGCTCGGAATCGATCATCCAGATGCGGCCGGGACTGTTGGCACGGATGACGACTTCGTATTTGAGAAAGACGTGCGGATTCCCGACGCGGGTGGAACATCCAGTATTGGTCGTATCGATCTTTTTAAAATGGGATGCTTCATCCTGGAAGCCAAGCAAGGCTCGACCAGCGCCGGGAAAAAGATTGGGACCGCGAAACGCGGAACTCCTGGATGGTATTTGGCAATGGAGGAGGCTTTTGGTCAGGCGCTCAAGTACGCCAAGCACGTCGACGAACCGCCTCCATTCATTATCGTCAGCGACATCGGATATTGCTTCGACATCTATGCTTCGTTTGATGGGTCCACCCACTACACCGCCTTCCCCAATTCGCAGAATGCTCGCTTCTTCCTCTCTGACCTTGAGGAGAGGCTGGATACAATTCTGACTATCTTCACGGACCCCCTGAGCCTCGACCCATCAAACCAGACGATTAAGGTCACCAAAGATGTTGCCGCTCGCCTGGCGGAATTGGCCAAGGTGTTGGAAGCGGAGGGACATCACCCGGAAACCGTTGCGACGTTCTTGATGCGGTGCATCTTCACCATGTTCGCAGAGGATGTGGGGTTACTTCCAGATCAGGTTTTCACCCACTCGATTGAAAACTATTGGTTATCCAATCCAGCCTCGTTCCCAATGGGTGTCCGCGCTCTGTGGAAAGCCATGGACGAAGGCGGCCCCACCATGCTGACCGGCAAACTTCGAAAATTCAATGGTGGTCTTTTTGCCAGGCAAGATGCCCTCCCCTTGAAAGAGAAGCACCTGGAACTGCTCCTTGAGGCTGCCAAGACAGATTGGGCAGATGTAGAGCCTGCCATCTTCGGTACTCTCCTGGAACGAGCCTTGGATCCCAAAGAGAGGCACTCCCTCGGAGCCCATTTCACTCCCAAGGCATATGTCGAGCGCCTGGTGAGACCGACAATCGAGGAACCTCTCCGGGAGGACTGGAGTTTGGTCAAGGCCGAGGCTCTTCATCTGGTTGAAGAAGATGACATGGAAGGGGCACGCAAGGTTGTGCGCGCTTTCCACACCAAACTATGCCAGTCCAAAGTCCTCGATCCGGCCTGCGGATCAGGCAACTTTCTCTACGTAACCCTGGAGATCTTCAAACGCCTCGAAGGCGAAGTCCTCGCTATGTTGGAAGGTTTGGGAGACATACAGTTCCGCCTGGAAATGAGCACCATCACCGTCAACCCATCCCAGTTTCTCGGAATCGAGGTCAAACGTTGGGCCAAGGAGATCGCCGAGCTGGTTCTTTGGATTGGTTACCTCCAATGGCACATCCGCACCTATGCCCGAGGCACAAAACAACTGAATGTGCCCGAACCCGTACTCCGAGATTACGGCAATATCGAATGTCGCGACGCCGTGCTTGCCTATGACAAAGAAGAGATCGTCCTTGACGAAAAAGGCAAGCCCGTCACCCGTTGGGACGGTGTGACCATGAAGAAGCATCCTGTCACCGGAAAAAACGTTCCGGATGAGACAGCTCAGGTGCCGTTCTATCGGTACACCAACCCTCGGAAGGCCGAATGGCCGAAAGCGGACTTCGTAGTTGGCAATCCACCGTTTATTGGGAATTACCGGATGCGTGATGCACTCGGAGATGGTTACACAGAGATATTGCGCTCCACATACAAAGATGTACCAGAGAGCGTCGATTATGTGATGTACTGGTGGGACAAAGCTGCTGAGCTGACTCGCCAGAAGACACTACGGCGATTTGGTCTGATCACTACCAACAGCCTTAGCCAAGCCTTTGCTCGTCGCGTTTTGCAGAAGCATATCGAGGCCAAGAAACCGTTGTCCCTCGTCTTTGCTGTACCCGACCACCCTTGGGTTGATTCAGAAAATGGTGCAGCGGTTCGCATCGCTATGTCGGTCGCAGACTGTTCAGCCAAATCAGGTACACTGCTTACCGTGACAGATGAAGTTCAGACTGGGGAAGGCTTTTCTCAAGTATCATTGGCAACTGAGACAGGAAATATTCACTCCAATCTACAGATCGGAGCAGACCTTTCTAACCTTCTTGGGCTCCACTCAAACAGTCGGATTTCTAGCAGAGGCGTTTCCCTTCATGGATCGGGATTCATCGTTACTCCAGAGGAAGCTGTTGAACTTGGATTGGGAAGCAAACCAGGTATCGAACGATACATCCGAGACTACCAAAATGGGAGAGACATCGCCCGTACGTCACGCGGAGTGAAAATCATTGATTTGCTGGATTTGACTGAAAACCAACTTCGAGATCAGTGGCCCACCTTATATCAAAGAATATTCGAGCGCGTAAAACCAGAGCGAGACCAAAACAAACGCGCAACATATCGTGACAACTGGTGGATTTTTGGAGAGCCCAGAAAAGAGATCAGACCAGCTCTTAGAAATCTGGATCGTTTCATCGCCACAGTCGAAACCTCCAAACACCGCTTTTTTGTCTTCCTCGATGGAAACATCTTGCCAGACAACATGCTCGTCAATATTGCCCTCGATGATGCCTATTTCCTTGGCACACTATCGTCACGCATTCATGTTGTTTGGGCATTATCAGCTGGCGGAAGACTTGGAGTAGGTAACGATCCCCGCTACAACAAAACACGTTGTTTCGAGCCATTTCCTTTCCCTGATTGTTCCGACGAACAAAAACAAATCATTCGAGACCTGGGTGAATCTCTCGACGACCACCGCAAGGCGCGCCAGACCGAACACCCCAAACTGACGCTAACAGGGATGTACAACGTCCTCGAAAAGCTTCGCTCTGGCGAAGAATTGATTAATAAAGAGCGTGAGACGCACGAACAGGGCCTCGTTTCTGTACTCAAAAAAATCCACGATGACCTCGACGCTGCTGTCTTCGACGCGTATGGCTGGCCTCACGACCTTACAGACGAAGAGATCCTCGAACGCCTCGTAGCCCTCAATCACGAACGAGCAGAGGAAGAGAAGCAAGGCGTCATCCACTGGCTCAGACCCGAATATCAGCGTGGCGTTGTCAAGCTGCCCATGGGAGTCACCGAAGTAGAGACCCAACCCGAGTTCGAAGAAACCAAGGCCAAGGAGAAACGCCCGAGCGTCGCTCCGCCAATACCGAAAAAGAAGAAACCGTGGCCCAAGACATTGCCCGAACGCATTGCGGAGATTCGAGATCTTATCCAAGGCACCGATGCCGCCTGGACCGCCGAGACTGTGGCTAGAGCCTTCAAACATGCCCGGACCACATCAGTAGAGCCAGTCTTGGAAAACCTAGCCGCCGTGGGCATCCTGATGGCGTATGACGGTGCCGAAGGGCGGCGATGGAAGCGGATGGGGAGGGAGTAGGACGTTGAGTACTCTGATGATGGCAGGCAAAAGGATAACGCGCGAGGAAAACGAAGTATGACTACTAAACTCCCCATCAACCTGCAATCACTCCTTCGCAAGCACAATGTGGAGGATGAGAGGATTGAGTTCAAACGCGGGTGGAATCCGGACGCGATTATTCGAACGGTCTGTGCGTTTGCGAACGATTTCTCTAATCTTGGCGGCGGGTACGTTGTTGTTGGGCAAGACTGTGATGAGAACGGCCAACCGATTTCGCCACCAGTGGGTCTCGACGAGAGTCAGCTCGATAAAATTCAGCAGGAGATGATTCAGTACGCCAATCAGATCCAACCGCCCTACTTTCCAGTGCTGAGCATTGAGGAGGTGGAGGGGAAGAAGCTGATCGTTTTGTGGGCGCCAGGTGGTTTGCACCGGCCCTACAAGGCTCCTAAAAATGTCACCGCGAAACACAAAGAACATCGCTACTACATCAGGCGCTATGCCAGCACCATTGAGGCCAAAGGCGAGGACGAGCAGGAACTGCTCAGCTTGACGGCAATAGTGCCGTTCGATGATCGGCTCAACCAGTTCGCCAGTGTCGACGACCTCTCGACGCGACTGATGGAAGAGTTTCTGAAGGAAGTGGGCAGCAACCTCGCAAACGAGGCGAAGAATCTATCGGTCGAAGCCCTTGGACGCCGGATGAATGTTGTTGATGGCCCCACCGAGAATCCGATGCCCAAGAACGTTGGGCTGCTATTCTTCAACGAGGAGCCGGACAAGTTCTTTCCTGTGACTCAAATCGATGTGGTTTTCTTTCCAGAAGATGCTGGTGGGGATCGATTTGAAGAGAAGGTGTTCAAGGGACCGATTCACCGCATCACTCAAGACGCGATTTCATTCATCGAGCGCAATTACTTGAAGCAGACGATCATCAAGTACCCTGATCGGCCGGAAGCGGATCGGCTGTGGAACTTTCCCCTGGCTGCCATAGAAGAGGCGGTGGTAAACGCCGTCTATCACCGTTCATACGAGATTCGGGAACCTGTTGAGATACGTATCAGCCCCGAGGATTTAGTTGTGCTGAGCTTTCCAGGGCCGGACCGCTCGATTCGCATGGACGATCTTCGCGTTGGGAAAGGCGTCAGTCGCCGCTACCGGAACCGGCGCATTGGCGAGCTGCTCAAGGAGCTTGAGCTTACAGAGGGCCGGTCTACCGGAATAAAGAAGATTCTGCGCGCTATGGAACGTAACGGCTCCGCAGCGCCCGAGTTCGATACCGACGAAGACCGCAGCTACTTTATGCTGCGGTTGCCGGTTCACCCACATTCGCTCGACGCTTCCACGGTAGAGACCTCCGAACCTCAACTTGGTGCCCAGCCAGGCACTAAGTCGGCACTAAGTCGGCACCAAGTCGAGATACTGAAAAAATGTCGTGATTCTGCTCCATTAATTGACCTGATCGCAATTTCGGGCAGAACCGACCGCACTAAGTTCAAAGCGCAAGTATTGAATCCACTTCTTGAGGCAGGTCTCATCGAGATGACAATCCCGGACAAGCCGACAAGCAGGCTTCAGAAATACCGCCTCACAACAGCCGGAAAAGCAGCACTTGAACTAGAGCGCGGCAAGTCCAGCAAGGAAGAGTAAGTTCTATTTCGTAAAAGAACGTGTTCCTTCGGCAAGCATGCATGAAAAGCTGAGTTGTAGTGGCTAGAGTGGCGGTCTGACAGAGTAACGGGAGGTTTTGCCGTGTCAGAGCGTAAACGAGGGCTACCATTGGAAGTAGAAAAGGTTCGTGTTCAGG
>JASJCT010000150.1 GCA_030065855.1 Myxococcota bacterium
GTCAAAATCCCCCTAACCCCCTTTTTCAAGGGGGAGATCCTTTACCCGGCATAAAAATAGCAAAAATCGCGACATTTGCCCTTAACCGAATGCCATTGTGGCAAAGGGGGCCGGGGGGATTTCGTCATTTCCCAGACATCGCAAGGTGACAAAATCCCCCTACCCCCCTTTTTCAAGGGGGAATTTGCTATTAACACGACATTAGGGATCCAGCGCGTCTGCTTCGACGGCAATAAGCTCGTAGCGCCGGCTCCCAAGTCCGAGGGCTTCTGCATACGCGACTTGGACGGTACCATCTGTTTTGGGGTAGGACATGGATTCGAGGGTTTGCCCTGTGCGTTCGATAATGGCGTCCATCACCGCTGCATCAATCGCGACCGGGTCAAAGGAGGCGAACAGCCCGATATCATCCATCAGGGGCACCTGTTGCTTGCCCAGGCAATCGCAGTCCTTGGTAATGCTCTGGGCCTCTGTGATGTAGCAGATACGCCCTGGCTTTGCCCGCGCGATGGCAGCGGCGTGCTCGACGATGCGCTCTTGCAGCTCGCGCCCCATGATAGACCAATCAAAGGTGACTGCCCCGTGAAGGCAAACAGCAATGCACTCCCCACACCCGATGCATTTATCCCGATCAATGACCGCGGTCTGCTCGATTTTTATTGCCCCGGACGGGCACCAGCTGAAGCATTCCTCGCACACGCGGCATTTCCTGGGGTGCACCCGGGGCTGTTGACCAAAGTGTTGGGATAACTTGGCCTTTTTCGAGCTGCAGCCCATGCCCAAATTCTTAAGGGCCGCACCGAGACCGGTTCCCAGGTGCCCGGTGGCGTGGGATAGGATAAGCGCGCTCCGGGCATGGACGATCGCAGCGGCAATGGGGACGGTTTGATAGTGCTTGCCATCGACGGGCAGGGCGATTTCGTCGCTCCCGTTCAATCCATCGGCTGGAATAAACGGCGCGTCCATGTTGCTCAAGCCGAACCCGCGCGCTTCGGCCACGCGGATGTGTCCCACGCCGTTGTCCCGAGGGCTTTTGTACAGCACGGCCGAGTCGGTCAGAAAGGGCTGCGTGCCTGCTGCCTGTAAACACTGCACAACCGATTGGGTCACTTTGGGAGAGAGCGCGGTATTGCAGCCGGGTTCTCCCACGTGAACCTTGAGCGCGGCCAGATCGCCCTTTTGAAATGCCGCGTCCAGCCCGGCCCGACGCCATAGGGCAGCGACTTTCCCAGCTGTGATGCGCTGGTCCTCGCTGTGATTGGATGAAATGAAATAAACGTTGCTCATGAACTGTTTTTAACACCAGCGCCCGCGGATCTCCATAGCTTTCATTTGCAATCTGTAACGACCCGAGCATTGAATGTATAATGCGTTCTATCGTGGCAAATCAAACCGAAACAAAACTATCGTTCGGCATCCCCAGGATTAAATGGGCCCTTATCTGCGCTGTCGCGATTGGCCTCATCCACGGGGCATTTGCCTTACTCGTTTTGGACCATCTCCCCCAAACCATTCCCATGCATTTCGATGCCATGGGTCGCGCAGATGGGTTTTCCGGTGTCAGTGCTGCGAATTGGTTTTTGTTGTGGTTTGTTTCAGTAGGAACGGCAGTGCTCACGATCTGGATTGCCCTTAGGATTGACCGCATACCGGTCGAGTACATTAGTATTCCCCGCAAGGAGGCGTTTCTTTCCCTAAACGCAGCTGCCAGGGGGCGGGTGTTTGTCGAGATCAGCTTTCAGATGGTCGTGTTCGCCGGTATGCTCATGCTTTTTTTCCTCGTCCTACACCTGGCTATCGCGTTCGTGGCTTTGGGATACATGGAGCAACTACCCCCTTGGCTCGTGTATGGCAGTACGGTCGTTCTTATCGCATGGAGTATCGGCATCATCCTGAGGATTATGCGTGCCATCGACCAGGAGACAGACCACCGGGTCAAGCGCACGTGATGCCACGTTAAGCCCGTAGCTTTCTGGTCTTCGACGTTCGGTACTGGTTGCTAATCATCGCTTTGATAAAAGATGTAAGGCCGCTTTCATTGGGTCTGGGGTTTTTTCCTTTTGACATTCGCTTGAGCTGTCGCGTGTACCAGACCACCTCCATCAGGGCCACTTTATCCACTGCTTTTATGCCTGTCGTAATCGGTTGGATTTTCACCCCAGGATCTTGGCCATGGAGGATTTTGTTTGAGTAATCCGGATCCACTGCCAGGGGCCGAGCAATGCCCACCAGGTCCAAGTCGCCGTCAGAAAGGGCCTTGTTCATCACGTCGGCTGTTCTAAAACCGCCGGTGACCGCAAGGGGAACGTCGACTTGCTGGCGCACCAATTTGGCGAAGTTCAAAAAATAGGCTTCCCGGCTGCGCGTGCTTTCGGCAATTTTTCTGCCGCTCATGACAGGGGCTTCATAGGTGCCGCCTGAGACTTCGACGAGGTCGATCCCTTCCTCTGCCAGTTGTTGGATCGTCTGTATGGATTCATCCTCTGTGAGGCCGCCCCGTTGAAAATCAGCAGAGTTGAGTTTAATCCCGATGGGAAAGGCATCCCCCACGCTGGTGCGCATGCGGCGATATACGTCGAGGACAAACCGCCGGCGATGCTCGGCACTGCCACCCCAGTTATCGCTGCGCTGGTTGTGGTGGGGGGAGAGGAACTGGCTTACCAAATATCCGTGGGCCCCGTGGATCTGTACCCCGCTGAACCCGGCCTTCTTTACGATCTCCGCGGCCCTGCCAAAGCGCTCGATGATTTCCACTATCTCCGCACTGTCCAACTCGCGGGGGGTAGCAAAGAACCGCTGCATCTTTTTTTTGAATGGAATGGGAGACGGCGCCACCGAGTCCCTGTTGAGTCCCCGGGGCACCTGCTTTCCAGGGTGATTCAGTTGTACCCACAGCTGGGTGTTGTGCTGCTTGCCAGCATGGGCCCAAGCTGTGAGGAGATCCATATCCTGTTCATCTTCAATGGCCACGTTATTGGGTTCCCCCAATGCCCGCCGGTCGACCATCACATTTCCCGTGATCAATAGGCCAGTACCCCCGCTTGCCCAGCGATCGTAAAGCCTGACCAGGTCTGATGTGACGTGGTTATCCATGGTGCCCAGCGCTTCGGACATGGCTGACTTCAACAGTCTGTTCTTAATGATGTGACCGCTAGGGAGCGTAAATGGGTTGCTTATCAAACTGGCGTCCGCGTCCGCGGTGGTCTTGATGGCGCTATTTTTCATGCATCCTCCTGGTGGTTACCGCCATTAACGGGCATAGCAGATCACACATCCACTTCGCAAACCACCTCGATGGCTGCATCAGGCGCGATCTCCCCGTGTGCCACGACTGCAAGATGCGGCATCTTTCCTGAGAACATCTCTGCAATTGGGCGGCGAAGAAGGGCGGGAACTATCAGTACAGGATTTGACATGTCAGCCATTGCCGAGTGACAAGCCTCGGCAATCTGGGAGGCGATATCTGGCGCAAGTGCCAGCCGATCCCCCTGTTCTGTTTGCACCATTGCACTTTCGAGCACGGCGGTGACATCCGGGCTGAAGGTTGCGACTTGAATAGGCATTTGTTTGCTTTGCAATGCGTCTGTGATGACGTGGGACAGGGCACCTCGGACAGACCTGGTCAGGTCATCGTGGCTCTGCCACGCTGGGATTCTCGATACGGCCTCGAGTATTTCAGGCAGATGAACCAGGCTAATGCCGTCCCTCACCAGGTCGGCGAGCAAAGCCGTCAACATGGGTAGGCGGATGATTTTGGGGACGGTCTCCCGGATCAGCACAGGGCGATGCCTGGCAATACTGTCCAGAAGGTGCTGGGTCTCATCAAGGCCGATGAGACGGTGGGCTTGGGCGCGCAGGTGTGCAATGGCTTCTTCAATAATTTCGTCTAGTTGATTGCCGTTGTTGGTGGGCTTAGGTGCGATCATTAGGGTCCTGCCCCGCACCCGCACCTGGGCTGCGTCCACTGCCAAGCCACGCCCGCCGTCGACAACGGGCACGGTCCGGAGGGGCAGTCCCAGTGCCTCCTGCAGGGGTGCGGCGATCTTTTCTGCGATGCGGCCCCATCCACCCATGGCAGCGGCTTCTTTGGACAGTCGCGCGTGCAGATCTCCACCGAGCTCAATGGTTGCTGCGGGTTCTACTGGGTCGCTCTCAGGCTCTGAAAGCTCGGCTTCCCCCAGACGCCGAGCAGTGCGTCGTTCGTCGCGAAACTTGGCAGCCGCGGCAATCCCTAAACCGCTGCCAAAGAGTGCAAACGGCCAAGCAGGCAATCCTGGCACCACGCACAGAACCAAAAGCGCTGCAGAAGCAGCGGCCAGCGCCCTGGGTTCGGCAAAGAGTTGGCGGCCCAGTTGTTCCCCGAGTTTACCGTCTCCAGTCCCCTGGCCCACGCGGGTTGTCAGCAGGCCCGCTGCCGTGGACACCAGTAGTGCGGGAATCAGGGTGACCAGGCCGTCACCGATAGTGAGTCGCGTGTAGGTATCGAGCGCCTCCCCCAGGGACATCTGCCGTTTGAACATGCCCACCAACAGACCGCCAACGATGTTGACACAAATAATGACGAGGCCAGCGATGGCATCTCCGCGCACGAATTTCACCGCGCCGTCAAGGGATCCATAGTACCGGCTTTGGCGATCGAGCTCGGCGCGCTGTCGGCTCGCCTCAAGGGAGGAAATGGCACCGGCGCGAACGTCTGAATCGATGGCCAGCTGCATACCAGGCAGCGCATCTAGGGAAAATCGCGCCGCCACCTCCGCAACCCGCTCGGCCCCCTTTGTGATCACCAAGAACAAGACCATGGCCAAGATGCCGAAAATCACCGCACCGACAAGGATATCGCCACCTACCACGACGCCGCCAAAGCCGTCTATTATCTTCCCAGCATCTGCTCGCAGCAAGATAAGCCGTGTGGACGACACATTCAGTGCCAACCGGTAGAGGGTGGCGATCAGCAATAGGGTTGGAAAGGCGGTAAACTGCAGGGGCTTCTTAATAAAAAGTGCCAGTGTGATGACCAGCACCGAGACGCCCAAGTTCGCGCCTATGAGCAGATCGATCAACCACGGGGTGAGTGGCAGCACCATCATGAGCACGACCGCCACAATGGCCAGGGCAAGCCCGGTTTCGAAGAGTCGCCCCTGGGCTGCCAGGATACTGGTCAAAAAGTGCTTGTTTTGTCGTTCCATAGGCTCACTCGCGCATCTGAGCAGTCAACCGCAACTTTGCGTTTTTTGAATCCACAGACCTCAAAAACAACGCCAAACAGAGAAAATTGTCAAATGGCTTGGGTTGGAGTGCTCAGTATATCTGCTCAGTATATCTCCCAGCGCAGTCCAATGATGCCAGCAATGTGAAATTGACCTTGCCATACCGGATCCCTTAGCCAGCCGCCTGCGCGAACACGGAAATATGGCATCAATCCAATCGCCGCTGTCCTCAATGTCACTGCTTCGTATGAGATCCTACCAGTGATGCGCTGTCTTCCGACAGTTGCATGATAAGAGCGCCAGTACTCATATCCCGCGGCAATGGCAAGCTCTCCCCATCCCCCTCCATCGTAGACATATCCAGCATAGGCGTCGTGGGTGATCACCCAGTCTCTGGCCCTGAGGTTCATGAACTCCCCTTGATCAAAGTACCAGTCGGTCTTCTCAATGTCAGGCGTCCCCAGGGTCAGGTCTTGGAAAAAGAACACCGGCTCGTATAACACCGCCAATAAGTTCCCCGGACAAATCTCGCCCCCAATAGCAACCACGGGTTTTATCCTCAGCCGCATGCCGCCGAAGGCAGGTCCGGAAAATTCAGTATCCCTTGGGCCATCGGGAAGATAATGAAAGTAATCCGCTTCTGGGCCTGGCTGATGGATGAATCCGATATTACCTCCGCCAAGGCTCTGAACCCACGTGGCATCTACAACCAGCCGAAACGGGAGTCCGATCTGAGTGGTGACAAAAACGCCGGTCTCTGAAGTGCTAGAGAGTCGCTGACTGATGCCCAGCCGAAAAAAGTTTTTTGCGATAGGCGACTCATAGTCGAACATTTTTCCCTGATACCAAGCCCTGAGCTCCCCTGCTCCGCCCAAGTAATGGTAAGTAAACTGTCCTTCCAAGCTGGCGAACCAATGTCGCTGTTTAGCGCCGTTCTCTTCGTAGCCACTCCCATCCGAATCGCTTTGTCGCGCCTTCGGTCCATCGCAAGTGGGCAATCCAGCTTGCGCAGCTGGATTGTGATACACGCACTCTCCTGCGATATATGTCGCAATCACCTTCATGGTGTACAGTGCCGCGGGGTCTACCTGAAACGGACTGCCTTCTAGAATGACAAAGTCAGCCTCAAATCCGGGCGAGATGATTCCGAGCGAATCTCCCCTGCCTATCGCCCGTGCGCCGTTTCGAGTGATGCCAAGCATTGCCCTACCTATATCGATGGTTCGCGAAGATGCTCCCTCAATTGGGTTTCCGTCCGGCGTTTGTCCTGACGTAACCACCGCTGCATGGGAAAGAGGACAAAGCGGTATGCGCTGCGTTTCGTATTGGAATCCCGGATAATCGACATCCAGTCCATAGGGCCAGTCCGATGTCAACGCCGGCGCGATACTGGCAGCAAAGAGATCATCGAATTGAAGTAGTCCGTTGAATTCGCTGTCGTTATAAGTCGAAGCAAGGTCCGCGAGAACATGCAATTGCCCGGGCAACAGGGTCACCTGAAACCCTGCTTGCGCTATTTTTTCTAACAATTCGCCATAACAACTTCCGCAATGATCGAGCACAAATACGGATTCTTCTGTGACATTATTGCCAAGACCAAGGCGTACATCCACCAAACGCGCAGCCCCCTTAAAGCTTTGAACATGCCACGCCGCGCCCCTCCCGCCGAAGTCCTCCATCATCTCCGCGATTTCCCGAGCGCGATACACCGGCTCTCCCCCTGGCGACTCCGGCCTAGGGGTATTCTCCGGCACTTGCAATGACCCATCCAGGAAGTACTTTGCTCCGAAGTATCCGAGCCTTTGGTCTGCATCGCGATCCATCAGCCTCATAAGAAACTCGGTGATAGGCATGGGGCCATATGAGCGTGCCATAATCCGCAGTTTTAGTTTGGACTGCCGCTGCAGCTTGCGATATCTGCGGAAGTGGGAGGGAAAGAAGGTGTTGTCACCAATTGCCGTCATGCCGTAGGAAAGGGCTAACTTCTCGGCTTTGAGAATCGCTTCGGTAATCTGACTGCGCGGGATTTTCCGATGTGTGTAACGCAGTGCCTCGAATGCGGCTTCATCTTGTAGCACGCCTGTTAGCTCCCCGGTTCGATCACGAATGAAATCGCCACCTGGAGGAGGTGTCGAATCTCGCTCGATATTCATTTGTTCTAATGCTTCGCGATTGACATATGTATGGTGTCCACCTTTAAGAGCGATGTATATCGGCACATCCTGAGGAAGGATTGGATCCATTACATCGTGGGTTGGAAGCTCGCCGTCAAACGGCTCCAGACCCAAGTTTCGGGCAACGATCCACCCGCCGATGGGTCTCTTTGTCGCTGTTTTCATTCGCTGTTCCAGCGCATCGAGCGACGTTACACCTCCAAGATTCGTCTGTAATAAGCTCAGTCCGCCATCCACAAAATGGATATGCGCGTCGATAAACCCCGGTGCCACGAAGGCACCCTGAAGATCGACTTCCAAACAGGGCTTGAGCCAGGGTTCCAAATCGTCGTCGTTATTTCCTATCGCGATAAACTTCCCACTCTGAATAACAAACCAGCTCGCATCCACCTTTTCTGCCCGGGCGCTGAATATCGATCCATTGCGGTAAAGTGTACAATCTGCGGCAAATGTCTTGCTAGAGACTAGTAACAGCACTAGGAGACCAGGTATCACGACACTGGACAAGGAAATAATCTTCTTTTTATGCATCACATACATCTAACACCTGCAATTGCAATTTGGAACACCTCTGCATCAAGGGCATTTGCGATCCAATAGCATATGCATCGATTTTGGCACGGATGCCTAAAGTGGTATCGAGAATTTCTTGTCTTCTTCAGAAAGCCCGGTGCTGTCGAGATTCCGTTTGATTAACGCTGGGTCAGCGATTGCAGCTACGATCCAATAGCGGCGTGCCTATGAATAGAAAAAACCTATTTGTTGTATAGATAAAACCGATTATATGATAAGTACTAAGCTGATGGACATCTGCCTTGCAGATGTTTGGATGAGGTACTAGACGTGGCCCTGACCTACGACCAGAGCGGCCGTCCCAATGCATCGAGCGGACGAAGTGGTACGGACAGCACACGGGACCGGCCAGTGTCGCTGGAGATTTTCACCGGAGAGCTCGGGTGCGGGGATCTGATCTACGAGCTGAAGTTGCAGCTCGACCGGGCCGATGCCGGTGCCAAGGTACGGGTGGTCACGGCCGATCCAGGAGCGCCAAGGGACATACCCGAGTGGTGCAAAATGACTGGCCACGTGCTGCTGGAGCAGGATGCTCCGTTCTATATCATTCAGGTCCGAAACCGGGCCAAAGGAGAGACGTGATGGGAAACAAGTTTTGCGTGACACTCAAGCATTGTCGAACTGATGGAGACAAGGCCACACTGGCCTTTGTGGTGGCCAATGCAGCCCTGGGCAGCGACAAGGATACGCTTATGTTTTTGATGAGCGACGGGGTCTGGGCCGCGGTCAAGGGGGAGGCGGAGAAGGTGGTGGAGGGCGAGCCGTTCGCTCCACTCAAGGAGCTGGTGGACAAGTTCATCAATGGGGGTGGCAAGATGTACGTGTGCGCGCCGTGCATCAAGAAACGGGGTATCACAGAGGAGCAGCTGATCGAAGGGGCAGAGCCGGCAGGCGGGGCGGCCCTGGTGGCGTGGCTATCAGACGATCCGGCTTGCGTCGACTTCTGAGATGCTGTCCGTGCAGGAGCTGGAACAGCTCGAGCCGACCGAGATGCTGGACGGCGGCGCCCTGGACTGCGGCTCCGGGCTGGTGCTGATGCTGCGAGACGCCATGAACCAGGTGCCTGTGGGTCAGGTGTTGGAGCTGAGGAGCTCAGAACCAACAGTGGGCAGTGATCTGCCCCCTTGGTGCGAGATGGTGGGTCACGCCTACCTGGGCAACCTGCCGGGCAATGACCGGGTGCGGTACTTCATCCGGCGGGGTGAAAAAAAGGCCGACGACAGCCCTGCCCTCGAAGATGATATGAAACGGGCCAGGGATTACGAATGGCGCACCCGCACCCGGTATCGAGGCGGGCTCAGGACCACGGTTTACTGCCGCAACTTCCAGTTCGACGTGGGACAGCCGGCCAGCTTCGAGGAACGGGACGATCACCCCAGCGCAGTAGAATATGTGCTCGGCGCCCTGGGTGGGGCACTGGCAGCCGGCTTTGCAATCGAGTGCGAAAAGGCGGGCCTGGATGTGGATGACGTCGAGCTGACCGTGCGCGGCAAATTGGACAATGTGCTGGCCCACCTGGGGCTGGAACAGGGGAACCCGGGTTTCTCGGTCATCGAGGTGAAGTGCTTTGTCTCTACCTTTGCAGACGAGGGCGCGGTGCGCAACGCGTGGACCCTGGCAGTGGAGCGGTCCCCCCTGGCGGCCACCTTGAACAAAGGATGCGATCTCAAGCTTAAGATGGCGATAGTTTAGTAAAGGAAGGAGGCGAGAATGTATACCGTCACCCACGTGGGCAGCTGGCCCCGATCCAGGGATCTGCTCAAGGCGCTGCGGGACAAACAAAAGGGCGTCATGAGCCAGGCGGCGTTCAATCGGTTTGCAGATGGGGAGGTGCGCCGTTGCCTCCAGGCACAGCTGGACGCCGGGGTGGAGCTGGTCACTGACGGCGAGCTTCGCCGGGACAACTTTTACTCGTTTGTCACTGACAAGCTGGACGGGACCGTGCTCTACTCCCTGGCCGAGCTGCTCGAAAAGATGGACGACAAGGCCGAATTCGAGGAGATGCTCCACACCTTGGACGTGCCTGCCTCGGCCATCCGCAATCCCACCTGCGTGGGCAAGCTGAACCGTCGGGAACCCCTGGCCGAAAGCGAGGTGGCGTTTCTCCGCCAGCACACGGACCGGCCCATCAAGGTCACTCTGCCCGGGCCCTACCTGTTGACCCGCTCCATGTGGATCGGGCGCATCTCCAGGTGCGAGGCGTACCAGGACAAAACAGACATGGCAAAGGACGTGGTGCGCCTTCTGCGGGAAGAACTCCTGGAGCTGAGGGACGCGGGCGTGGCCTTTGTCCAGTTCGACGAGCCAGTGCTTACCGAGGTGGTGCTCTCAGAAGAGTGCGACCGGCGCACCTTCATGTGAGCCACCCTGGCCACCCGCCGGGATGCGGGTGCAGAGCTGGCATACGCGGCCGGGCTGCTGAACGACATCATCAAAGGGGTAGACGGCGTGCGGATCGGCATCCACGTCTGCAGGGGAAATTGGAGCCGGTCCGAAGAGGTGCTGCTCGAAGGGGACTACACCAAGCTGGTGCCGGCTTTTGCCGCCATGAACGTGCGGCAATACGTGCTCGAATACGCCACTCCCCGGGCTGGAGAGCTCTCTGTGGTGGGAGATGCGCTGGCCCAAAAAGAGATAGGCTTGGGGGTGGTCAACCCCAGAACCGCCGAGGTGGAAGCGCCTGAAGCGATCGTGGCCCGTGCCAGAGAAGCGGCCCAGTGGTTCGATCCGGAAAAGATCTTCTTAAATCCGGACTGCGGGTTTGGCTGCTTTGCCAACCGCTGCGTCAACGACGAACACACGGCCAAAGAAAAGCTGAGAAGCATTGCCCAAGCCGCCCGTATTTTGAGGTACTGAATCCCGTTCACACCTTTGATCTCAGTTGGCACTTCAATTATTTGAGGTGTTGTAGACACTGCCAACCATTGCGATGGCTGCTAACTGGGCATCCAAGGTAGCGGGTTCGACGGTAATGCGACACCGGGTTTTGGCGTGTTTGGGATACTGGGGTGATACAACTATCTCAGCCCGGACCTCTCGCACGCCAGGCGTCAGTGGTGCGGTGGCTATCTCTTCCCCGTTGCATGCGATGTGCACGCGTCCCCTGGTTTTTGGTTCTGAGACAGATAAGACGATGCTGTCAATTGTGGCCAAGCCGGGCGTCAGGACCTGAGGTAGGGGACGGGTCCAGACCACAGCCTGTCGCCCTGAGTGGGTCGCACCTATGTCAAAGCGGTTCTCGCGCGACC
>JASJCT010000044.1 GCA_030065855.1 Myxococcota bacterium
GAGCGAGAGTGAGCCCTGTCAGCCGACTATTCTTTGATTTTGGGTTTCAGGAGCGCTGAGCCCCTTCGGGCGGAGGGGGCACCCGAAAGGGCAATAGGCAGGCTACGTCCCCTTTTTCATCAGGAGCGCTGAGCCCCTTCGGGCGGAGGGGGCACCCGAAAGGGCAATAGGCAGGCTACGTCCCCTTTTTCATCACAATAGGCTTGCCTGACTTGTCGTAGGTTATCTTGGTTGTGTAGACCTTGTCTGCATCGGTATCTTTTATCGTTATGATTTCACTCAGCACGTTCCCCATTTCGTCATAGTCATCTATCATTATTTCTACGCCATAATTACCATCACTATCTTTATTATTCTTCGATATGTAGAGCCTGCCTTTGCCATTTTTGGTGTCATCTGGGTTATCGTAAATATTGATAACCTCGTCTTCTACCGTTGTATCAGCCGTCATTGAGGTCTTTTTCTGTAGCCTGTTGAGCTCGTCGTAAACAAAGGTAATGATATTGTCCTTGGCATCTTCCAGCTCCGTCATGTTGCCGTTGTCGTCATACTCGTAGAACCATGTGCCCATGTTGGGGTCGTGGGTCTCTGTCTTCCTGCCCAGTGAATCGTAAAAGAACTTGATGAGCCAGGTAACACTCCTCTCTGGGTCCATCAGCCAGATCTCTCTTAAATCCCCGGCTGCGTTGTACTGATACGCCGTCTCTTTCTCAAAGGCATCGATGAACTCATAAACACTTACGGTTCTGCCGAGATGGTCCTCGGTGATGCGTTTATATTTATCATCTGGATCGATAATGGTCGTATCCCAGCCCTCATAGACATAGATTGTAGTAATCTCATCAGTAACCCCACCTGAATCTTCTAAATCATAGGGCATGGTGATGAGTTTGGTTCTTCCTAGATGATCATAATCATTCCGTTGCCATCGGTTTTGATATGGGCAAACAGTTTCATAATCAAGCGATGTAAAAAAATGCTGGTTACTGCAATGATACGGACCATAGTTCCAGTCGTTGCGACCCATGCTGTCGTAAAGACTGATACGGGATGTGTAGCGAGTGACGCCAGGGTTTTCAGGGTCTTCGGCTGTTCTGGTAACGATTTGCAACGGCCGGTCATCCCCGTCTATGTATGTTCGGGTATCGATAGTGGTTTGGCCAGTCCCGACGTGCACTTTTTCATCTGTGTATCTGGGGAATGTTCTATCCTCGTATATATATTCTGTTATCTCTCCAGGATCGTAATTTGGATAGTGTACCTCTTTTTTCCTGCCCAAAGCATCGTAAGAATACTCTGTTACCTTGTCGTTCTCATCTTTGTATTCGCCTGGCACGCCGTATTTGTAATTGTATTTCAGGTACTCTACCACGTGCTCTGTCCGCTCAGCTCCATTTTCGATATTCTGCGTCTTCGGCATGGTTATTTTGCTGACGTACTTATTTAATACAGTCTCATACTCATACTCCGTCAGGTTGTCTTTGGGGTCCCATTGCTTGTCCACATTGCCAAAGTCATCGTATTCATACTCATGCTCAGCTGTGATTTTGTTTCCCGCGTCCAACCCGATCAGATTTTTTTGGAGCGTCAAATTGCCATCCCCGTCGTACTCGTCATAGAACGTCGCCCGTGCCACGTAATTGTAGCCATCCACTGTGATGCCATACTCACTGCCATACACATATTCGCTCCTCGGTCGCCATAACCATCCATTGGGGGCGCCCAAATTTTCATATGTTGTTGTTGTCCTATTGATGTCTGCTGAATTAAGTTTATTGCTCTCGGTAGTTTCTAATAACCCACACGCAGCATTGTATTCATAGCGCTCCTCCCAGGAGCTATCCTTAATATTCTCGAAGTTGTCATAGGTCTCCTCTATCTTTTCACTCACGTAAATAAACTTAGAAGGGGCGTCGTTCGGACTTGGAAGCTCTGAGGAACTCCATTGATAAAATACCCGTCTACGAGGGCAATGCAAGTAATCATCAACTGTGCATGCCCCATGCCCAAAGGGAGAGATGTAAAAGTGTTCGTACTTTTTGCCTTGAAAGATATATTTTAGTGTGAGGTACTTCATTATCTCTATCGAACGATCTGGATTTGTCTTGGTGACTATTTTAAACCCTCTGAATTCGCGATTTATAGAATCGAAATACCCCTCGGAAAACTCGTATTTTGTTTCGAAAGGTCCGATATTCGTATCGGTGCCGTAATCCACTGTTATCGTATCAACAACCTGATATATTGACTTGGTCATCTCATTGTTCGGCATTTCCGAGCTAGGCCTGTACGCGATAGTAACCTTCTTATGATAGAGTGCCGCCGGAACGTTATCTTCTAAGTAGCCGTGTTTTGTTGTAATATCTGTGAGTAGATAGGGGACCTGTCTGAATCCACCTCTAAACATTTTGTGTTTGTAGCTCTTTACTGGCGTGAGTGGCAGCACTGACGTGTACTTGAAATAGAAAAAATTCTTTTGCCACATTATCTGTGGCACCCCGCTACCCATTATATCGATAGGCTGAAAAACAACCTTGCTTCCGCGCGTTCCACCGATAGATAAACTGCTCGTGCTTGGAATCAGCTCAGGACTAACTCTCATAAACTTACCGTTGCCCAAAGAAAGCGCAATACGGTGACCATTAAAAAACAGGTCCATATTTCCGTCGTGATTGAAGTCAATCGGCGTTATCGTATAGAGCCCCTGTTCTTCCCCTTCATTCCAATACACTTCATCAAGTGCTGCTATATCGTCCGTCACCGGGACGAACTGTCTGTTTCCATTCCACCGAAACAACATATGTTCGCCACGTGCTAGATCAGGGAATTCCGGAAGAGCGTGCCCACCCGTCTGGTTATACGTAGGGCTTGCCAATAAAATATCTGTGAGGCCGTCTCCGTTGTAGTCAATAACAGTGAGCACTGGCGCGTCGTGCCTATGCTGATTTGTCGATTCCCAGTCTCCGTCGTAACTTGGAACATTACCTGGCTCACCTGCAAAATCCACTATCTTGCATATGGGTCCGTCCCGCCCGCCGACACCATCGGAAAACGCATTGTCCTCCTCTACATATTCGTACACGCAAAAGGCATATTTATTATCTACCCTCGGTCTTTTCCCAATGACAATATCATTGTAGCCATCTCCATTGAAATCTAGAATCTGTATCTCGTCTCTAAAGTAGCATCTATCCCATGATTCCAACTCATATAGTGGTGAATCGATCCCACTTTCCAGTATATTGTTATCTTCTCCAGCATACATTTCTGTATACATATCGTTAAGTGAACTGTCATCTCCAACCATCCCGTTGGACAAGAATATGTTGATACGACGGCCTATATATGGCTCATCAGCACAGAGGCTGAGCACAGGATCGGTTTGATTTGGATCTTCTTTCTCGTATTTAAAGTCCATATTGTAATTGTATTGATTGAAAACGAGTAAATCCGGGTATCCATCGCTGTTAAAATCAGCCGGGATAATGGCCATCAGACCCATATGCTGGCTAGCGATAGCTTGATGGGGATAAGAATTGTCCTTTGCCAGTGTAACCAGTTTTGACCAAAACCTGCTGTCCAATATACTGACGCCGTCATTTCTCAGAATAAACCGCGGCCTTCCTTGATCATCATCTCCTTGAGATTGGAACAGCCACATCCTATCTGGGTAGTCGATATGATTATTTCCGTGTTCGTCTTTTTTGCCGCCAGCCCAGAACAGCAAGTCATCTTTTCCGTCATTATCGTAATCGTACGCCAATACATCAATAAATTCCCAGTCTTCTTTCATGCCGAGGTGGTTTCGTATCTCTTCGATGCCCACCGATTCGTTTCCCGAGTCGCACTTGGGCTCATATTCCTCTTGTGTAAAGCCGCTACTTGGATCCGGGTTGTGACCACTGTTCGTTCCCCAACAAAATTCTGTGTAGCTGCCGGCATGCAAGTCTCCATCTTCATTCACACCTTCAGCTCGGAATAGGGCCATGTATTCGCTGAAATCGACAAATTGATTGTACGTCATCCCCGAAAACATATAGAACTTGAAAATATCGTCTTTGCCATCCCCGTTGTAGTCCAATGTAAGTACCTTGAGCCCTGGAATCAGGTCGCCATATATTTCGGTATCCTCTTGCCCTACGTTCAAAGGATCCATTCCTCCCGTCCAGTTAAGTCCCCACAAATCTCGCCAGTCAAATTCTGTGGTAGATCTGGGCATCGTATCGCTGCCATCTACTTCTATCGCTTCGATGGAATCGAGAAAGCTTAGCACTGGCTTGTCGAATGTATGCACGGTATTGGGTTCGATTTCTGTATACTGCAGATTGTATTGCCTGAGCAGATCGTCATCCTGACCTGGTTCTGTCAGATATATCAGTATTGACTCAAGCCGTTGTCGCTGCATGGTTGCATGGTGGGTCTTGTACGACCTTGTAAACAAGTCCCCTGCTTCCTCGTAATCGAAGACAACCCTAAACAGTGGCGCCTTGGCTGGATTATCATGGCCACTGTACCGGATCTCTTTTAAATTCATTTCCCTGGTGTGTCCGTTTGACCAGATGTCTTTTTGGTATTCATACTCGGTATAGTTGCCGTTGGTATCTTCTACCTTGTCTAAAAACCACTTGAACGTGTTGACCGTGTTGCCGCTGGGAAACTCAAGCCGAGACTCAGACTCGCGGCCGTAATAATACTTAATGCCGTCTCTCGTTGTTGCCGTCCAAGTGTTGCCTGAAAAGTGGTACTTGGTAAACGCGCTCTCTATCCTGGCGCCGTAGTATCCATCTCCCCAGTCGGATGAACGCGGCGTCAGGTCCTGACCGCCCACTACGAAATCATTTCCGTTATAGTCGAGCCCCCGCTTGGTGGACCGCTCTATGGCCGGCACTGGCAGGCTGAACCCCACGCCCAGTGGTCCACTGGTAGTGCGGTTATTGCTGTTGTACGACAGCACTAAACTCGGGTCCGCATCCCCCCTGCCCGGCGGCAGCAATATCGGATACCCATACGACGCACTCCCGTCATTGGAGACCGTGGCGTCTGGCGAGCCCATCTTTTCACTCGCTGACTTCTCTGTCATCTTTGGATTCGACGGCACTACCGGTGCGTTTTCCTCGTCCGCTGATACCTCGTCCCCATACCCCGCACTCGCCATGGACAGGATGAGCAATAACCCCACAAGCCGATACACAATCGACATTACCTTTGTATTTTTAAAAGTTTGCATGACCTTTACTCCATTTTTTGTATTTTTGTTCCTTTGCCCCATTCTCTAATCCACCCGCGTGATACTTCTCACCCTGCCCAGCGAATCGTACCGGTATCGATGGCCAGAAGTTGGCACTGCAGTGCTATCCGTGGGATCCGTACCCATTAGGAATTCCAGATAATTGGATATCCCATCCCCGTCTGCGTCCCCGTCTCCATCCTGGTTTAGATCGTCGAAATGGCTGAATTCCCAATCGTCTGATAAGGCGTCCTCGTCTATATCGCACTCCTGATTGCAGTTCTCTACCGGCACATCGACAAACTCATACGCCCCGATGTCTGTATAATCCGGCGTAGGTGCGCCGGTATTGGGCACTGAAGGGGCATCAAACCGGGCATTGCCGGCTATGTCGTGCTCCATGGCATAGCAGCCGTGGCCGGCATCCACACATGGGGACGTGCCGTCAATCTGAAACGGCACCTCGCAACACCCCTGCTTAATCAGGAACTTGGGGTCTTCGCTGATATTGCCAGTGCCTGGCCACCCATCCTCTAGGTTGCTGTAGTAAATGTCGGGATAGTACGTGCTGTAGATGTTATTGGTAGCGTCATAGCAGGATAGGGAATAGTTATCCCATACGATTGAATTGATGACCCAAACATCGTACCCATAGATCGCCGCGCCGTAATATTTAGCTCGATTGGAATAAATCGTACTATTATAGACATCCAGGTCTCCCTTAGACCGTACGCCGCCGCCATAGTTTGACGTATTAAAGGCAATCACTGTGTTCTGTATGTCCGCCCAAGATCTCAAATACATCGCCCCTCCGGCGTACTCGGAGAAGTTGAGCAGGAACTGACTGTTGGTGATGGTCGTGCTTCCCGACAGGTAGAGTGCGCCGCCGTATGCCGCATGGTTTTTTGCAAACCGGCACCCTGTAAACGAGGACGTTTCGTCGATGTAAACCGCACCGCCTTTGGAATATTCCGCCCGGTTGGACTCGAACACGCAATTTTCAAAGGTCATGGGGCGAAAGGAAACAATAGCGCCGCCGGAGTAGAACGCTGTATTATTTTTAAACGAACAATTAACAAAGCGAATATAAGACGAACAAGAATTATACATAACCCCGCCTGCATCAGCGTCGCAGTTCTGGAATGAGAGGCCATCGAGATCGACATACGAGGCTGGATACAAACATCGGCGCGTCCCCTCTCCATCGATGATGGTCAGATCGGACGTCAGATCCCGCTGATCAATATCCCCTGCCTGTCCGGTGAGCTCAGAAGAGAACCCGCCATAAATCGAGACGCCACACGACAGGTCGATTGTCTCTCCAGCATAGTGCCCCTCTTTGACCCAGACTTCTCCTGAAGATAGGCTATCGATGGCGTCGTTGAGGTTTGTAAACGCGTTTTCCCACGACGTCCCGTCGTTGTTCCCAGTGGCATTTACGTCACAATAGACGATATTGCTCGCTGCGGCTTTTAGGGGAAAGCCGACGATACAAATAATGAAAAATGACAAAACACAATGCCTTTTAAAAAGAGACCCCATAGCAAACCCTCCTGTACCTTTGGCGATGCACCGCTGCATTCAGCGAAGTGCCACGCAGTAGAAAAATCGTCATTCCCGCGCAGGCGGGTGTCTCGAACGTTCCCAAATTGTCATTCTCGCGCAGGCGGGAATGACGGGCATTTATTAAATGCTAGCAATATTCATACCATGTCACTATAGAGACATGATAGCAACACAACGATGGTACAAACCGCGTCCTATGCGGCGGCGAACGCTTTCCTCCCGCCGATCGCCACAAATAGCCGCCGTTTAAGCAGGCACTTAAATCCCCATCTGCCAGCAACAGACAGGCCCCTCCGATTCCCAGTACCACTCAGTTTATTTCGTATATTTTTGAACTGGTAACAAGAACCCCACTTGCTGTCAACAGAAAAAATACATCAGAGCACGATAGTTTCCGTTTTCAAGTGATACCAAACGAACTATTTATTTTTAAGCTGAAAGGTTACCTGGTTTCTTTTTAACCGAACATTAAATGTTGTCGATGAGCGGGTCGGCGGTGAAAAAGACAGCTGGTGCTATCTGAATTCTATCTGTTTGACACCTGGGAGGGATTCGATGGTATCGATGAGCGCATCGCTCGGCGCTACTCTGAATTGCTCTGGCAATGCCAGTGTTGTTTTAAAGCTGCCCGAATGCACGATCTCAATGAAGGTATCGCATCGGCCCGGGTGCTGTTCCAGCAGTGACTTCAGCTCGGCCATGGCCTCCACTTGGAACGCCAGCGCGTCGAGGTGGACGTGAACTTCCCGCGTGTTTTTGCTGCGGACTTCTTGGAGCGGGATCGCTTCGCTCAACATAATGCTGCGCGTCTCGCCCTCTGAACGCTTGTCGACCCGGACCGCGCCGCGAATGAGGATGGGATCGTCCGAGGGCAAGATATCTGCGACTTTTTCGAGAACCTCTGAATAGACAACCACCTCAACCCTGCCAACCAGGTCTTCGATGGTAAACAGTGCCAGCCGTTTACCGGTTTTGGTGGTCTTTTGCCGATACTCCATCACCATGCCGGCCAATGCTATTTTGTCACCATTTTTCCTGGTGCTGACGATCTCAGTAGTGCCGTCTGAAAGCCGTTTGGCTTCTGCAGCGTGTTTGTCCATTGGGTGACCCGACATGTAGAAGCCAATGGCTTCTTTTTCATGGGCGAGCAAGGTGCGCTCATCCCATCTGGGAACTTCCTCGTAGCGCGGCGCCACGTCGAGGGCCCCACCATTGGTGTCGGCAGGGCCCTCAAAGGTGCTGAAGAGACTGATTTGACCGCTTTCCCTATCCCGTTGGGCTGACCGGCCCCGCTCCAGGGCCAAGTCGAGCACGCCAAAGATCTGACCCCGGTCGATGCCGCTCGCCTCGGCGGTCGCGTCAAAGGCGCCGGCCTTGATGAGCGACTCCACCACTCCTTTGTTCACCTTGCTGAGATCAACGCGACTCGCAAAATCGAATATATCGCTGAAAGGGTCCTCTTCCCGAGCTGAAAAAATAGTGGTCAGTGCAGCGTCGCCCACGCCTTTGATCGCTCCCAACCCAAACAGGATATCGCACTGTTCAGGGGCGTCCGGGGCATAGGTCACACTGAAATCCCGACTCGACAAATTGATGTCCGGCGGGCGCACCTCGACCCCCATGGCCCGCCCGGCGCGGATATATCGGGCGACCTTGTCCGTGTCCTCCCTGTCGCACGTGAGTAGCGCCGCCTCGAATTCAACGGGGTATCGCGTTTTTAGCCAGGCCGTTTGATATGTAATAAGGGCGTATGCTGCGGAGTGGCTTTTGTTGAATCCATATCCGGCAAACTTGTCGATGAGTTCGAAGATATCGTTTGCCTTGGCCGCATCGATGCTGTTTTCCTCTGCACCTGCCACGAATTTGAGGCGTTCCTTGGCCATCTCCTTTGGCTTTTTCTTGCCCATGGCCCGGCGCATGATATCCGCAGCGCCAAGGGAGTAACCAGCGAGAATTTGGGCGGCCTGCATGACCTGTTCCTGGTAAACGATAACGCCGTAGGTCTCCTTAAGGACGGTCTCGAGCTTCTGATGGGGATAGGTAATGGGCTGTCTGCCGTGTTTGCACTCCACAAACTGGTCCACCATGCCCCCTTCGAGGGGACCGGGTCTGTAAAGGGCCACGGCAGCCACGATGTCCTCGAAACAGTCCGGCTGAAGGCGCCGCAAGAGCTCTTGAAACCCCCTGGATTCCAGTTGAAAGACCCCCCATGTGTTCCCTTGAGAAATGAGCGCATACACATCTGCGTCATCCAATTTGATGCTGTCAATGTCGAACGGTTCTCGACAGTCCGGACGCTTGTTGATGAGCTTCACTGCAGTATCGATCACGGTCAGGGTCTTGAGGCCCAGGAAATCGAACTTCACCAGGCCCGCCTTTTCCACGAACTTCATGTCGAATTGGCTGACCAGATGGGCCACTTGGTCCCGGTCCGTGCCTTTGAATACCGGCACGTATTCCCACAGCGGTCTGTTGCCTATCACCACACCGGCTGCGTGCATGCCCGCGTGGCGATTCAAGTTTTCAAGTCGCTCTGCATAGTCGAGCAGCGTATCGACCCTGGCGTCCCGTTCCCTGGCCTCCTTTAATCTGGGCTCTGTCTTCATCGCCTCGCGCAGGGTGACATTGGGTCCTTCGGGAACCAGCCGGGCGATCCGGTCCACCTCTGCGTAAGACATGCCCATTACCCGGCCGACATCCCGGACGGCAGACCGGCTTTTAAGCTGGTGAAAGGTGGCGATTTGCCCCACGTTGTCTTTGCCGTATTGCTCGACCACGTAAGCGATCACCTCCTCCCGGCGGTCTTTGCAAAAGTCGATATCAAAATCCGGCATGGACACGCGTTCGGGATTGAGGAACCGCTCGAATAACAGGCCCAGGGGAATCGGGTCGAGGTTGGTGATCCTAAGGGCATAGGCGACCAAGGAACCAGCACCTGATCCGCGGCCCGGCCCCACGGGGATATCCTCTCTTTTGGCGTAGTCGATAAAATCCTGGACGATCAAGAAGTAGCCGGGAAATCCCATTTCAGAGATGACGTCGATTTCTCCATCTAGCCGCTGCCGATAGGTTCGCTTGTCCACCAGCTTGCCGACCTTCTCAAATTCTCCAAACCGGCGATCAAGTCCTTTGTGGGCCATCTGCCGCAGGTGCGCCTCCAGGGTTTGGCCCTCGGGAATAGCGTAGCTGGGCAGTGATATAGGCCCTGTGGGATTTACCTCTGCGCACATCTCGGCCACTTTCAGCGTATTTTCCACCGCGTCTGGATAATCGCTGAGCGCGGTCATCATTTCATCGCCTGTTCGCAAATAGAGCTGATCTGTATAGCGCCGATCCGCCTTGGGATCATCGAGGGTCACCCCCTTGGGGATACACATGAGGACATTGTGGGCCTTGGCATCGCTGGATTTTAGATAATGCACGTCATTGGTGGCCAGCAACGGTATTTCGAGCTCTTGCCCGATCCTCCTCAGGGCATTGTTAAGTTCAGATTGTCCATCATAGCCATTGTTTTGAACTTCGAGGTAGAAGTGGCCAGGTTCGAACAGATCCCGGAGCGAGGCTGCAGCCTCCTTGGCCCGCTCAAATCCACCGATGCGAAAGGCGGTGGCTACCTCCCCACCCAAGCAGGCAGTGGATCCAACGAGCCCGGCGGTATGCTTTTTCAACAGGGCTTTATCGATGCGGGGTCTGTAATAAAATCCCTCTAGATATCCCATAGATACGAGATACTTAAGGTTCCGATACCCCTCGTCGTTGCGAGCCAGGAGAATGAGGTGGTGATTGGCCCGTTCTGTGCGGTCCCGACGATCGGCAAGGGCAACGTATACTTCGCAGCCGATGATCGGCTTGATGCCAGCGGAAATCGCCCGTGTGTAAAAATCCACCGTGCCAAACATATTGCCGTGATCCGTAACAGCCACTGCTGGCATGCCAAAGGCCTTGACCTGATCGGTGAGCTCGGACAGGCGAACCGCGCCATCGAGCAGGGAATACTGGCTGTGCAAATGAAGGTGAATAAAATCTACAGTGCGTGACATGGGGTCATCTTCATTTCTAGAGGGGTCTGGGTCAAGGGATTAAAATGAGGAATTGATGAGGACGAGAGCTGCAGAGGTATCGAGGTTGGGTTACACTTAGCTCGTGAGAAAGGATAACGCGATGCGGATAAACCCCTTAACAAAACTGCTTGTCATTGGATGGTTGTGCGTATGGTTGACACCCTTTGGATGCGGTAACGATAGCTCAGAGAATGAACAAAATAATACAGGCGGCGATGCAGATACAGACACAGACGCGGATACTGACAGTTGTACTGACACACAATCTCCTATGGAAAATGAGATACGCATCATGTTCCTGCACCACAGCACCGGGGGCAATATATTAAACGGTGGTGTTCTCACACTATTTCATGACCATAACAATGCCAACGGAACAGCGTATGAGTTCAACCATACGAGCTTTCCCAAATCTTCCCCTTACGGGTGGAATAACTACCCCTATGACTACTGGAACATCTGGGTCAGAAACGCGGGAAATGGGCCGTACATGGAAGAGCCCACGCTGGAAATGCTCGCCGAAGAATACGATGTCATCATATGGAAACACTGCTTTCCGGTGAGCAAGGTGCTCGATAATACCCAATCACCCGACATTTCGTCGGAGCGGAAATCCAGAGAAAACTATGAGCTTCAATATGCGGCCCTTAAGGATAAAATGCTGTCATTTCCACAGGTTCGCTTTATCGTGTGGACTGGGGCGGCCCTGGTAGCAGGGGAAACAGAAGCAGACTGGGCCCAAAACGCAAAGGCATTCTTTGATTGGGTAACGGGCAGTTGGGATGAGTGTGGCGACAACATTTATGTTTGGGATTTCTGGGAACTGGAGACACAGGGAGACATTTACATGAAGGATGACTTTGCCGTCTCCCCCAATGACTCGCACCCCAATGAGCAGTTCTCAGAAACCGCGGGCGAGTTGTTTTTTAACCGCATTATCGATGTCATTGAAGGACGTGGGGATATGGGCAGTCTTACTGGAGAAAAGTAACTGTTAATGGGTGCATAGACATGTACCGAGCCTGTTTTAAGGAGGAGAAAAAAGATGAAAAGAGGCGTTAACCATCCACGTATCTCAAATCTATTATTCCTGTTCCTTGTGACGCTCATTGGAATGGGAAAAGCGGGGTGCAGCGATAGCGACAAGGACACGCCGTCGGGTACAAGCGACAGCGACACAGATACGGATACGGACACCGACTCGGACACAGATACGGACACGGACGCTGACACGGATGCTGACACGGATGCGGACACTGACGCGGACACGGATGCGGACACGGACGCTGACACCGATACGGACACAGATGTCGACACGGACACGGACACGGATACGGACACCGACACGGATACGGACACGGATACGGACACGGATACGGACACTGACACAGACACGGACACAGATACGGACACAGACACCGATACGGACACGGACTCAGATACCAGCACGGACACGGATTCTGATATGGGACCGGATGTGAAGATTGTATTGCTGCGCCACAGCACCGGCGCCAATGTGGTAAGTGGCGGTGTCATCACGTGGTTTAACTCGTACAACAGCTCAAACGGAAAAAACTACCAGTTCTCTACGCTGAGTTTTCCCAAATCTTCCCCTTACGGCTGGAACAACTACCCCTATGACTACTGGAACATCTGGATAGCTCATGCCGGATCCACGCCTTACATGGAAGAACCGACGTTAGAGATGCTCACTGAAGAGTACGATGTCATCGTATGGAAACACTGCTTTCCAGTTAGCAGGGTGCTCGACGATACGCAATCACCCGACATTTCATCGGACCGCAAATCCAGGGAAAACTACGAGCTTCAGTATGAAGCGCTAAAGGCAAAGATGCGCGAATTTCCATCTGTTCGGTTTGTTGTGTGGACCGGAGCCGCGCTCGTCGAAGCCCAAAGCAATGAGACCTGGGCCCAAAACGCAAAGGCCTTTTTCGATTGGGTAAAAAGCGATTGGGATGAGAAAGGCGACAACATTTATATCTGGGATTTCTGGGAGTTGGAAACCGAAGGGGGGATTTACATGCTGGACGAAAAGGCCGTCTCCTCGACCGACTCCCACCCAAACACAGCATTTTCCGCTGAGGTGGCCCCACTATTTTCTAATCGCATCGTCGATGTTATAGAGGGACGAGGGGATATTGGAAGCCTGACCGGAGAATAACCCTCGGAAACTGCCACCAAACGGAGGAAATCATGAAAAGTATCGCGTCTCTAGCCGGCGTTTTTGGCGCTTTTATATTTTTGCTTATGCTAAGCCCCGTCTTCTTCTACTGCAATAAATCTGAAGCAGAGCCGAGCGAAGCGTCCTCAGTAACGTCAGAGGGAAAAGAACAGTCAAGAACGAAAAAGGGCGGGACATCAAAAATGACCCAATTGGCTCCCATGGGTCGCAATGCAAAAATCCTGTTCTTGCACCACAGTACCGGCGGCAACATTCTAAACGGCGGCCTGATGCAATGGCTTCGTTCCTATAACGCTACAAATGGTACTGCCTACCGTTTCGAAAATGCAAAGTTTCCCAAAGCCTCTCCCTATGGCTGGCATAACTACCCGTTTGATTATTGGAATATTTGGGTCAATCACGCGGGGAACAGACCGTATAAAGAAGAACCAACGTTGGAGATGCTGACCAGAGAAAACGATGTCATTGTCTGGAAGCACTGTTATCCGGTCAGTAGGATCGAGAAAGATACGGGGTCTCCAAAGATCTCTTCGGACAGAAAGTCCATTGAAAACTACAAGCTGCAATACAACGCGCTGAAAAAGAAGATGCATACATTTCCCAAGGTTCGCTTCCTCGTCTGGACCGGGGCTGCCCTTGTAAAAGGCCAAACCCAAAAGCACCAAGCCAAAAATGCAAAGGCTTTTTTCGACTGGGTTCGAAATAAGTGGGACGAGCCCTGTGACAACATTTTTCTCTGGGATTTCTGGGAATTGGAGACCGAGGGGGGGATGTACATGAAAGATGCGTACGCTGTTTCTCCTAGGGATTCCCACCCCAATCCCCAGTTTTCGGCAAAGGTCGCTCCCCTGTTCGGCAGGCGCATCGTCGATGTGATTCAAGGCAAGGACAAGCGCTGTGGTGGCTAGGGCTCAATCAGACACTCGTTTGGCGGATCTCCGGGCACGTCTCGAAAACAGCCTCGAGATATTGCCTGACAAGCCTTTGGAGACGGCGGAAACCACGTTTGCCGCGCTGGCTCACCTTGCCGCGGGAAATCCCATGGGCATTTACCGCAGCCAACAGCAGGCCCTACCAGATCTCGATGAAGCCGCTATGGAACGCCTGAAGGATCTGGTGGAAAAAAGGCTCTCAGGGATTCCCCTGGCCCATCTCACGGGCCGGCAGGATTTTATGGGGTTGGAATTCCTGAGCAGTGCCCAGGCACTCATACCGAGACGTGAGACCGAGATTCTGGGGCGCAGCGCGCTGGAAGTCGTCGTCGATATTGCGCAGCAGCAGGCCCAGGTCGACGTTTTAGACGTCTGCTGCGGTATGGGAAATATTCTGCTCTCCATCCTCAATCAGGAGGCCAGTGCCCGGGGCTTTGGATCGGACATCTCAGTCGAGGCAGTTGCATTGGCCCAAAGAAACGCTGTCCACCTACAGCTTGAAGATCGGGTCACATTTCGAGCAGGAGACTTGTTCAACCCCTTTGACGAAGACGCGTTTCTTAGCTTTTTCGATATTATCACGTGCAATCCACCCTATATCTCCGCCAAGAACGTCGGGGCCATGCCCAGTGAAATCTCCGAACACGAGCCGCGTCTGGCCTTTGACGGCGGCCCATTTGGCATTGGGATTTTGTACCGACTGATCAAAGAGGCGGTTCGCTTTCTAAAACCCGGGGGCTGGCTCTGTTTCGAGGTGGGCCTGGGACAGGGGCCGCCAATGCTCAAGCGGATGAACAACCAAACCGATTGGGCAAACGTAAGCACCGTAGCAGACGAGGCTGGCGCACCGCGCTGCATCGCAGCCCAGATCAAGTAGAAATGCCCGCCCGGTCGTTGACCTTCAATTGACATTCAGTGCAGCACTGGTAAAATATGGCAATCAAGTCGCCAAAAAGGAAGCATAAATGGCGAGATTGAGGAGATTTTTCCAAGATCCAGGTGGCAGCTACTTCCTCTTTGGCCCGCGCGGGACAGGAAAAACCACCTGGCTTAAGCAAGCGCTCAAAGAAGCGCTGTTTCTCGATCTGTTAGAGCCAAAGCTGCATCGCGAGCTTTCAGCGCGACCAGAACGCCTCAGCGAGTTGGCCCTTGGTCATACCGGGGACACCATCGTCGTAGACGAGATACAGAAGTGCCCGGCGCTCCTCGACGTGGTTCACAAGCTCATCGAGGACGAGGCTTCAAAGCGATTTATCCTCACCGGATCTAGTTCGAGGAAGCTCAAGCGCACCGGCGTGAACCTACTGGCCGGCAGAGCGCTCAGAAAATCGATGCATCCCTTTTTGGCGACAGAAATGGGTGCTGATTTCAATCTCGATATCGCGTTGCACCAGGGCCTTTTGCCCCTGGTATGGGATTCTGGGAATCAGGTGGAGACACTAGACGCATACGTGGCACTTTACTTGAGAGAAGAAGTGCAAATGGAAGGCCTGGTCCGCAACATTGGAAGCTTTTCCCGATTTTTAGAGGTCGCCAGCTTTTCTCACGGCACGGTCATAAATGTCTCTGGCATTGCACGGGAATGTCAGGTTAGCAGGAAGACCGTTGAAGGGTATTTGGAGATCGCAGAGGATCTGCTTCTTTCTTACAGAGTGCCAGTGTTTCAGAGGCGTGCCAAGCGCCACCTCTCGGCCCATCCCAAGTTCTATTTATTCGATACCGGTGTTTATCACAGCCTCCGCCCCCAAGGGCCGTTAGACCGGCCTTCTGAGATACACGGTCCGGCGCTGGAGGGCCTTGTCGGCCAACACCTGAGAGCCTGGATCGACTACTCGACCGGGAAGCAAAGGTTATATTTCTGGAGAACCAAGTCAGGCGTCGAGGTGGATTTCGTGATCTACGGCGACGGCATTTTCACCGCGATAGAAGTAAAAAACGCTTCGGCCGTGTCCAGCCGAGATACCAAGGGTCTCAGGACCTTTCTCGCTGACTATCCCGAAGCTGTGGCCTATCTCCTCTATCGGGGAAAAGAACGTCTCAAAATCGGACCCGTGACCTGTCTTCCGGTAGAAGCATTCCTACTCGCATTATCTCCTAATGGGGATTTTCCAGCATGATGTGTGCAAAGACTCGGCATGAACCATTGGGTTCACTTCATCAACCCATTGCTTATCGGATCCATACCCCGTGTTCGAGGCGCCATATGAGCGCCGGACCGACGATAATGAGGGTGGTGAGCGCAGTAAATCCAGCCATCAATGCAAGTGCGCGGCGTTGGCGCTTTTGGGCATAGCACGCAGTGCTCGGCGCTTTAGACGCAGCCAGGACGCATATGGGCACTGTTACCCCCTCGAGAACGAGAAGCGCGAGGCCACCGAATATAAAGAACCCAATGCCGTAGTGGTCGGGTAAAAACAGACAATACGGACAGGTGTGGTGCAACACCCCGTAGTGATACGCGGCAAATAACCGCACCAGGGCGTGGCTGGCCACCCACGCCCAGGCAAGTGAAACAAGGGCGACAGAGACCGCTTTAAATGGGCTGCCACGGCGTTTTTTTACAGCGGCCATCCACCCGGTCCAGCTGACAAGCACTACTGACCCCGCGAGAAAGATTCCCACCAAGACAGTATCAGAAAGCCAGAACACCTCTCCTGTCTCCGCGATAGTAGTGTCGTAGACAGCTGCACAGCAATCCACTACCCGGGTTATGTCGAGATGACCCAGGGCTGCGAGATGATGCCATATTGCAACAGCTACCAGGGGAACACAGAACAATCCCAAGCGAGCAGACGCGGTCGTCAGGGGGGCCACGGGTGTGGCGTAATTCAACCTATCGAGTGTGCGCCACGCATACACCCCCGCCAAGGCAATGCACCGCAGGAGCAATGCGCTCGCGAGTCGATTACCAGAGGCCTGTACCGCGCCCATACCACACATGGCGCCTGGTATGAGGCCGGGCAATACCGATGTAATGGCCACCAGCGCAGCGACCGTGCTGATTATCCAGACAATGAGGATAGCGCGGCCAATAAGAGCAGCTGTTTCAGCGCGTCTTTCCAGCAGGAGCTGATGTTGTGTGGCAGCCCCGCCCTGCCATCCCAAGGCGATCCTGACCTGGATCGCTGCCAAGATGCACACGGCCACTGCGGTCATCGTGTCGAGTGCAATGATGACTAGCAGTACCGGCTGCCATATCATGGGCGCGGTTCCATGATGCCGTTTAAAAGGGTCCACGTTACATCGGGTTGCAGGCGTTTGATGAAAGCCAGGTCATGGGTAGCAACTGCGATGACTGCACCTCGTACCTTGGCCTGCTCAATACCGGCGACAACCCGTTCGCAGCCTTCGGGATCCTGAAACGACGTGGGCTCGTCGAGAAACAAAAACCGCCGGTTGCCAATTAAAGCCCGGACAATGCCCATGCGCCGTCGTTCTCCACCAGACAAACTTACTGCAGCCCGGTCCTTTAGATGGATCAATCCCATCTGCTCGAGTGCAGTGCATCCAAGGTCTTTAAGCGCGCGCATATGCTTTGCATAGGGCAGCAGCGGTAGGATGACATTATCGAGCACTGTCTCGTCTTCGAAAAAATACGCCTTTTGAAATGCGACGCCAACTTGAGATCTGTAGCGATCCCGGTGGGGGGCGGTGTACCTCGAAATCGGGACCCCATCGGCCATCACCACACCTGATGTGGGCCGATCTAGGCCGGCCAAAATGTGCAACAAGCTGGTCTTGCCCGTGCCCACTGGTCCTGTAATCGCCGAAACAGTTCCAGGATCAAACCTGCAGTTCACCTCGCTCAAAATAGTCTTCTCAGCGGTTGCATCGACTTTTTTTTTGAGGACCACCTGGATGCATTGGATGCCGGATTCGCTCATTTGGGGTGCCATCTATTTCAACATCTCGGATGGATCAACCGTCGCTGCTCTGAACACCGGCCACAGGGCAGCCAAGAGCCAGGGCACAACCACCACTGCAAGCACGACGAAAATCGTCCTCATCACCCCGCCGACCGAGATCGCGATCACATCGGAAGGCAATTGCCAGCAGAGCAGCCGACCGCCTAGCAGTGATCCATTGGGCTTGAAAACGATCATTGCACTCGCCGCAAGGCCCGCTGCTGCGCCGGGAATGCCGATGATAAGTCCTTGAAACAGCCGCACGCGCACCATGTGTTGAGTGCGCCATCCCAGGGCTTTGAGCAAGCCCATGTGGCGCCCGATCTCATTTCGATACCCAGCTGCGGTCATTGCCAATAGCACGAGTCCCAGGACTGCTGGCACAGCTACTACCATCAGCAGTGTGCCGTGGCGCCAGAGAATATCGGCAAATCGCTTCTTCCCATCCTCTCGCGTTATCGCGCGCATGGGCGAATGCAACGCTTCAGCCAAATCCGGCAGTATGGCCGTTGACTCGGCATCGTGAAAGACATCTACCTCAATGGCCTGGCCTATGTTACCTGCCCCCGCACCATTATTGCCCATCTGCGCGCTCACAACGCCGCGGACCGATCGCGTCTTTTGGAGTGCATGGGCAGTGTCCATTGGTGAGAGGCAGCCTGCATCGACTCGTTTTATTGCAATGTCCGGCCCCCTGTCCAAGGCTTGGTGGATAGCATTAACAATGCTCTCGGTGAGAAACAAAGGGGTGCTGACCACACACGACACAGCAAATAGCACGAACAACATCAAAGCATTGGTACCTGGTTTTTTGGCAACATCCCGCAACGCTCGCTGCACCAGCAGGCTTGACCCCGAACCTCTCACTTGGGGGGTCCCGTAGGAGATTTTCCAGTCATGTCTCGCCACTTGGCATCGTCTAATGACCCCATGATGAAGCGGTGTTTTCCGCCGTGTCTCTGTTGGAAAATGCGGGCATCTGCATCGTTTCTGAGGGGCACAAAGGCCAGTCCCATGGGACCGACCACGTCCGAGCCAGCGATCCACACGGCTTTGCGACCGTCCATCTGTCGACCGTCAAAGTAATCCTTCACCCGTACGCGGGCAATACTGTCCTTGCCAGCCCCTAAGTATACCTTTGGATGCAGATAGCTGCGCAGCATGCAGCCGGTGCCGCAAAAATAGAACGTTCGACCGTCTGTTAGCTCGATGGCGCATGCAAATTTGCTGTGGTGCTTTGGCTTCATGGCGCATACCGGGCATTGGTCATCTTCTCCGATGCGCAGCTGACCATCTGATGCGAGTCCCTTAGCAGCCGGGATCGGCGTCCTGGATTGGTCTTTTGACCCGGAGGATGCGTCGCTGCAACACGCGATCCAAGCGGCGAGCAACACAAACACGCGACCCATCCAAGCGATGCTGTGCTGGCTCATGGTACATGCCTCGTTGCACCTGAAAAAATCACTGGATTTGCCATTTGCACCTCCTTCTTTGACGCACCCATTTTTTATCGCGCAAACCGGCCTGTTTACCAAGGTTTTTCTACTGCGTTCCAGGCAGGCCTAAGAGGCTGACTTTTTGGCGCTCCATTGTTGGGGTATACTGGCGCAATGGATAAGTTGAACGCGACCCAGCGGATGCACCTGTGGATCGAAACGAAAAATGGCATGTTCGTTGGGCTCGGACGGGTTCAGTTGTTGGAGCGCATTGACCGATTCGGCTCCCTGAACAAAGCCGCGGCATCCATGGGCATGTCGTATCGCGCTGCCTGGGGAAGAATGAAAAAAACCGAGGCATTGCTCGGCAGGGCCTTGGTTGAAAAACGGGGCCCCAAAAAAGAGTACCGCCTGACCCAATTCGGCCGCGACCTGATCCGCATCTTTAGAGAATGGCAAGAAGACGTGGAACAATACGCGCTCACCCGAGCCCGAGAGATGTTTCCTTGGAAAATTTACCCCTTTGAATCAGAAGAGGATAAACCCAAAGACACGCCCTAAAACAGATGTGCCCCATCCCCTCAGTTCCCGAGAGCGAGCTCTATTGTTTGACATAATAGGTAAGAATAACTACTTTTTAAGTATGAATCATGGGAGCTTCTTATGAAAGCAATCGTTTCCGAAAAAG
Source organism: Myxococcota bacterium (assembly GCA_030065855.1). Lineage (GTDB taxonomy): Bacteria > Myxococcota_A > Polyangia > JAAYKL01 > JAAYKL01 > JASJCT01. The sequence continues at coordinate 20,019 of JASJCT010000044.1, forward strand.
GGCAAGTAACGATTCCCAAAGCTGTAAGAACGAGGCTTGGCCTCGTTCCAGGCACGGTTATCGACTTTGATACCAAGGGTGGCAAGCTGATCGGAAAAAAGGCGGAAGAGTCCGAGGATCCAGTGCTCGCAGTGACCGGGATCATCCTCAACGCCGTTGATATTGACGCCTACCTCGATGAAACGCGGGGTCCTGCGGAGTGATTACGTCTGTCGACACCTCGGTGCTCCTCGATGTGTTTACCGCCGATCCGAAACATCTTTCGGGTTCGCAAAGCGCACTTCGTCGCGCGATAAACGAAGGTGCTCTGATCGTCTGCGGTGTGGTTGTTGCCGAGCTGCGTCCTTGGTTTCCCAGTAACAAGTTTTTGGTGGATACCCTGAAGCGACTCGAGATTGCGTACTCACCAATCACCCTCGATGCGTCACTGCACGCCGGTGAGGTATGGCGACGATACCGCCGTGCCGGTGGCCCACGGGAGCATCTCATCCCGGATTTTCTGATCGCCGCGCACGCCTACGACACCGCTGATCGACTGCTGACTCGCGATCGTGGTTTCTATCGCAAGTGGTTCAAGCAATTAAAAATTCTTAGCCCTCAAGCCACGAGGTGATACCTAAAACAGATCTGCCAGCTTAAGCTCGCTGTGCACTAGTGAACGTTTTTGTTAATATGCCTTTCTAATTCATTGTTTGACTCCTGAATTATGGAGGTATGCAAAAGTCGGTTAATTTATGAGGCACCTGATAGAACTTGACAAAAAGCTTCTGAAATGGGCTTACCAGTGGCGCTATGAAGATAGTTCATATCTTAAAGCCCTGATTTTTATGGGTGATGGCCCTTTTTGGATGATCATTATATTTTTTTCTGCTCTTACCGGTCAATTATTAAATAACACATCTTTAACTCGGCTGAGCATTATTCTAATGCTCGGACTGGCATTAGGTAATATCTTTTTTACGCCATTGAAGAGATATGTAAAAAGATTGCGGCCTTATGCTGACGCGGGGTTACATCAGGATTTAAATATCGTTATTATAAATCGTGACCCTGGGCATGGTTCAAAGGAATTGGAAAGCTTCCCTTCAGGCCATGTGCTGTGGACAACCATTTGTGTCAGTCTGATATGTTTTCAATTTGGATTAACAGCAGTCTTTTTATTTGGGTGGATGATTCCTGCAATGATATTTCTGCGTCCCTACTTAGGTGTTCATTACCCCAGTGATGTTTTGGCTGGATTTGTCATTGGCAGCATGCTTTCTTTGATCATAATGATGACGTCGCCAATAGTTTTTAACTTCGTAGATTATCTCAAAGGGTTTAACAGCTACAGTTACGGATACTGGGTATTCATAATCCTTTTTTTGATTGTCGGCTTTAAGTCCTGGTTGAAGAGAGTGTAGCCTGCTCTTAATCCTGTCCCCCTAACTACATCCGGAAGTGGAACCGCAGTTGAGGCATCGATGACAGGATCCGGATCGCACCATGATCGATCCACAGGCCGGACACGGGGGCGCGTCCACCTCTTGTTCGAAACCGCGCGATGTGTCCCCAGAGTCTCGAGAGGGCCGCTCTACGGCTTGTGTTGACTCAGATCGGACCACTGTGGGCGGTTGCCGTTCATTGAGAAATTTCAGCTGCAGCCACCTGAAGATGTAGTCCATGATCGACTTTGCAATGGGGATTTCCGGGTTTCGCGTAATGCCCGAGGGCTCGAATCGGGTGTGGCTGAATTTATCCACCAACACCTGGAGGGGCACGCCGTACTGGAGCGCCAGAGAAATGGCCGTGGCAAAGGAATCCATCAGGCCCGATACCACAGACCCCTCTTTGGCCATGCGGATAAAGATCTCGCCCACCATGCCCTCGTCGTACATCCCCGCGGTCAAATAGCCCTGGTGGCCTGAGATGTCGAATTTGTGGGTCAGGCTCTGACGCTCGTCAGGCAGTCGCCGACGGGCCAATTCCGGTGAGGCAGCCCGCTGTGCTTGGACCTTTTTCGCCTTTTCGCTCGTAGAAAGGGGCTGGGTGCGCTTTGATCCGTCTCGATAGATGGCCACGGCTTTTAAGCCGAGCTGCCACGCCTTAACATAGGTGTCGTAAATATCGTCAGCCGTCGCCGACGTCGGGACGTTCACGGTCTTGGAGATGGCTCCGGAAATAAACGGCTGCACCGCACCCATCATTCGCAGGTGCCCCATGGGCGAGATGGTGCGCGTACCCCCTTCGGTCTTAAACGCGCAATCAAATACGGGCAGATGCTCCTCGAAGAGTCCTGGCGCAGCTTCGATGGTGCCTGTTTCCTCGACATATCTTACGATCGCAGCCACCGCATCTGCATCGTAGCCCAGTCGCTCAAGCGCGCCTTTGACGGTTTGATTGACCATCTTTAACACGCCCCCTCCGACAAGGCGTTTGTACTTAACGAGCGCGATGTCCGGCTCAATCCCGGTGGTATCGCAGTCCATCATGAACGCAATGGTGCCCGTGGGTGCGAGCACGGTGACCTGGGCGTTGCGAAACCCGCTCTTGCTTCCCAGCCGCTGGGCTTCGGACCAGGCTTCCCGGGCTGCCTGCAGCATAGCAGGCGAGGCGAGCTCCCCGTCGATGGTGTCGAGTGCCTTAGCGTGCATGTCGATCACATCGACCATGGCCTCCGCGTTTTCGGAGAACTGATCAAAGGGCGCCAGCTTGTCTGCGATGCGGGCGGATTGCGCGTACGCTTCTCCAGTCATCAGGGCGGTCAGCGCTGCAGCATAGGCCCGACCCGCTTCGCTGTCATAGGGCAATCCCCGGCTCATTAGCAGGGCGCCCAGGTTCGCATATCCGAGTCCCAATGGCCTAAAATCCTTGCTGTTTTGGGTGATCGCAGGGGTCGGATACCGGGCGCTGTCCACGATGATCTCCTGCGCGGTTATCATGATGTCAACCACGTGTCGGAATAGATCAGTGTCGAACTCGCCCCCTTCATTGACAAATCGCATGAGATTGAGGGAGGCCAGGTTGCAGGCTGAATTGTCGAGAAACATGTACTCAGAGCAGGGATTTGACGCGTTGATCCTGCCAGATGCCTTGCACGTGTGCCATTTGTTCACGATCGTGTCGAACTGCAGGCCAGGATCTCCGCAGATGTGGGTGGCTTCGGCAATGGCGCGGAACACGTCCCGCGCCCTGTACGTGTCGATAGGGGCGTCGTCGAGAACAGCCCGGGTTTCGTACGTGCGATCTTCCATAACTGCCTGCATAAAAGCATCGGAAACGCGGACAGAGTTATTGGAATTCTGAAAGAAGACAGAGCTGTATGCCTCCCCGTTAATATCGCCGTCGTACCCGGATTCGATGAGGGCCCACGCCTTTTTCTCCTCGTCTACTTTGCACTGAACAAATTCCAGTATATCGGGATGGTCGACATTGAGGATGACCATTTTAGCAGCGCGACGGGTCTTGCCGCCGCTCTTGATAACGCCGGCAAATGCGTCATACCCTCGCATAAACGACACCGGACCAGAGGCCTGGCCACCTGTGGAGAGTTTTTCCCGGGATGATCGCAGCGTGGACAGATTGGTGCCGGAGCCGGATCCGCCTTTGAACAGGTTGGCTTCGACAGCGGCAAGTCTGAGGATGGCGTCCATTGTATCCTCGACCGAGTTGATAAAACACGCCGACGCCTGGGGATGGGCCTCGATGCCCATGTTGAACCAAACCGGGCTGTTGAACGAAGCCATCTGGGTGAGCAAGATTTGGGTGAGCTCGTCTTCAAATGTCTGGGCGTCGTATTCCGAGGCAAAGTACCCACCTGAACGGCCCCACGTCGCGATGGTGGTCACCACCCGATCGATGATCTGCTTGACTGATCTTTCCCGATCACCGCTGCGCGACTGGCTGCGAAAGTACTTGGATACGACCACATTAGTGGCCAGTTGACTCCAGAATTTGGGCACCTCCACGTCTTGCAGCTCGAAAATCTTTTCCCCCCTATCGTTGGTGATTGAAGCAGACCGCAATTCCCACGCCACAGCGTCATAAGGATGGATCTCCGCCTGTGTAAGGACTCTTGAAAACTTGAGGCCCCTGTGTCCCGTGTTTGTCCGCTCCGCTTCGAGCCCCCTTGCCTTGTCCTTCTCCCGGTTTTGGTCGGCCATCCGCATCCCTTCCTCCTGTCCTGGGGCGTCAGTATCCAGTGCCGCGTACGACACCGATGCGCACCAGGAGATTGCTGCGTTTAGCTGTTCGCGATGATCGAGCAGTGTCTTTTGGGCAAATCGACTGCTTTTAAAAAAATTTTACTGCGGGTTTTCGCAGAAAATTTTGGCAAGACCGTCACGATGAACGCACCTACCCACGTTAGTAGATCGCCCGCGGGCGATACCTTAATAAAAAGCACGTTTTGTTCAGTGTTTTCCGTGCCCTATTATGTGCCCGACTTTTGGGGGCGTGTCAAGGTTTCTAACACAATATATTGTGCCTGCCCTGAAAAACACAACAATATATGGTGGATACTGTACATTCCCACAGTATTTTAACACTTATTTCACACTCCCTCCAATGTTCAGTGGACAGATGTCCAGCCAGATATGGTAAATCTAAGCCCGGCCTGCTGTCCTGGGAACCCACCTATCGATCAATTGCCGTTTTTTTGCAATTTGGATCAGAACTTCATTAAATTGTCTTCATGAGACATCACCGCCCGGTGCAATCCAACAGCACCCCTAAGGAACCGCCGATTTCGTTTCAACGGGTGAGTCGTTTCTATCGGCCGAATCGGGCTGCCCTTTACGATATTTCCTTTAATATTTATCCCGGGGAGTTCGCGTATATCGCCGGCCCATCTGGCGCGGGAAAGAGTACCCTATTGCGCCTCATCTACGGCGCTGAGGTGCCCGACACTGGCGCGGTTTTCTACGCCGGGATCGACATGTCCGCGCTCAAGCCTCGTGCCATATCTCTGATTCGGCGCAGCATGGGCATTATTTTTCAAGATTATCGACTTATTCCCGATCTGCCCGTAGGGGCGAACGTGGCCCTGCCACTCGAGGTGGCAGGCATGCGGCCTCGGGAGATTCGGACGCGGGTAACCGAAATGCTGGACCGGGTCGGACTCCGCGATCAGGGCGCTGAGAACGCCGGCAACCTATCTGGGGGAGAACAGCAGCGGGCTGCCATTGCCCGGGCACTCATAGGAGATCCAGCCATTGTCCTCGCTGACGAGCCCACTGGTAGCTTAGATGCCTACAACGCGGATTTTGTTTTAGATCTACTTGAAAAGACCACCGAGCAAGGGACCACGGTCGTGCTCGCAACCCACGACCGCATGCTCATGGCTGCCCGACCTCACCGCACCATCGTCATCAATCACGGCCGAATGACGGGCATGTCCTCGGATGGCACGGAATCCCTTGCCGATTGGGACCAGCCAAGGGATCCGTCCGGCCTCAAACAAACCGGATGATAGGTTAGATCACGAGCCAGATGATGAATTTGATGATGAAGACGATACGAGATGCAGTGGTCGTTCATCGGCTTTTTCACATATTATTGCGCACTGTAGATGGCATGCGCCGGCGACCCTGGCTGCATCTCCTTTCACTCTTTACCCTGTCAGCAGCGTTCTTGAGCTTTACTGCGACGCTCACTGCAGCCATCAATGTAGACGGTCTGCTCGCCCGATGGGTCGGCAGCGCCGAGCTCACCGTGTATCTCCAGGAGGGCACGGACAGTGCCGAGCTGACCCGCCTGTCGAGCGCAATCGAAAAGATCGCAGGCGTTTCCCGGGTTGAGCCCATTCTTCCAGACCAGGCACGGGATCAGTTTGCAGATGATCTCGGTGCATTTGGCAGTGTTGTAAAGAGCATACCGACCCGTGTATTTCCACCGACCATCGACATTCACCTTAAAGGCACGGCAGCGCGCAACATCGCATCGCGCCGGGTGTTGGCCGCGCGGCTAGAGAAATTGGAAACAGTCGCCCAAGTTGACATTTACGATGAGTGGTTCGAGCGGCTGTCGGTTCTGTCCCTTGTGGGTCGACTCGCGAGCTGGGGCCTTGGTTTCATCGCCCTTACAGTGGCGATTCTCGTTGTCAATGCTGTGGTTCGCGCTGGGCTTACTGCCAGAGCGCAGGAGATCGAAGTGTTGGGATTGATCGGTGCGACCCGGGGATACATTCAACTGCCATTTCTATTGGAAGGCGCGCTTGGGGCAGTGATAGCCATGGGCCTGGCCCTGGTGGGGCTTCACGTCCTCATCGACGGGGCGCACGGCCTGATTGGAGAGCTGATGCCGCTCGTGGGGGTATCTAGCTTGGTCGGCTTGACGCTAAACGCCACCCTACTCCTCCTTATCGGGGCCATGCTAGTGGGCCTGGTGGGCGCGCGACTTTCACTCAGGGGCTTGACCCGTGCCTAATGCTACTCGGTTTAAATGCCATCCATGGGCAATTGCGCCCATCACAGTTTTTTTCGGCGTTGCGGTTGTCCACGCAGATGACCTTACCTATGTTTCAAAATCAGAACTACAGAGTGAGATTGACCGTCGCTCCCTCGATATCGAGCGGACCCAAGCCAGGATTGCAGAGCTCCAGCAGCAAAAAACAGAGGCAGTGCAATCCCTCAACATAGCAACTGCAAATGCAGACAACGCCAACGCCCTTGCTGTTGCCCGCGCAACCCTGCTCTATCGGCTCACGCGCAGCGGTAGCTCTCTGCGCTACCTGTTGGGATCGCCCGATGCGGTTCAATTCCTGAAAAGGATCAATCAACTAAAGCATCTCTTATCCGACAGCCTCATGGCCGAACGTCAGGCAGAGCTCAGGCTGGCCCAAGCAAAGGAACGGGTTTGGGACCTAGAGCGGGAAAAACAGAACGCCGAGGAGATGCTCGCCATGCTGCAACAGGCGCTTTTAGATTTAAAAAACGAGGGAGGCGGCACCTAACCTAATTGGGCATTTCCGTCAAGATGTGAGTTCTTTTCACGGCCGAACGCCTCACGTGTGGTGATGGGAAGACACCATTTGGGGCGAATTGCCAGGTTAATCGCCCATCAAAAGCTGGCATGTGCATTGCTCTATTCCTCCAGCAACCCGATGGTCACCCGGATCGGAGGACACTGCATTGCGGTTGAAGAGGTAGATTTTGAAACTGTGCGATATATCGAGCTTCTATTCAGATTCAGGCGGCGGTGTCCGCACGTATCACGAACAAAAGAAGCGCTTTTTCTCAAAGAGCCAAGATCACGCGTATGTGCTCATCATCCCATCGACCCGTTTTAGCGTGGAGCGATCTGATCGAATCACCATTTACCGCGTCCGTGGATTTGTCGTGGCTCGCCGTCCAGTATATCGGCAGATATGGGATTTGTTTGCACTACGACGCATCCTAATGCAAGAGCGGCCCGACGTAATCGAGATCGGCTCTTGCTACCTCGACAACTGGCTGGCAATGGCCAGTACCTTGGGGTGCGCGCCGGTTCTTGCGGGTTTTTATCACGCGGATTTTCCAGATAGCTACATGGCGCCGGCAGTTGGGGGATTTCCCAAGCCCATTGCCAAGAGGTTTATCGATTTTTGGAAACGCTACGTTCGGTTTGTCTATGGTAGCTTTGATGTGACCTGCGTGTCCTCAGCCTACGTACAGGAAAAGCTAATGTCGTACGGTATCGACAATACCCATAAAGTGCCCCTGGGTGTGGACACGGACCGGTTTCACCCTCGTCATCGGTCTCTTGAATTGCGGCGCAGCATGGGCCTTCAGCCAGAGGAGCGGCTCATATTGTATGTGGGTCGCTTTAGTTCAGAAAAGGGCATCGATACGTTGCTCGCAGCGTTGCCGGCCCTGGCGGCCGTCCCGGAAAGTCGGGTCGTGCTGGTTGGGAGAGGGCCCCTGTTGCAAAAAGTCGAACAGCGCGCCCAGGCATTTGAACGGGTAACCGTGCTCCCACATATCGATGACAGGGACACCCTTGCCCGCTTATACGCTTCGGCCGATGTCTTTCTCTCTCCAGGTCCGTACGAAACGTTTGGATTGTCCACCCTAGAAGCCATGGCCTCGGGGCTACCGGTCGCAGTGGCCGCCCAAGGTGGCGCAGCTGAATTGGTTCAAGCGGCCAAAGGTGGCGCTTTGTTTAAGCCGGGAAGTGCCGATGATTTAGTGGCTGCAGTGACAAAACTGATATCAGCAGATGCGCCAAAGGTAGGAAGACAGGCCCGGCAGCACGTGGTGGCCACCTATTCCTGGGACGCGACCTTTCGTTCCATGTTGACGCTTTATCAACACAAAATGGCAGAAAAGCGCAGGCGTCACCCCCTGGTATATCCCCAGGAACAGGCCGTTTACCGGCGTTTCAGAACAACTTGAGTTGCTTTGCCGCGGGGTTGCGAGGCGGTAGGGTGCAGGACGTGCGCACAATTGCAGTGGGTGGGACTTTGGACAAGAATGGAGAAGGGCCGCCTGGTAGGGCTTGGCCAAAGAGGGTTCTCTTTGCCGCGTAGCTGATAACGCACAGGCGCTTTGCGCGCGTGATGGCCACGTACAGCAACCGTCGCTCTTCCTCCGGGGCTGCAGTTAGACCGCCCACATCTAGGGGGACGAGGCCGGGTTCTACACCGGCGATAAAAACAGTGTCGAATTCCCTGCCCTTGGCCGCATGCATGGTCATGACCGCCACTTTTTGGGACCGGGGATCGTGGGGGTCGTCTTCTCCTATGGCCAGGCTTGGAATGCCACTTTGGCCGAGTGCGTCGAGAATTGCTTTGCGCTGTGCCTTTGTGCGGCTGAGGATTGCCACGTCCCCAAATCCCACGTCAGTGCGTTCGGCCTCTCCACCCCGGCCTGAATCGACAGCAAAGGTGCTGCTGCCGCCGATGAGGCGCTCTAAACGGATCACGATTTGCTCGGCTTCGCTCTTGGCCGTTGGGCAGGCCACTATCTCGACGGGCGGGCCCGGTCGTATCGCTCCCAGTGATTTTGCAGGGCTGGTCACGGTGCTCTTGGCCACACTGAGTATGGCATCTGTCAATCGATATGAAGTGCTCAAATGAACGGTTACTGCTTTGGGAAACGCTTCTGCAAAACGGGAGAAATGGCCGGGTTTGGCCCCGCGGAAGCCATAGATGGCTTGAAGTGGATCGCCGATGACCATGAGGGATCTACCATCTGGGCAGAGCTGCTTGACCATGGCGGCCTGGACATCGTTCACATCCTGATATTCGTCCACGCACACCACATCAAACCGGTCAGTCACCGTTTTCGCCTCATCTCCTTTGGCCTCGATGAAGCGGTAGGCACAAAGCACCAGGTCGTCGACATCCAATGCGGAACGCGCCTCTAGTAAATGCTCGTATTGGTCAAATAGGCGCAGGAGGCTCTGGTCCTTGGCCAAAAATTGCTTTGGATCTGTGTGTTGCTTTGCCAGGCTGATCTGCCCGATGATGTCATCGATGGATCGGGCGTCTGTCTGGGATTGGGCCGCCTGCATTACCAAATCCCGTCGATCTGTATCTTCGACGATGTGACGGCCGTTCCGATTGCCGCTCACCTCGATCGCCCACAGGCCAAAACTGTGGAATGTATGCACCGCTGGGCCGGCTGCGTCCGGTGGGGTACCGAGGGCCTGAGCCAGTCGTTCTCTTAGCTCGTTAGCAGCTTGATTCGTGAATGCAATGGCGAGCACCCGATCTGGCTGCACCGCGCCTGTTTGTATTAGGTGGACAATGCGTGCCACCAGAGTCCGGGTCTTACCCGTACCTGGCCCGGCAACGACGATGATCGGTCCGGTTTTGGTCTCGACGACCCGCTGCTGATCCGAATCTAGTCCATCGAGGGGGTCATAATGCCCATCCCCTTGTCCCGCTTCCTTTTGGGAGGGGCTTGTAGACGGACTCTCAAAATCCCCCCGGCCCCCTTTTTCAAAGGGGGAGCATTCGAAAGTCGGGCTGGGGGTTATCCCCGGTCCTGAGGAGTGTTTGAAAGTCCCCTTTGACAAAGGGGATTTAGGGGATTTCGTTCCAGCGGGCAATGCATCAGAAGTTCCTTTTGGTCCGATGCTTTTAACGCCGCCAATAGCCATTTGCCCCAACAGCTGGTCTCGTTCTCCTGGGTCAAAAATGCGAATGGTGCCAAACTCCCCGTCATAGCCCGCAGCGATGAGCAGCTCCTTGTCGCGAACCCGGCGGATCGCCTCTGCAAGCGGGGCATCGCCCACCCGTTTGATATCCTCCAAAGGCACATCCTGCAGCACTGTAAGCTCGGGTCCGAGGGCGTCGAGGACCCGCGTGACAAGCGCTTGGACCTTTTTGCTATTCGGGCCCACGCTGAGCACCTCGCCTGCAACTTCGCTCAATGGCACCAGGCTTTTGAACGGAGGTGCCTTGGGGGGTGTGTATCCGGCTTTCCGATCCGCGAGGTCCATGACCCGGCTCATAACACCGACCGTAATGGGGCCACCACACGTGGGGCAGCGGCCTTCGTGTTCCCTGGACCTATGCGGCTCAAGGCGTATCCCGCACTTGCGATGACCGTCCAAATGATACTTGCCCTCTTCTGGAAAAAACTCGATGGTGCCAAAAAATCCCGATCCGCCTCTGAGCGCATTGAACAGTGGCTCATACCCCAGGTCGATGTCCAAGAGATTGGCTTCCCGGCCGAGTTTTTGGGCTGAGTGGGCGTCGGAATTGGAAATAAGGGTGACCCGATCGAGATCGCTCACCCGCCAGTTCATCGGGGGGTCTGAAGAAAGTCCGGTTTCCACCGCAAAGATATGGTCTGCCAAATCGCCAAAACACTCGCCGATACTGTCGAATCCGGACTTGGACCCCAATAGGGAAAACCAAGGGGTCCAAATGTGGGCAGGTACGAGAAACGCAAGCGGATCCGATGACAGGGTTATTTCCAAAAGATCCCGGGCATCCAGACCGAGGATAGGGCGGCCGTCCGAGGTCACGTTACCAATTGCAGCGAGCTTGCTGGTGAGCGCTTTTGCCGCGTCTATGGATGGAACAAAGATCAGGTTGTGATTTTTGCGGGTTCTCCCGTCTTTTTTGTAAATGTTACTGATTTCCACTTGGAGTACGAACCGCACCTCACCCGAACATGCCGCGGGCACCCCGTCTTCTGCTGCGGCCACGAGATCGGGCCGCAATCGAAACAGGCCTTGCTCTGCAGGGATGAGTTGTTCCTCAATTTCACCCATCCAGCCCGGGTGGGTGAAATCACCGGTGCCAATCAGATGAATACCCTTTAAAAGTGCTGCCCTGTGGAGCGATACGAAATCGAGGGACTTTGCAGTGGCCCTGGAAAACCGCGAGTGAACGTGTAAATCGGCGATAATATGCATGGGCTGCATGGTAAACCCACCGCGCTCAAGTGCAAAGCGCATTCATTAAAAAGCTCGAAAACCAGCAGTTCAGCCGTCGCCAACCCGGGTTAAGACCGCGCTCAATAAATATTAGGTTGACGTGATCTTGCCTCATGGCCAGAATTCCCCAAAAACGACCACATACAGGGAGGTCGACAATGGCTAAAATAGAAGGATTTCGAATTAAGAATTTCCGTACATTAAAAGACGTTACGCTTGGCCGCCTGTGGAATTTGCAGCAGGCAGAACCTATTACACCTATGACTGCTGTTATCGGCAAAAATGGCGTTGGAAAAAGCACCCTATTCGATGCATTCGGATTCTTAGCGGATTGTTTGAAAAACGGCGTTGAAGAAGCATGTGATGCTCGAGGACGAGGTGGCTTTAGAAAAATTTTGTCTCAAGGGCAAAGTGGGCCAATCGAGTTTGAGGTCTATTACAAAGAGGATGGCAATGCCAGGCCCATAACCTATGAGCTGTCGATAGATATCGATTCTTCGAGTCGACCCCATGTTAGCAAAGAACGTCTCAGGCAACGCCGAAAAGGACAGAAACATGGTTGGCCGTTTTCCTTTTTAGTCTTAAACAGCGGAAAAGGTGTTGCTTGGAAGGGAGAACAGGAAGGCCGACAGATAGATGAAACAAAGGAAGACTTCGATCTTTTAGGCTTGATGAAATCTATCAAATCTGGGGAAGCCAAAGAGGAATCCAGAGAAACTGAAGTTGTTGAGCTGGAAGACTACCGCAAACTTGGTATCGCAACCTTGGGGGCACTCAAACAACATCCACGCATCTCAGCGTTTCGACGGTTTATTGAAGGGTGGTATCTCAGCTATTTTACACCGGATGCAGCACGCAGTCTTCCGCTTGCTGGTCCACAGAAACATCTCAATATTCATGGAGACAATCTCGGAAATGTTGTCCAGTTCATGGAACGCGAGCACCCGAAACGGTTTCAAGCGATTTTGAAACGAATTGCAGAAAAAATACCCGGCGTAAATAGAATCGACACTGAATTAACAAACGATAGTCGGCTGCTACTTCGATTCAATGACAAAGGATTCCAGGATCCTTTCTATTCACAGCAGATGTCCGACGGTACGTTAAAAGTATTCGCCTATCTCTTGTTATTGGAAGACCCCACACCTCCCCCGTTTCTGTGCATCGAAGAGCCGGAAAACGGTTTGTACCACAAGCTGCTTGAGTCCTTGGCAACCGAGTTTCGCGAGCATGCCACTGGGCGCAAAGGTGGTTCACAGGTGTTTATTACGACACATCAACCTTATTTTGTTGATGCGCTAGAGCCTAAGGAGGTTTGGGTTTTAGAAAAAGCGGGAGACGGATTTACAACCATTCGCAGAGCCAGCGATGATGACATCGTTAAAAACATGGTGGCGGAAGGATTGCCTTTGGGCGGTCTTTGGTACAGTGATTATCTGGATGCGAGGTAGTATTCATGCATTTTGAAATCCTCGTCGAAGATCAATCCGGCAAAAAGGCCCTCGACATTCTCGTGCCTAAAATCATTGGCAACGACAACACGTTTACAGTCAAACCATATAAAGGAATAGGGCGTATTCCAAAGGGGTTAAGGTCTCATAGCGACGCCAAAAAGCGCATTTTGCTTGATCAACTTCCGAGGCTTCTGCGCGGCTTTGGAAAGACCTTTGCGAATTATCCGTGTGATTATCCAATCGCTGTTATCATCGTGTGTGACCTGGATGACAAATGTCTGAAAGCTTTTCGGGACGAGCTTCTCGCAATACTTAATCAGTGCAATCCCAAACCGGACACTCGTTTTTGTATTGCCGTCGAGGAGGGTGAGGCGTGGTTTCTAGGTGACATTCCAGCTATCAAGGAGGCTTATCCAAAAGCGAGGGATTCGGTTTTGGATACATACGAGAACGACTCCATTTGCGGCACATGGGAAAAACTCGCAGATGCGATTTACACTGGCGGCGCATTTAGGCTTTCCGCTAAAGGTTGGCAATCGGTCGGCAAAGAGAAATCAGTGTGGGCTGAGAGAATCACTCCGTTTATGGATGTGAATAATAACAAATCGCCGAGTTTTAACTATTTTCGATCCAAACTTGTTGCATTAGCCGGTGTTAGGACTTGAGAGAGAGCGAGATTTGAACGATTACATCGAAGACACGCTCTCATACCCACAAATTCGTTGTAGGCTGCCGTCTGGCTAGGGGAGGCGTGAAATGTCAGAAGTCGACCTTGCCCGGTTTGCGCGCGCCCATGAGCGGATAGCGCCCCATATCGTCGAGACCCCATGTTGGGAATCCCCCCTGCTGTGCCACGAGCTCGGTGCCCAGGTGTTTTTAAAACTCGAAAACCAGCAGGTTACAGGATCGTTCAAGGTGCGGGGGGTGGTGAATAAATGCTTGTCCCTTCGCAACAGCGACCAACAAAAGCCGCTCATCGCTGCGTCGACCGGCAATCACGGCGCTGCATTTGCCCACGCCCTGAGGCGGTTTGATTTAAAAGGCATGCTCTTTGTGCCCGAGAATATCGATCCTCACAAGCGACGCGCTCTGGTGAACACGGGCGTCCAGCTGGTGTTCTTTGGGACCGACTGTGTGCAGACCGAACACGAGGCGCTCCACAGGGCAAGAGAGACACACGGCATCTATATTTCGCCCTACAACGACTGGGACATTATTCGCGGTCAGGGCACCATTGGGATTGAAATCATGGCCCAATTGGGTGCGGTGGATGTGGTTTTCGTGCCAGTCGGCGGCGGTGGATTGATTTCCGGCATAGCTGCTTATTTGAAAGCTGTATCCCCCAAAACCCGCATCATCGGCTGTCAGCCAGCTGCCTCTCCAGTGATGGCAAGCTCCATCGAGGCCGGGCACATCGTCGAAATGGAGAGCTTTCCAACCCTATCAGACGCCACTGCTGGCGGCATAGAATCCGGGGCAGTGACGTTTGATCTGTGTCGCCAGTTTGTGGATGGGTTTGTGATCGCGACTGAGGAAGAAATCCAGACCGCCCTGGAGCAACTGGCGACACAACTGCACCTAGCGGTCGAAGGCGCTGCTGCCCTGGCCTTGGCTGCTGCCAAAAAATCCAAACCTGAAATCCAGGGAAAGCGGGTCGCGCTGATCATCTCAGGAAGTGGGGGTAAATCGAGCTCATAACCCCTGGCTGACCAATGGGGTGACCGGCCCTTTTTTTTTGCCCCGTTCAAAGGTAGACTCGACTTTCGAATTCGGTCAGGCCAGGCACCAGGGATGAGACCATGACCATGCACGTCTTTTGGGCAGGTGTTTTTGCTATTTCGCCGCTCCTTTTTGGGAGTTGCGACCGCGGTTCCAAAGCAACGGCATCCAGTCCTCTCCCCCATATGAGAAGCGCCGAGGAAGTAAAAATGGAAAACAATAAATATGAAAATGGAGATGGAAAAAACCCTTTGGCAGACCCACGCGTGGCATCGGCAGTGTTTTTTCCAAGGCCAGATATGCCCTACGGGCCCGAGTCGCCTGTTGCGCAGGACCATTTTTTCGATGCAGCTGATGGCGTGCGGCTTCGCCTGAGGCTGTTTTTAGGAGAGAAGCGCGCACCTATTATCCTCTTTTTTCACGGAAACGGCGAAACTGCACGCGACTATGACCTGATCGCCCCGGACTATCTGGCTCTGCCAGCCTCGTTTGTCGTGGCCGAGTACCGGGGGTACGGGCCCTGTACGGGGTCGCCTTCAATCACCACTTTTTTACCGGACGCCCACCGCTCTCTCGACGCGTTAAAAGCCATCCTGAAAAAGGAAGGGCGATTGGGGCCGATTGTGGTCATGGGACGGTCGTTGGGGTCGGCTCCTGCCATTGAACTCGCTGCCACGCGCTCCCGGGAACTCGCCGGTCTGATCATCGAGAGTGGGTTTGCAAATATAGTCCCCCTGTTGACGCTCATTGGGGTGCCTGCTGCTTCCCTCGGCATTACCGAAGACCACGGCCCAAACAATTACAAAAAAATGGCCAGCATTGCACTGCCTACCCTGATTATCCACGCTGAAAACGATACGATTATCCGGTTTGAAGAAGCTGAGCTGTTGCATGGGGCCTCAGCTGATGCGGGTAAGGTGCTCTTTCGCGTGCCCAGCGCTGGTCACAACGACATCCAAGCCAGGGCTGGTAACGCTTATTTTCACCGCATTCGCGAGTTACTATCGCGCGTCAGCACCGGGGAACGCGACGCTTCATGATACCCGACGCGTATCGCGCTCTGATCGTGCGCTACTGGCTCGCCTTGGCCATCGTCTTCACAGCGATGTTGGCCTGGTTGCTGCCCGGTCCTGCCAAGGCCCTGCCAAAGTTGCATATTCTCGATATTGGCGTGGTGCTTGTTATGTTTCTCGGATCCCTCAAGCTCACGCCATCGCGCTTCAAGCAAGCAGCGGCAAAACCCCACTACGTCCTGTTGTGCGTGTTGAGCGCCTTTGGCCTGGCACCTATTGTCTCTCTCGTGTTGGCAGATGCTTTTGGCCTTGGGAGCGAGCCCGATAGATTGGCTGTATTGATCTCTTCGGCACAGGCCACCACCCTGACGACCGGTATTGTCCTCACCGAAGTGGCCGGGGGCAACATGGCACTGGCCATGGTGATGACCGTGGTCAATAATTTTGTCACCGTGTTTTTGACACCGCTCCTATTCAGGGTGTTTGGCAATACCGAGATCGAGGTCGACCACACGGCCATGGGTGCTGAGATAGCCCTAAAAATAGTGCTGCCCGTTATTGTCGCCCAGTTGATCCGCAGGCCATTTGCGGGCCTTGTCGCGCGCCATTCGCAAAAGATGTCCATTGCATCTCAGATCATCATCCTCATTTATATCTATGCGGGCGTGGCAGCTGGGATCGAGCAGTTGACGGGAAAGGCCACGGTGCTGCCTCAGGTGATCGGCTTTGCATTGGTCCTTCACCTCTGTCTTTTAGGTGCAAACACCCTCATCGCCAGGATAACCATGGGATCTGCTTTGGAGCGCACCGCGTTCGTTTTGTGCGCATCCCAAAAAACCCTTCCAGCGGCGATTCTTATTTGGAAAGGTTATTTTTCAGCCCTACCTCTTGGACCGATCGTCGCTGTTGCCTATCACTTGATTCAGTTGGTGATAGACTCCATTATCGCGCCTGGATTTAAGAGATTGCCGCTGATTCGAGATAGGGAAAAATAACCGCCGGCAACCACACGGAGGACGACATGTCACAGGAACAAGGCGATTCATTTTCAGTTGATTTTTCAAATTTTTTCGACCCCAGGACTGCCGGACTTCTCGTCATCGACGTTCAAGAGAAGCTCTGGCCGTTTATCTCGTCTCGGGAGCAGGCCCTGAAGCGGATGGTCCAAGCCATTCACGTGGCCGGTGAAATGGGCTTGCCCATACTCGTTACCGAGCAATACGTCAAAGGCTTAGGCGCTACCATCGCGCCGATCACCGAGGCACTCGATAAATACGACGCATACCACCCGATTGAAAAATTCGCCTTTTCCTGCTTTGGCGAGCCCAACTTCGAAGAGGCCTTTGACGCGACAGAAATCGAAACCCTCGCCGTCATCGGCATCGAGGCGCACGTGTGTGTGCTGCAGACCTCCCTGGACGCCATCGACCGGGGACTCGACGTGTTTTATATCGCTGAGGCCACTGGATCGCGGGATCTAGACCACAAGGCAGAGGCCGTGCACCGGGTCCGGGACACAGGGGCCATAGTCGGCTCGGTCGAGATGTTTGCCTTTGAAGCCATGCGCACAGCCAAGCACCCGGCCTTTAGGAAAGTTCAGAAGATCATCGTTTAACGCCCGCTTCGAAGATGGGAAAAGCGAGACGAAAATGATGGAACCCTACACGTTTGCGATGTAGGCCCGCATTAAAAGATAGATCAGCAGGCCGTTGAGTAGATGCCATACAAAATGGAGGCCGATGGGCAAGACGTCGCACACGAGCATGTCGGTCGAACGGGCGGTCAACGCTACCAGGAACACGGCTGCTGAACCAAGGAGCAGATAGGGCGATTTCTTTTTCTGGCAGATGTGAACGATGCCTAGCGCGACCAGGAGCACAAAGCCCGGTGCGTACATCACAGAGCCGTTGAGCAGATCCGGGAACTGCCCGGCCAGATAGATCCCAATGGCAAACACAATCATTACACCGATGCACCATCGGCGCCTCAAGCCAGTGATGCGGCGGAGATACAGCCAGAGATAACAGACCTCAAACATCCCTATCGGAATGACGTCCGCCATTTCGGCCCACCTCGACGCAAAGGTGTGAAACAGACTACTGCCTATCCCGATCGCTACAATCAGTACTGTCAAGGCAACGACAGACCTGTCTGGCTTGCCCTGCCGGGACGCCCAGCGCCACGCTGCGAACGCAGCGATAAAAAAAGACAAATTGGTCAGCGTGTTCAGTGGCTCGGCCCACAGTCCAGGCTCGGTTCGCTCGCAGTAGAGGTCAATCACAAACCCATCCTCCAAACTTGGATTGTCGTTCGTCAGATATTACACGCGCGTATGTCCATCATCAAATGGCGTTCGCGATCGCAATCAAATGTAGAGAAAATTGGCGATTTGACAATTGGGCCAGATATTCCGATGCCAGATTAGGATACAATCAGTCGCAATAAACCCATGACGGTGCCTACAACCCCACCTGAATCCGGGTAGCACTTGGGCCAAAATGTCCGGTGCCGCGCCTTACCTCGAAGAAGCCCTCGAGGCCCCAGTTGGTGCCCCAGCTATTCTTTGCGTACCAAGTATTATTTGTATCATTCCAACCGACAATAGCAGCAGCGTGATTCATTTGCCCTGGCTCGGGGTCGTAGATACCGCCGGTGTATGCATAAAGCGCATCCGACGCATAAATTGGTATTAATACAGGTCCGTACTGCAGCCCATTTTTAATTTCAGCATCTGTCACCGAGATGACTTGGGCGTCTGAAATTTTTACCAGGGTGCCATCCGCCTCATTACATTCGGGGGGTAATTCACAGGTATTGAGGGGATTGGGGAGACAGGACTCGACGGGCACGCCGGTTGTCATTGCAAATTCCAGATACTCGGATTGAGACGGTGCACATTGCTGGAGGAACAATTCCGAGAGATCCAAATCCAGGTCTGGATCGTCTTTTGCGATGTTGTAAGCCGCCTCCATGCAGGAGACGATCGCAAATGCAAAACACGAACCCATTGCCGACTGGTCTTTCGCAGGCGTGGTCCAATCTTCCCCATCCACATCCCGCCAATCAAATATCCCAAGGGTGTTTGTATCTGACGCCGATTCGGTCTCGGTATCTGAATCCGTTGCTGTTTCTGTATCTAATGTCGTTTCAGTTTCTGTGTCCGTTGCTGTTTCTGTATCTGATGCTGTTTCACTCTCTGTTTCTGTATCTGATGCTGTTTCCGTGTCCCCGCTTGAATCCGTATCTGTTCCACTATCTGCCCCACCATCTATATCAGTCTCGCTACCTGTATCTATTCCCGTATCTGTAGATGTTTCAGTGCTGCTCGATGTATCTTCATCCTCGTCGCTACCTTGACATCCTACCAAAGCCATCCAAACGATTGCACCACAGATAAAAGCGCTATTTACAGTTCTCTTTCCCCGCATGGTCTATTCCTTTCCTTTAATTTAGCTAAAATATTTGACTGGCATGGTAATGAGTTTCCCTATTTTCTGTCAAATGCTTCTTTCATCGAAGAGAGCGATTTGCGCGCCCTTCAATCTACAACCGCCAGAGGGGGCCTAGGTCTATGAGTGCGGTGAGGCCGCGGGCCGGGCCGTTGACGCTGGATCCGTGATAGCGGTAGGGGGCATCAAAGGCGTTTTCAAGGGCAATCGAGGCAAAGAACAGATCGTCGATGCGGTAGTTCAAACGCAGATCTAGCACGGCAAATCCCGGCGTGCCGCCCCGTGGAATGCGCTCGTCAGATATGTCGGCCAGGGCCAGCCGGTCTTGCGTGGCTGCAAACCGCAGGGCCGCGCCCACTGATAAGCCAGTTGGGTGGTGCCAGAGAATTTCTGCGGTTCCGTTAAACGGTGGGATCCGGGACAATGGCACCTTATCTTCAAATGGAATGGCCGGGTCTGAGGGCGGATCCCCCAAGTTGGGACCCTCGCCATGGGTCCAGGCTGCAGTGAGGCGCGCGACCAGGTTATCGGACAAATCAACCTTCAGATACGCCTCCAATCCGCGGATCCTCGAGGCGTCATCGGCGTTGGCAAGCTGGAATCGATTCCAAGAGGTCTCACACTGGGGCGTGTTGGGAGGACAGTCGGTGATCGCCATTGGCCGCTTGACCACAGCGCCGTGGAGCGTCGTGTTGAACGCCCAGAGCGCCAATGTCAGTGGGCCGAGCTCTGACATCCGGACCCCGATCTCCAAGGTGTGGGCGATCTCTGGCGCAAGGTCTGGGTTTTCGAATTGGAACCCAGGCCCGGTTTGTTGCCGAGATGTCATGTCGTCCAAATTGGGGGTCCTCAAAGACCGGTCTGCGTTTAGGTGCAGCTGTAGCTGGTCTGAAACCCGCACTTCCAGACCTGTATTGCCCACGAGGGGGGTCCAATTTTTATTCACTGCCTCAGAACCTGCTTGGGGTACGGATGGGGCGTGTGCGCTAAACCATGAAAACCGCCCGCCGGCCCGCCATGTCAAGAAGCGCCACAGCAGTGCTTGCGCCTCTAAGAACGCGCCGCCGTAAGTATAGTGGGATCCATCGACATACTGACCGCGGCCTTGCTGTTGGGTGAAGGTAATATCTGTAAAGCGAATCCAAGAGAGCGACGTCACCCGGTCGTGATACGTGTCAGCGCCATAATTCAGGACCAATTCTAGCTGAGGAGCGATCCTTGCCGTGCTCGTCTTTGCGGTAAGCGTGACACCGAATGTATTGACGTCATCTCGCCCGATGTTTTCGACAAAGCTGGCCGGCCGGTCCAGGGTGCGGCGTTCGTGCTGGTTCTGCCACGAAAGGGTCATCCGCAGGCTATGTAGCAGGGCCATCTTGGGCTCGGCTTCCCACGCCCCGTAGACCAGGGTGCGGAACTGCTCGTCGTATTTCAGACACTCATCGTGGGGCGCGTAGGCAGCTGGGCACTGATCCGTGCGCGGGGCATCGTACTGTCGATAGGCATGGGCAGCGAGCTTTAGCCGATGACGTGGGTTTAGCTGATATACCAAGCTACCGTCTGCGGTGAGCTCGTCAAACCCGGTGCCGAGCTGGGTGCGGCCGTCCTCGGCCATTCGAGGCACCAGGGGCGGGCCACTGCCATCTGGGCTCGATATCGGTCCGCTGCTTTGTAGCAGACCCATGGTGCGTCCGCCCATGCCGCCGAAAAAAGCAAATGATTTTCCAAGGGTGAGGTTGGTTTGAATCCGTCCGCCCTTTTCCCGGTCCGCAGTGGCTGTGCGCAACAGGAGGTGGGGATCCCATGTCGCAAGGTCTGTCTCATGGGCAGGGGCCAGGAGAGGTTCGATGGGCAGGGCCAGGATCACGCCGCCAAGGGCATCTGATCCAAAACGCGTCGATGCGCCGCCCCGAACTATCTGAATCGATTGGATGGCCTGGGAGTCCAGGGTGAAGAAATATTGATTCGGCCCCTGGCGGTAGGTGCTGTTGTTGAGGCGAATGCCGTCGAACAGGATGAGGGTCTGCTGGCCGGTCAAACCGCGGATAAACGCAGACCCCTGGCTGTGGGCGGTCTGCTGAACAAACACCCCGGGTTCATAGCGCAGCGCATCTGGCGTTGACCTGGGCAGCCGATACTCGATATCCTTGCGGGTCACTTGGCTGCCAGCGCGATGCTGGGGCAATCCAGGCGCGGGTGGCCGCCCGGAAATAACTATCGTTTCGTATGTATTGTCTTCATCTATATCTACTATATCTACATCTTCTGCAGCAATAGCTTCATCATCCACACCTGCGTCATGCTGGCTCGCATTATCGAGCAACTGGGGTGGATGTTCCTCTGCTCGCAGGGGTAAGACAAAAGCGAGAAGGATGGCGAAAACCCATAGGTACATCAAGTAGTTTTACGGGCAGACGTAGATTGCGTCCAGGGCACTGAGCACAGATTCAACTGCCACGTCAGGGGCCTGCTTGTCGATTTCTGACAAGAGCAGATCAGCGGTGGCTGGATTCCGTTCCCGGGTCTCTCGGTCGAGGAGCGGTACCATGATCCGAAGTGCTTCCAGCGCGCCTTGCTGGTATTCGCCGGTTGCGCACCCCAGGGCAACGAACCGCTGGCGCACCAGCATGGCCATGCCGTGCAGCAAAGCCACATCGAGCTGTTCGATGGCCTGGGCCTGGAGGTTCGGGTTTTCCGCTGGCACTGCTGGATCGATATCTCGCCAGCAGCGGACCGCGAGCACGCCGTCATAGGCCCGGTTATGGGCAAGGGGAATAAATCGATAGATATCCGCGGCCAGGCCAACAGGGCTCTCCCTGGGGGTACCGCCGCTGTAATAAGCCCAGCAACTATCGCAGTCTTTTGGGGTCTCAGCGCATGTGGTGGCCTCCTTGTTCGCCGAGACATAGAGGAACCACTCCAATGCAGCTTCGATCTTGGCCGCGTTGACGATCATCTCCTCACCCTGTGCGCCAGCGGCAAAGGCGCTGGTAATCAGGGGCTGTAACACGGCCGGACCAACGCAGTAGTCTGGATTGGCCGTTGCCACGCCCGGGTCTTCACAGCTGCCCTCAGCCGGGCTTGGGTAGTGGGGATCCCACCGACGGGCCACCCGGGATCCAAGCCCTTGTTCCTCTTCGAAACGCATGCGGGCAGCGATGAAATCGTCTGCTTGTACGTTCATGTTCTCCCAAAGCAGTGCACCTATTGCGTCGTACGCTGCCACCCGGGCAATCGAAGAGACATTGGCCTCTATCTGATGGTAGGCATTGTCGTCTGAAATACACGGCGCCCACATATCATTGGCCGACCCGTTGTCCTGGGGCGTATAGTCTGTTGGCGAAGGCAGGCACCCTGAGGTGTCAGGATTGAGGGCCAATTCATCTTCAGTACAGGGCTCCCCTGGGCCTGTCGACGCGTCGGGAATATCTCCGCTTTCATCTGGATCGCTTTCAGAACAAGCAATAAGCAAAGCAAAACACAGGATTATAGAGATCGCTAGAATACCTTTCATAAACTGATAAACCTCCTAAACCGTTATATTAAACCACCTCCACTCATTCCATCCAATTAATAAATAAAATCTGGCTTTGTCTCAAAAGGGTAGCGACTTCTGAGATGTCGCCGTTTGAAGTCCCGAAGGGGCGACTCCATACCAGCCCAGCGCACCGCGCTGGGTCGGGTATCCACATAAATGAACATAGCCCTGAAAGGGCGATCCATTTGCCCAATCTCCGAGGAATGGAACGGCCTTACAGGCCTGTAATTATTATTTTTTTCCTTTACCCAGGGCGCTGCCATGGGCTGGTATGGGATGCCCCTTCGGGGCGGCAATAAACGCCGCTACCCTTTTTGAAACGGAGCTCTGGTGTTGGTTTATGAGGAGTATAGGCCCGAAGTACTTTGGACAGGCTGGGATACCCGATAAAAAATTCTGATTAGACTGAATTTTTTCAGAGTTGAACCGTTATTGGTTCTTAGGAGGCGTTTTGAGATGTGTGTGGGGGGATTCTCACTCAGGATGCTGATCGGTGTGGCGCTCCTTGCCATTGGGTGCAGCATCAGCAATAGTGATGCGGATCGTTGCGGTCCAGGCTTCTGCTTTAAGGACCATGGTTGCTGGGTTGATACGTCTCCGGTATGTGTGACAGACAGCGATACCTCAGACATCGATGCTGGCGAACCTGACAGCGGCGTGCCAGATACCGCTCCAGATACGGATAGCGATACCGGCGATACCCAGCCCACAGGCCTGGGCGAGCCGTGCACTGGACCGGGTCACGAAGACTGCGCAGGATACGATGCAGACCACTGTGCATCGGATCCATTCGATAATTACGTGGGCATCTGCACCATCAAAGACTGCACCACTGACCCTGATAATTGTCCTGATGGCTGGCGGTGCTGCCACCTCATCGAGATGGCGAACAGCCCCAATATTTGCCTTCTGGCAGAGGATTACCAAGCTCAATTCGAGGCCGGCATATGTATCGAATAGGTATAAATTGGATTTTTTTCGGGTCTCTTACCACTTGTATGGCCCTGTTGTCCTGGACACCAATGATAACCGCTCAAGCTGCACCTCAGGACCCGACCCCGAGCCCTGCCACTGCTGACGCAGACGCTGCGTTACCCCTTGGGGAAGAAACAAAAAAAGATGCGGCGCAAGAACAGGATAATGAGCAGGATACCAAGGCACAAGACAGCGAGGCAGCTGCCTTAAACGAGCGGCTACAGGCATTGGAGGCCAAAACCGAGCAACAGCAACAGCGCAACGAGGCCCTTCAAGAAAAGGTAAATGACCTGACCGAGCGGCTGGATCAATCGGAATTGGACGCCTTACAGGCAGAGCTCTCAGAAACTGAATCAGCCAACCGATTCCTCGATATTTATGGCTTTTTTGATGTGAATCTTTACTACTATCAAATTGAGAAGGGCGAGATGCCCCACGGTATATTTCCCGAATCGTTTTCTTTTTCAGTGAGTCAGCTCAACCTCTACTTTCTCTCTCAAATGACCGAGACATTGAGCGCACTCATCGAACTTCGATTCAGTTTCTTACCCCAGGGCCACGAAAAGTCCTATGAAATGGAAATGTTGGGAACGGAATACGAGCGCATCGATATGACCGTACTCGACATGTTCACGGGTAGGGAATTTCAACTCGGGGGCGTGGCCATCGAGCGGGTTCATCTCACCTATGCACCGCGGGACTGGTTTAACGTCATAGCTGGCCATTTCCTAACGCCTTTTGGCATATGGAATGTAGACCACGGATCCCCGGTCCGGCTCCTGGTGCGGGATCCCTATTTTATGAGCTTCCAACACATCCCTATCAACCAGACCGGTCTCCAGGTGTTCGGTCGGTTTTTTCCCATGTCCCATCTATACTTGGATTACGCTGTTACTTTATCCAACGGCCGAGGTTCAACCGAAACAGTATACGACCTCAATAATAACAAGGCGATAGGCCTCAGGCTGAAAGGCACTTACGAGGGCAAAGAAAACAGCCTATCTCTGGGCGGCTATTTCTATTACGGAGAAACCACTGATGTGGCCAAATCCCTCGAGCTGAACTCACATAATGACCTGGAATTCTCCGTGGAAACGACCGAAAATTACACCGAGATCCTAAGTTCGTTCGACTTAGTGCTAGAGCTGTCTGGTTTTAAGTTACAGGTCGAATATGCTGGCGGCATCGTGCGGTATGATGAGCGTCCACCGCTCGTCTACTTTCTGATCAATGCTCAAGACCCGCTGGGCAAACTGCGACCAGATTTCATAAAATGGGGCATTTACGGGCTCGTTTCGTATGAATTTGTTTTTAATGTAAAAGAAAGCAGCGTGCGCCTCATTCCGTTTTTCATGACTGAGTACTGCGAGCACGACGACACAGCGCTCGGTTCCCCGATACTGGTATACAGGGGCGGGCTTAATTTAAAACCATCTTCGTTTATCACATTGAAGTACGAGCTCGTACACGTGGGTTTCCCAGAAACGAAGTTGTTGAATGATTTTTGGATTCATTCAGGGCAGCTGGCGATCTCTTTTTAACCAGGTGTAATAAGTTGTTTTTTTTGAACTTACGAGATATCGCTGAGACGGAACGAAAACGCCAAAGAGGCAAGGGGCACACGCTGTTACTAGCAGGGATTGCGGCGCTCATCTTTTTACACGCTCCAAAGGCAAGGGCCGAAGATCCCAATGACATCCTCATCATCGCCAACCAGTCAGCATCGGCCAGCCAGGTCTCCCCAGATGTGTTGAGGGATATTTTTCTCAAAAAGAGGACTGCCTGGCCGAGCGGCGGTAAGGTCACGCCGGTCAATGCGTCGCCTGGATCAGAGCTGAGAAACGGGTTTAGAAAGCAAATCTTAAAGATGACCGCAGACGAGGAACGGCAATATTGGCAGGATCTCAAGATCCGTAAAGGCGCGGCCGAACCACCGGTGTTCAGCCAGCCCTTGAGGGCGGTGTTCCACTTGAAGGGCAGCGTCAGTTATGTATTTCGGTCTCAATACAAAGAGGGCGTCGTAAAGGTCCTTCTCGTCATTCCCGCAGTAAAGTAGACGATATGTTTTCCTCTGTCATACCCCAGTGGGAGGGTGCTATGCATGTCACTCCTGCAGAGGAGGGCGTTGCAGAAGCCCTTTCAAAATCCCCCCAGCCCCCTTTTTCAAGGGGGAGCATTGGAGAGTCCCTTTGAAAAAGAGGATTTAGGGGATTTCGTCTTTTTGGACAAGCGTAAGATATGTGGCATAATTTTACGACTATGTTTAATTTTTACAATGCCGGGTCGCTAACCTAATTAAGAAGGGCGTCTTTAAGCATGCGCGGTCTACTTTCACTTAGTACGATGGGCATTGTGGCGCTCCTCGCCAGTGGGTGCATCATCAGCGATAGCGATGCGGATCGGTGCGGCCCAGGCCTTTGCTTCAAGGACAACGCCTGCTGGCCAGATACCTCTGAGGTATGTGTGCCAGAGGGCGACACCTCTGACATAGATGCCGGCGCATCTGACAGCGGCGTGCCAGATACTGATAGCGGTTCATCAGATACGGATAGCGATACCGGTGATACCCAGCCCACTGGCTTGGGCGAGCCCTGCACCGGGCCGGAACACGGTGACTGTGCTGGGTACGATGCAGACTACTGCGCATCGGATCCCTTCAACAATTACGTGGGGATCTGCACCATCAAAGATTGCACCACTGACCCTGACAATTGCCCGAATGGCTGGCGATGCTGCTACTTTATCGAGATGGCGAACAGACCAAATTTGTGCCTTATGAGTGATGTTTACCAAGAACAGGTCGAGGCCGGTATATGTATCGAATAGATAGTCATTTGATTATTTTCTTGGCCATTGCCGTGGGTACGGCCCTGTTGGCCCATGTAACCATAGCAACCGCTCAAGCATCTCCTGAGGACTCAACTCTTACCACTGATGAAATAGGCGCCACGTCGACCCCTGGTGAAGCAGCGGAACAGGACGGGGCTCAAGAACAGGACAGTGAGAAGGAGACTGTTAAACAACCCCACGACCAAGAAGGGGAAGCAGATGTTCAAGCCGCAGAACCGGCAGAGGATCCGGCCAATGATGCGTTAATCGAGCAGCTCAAGGCGGAGTTCCAAGAAAAGATAGACGCCCTGACCGAACGGCTCGATCAATCGGAATTGGAGGCCATGGAGGCACAACTCTCAGAGACCGAGTCAGCCACCCGATTCATCGATATGTACGGCTTTTTTGATATAAATCTATTCTACTATCAAATCGAAAAGAACAAGATGCCAGGCGGCATCTTTACTGATTCGGTATCTTTTTCAATAAGCCAGCTCAACCTCTACTTCCTCTCTCAAATGACCGAGACCTTGAGCGCTCTCATCGAGCTGAGGTTCAGTTTTTTGCCCCAGGGCCACGAAAAATCCCTTGAAATGGACCTGCTGGGAACAGAATACGACCGCATCGACACCACCGTGTTCGATCCTTTTACGACCGACGAGTTTCAGCTCGGGGGGGTGGCCATCGAGCGGGTTCATCTGACGTATGCACCGCGAGACTGGTTTAGCGTAATGGTAGGTCATTACCTCACGCCGTTTGGTATCTGGAACGTGGACCACGGGTCGCCGGTTCGGCTCTTGGTGCGGCATCCCTATTTCATGAGCCGTGAAATCATTCCCCTTCACCAGACCGGTATCCAGGTCTTTGGGCGATTTATTCCCATGTCCCACCTGTACTTGGATTACGCCGTCACCCTATCCAACGGCAGAGGCCCGGCAGAGGCAGTATACGACCTCGATAACAACAAAGCAGTGGGGCTCAGGCTAAAAGGCACATACGAACACAAGGAAACCAGCTTGGCCATTGGCGGATATGCCTATTACGGCAAAGTAACAGACGTAACCAAATCCCTATTCTATAAACAGGAAAACGGCGTCGAGCACCTGCATATCGACGTGGAAAAGACAGACAAACACACCGAGCTAGCCAGCGCATTTGACTTGGTGCTCAAGCTGTTCGGTTTTAAACTGCAGTTCGAATACACCGGCAGCATTGTCCGGTATGATGTGCGACCGCCGGTTGTCGTCCCGGTCCTCAATATTGAAAACGTTCAAGGCGCGCTACAAGCGGATCACGTAAAATGGGGGGTCTACGGGCTTATTGCTTACGAGTTTGTATTTGGTGGACAGAACAGCAAGATGAGATTGATTCCCTTTTTTATGGTCGAGTACTGCAAGTTTGCCGACACATTGAGCGAATCCGCACCAATGATATACCGCGGCGGGTTTAACTTTAAGCCATCTGCATTTGTCACATTGAAGTACGAGCTCTTGCGGATTTCTTTCCCAGAATCAAAGTTTATGAATCCGCTTTGGATTCATTCGGGCCAGTTGGCGGTCTCTTTTTAAATGGGTAGCGTGACGTGTTTAGGTTGAAATCAAGAGATGTCGCTGAATCGAACCGGATCTGCAAGAGAATCCCGGGTCGTACCTTGCTCCTGGCCGGGCTTGCAACAGCGCTTCTTCTGCAAGCACCCAAGATCCGCGCAGAAGACCCCAGTGACATCCTCATCATCGCGAACCAGTCAGCCTCGGCCAGCCAGATCTCCCCAGATGTGTTGAGGGATATCTTTCTCAAAAAGAGGACGGCTTGGCCGAGCGGCGGTAAGGTCACACCGGTCAATGCATCCCCTGGATCAGACCTGAGAAAAGCGTTTAGAGATCACATCTTAAAGATGACCACAAACGAGGAGCAGCAATATTGGCAGGATCTCAAGATCCGAAAAGGCGCGGCCGAACCACCGGTGTTCAGCCAACCCCTCAGGGCAGTGTTCCACTTAAAGGGCAGCGTGAGCTATGTATTCAGGTCCCAATACAAAGAGGGCGTCGTCAAGGTTCTTCTCGTCATTCCTGCAGTAAAATAGACGGTATTCCGGCCATACTGCGGTGGGAAGGTGTTGCGAAAGGGAATATCTGATGCATAACCCGCTAGGATGAAATCCCCTTTGTAAAGGGGACTTTCAAATGCTCCCCCTTTGAAAAAGGGCAATGGCATTCGGTTAAGGGCAAATGTCGCGATTTTTGCTATTTTTATGCCGGGTAAAGGATCTCCCCCTTGAAAAAGGGGGCTGGGGGGATTTTGACAGGACTTTCGCCACATCTTCGTGGTCGGTAATCACATTGGGATGCTTTGGACAAGCGTGAGATGGGTGATACATTTATTATAGTTTTGTTGAATTTTTACAGACCCAAAACGTTAAACTACTTTAAGGAGGCGGCTTTAAGCATGCGCGTTCTACTTTCATTTGTGGCAATAGGCATTGTGGCTTTTGTTGCCAGCGGGTGCTCTATCAGCGACAAAGATCGGTGTGGGTCAGGGCTTTATTTTGCAAATAATGCCTGCTGGCCAGAAATTGATACGTCCAATCCAATAGATAGCGACTCTACGGATTTAGATGGGGGATCTGACGGCAGTGTGCCCGACACTGACAGCAATACCCAGCCCACTGGCTTAGGTGAAACGTGCACTGGGCCGGAACACGGTGACTGCGCAGCATACGATGCAGATTTTTGCCTATCAGATCCATTCAACAACTACGCGGGGATCTGCTCCATCAAAGACTGCACCACTGGCCCGGACAATTGTCCAAATGGCTGGCAATGCTGCCACTTTATCGAGATGGCAAATATGCCCAATGTCTGCCTTTCAAATGACCAATACGAAACTCAGACCGAGGCCGGCATATGTATCGAATAGGCAACCATTGGATTATTGTCGGGGCCGTCTCATCGGGTATGGCCCTGTTGGCCCAGGCTACCTCGGTAAACGCTCAAGAACCCGAAGCAACCTCTAAGGTATCTTTAGAGGATCCAACTATTACCACTAATGACACAGGCGCCGCGTTGCCATCTGATGAAGAAGCAGCAGCGCAGGATGTGGGGGATGGGGCACAAGAACAAGACAGTGAGATCGATCAGCTCAGGGCAGAGTTTAAGGCTGAAACCGAACGCCAACAAAAGCGCAACGAGGCCCTGCAAGAACAGGTCGATGCCCTGACCGATCGGCTCGATCAATCGGAATTGGACGCCATGCAGGCAGAGCTCTCAGAGACCGAGTCAGCCACCCGGTTCTTCGATATGTACGGCTTTTTCGATGTGAATTTCTTTTACTACCAAATCGAGAAAGGCAAGATGCCATATGGCATCTTTACCGATTCGGTATCCTTTTCAGTGAGTCAGCTCAACCTCTACTTCCTCTCTCAAATGACCGAGACCTTGAGCGCGCTTATTGAGCTTCGATTTACCTTCCTACCCCAGGGGCACGAAAAATCTTTTCAAATGCCAATTATAGGCGCGGAATACAATCGCATTGATACAACTGTATTCGATCCTTTCACCAATGATGAGTTTCAGCTAGGAGGCGTTGCCATCGAGCGGGTGCATCTCACCTATGCGCCGCGGGACTGGTTTAACGTGTTGGTGGGTCATTACCTCACGCCGTTTGGCATTTGGAATGTGGACCATGGATCGCCGGTTCGACTTCTGGTGCGGCATCCCTATTTCATGAGTCGGGAAATCATTCCCCTACACCAGACCGGCATCCAGGTTTTTGGTCGGTTCTTTCCCACATCCCATCTATACTTGGATTATGCCGTCACTTTATCCAATGGTAGGGGTCCGACCGAGGCAATATACGACCTCGACAATAACAAGGCAGTGGGCCTCAGGTTAAAAGCCACATACGAAAAAAAGGAAAACAGCCTTTCTATGGGTGGCTATTTCTATTACGGTGAATCAACAGATGTGACCAAATCAATCACCCTGGACAACAGCTATAACCTGGAAATTGATGTAGAAAAATTTGAACACTACACCGAGATATCAGGCGCATTTGATTTTGTGCTCACCCTGTTCGGCATCAAATTGCAGTTCGAATATACCGGGGGTATCGTGAAATACGATACCCATCCACCGGTCATCTACCCCATCTTCTACTTCCAAGATGTCCAGGGCGCCATACAACCCAATTACCTGAAAACAGGGCTTTATGGGCTCGTCGCGTATGAATTTGTAATCGATAGACAAGACAGCAAGATGAGATTCATTCCGTTTTTCATGATTGAATTCACCGAACACGACGATACGGTTCCTGAGGCCACACTGCTGATATACCGGGGTGGATTCAACTTCAAACCCTCCTCGTTTATCACTTTAAAGTACGAACTAGTGCGTGGGGATTTTGCAGAGTCTGACATCATGAACCCATTTTGGATTCACTCGGGCCAGTTGGCGGTCTCTTTTTAGATAGGTGGCATAACGTGTTTTGTATGAACTTAAAGGATGTGGCTAAAACAAACCAGATGCGTTGGGCTGAAAGCAGTCGCACTTTGCTTCTGGCTGGGCTTGCAGCAGTGCTGCTCTTGCATGCGCCAAAGGCCTGGGCCGAAGACCCCAACGACATCCTCATCATCGCCAACCAGTCAGCCTCCGCCAGTCAGGTTTCTCCTGACGTGTTGCGGGATATTTTTCTCAAAAAGAGAACGGCCTGGCCGAGCGGCGGCAAGGTCACGCCGGTCAACGCATCCCCTGGATCAGACCTGAGAAAAGCGTTTAGAGAGCACATCTTAAAGATGACAGCAGACGAGGAACGGCAGTATTGGCAAGATCTCAAGATTCGCAAAGGCGCGGCCGAGCCACCGGTGTTCAGCCAACCCCTGAGGGCGGTGTTCCACTTAAAGGGCAGCGTCAGCTACGTATTTCGGTCCCAATACAAAGAGGGCGTGGTCAAGGTCCTCCTCGTCATTCCCGCAACAAATTAGATCCTGCGCCCGAGAGCTACCTGTCAACAGCCCGGCGTTTTGAAACAATTGTAGGATGGGGTATCATTGCCTCGGCAGTTGATCTGCCGAGATAAGGGAGAGTGATATGGTCGAAGATATTTATCGCTGCCTACAGGAGCAACTGGATCAGTACTCCATGGGCTTTCCGCGTACCGAGTCCGGCATTGAAATCGAGATTCTGCGCAGTCTGTTTTCCGAAGTTGACGCAGCCATGTTCACCCAGATGACCCCGCTTCTGGAGACCCCAGAGGCGGTTGCTGCCCGGTTGGACCGGCCAGAAGACGAAGTGGCCCAGCAGCTCGATGACATGGCAAATCGAGGTCTGCTGTTCAGACTCAGGAAAGCTGACGCCGTAAAATACGGGGCCATCGCGTTTGTGCATGGGATTTTCGAGTTTCAGATCAGTTCGCTGGACAAGGGGTTGGCCAAAAAGGTCGTGCAGTATTTTGACGATACCTTTGGAGAGGCACTGCGGGTAAATGGCGATTTGTTCTTGAGAACGATCCCAGTCCAGGAGTCCATCGAACCGACCCAACGCGTGGCCAGCTACGACGATGCCATCGCCATATTAAAGAGCCAAAAAAAGATCGTCATTACCGACTGTATCTGCCGAGTAAAAGCCGACATGGTCCACAAGAGCTGCGACAAGCCCCAGGAGGTCTGCTTCATGTTTGGATCCATGGGACAGTATTACCTGGATCGGGGCATGGGCCGAGTGATTTCCCTGGATGAGGCAAGGGATATCATGAAAAAAAGCCACGATGCCGGGCTTGTCACCCAGCCTGCGAGTGCACAAAACCCAACTGGCATGTGCAACTGTTGCGGTGATTGCTGTGGACCGCTCGCAGCGCTTAACAAGCATCCAAAGCCGGCGTCCCTCGTGTTCTCGAATTATATCGCGGCCTTTGAACCAGAGGAATGCACGGGCTGTGAAACCTGTCTGGACCGCTGCCAGATGAACGCGCTCACCATGACGGATAATGAGACCGCCGCCCTCAATGTGGATCGCTGTATCGGCTGCGGCCTGTGTGTAACCACCTGCTCGTCTGAAGCCCTGTCCCTGGTGCCCAAACCCAAGGACCTGCAACGGGTGCCACCTGAAAACGGCAGGGCCCAGATGATTGCTATGGCGATAAAGCGCGGCGTGCTCTGATCCCCTTAGGACAGCTATGCACGAGCTTCAGATTACTGAGCGAATTTTAGAGATTGTGCTCAAGCACGCCCAGGCGGCCCATGCAAAGAACGTCATTTCCATTCGTTTAACCATCGGCGAACTGAGCGACCTCGAAAACGAATGGGTAGAAAAATACTTTGCCCACCTGAGCAAGGGCACCATTGCAGAAAAGGCCCTGCTGCAAATCGACAGAACGCCCATAGCATTGCAGTGCGACGCTTGTAGGTGCACACTTCGCGTGGACAAAAATGCGATTCCTGACGCCACCTGCCCGAATTGTGCCTGTGAAAGGTTCTCCTTGGTTTCGGGCAGGGAATACAGGATAGAGGACATAAGGGTAATATAGATGGCCACTGTAAAGCTCATTCAAGTCAAGGAAGATATCCTGGCCGACAACAGCCAGGCCGCAACCTCGCTGCGCGGAGACCTGCGCCGTAAGGGGGTCTTTTTGCTCAACCTGATGGCCGCGCCAGGTGCAGGTAAAACCAGCCTGATACGTGAGACAGCTGCGCAGCTTTCCAAAGACTTGCGCCTGGCTGTGATGGAGGCCGATATCGACTCTACGGTCGATGCAGAGGCCTTAATACAAAGCGGTGTGCACGCCATCCAACTCCACACAGGGGGCCTGTGCCACCTGGACGCAGCCATGGTGCGCCAGGGATTGGCCGAGCTCGACCTGTCTGCCTGGGATGCGGTGATTTTGGAAAACGTCGGCAACCTGGTGTGCCCAGCAGAATTCGACACTGGCGCGGTGAAAAGTGTGGCTATCTTGAGCGTGCCAGAGGGGGACGACAAACCATTGAAATACCCCTTGATGTTCCAGACCGTAGACGCTGTTGTCGTCAATAAAACAGACTATCTGTCGTTGGCAGCATTCGACCTGATCGCATTTGGCGATCGGGTACGGCGCTTGAATCCCATGGTGCCTATCTTTGAAGTATCCTGCCGCACTGGTGACGGCCTAAAGCCATGGATGGACTGGTTCCAATCTGCTGTCCGGGAATGGATACGCGGCTAGCCCAACCCCCAATGCCATTTGGCATGTTAGAACGTAACTGGGAAGACCGTCGTTACCACAAATCGAAAAGACCCGCTCGACAAACCCGCAGATCGAAACGCCATTTGGCGCACCCGCGAGACTGTGAATTCCTCGTCCGAGCAAGTAAGGGGATCTGGTATGCCGGCGGTAACCGCTGCCGGAATGACAAAAACCCCGTCGTCCCTCATCTTGCACGTCAGCGACCAGGGTGTGTCCATGCTCATCCAGGTCAGGGTGGCGATGAGCTCATCCCCATTCCCTTCTCCTTCCCACGTCAATTCGACATCTTCGCCCCTGCGGATAAACGGCAGCTGGTCGCCAGGCATGATACCATCAACCGTGACATCTCCCAGATCCCCGGGGGCATCCAAAGAGACTCTGAACGGTGAGACCTGAACAGTGCCACTCGCACTCAGGGTATAGGTTTCCCCAGGCCGAAAATGGACGCCTTGCACCTCATCGCTCGTGTACATTACCCCCACGATCATTCGCAATAAATCTGGAAATGTTCTAGTGGGAATGGGTTTGATAATCCGAGAAAAGGCAACCGAGAGGTTACCCACGTCGAGCAACTCAATGGGTGTGTCGCCAGCGACATTGTGGTGAGGCGTCGTCTCCAGAACCCTGGCCGGCATTGCGCATGAATCGAGGGACAACTCAACGTCTGCGCTCCGATTATCAAATAGGCTGTCAACGGTCAGTGTTTTATCTGCATCATACCTTACAAATGTGCCGGTCAGGTCGAATTGTTCAAACGGGGCAATTAATTCAATATCGACATACCGTGTGAACGACGCGGCAATCATACCTCGGGACACCATCGTCGGAGAGTGAGGTGGGCTGGACTGCTCAGGCGCATTGGGGCAACCCGTCGCAAGGAGCGACATCATCCCCGCGCATATTGCGCTTGCAAGCCATCCTTTCCCAGTTTTGGTCATTGCTTTCCCGCGTCCCTCGTCACATCTCGTATCACAAACGGCGATGGTCTTACCATCCCATTGACTATATGACCCGAGGCTCTCATTATCAACACTGGGCGGCGGTATTCTGTTCCGAACGGCTTAAAAAAAATGTTTTGGAGTTATTTATTTATCAGTAGGGGATTCCTCAGCATCAACTTCAATCTCGTCATCAGGCTCCGCTGCCTCGGTCTGCGATGCCTCGACCAATTCATCGTCTTCGATGGATACAGACGCGAGATCCTCTTCGGTGTCCACTGAAACGGCATCTGACAGATCTTCGTCTGACGCCGACACAGGGTCATCGGGTGCTTCAGACGAAAGATCGAAAGGTGGCATCTCTGATTCAGAGCCTTGGATGAGGCTATCCGCGTCGATCTCCTCGATTTCAGCAGCTGCTTCAGCTGCTTCGTCCATATCAATGGGCTGGGCCGCCTCTTGAGATTCAGCAGGCGGGTTTTTTTCCACTTCGATGCGCTGTTTCCAGCGCTGTATTCTCTCTGTGAGTTCTTGCAAATCCATATGTTTCTCCTTTAGATAAAACCGCGACAGAGCCCCTCTTACAGCATAAAATACCCGTCATCCACAATTTACATGAACTTTGTCGCCTTCGGCAAATTTTGGGACCAATCTTATGACTCCCGCAAACATTTCATACGGGCGGCGATTGCGATTTCTTTCAGATGATATCTTGATTGGATGCGAATTCGGATCTAAA
Organism: Myxococcota bacterium; assembly: GCA_030065855.1. Taxonomy (GTDB): domain Bacteria; phylum Myxococcota_A; class Polyangia; order JAAYKL01; family JAAYKL01; genus JASJCT01. Next base: position 55,231 of record JASJCT010000044.1, read on the forward strand.
TTCGGATCTTGGAGGTATTCCTATGGATAAATGCGACCTTATCGAGCCAGTCACGGTGCTCAAGTCTAGATCAGCAGACCTTATCCGGCGCGCAAAAGAAAGCGGACGGCCCATCATCATTACTCAGAACGGCAAGGCCGCTGCAGTGCTTGTCGACGCCGTATCTTATGAGAGACAAAGAAATGCACTGATCTTGCTGAAAATGATCGTTCAAGGCGAAGAGGATTACCGTTCGGGGCGTTCACTCAGTCATGCCAAGGCAACGTCGCGCTTAAAACACAAACTCGAGGAAATTGGTAAAAGTGGCGAGTAAGTTTCGCATCTGCTTTGCCGAAGTCGCGCTCTCTGATTTTGAATCGATTTTGGAGTACATTGCATTAAATGATAGTGTTGCCTCAGCCACGTATGTTCACGATGCGCTCATGGCAAGAATCGATACGCTAACGGACCATCCCGAGCGCTGTCGACTTGTCCCCGAGCTTAAGGAAATGGGACTCAGCCAATTTCGAGAACTTATATGGAAGCCCTATCGGGTCTGTTTTTCCATCCACAAGCAGGAAGTCGCCATTGTGGCCGTACTGGACGGTCGTCGCGATTTGGAGCAACTGTTGATAGACCGAGCTTTCCGGCGGGATTGAAATATAGCTCTGAAAACACCACCTAGGGGCCACCCTCTGGCGGTATGTCGGCCAGTGCACGGGCTTTGGCGCGAAACCGCTCTCCCCTGACCTTGTAGTTGGGAAAGAGCCCGAATGATGCGCACGCCGGCGCGAGCAAAACAACGCCGCCAGTGTCCAACGCCTCGACCGCGCCTTCCATGGCCGGCTCTAGATCTGGATAGGTACGCACACAAAATTCCGGTCTGCCGGCTGTTTCGACCCCCTGTGCAATGCGCCCTGCAGTGTCGCCGATAAGGCACACTTGTTTCAGGGATGGGTGGGCAAGGAGCGCATTTACGAGAGCGCTGAAATCCGCGTGCTTTTCAGAACCACCTAAAATGATCGCCAAGGGCGAATCCTCGAAATGGGAAAGCGCGGCTAAGGTCGCCTCGGGCCTGGTTGCATAAGAATCATTGTAAAAGTGAATATCCCCCTTGCTCGCTACAAATTCAAGGCGGTGGGGCAGCCCCTCGAACGTCATGGCCACGCGACACGCAGCAGAGAGGGACCCGCCCATCGCATGGGCTGCGAGAATGGCCGCTGCGATGTTTTCCAGGTTAAAGCGACCGGGCAGGCGAATCTGTTCCATGTCTACCGGTAGCACCTTTGCTTGCCCTTCCTGCTCAAAAATAAACCCGTCCCCATCCTGGTAATAAAGTCCCTCTTCGACAGTTGTCTCGGTTGAATACGCGCGTCGATACAGTGACGGAGACGCGGATGCGACGCGCTCGGCATGAGGCGCGTCCTTGTTGTAGATCACAATATCTGAAGCAGACTGGTTAGCAATGAGGCGCGCCTTTGCGTTTAGGTATTCATCCAGGTCGGAGTGCCAATCCAAATGCTCAGATGTGGTTTTTAGGATCACACCTACATGAGGCGATACCGTCAAATCCATGGCCTGGAAGCTGGATATTTCCAACACGACCCGGTGGTCAGACACAGTGGTGTCGAGAAACGCGAGCGGGCTCAATCCAATGTTGCCACCCAGGTGAACGGTAAATCCACTCTCTTTTAGCATACGCGCAATCAGGCTCGCAGTGGTTCCCTTGCCCACGGTGCCAGTCACACCCACGACCGGTGCTGGGCAGGTCGCCAAAAAATAGGCAACTGCAGATGTCACCCAGGTGCCGGCTGACCGGGCTGCCTCAAGGGCCGGGTGATCCGGGCGGATGCCGGGTGACCGAAAGACAGTGGCAAAGCGTTGGAGATCCCGATCGTATCCCTCTCCGAAAACCCCGCGGACACCTGGCGGCAAGTCAGAGATGTCTCTGCGATCCAATGCAGTGATGGATTGGGCTCCCTGACGGAGGAGAAAATCAATGGTGGCCACGCCCTCCACGCCCACGCCCAACACCGCAATCGGCTCTTTGAGTCCCAGCCCTGGCCGAGCGCCTGGTTTCGACCGCATCACCATGCGCCTATCCGCCAAACAGTTCGCCGGCCGTAATGATGAGCAACAGACCTATGAGGATGAAAAATCCGACCATGTTGGCAATGGCATCCACCCGCGGGCTCGGGCGCCGCCTCGTGATGACCTCGAACAAAAGGAACATGCCGCGCCCGCCGTCAAGGGCCGGAAAAGGCAGCAGGTTGAACAGGAACAACATGATGCTCAAGTAGGCCACCAGGTTCAAAAAATACCTGAGGCCTGAATCAAAGGCAGATGCTGCCATCCGAATAATGCCCACTGGGCCCACAGCTTGCACTGAAGCACCGGTGCCGGACAGCTTTGCCCCAATCGCACCGAACATATCCGTGACGATTTGGACGCATTTTGCTGTTGCCACGACCGCTGCCTGATGTGGGGGCACGCGCACCAGGCGGGTGGGCTGCCCAATGCCGATAAGGCCGACCCCGTTCTTGTCTTCGGGGGTCACACGAACGGTCATCTGCTGGCCCTCTCTCTCGATTTCCAGAACCACTTCCTGGCCGGGATGCTTGTGCAGTCGGTCGGCCAGCTCAGACCAAGTAGAGAGGGACTCGCCGTTAAAGCGCATCACCCGGTCATCTGTTTGGAGACCAGCTGCTTCGGCTGGTCCGCCGGCAACCACCATTCCCACCCGCGCCTCGTCAGCCCGGTCTGGAATGCCAGACATGGCCAGGCTAAAGTACAACAGCCATCCAACGAGAAGATTGGCAAACGGTCCGGCAAACAGGACGATAAATCTGCGCCAAGGGGATTTGTTTTGATAGGAGTCCGGGGCCTCGAACGCGTCTTTTTCAAACGGGTTCATGCCCTTGATTTGAACGAATCCACCCAATGGTAGGATGCCGATCTGATAGACCACGCCGGACTTCTTAGATGTCCATGAGACCACCGAATGGAGCAGGCCGATGGAATACCGGATCACGGTCATCCCCACCCTTCTGGCAGCTGTAAAATGGCCGAGCTCGTGTAGGGCAATGAGGATTCCCACGGCAAAAATCGAGATGAGGTGATTCATAATGTCTTAGTACCTCGTCAAGTGATGAGTGATGGGTCATAAACTCCCCCCCTTTTTCAAAGGGGGAAATCGGAATCTCCACCCGTCAGAGTAGGCTTGAATGAGCACTAGCTCGTTCCCTTTCGCGCCTTTAAGGATGCGGCGATGAACGCGGAGAAAAGCGGGTGGGGATCCATTGGTTTGGATTTGAATTCCGGGTGGAACTGGCAGCCGACAAAGTGGGGATGATCCGGTAGTTCCACCATCTCTACCAGCCGATCGTCCGGACTCATGCCCGAGAGGATCATGCCGTTTTTTGTCAGGGGGTCCCGATAGTCGTTGTTCACCTCAAAGCGGTGGCGGTGGCGCTCTGAAATCTCGGTCTGACCGTATATCTCTGCTGCGCGCGACCCTGCGGCCAAGACGCAGGGATATGCGCCGAGTCGCATGGTGGCGCCCTTGTCGGTGACCCCCACCTGGTCAGGCATCAGGTGGATCACCGGGTGGGGGGCCTCCGGGTCAAATTCCTCAGAGCCCGCGCCTTCGAGATGGCACACGTGCCGCGCAAAATCCACCACCGCGAGTTGCATGCCCAGGCAAATACCAAAGAACGGTATCCCCTTTTCCCGGGCATACCGAATGGCCGTGATCTTTCCTTCCGTGCCCCGTTCGCCAAATCCCCCGGGAACGAGTAACCCGTCAATTTCTTCAAAAATTTTCTCAGGGCCGGCCTGTTCCACATCCTCGGCGCTCACATGCTTGAGCGCGACGCGACAATTGTTCGCAATACCGCCGTGGGTCAGTGCTTCGTTGAGGCTCTTGTACGCGTCTCTTAAATGGACGTACTTGCCCACCACGCCGATCCGGACCGAGTCCTTGGGATTGGTTACGAGGTGTACCACCCGCTCCCATCGACTGAGCTCAGAAGCCCTGGACCAAATGTTGAGCATCCTCGCCAGCAGTTCGTCGAGCCCCTGGCGCTTTAGCGCGACTGGCAACTCGTAAATACAGGAAACGTCTTGGGCCTGGACCACGGCCTCGGTTTGGACATTGCAAAACAGGGCGATTTTTCGCCGCTGGTCATCGTCCATGGGATGCTCTGTGCGGCAGAGTAGAATATCGGGTTGGATGCCGATCTCCCGCAGCGCCTTGACCGAATGCTGGGTCGGCTTTGTCTTGAGCTCGCAGGCCGCGGCAATGAACGGCACCAACGTGACGTGGGCGCAGACCGCGTTGGTCGGTCCGAGTTCGATCTTTAGTTGGCGAATCGCCTCCATAAACGGCAGGGATTCGATATCGCCCACCGTGCCGCCGATCTCGATGATGGCCAGATCCACGCGCTTTGTGTTGGCGAGAATAAAGTCTTTGATCTCGTCGGTAATGTGGGGAATCACCTGGACCGTGCTGCCCAGGTACTCGCCGCGCCGCTCCTTGGTGATCACGTTATGATAGACCCTGCCGGTGGTCAGGTTGTTGCCCTGGGACATCTGGGCGTTGGTGAACCGCTCGTAATGCCCCAGATCCAAGTCAGTCTCGGCCCCGTCGTCGGTGACAAACACCTCTCCGTGTTGAAACGGGCTCATTGTCCCTGGGTCAACATTGATGTAAGGGTCTAATTTCATTATTGTTATCTTTAGTCCGCGGTTTTCCATCAGCGCCCCGATGGACGCGCATGCGAGCCCCTTGCCGATGGAGGAAACCACGCCCCCTGTGACAAAGATAATTTTGGTTGGCTTATCCTTCATACACCTGCCCTTCCCAACGATCGAACCCGCGGGATACCCATGTCCATTCATCTCGCAATGATTTGAAATTAAAGGGTTTTCCCCGTGAAGGCGCCGTATTAAACACGGGATTGCAGTTTACTGAACAAACGATACCCTGTCAATCAGTTGTTTGTTAATGGATGCCGTATTGTCAGAAAAATCCCACGAGCAGTCCTTATCAAGAGAGGCCTCAGGAGACGATACCCCAGGGGATAGAGCGGTGCCGCGTTGTTGTTACAATTGACAACAGTGCTCAGTGTTCACATACCTTTGCTATATTTTTTACCATAGCATTGACAGTAACATGAACAAAGATGGGAGCGACCAGGAGGGACATGATGAGGACCATCGTCTGGTTTCGCGGCAAGGATTTGCGCATTTCCGACCACGCACCCCTTTGCAACGCGGTCTCGGCAGGTGAAGTGCTGCCCCTGTTCGTACTCGACCCGTACTTCTTCGCGCCCAGCCGAGCGCAAGAAATCCCCCATCGCATACAGTTTCTGCTCGAATCCCTCGTTGTTCTCGAAAGCAACCTTCGTTCCCGCGGTTCGCGCCTGGTGGTAATCAAAGGCAAGAGCGTGGATGTGGTGCCTCGGATCGTCCAATCCTGGAAGGCAGACCGGGTAGTAGCGCACAGCTGGGTCGCACCCATCGGACGCGAGCGGGATCGACTGATCGCCGAGGTGCTTGGCGACCGCATCGAGCTCTTCGACGGCGAGACACTGTTGCAGCCCGGCACACTCCGCAGTGGATCAGCTAAGCCCTATTCGGTCTTCTCACCCTTCTCCCGAGCGTGGCTGCGGGCGTTCACCTCCCAGAAGCCACTTACCGCGCCGCGTTCGCTGCCACCGGTGGCGGGCGAAATTGCAGACCAGTCCGTACCGCTGCCGAGCTGCGAGGACCTCGGCGTCACGCCCAACCCACGGTTGCAGCGCGGTGGTGAGCGTGCCGCGCGTGAACGGCTGCGCGCGTTCCTGCACGGGCCTGCTGCAGCCTATGCCGAGCAGCGCAATCGATTGGATCTGGATGGCACGAGTCGACTTTCGGCAGACCTCAAGTTCGGTACACTCTCGGTTCGTCAGGTATGGGTCGCGGTCAGAGAGGCCCTCGGTGATACCGCATCAGCTCGCGCCTTCCAGAACGAGTTGATCTGGCGCGAGTTCACCCACAGCACCCTGTGGGACAGGCCCGAGTTGATGCAGCAGCCCTTTCGCTCGGAATTCAAGGGCTTCCCCTGGCGCAAGGACGATGCTGGCTGGAACGCTTGGGTCAGTGGAGAGACCGGTTACCCGGTCGTCGATGCTGCTGCCCGCCAACTCCTTGGCGAGGGGTTTGTGCACAACCGGGCCCGCATGATTTCGGCGAGCTTTTTGACGAAACACCTCATGATCGATTATCGCCTGGGTGAGGCCAACTACATGAAGTACCTGACCGACGGTGACTGGGCCCAGAACAACGCGAGTTGGCAATGGTCCGCGGGGTGTGGCTGCGATGCCCAGCCCTATTTCCGGGTGTTCAACCCGGTCACCCAGGGCAAAAAATTTGACCCCCACGGCAACTATGTACGCCGCTGGGTTCCCGAGCTGGCCAAGATGCCCGCAAAGTACATCCACTGTCCTTGGGAGACCCCTAACAGAGTGCTCGATGAAGCCGACGTCCGCCTCGGCGACAGCTATCCACGGCCCATGGTGGACCACAAGCAGGCCCGACAGCGATACCTCGACGTGGCCAGTGCTCACCTCAAAGGAGGTAAAAAATGACAGACAAGACAGACTATCCGAAGCAGATTCGCGCCCTGGTCGAGACCCAGCGGTTCGCGGTGCTTTCGACCCGCCAGGATGACGGTCATCCCTACGCCAGTCTGGTGGCTTATTGCACCAGTACTGACTTGAAGCAGCTCGTCTTTTCCACACTGCGGTCGACGCGGAAGTTTGCGAACCTCGCAGCAGAGGGGCGGGTCGCACTGCTGGTCGATAATCGATCGAACGACGAGACCGATCTGCAAAAGGCTGCAGCGGTGACGATCTTGGGCATATGTACTGAAGCGCGAGGCAAAGAGCGCACCACACTGAGTGAGTGGTTCTTGGACAAGCATCCGGCCATGGTCGAGTTCGTGCGGTCGCCGGGCTGCGCCGTGATGAAGGTGGATGTCCGCTCCTATTACTTGGTGACACGCTTTCAAAACGTCATCGAGCTTCACATCCAGGAAGGTAAACGCTGTGATTCAAACAAAACCCCTGCTTGAGCTGGAAGAGCAGGACGCCACCTGGGCTGGCTTTAAAGCAGTTCGTCTGGGGCAACTCGGACAGGCCGGCTTCACCGTGCCCGCTGGGATTGCCATTGGCGCTGAGGCCTATCGCTGCTTTGTGGAATCCACCGGTCTCCTCAAGGCGATCCAGCTCATGCTGCACCGCAAGAAGTTCGAGGACATGCGCTGGGAGGAACTCTGGGATCTGGCATTGCGCGTGCGCAATCTCTTTGCCCGCACAGCTCTGCCCCTCGACCTGCGGGCCACCCTGGCAGCGTCACTGCGAAGGGCGCGTTTAGCAGGCCCGGTTGTGGTCCGGTCAGCAGGGCTGCACGAGGATTCAAAGGCGGCTTCGTTCGCCGGTCTTCACGATTCTTTCATCAATGTGCGCGGCACCGAAGAGATTTTGAAGAAAATCGTTTTGGTCTGGGCGTCCCTGTGGTCTGATCGCGCGTTGCTCTACCGCCAGGAACTGGGACTCGATCCGAGTCAAAGCCGCATCGCTGTCATCGTTCAAACATTCGTGCTTGGGATTGCCTCGGGCGTTGCGTTCTCACGGGGTCCCAGTAATCAGGACGAGCTCGTCATCGAAGGCGTCTGGGGGTTGAACCAGGGGATGGTCGACGGAACGGTCCCGCCCCATCGCTGGCACCTGGACCGGCACAGCGGCCGGGTGAAGCAGATCGTTCCGGTGGATCAACGCCAGGCGCTGCGCACCACGGCCACAGATGTGCGTCTGGTCGACTTGTCGTCCCAGGAGAGGGGCGCTTTACCACTGCAGGCCCTGCAATTGAAAGGGCTCTACGACATCGTCACCGAATTGGAGGCGAAATTTCGGGCGCCTCAGGACGTGGAGTGGACGCTCACCGACAGCGGCTTTGTTCTGCTCCAATCCAGACCGATCACCACGGGAGTATCTGAGGAACCCGACGACAAGCGCCGCTGGTACCTGACCCTGCACCGCAGTATCGACAATCTGAAACGGCTGCGCAAAAAGATTCAACAGGAGGTGCTGCCCGGCATGGAGCAAGAGGCCGATGACCTTGCTGCGGTAGATCTGCGCGCTTTGAATGCAGCAGCGCTGGCCTCAGAGATCAGACGGCGCCAATCCATCCGCGATCGATGGGTCGACGCCTACTGGGAGCATTGTATCCCCTTTGCCCACGGCATGCGGATCTTTGGCCAGATCTACAATGACCGATGCCAGCCCGACGACCCGTTTGAGTTCATTGAGCTGCTCAGAAATGACGCCCTGCTCGGTGCTCAGCGCAACACAGAGATGTACGGTCTGTCCCAGGCCTTGCGCAACGTCGACGCGGGGCAGCTGGATCGGGAAGCTTTCGATGAACGGGTCGACGCCTTCCTCGTGCGATTCGGCCTTACTGGCGTGGCAGGTCGCCCCCAGGATCGAGAAGGACTGCTCGCCCTGCTCACTCGGCTTCAAGGGGGTGCCCAAAAGCTCAATGCGGACCAGACATTGGGCGACCGTTTTCTGGATCGCTTCTCGGCAGAAGAGCGCGACGCGATGGCTGAGCTGCTAGACCTCGCGAGGGATAGCTATAGCCTCAGGGACGACGACAACATCTACCTCGGTCGTATCGAAGCACAGCTGGTGGCAGCTGTGCGGGAAGCATCCCGGCGAGTAGGGGAGAGCACAAAAAACACGGGCATGCCAACCCCCACCGCGAATCTCATCCAGTTGCTCGAAGACCCGACGATTCTGTCGTTGGCTATCGATCGGCCAGAGGGAGTTTCAAAGCCCGACAACTTTGAGTTGCGTGCCCGACAGCTCGTGGGTCAACCAGCCAGTCCGGGATTGGCCATAGGGCGTGCTCGCGTTATTGTCGATCCGAGCGAGTTACTCTCGTTTCACGAGGGGGAAATTCTCGTTTGCGACGCTATCGACCCCAATATGACATTTGTGGCCCCGCTCGCTGCCGGTGTGGTCGAGCGGCGCGGTGGTATGCTCATCCATGGTGCAATCATCGCGCGTGAGTACGGCATACCCTGCGTAACCGGCGTTCCAGATGCAGCGAGCTGGATCCAAACGGGTGATACGATCACTGTTGACGGACACCTCGGCTTGGTGACCTTGAGTGCGACGGTATCGTCGGGTTTTTCCACTGTCCAACAGCGCAGCATCGAGAGCGGGCCAACTCGTGCCAGAAGACCTTAAAGAGCGACTTCCCGGCAGTCGGTCGGCAACATTCACGTCGTGGCATCTATTGGTGCTCTCAGCGCAGGTCGAAGCGGTCGAGGTTCATCACCTTGTCCCACGCTGCGACAAAGTCCTTTGCGAACTTCTCTTTGGCATCGTCTGCGGCATAAACCTCTGCGATGGCGCGGAGCTGTTCGTTGGAGCCGAACACCAGGTCCACGGCGGTTCCCGTCCACATGACCTCGCCTGTCTTGCGGCTTTTCGCTTCGTAAATGTGATCCTTGTCGGTCTTGTGCCACTCGACCCTCATATCGAGTAGGTTGACGAAAAAGTCATTGCTCAGTGTGCCGGGCCGATCTGTGAACACACCGTGCTTTGAGCCTTCAAAAGTTGCATTCAGAACCCTGAGGCCGCCGACCAGTACGGTCATCTCCGGGGCGGTCAAGGTGAGCAGGGAGGCGCGATCCACGAGCAACTCCGGAGGTGTTTGTTCATGCCCCTGACCCAGATAGTTGCGGAAACCGTCCGCTTTGGGCTCAAGGACGTCAAAGGAGTCCGCGTCGGTCATCTCTGTTGTGGCGTCGGTCCGTCCCGGCGTGAAGGGCACCTCGACGTCGACCCCGGCTTCTTTTGCGGCTTTTTCAATAGCTGCGCAGCCACCCAGCACGATGAGGTCGGCGAGTGAAATTTTTGTCCCCTTCTTTTTGGCACCGTTGAATTCAGCTTGAATGTTTGAAAACGCCGCTAGAACCTTGGAAAGCTCGGCCGGTTGGTTGGCCAGCCAATCCTTTTGCGGTGCAAGGCGAATTCGGGCACCGTTTGCGCCCCCGCGCTTGTCAGTATCTCGATAGGTAGACGCCGAGGCCCAGGCAGTGGCGACCAATTGCTCGATGGTCAGCCCTGACCCGAGAATCTTTTTCTTCAACGCGGCGATCTCTCGTTTGCCCACCAGTTTGTGGTCCACCGGAGGCACTGGATCTTGCCACAATTGAGGCTGCGGCACTTCCGGACCCAGCAAGCGAGAGTGGGGACCCATATCCCGGTGTGTCAGCTTGTACCACGCCTTGGCAAACGCTTCCTCGAACGCCTTGGGATTGTCGTGAAACCGCTGGGAGATCTTTCGGTATTCGGGGTCTTGTACCAAGGATAAGTCGGTCGTGAGCATCATCGGCAGGTGGTACTTGGATGGATCATGGGCATCCGGAACTGCCGGATCGAGGCCCTTGGGGGCCCATTGATGGGCGCCTCCAGGACCCTTGATCAGCTCCCACTCAAAGTTGAACAGGTTGGAGAAGTATTCGTGGGACCACTCGATCGGGGTATGGGTCCACGCGCCCTCGATACCACTGGTGACGGTGTCGCCGCCTTTGCCCGTGCCACACTTGTTCTTCCACCCGAGGCCCTGCTCTTCGAGTGTCCCTGCCGCGGGCTCGGGGCCGACGCAATCGGCTGCCTTGTGCGCGCCATGGCTCTTGCCCAAGGTGTGGCCGCCGGCGATCAGCGCGACGGTCTCCTCGTCGTTCATGGCCATGCGGGCAAAGGAAATTCGGATATGGTGGGCTGCGGCGACCGGGTCGGGATTGCCGCCCGGTCCTTCTGGATTGACGTAAATCAACCCCATCTGGGTGGCGCCCATAGGCCCCTTGAGATCTTTTCCGTCCGCGGTGAATCGCTCGTCTGCCAACCACTCGGTCTCCGGTCCCCAGTTGACGTCATCCGGCTCATAGACGTCTTCGCGACCACCGCCGAAGCCAAAGGTTTTGAATCCCATGGACTCCAGGGAGACGTTTCCGGCCAGAACCATCAGGTCCGCCCAGGAAAGACTGCGGCCATACTTTTTCTTAACCGGCCACAGCAAGCGGCGGGCTTTGTCTAGGTTCGCGTTGTCCGGCCAACTGCCCAGAGGCGGGAAGCGAATCGTACCCGAGGCCGAGCCACCGCGGCCATCGGTAACACGGTAGGTGCCTGCGCTGTGCCACGCCAGCCGAATCATCAACCCGCCATAGTGCCCCCAATCCGCCGGCCACCAGTCTTGGGAGTCCTTAAGCACGGTTTCGACATCCTTCTTAACGGCATCCAAATCGAGCTTGGAGAACGCTTCGGCGTAGTCGAACGCTTGCCCCATGGGATTGGTCATCGGGGCGTTCTGGTGGAGCACCCGCAGGTCCAGTTGGTTCGGCCACCAGTCTCGAATGGAATAGTGCCCGGCCTGCTTTTTTTTCTGTGTTGTTTCTGCGTGGGTCGTCTCCTTCGACATGGTTTGATCCCCGTCCATTTTTGCACTATCAGCAGTTGTGGTCTTTGCTGCCGGCCGCCGGGCGCAACCGACTCCAACGGCAACTGCGCAAGCAAGGACCAGGGCAATGGGCTTTTCTGCCAGCATCCCTCGCAGTAGACCTGCAAAGGACCTCGACAGAACATTCTCTGTTTCTGTTCCCTTTGTTTCTCGCATTACTTCCTCCTCTTCATTGCTTTTTCACCAAAGGTTGGAATAAATTTTTAGGTAGGTGTTAAGCTCACTCCTGATGCCTGTCAATGAGCATCTATTATCACCGTTGTTTGCGGGCGTATTATTCTGGCTGTGCAAGCAGGTGTGAGATTGAGAGTTAGAACAAGCGCGTGCGAAGAGGTAAATATGGAGGCATTTGATTTTGCCGATCAAGTGGTGCTGCTCACCGGCGCCACGGGTGGATTGGGGCGCGAGATAACGCAGATATTGGTCGACCAGGGAGCATTTTTAGTGGTCACTGGGAGGCGGCGTTCAGCACTGGATGCATTGGTAGAAACGGTTGCCAAAGGGGATCGTGTGATGCCCCTGTACGGCGACTTGACCCAGCCGGGTGAAGCGACTCGCTTGGCCAAGAGCGCTCTGGCCGTGCACAACCGGGTGGATGTGCTGATCAACAATGCCGGCATGGGGTATTTTGCCCTGATTGAAGAGGCCACCGAGGAGCGCATTCGGCAGCTGTTCGAGGTCAACACCTTTGCGCCGATGATGCTGATCAAAGCGCTATTGCCCCATTTTTACAAACGCGGGCGCGGCCGGATCGTCAACGTGGCGTCCAGTGCCGGCAGGGTGCCGATTCCGACAGTGGGTGTATACGGCAGCAGCAAATCGGCGCTGGCAATGCTGGCCAATACCCTGCGCATCGAGGTGATGGATCGGGGTATCGAGGTGATCAACATCTATCCCGGCACCACTGATACCGCGTTCGAAGCCAACGCCTTGAGAGAAAAGGGGCGTGACGGCATTCGTCCGTCAGCCTCCTTTGGCGCGGATGCAGGTGAGATCGCCGGGCGCATCGTTAAAGCGGCCAAGGGCACGGGGCGTGAGGTGTGGTTGGAACGCCAGGGGCGCGGCATGTCCGTGGCGGCATTGCTCTGGCCCAAGCTCGTGGACCGACGGCTGGCCGGATTGCGCCAACGGGTGCTCGTCCACACAAGGCCGCTTAAGCCGGCGCGGGATCGCAGGTGGCAACTGCTACAAGTGGAATCGGCACTCAGCTGCAATCTGAAGTGCATCATGTGCCCGTGGACCGCGTTACGCGCGTCCACTGATGCAACAGCGCTGATGTCAGAGCAGATTTGGCAGGCCATTGTGCCACATCTGCCAGAAGTAGCTTCGGTGGATTTTTCCGGTGCTGGTGAACCCTTGCTCAACCCCCACCTGCCGGATTGGATGGCCCAGGCAAAATCCGTGGGATGCAAGGCCGGCTTTTTAACCAATGGCACCCTGTTGGACGACGTGCGAGCCCAGGCCGTACTGGAGGCAGGGGTAGATTGGATCGGGGTTAGCGTGGATGGGGCGTCGGCGCGAACGTACGAATCCATTCGGTCAGGGGCCTCCTTCGCGCGGGTCACTGACAATATCTCACGCCTTGTTGCGCTGCGTTCTGGTGGCGTGCCCAAGGTTTTGATCAACTTTGTCATGTTGCGCCAAAACGCGCACGAGTTGCAAAACATGGTTCTAGTGGCAGAACAGCTGGGCGTGGATCACATCAGTTTCAAGCAGTGCGATGTGATTCGGGACAAACAGGGCTTGGGGCTGGGTCTGTTTCAACCGCAGGAGAGCCAGGCCATCAAACAGCTCAGAAAAGAGATCAAAAAAAGCCAGCGGCTGGCACGAAAAAAGAAAATCGAAACGACCTTTTTCTCGTTGGTGCCAGAGGAGCAGCCGGTCTGTGATCAGGATCCGCGCGCATCGCTGTTCATTCGATCTGACGGCCTCGTTGCGCCCTGCATCAACAAAGCCTACGGCGGCGCGACCACCTTTTTGGGGGAACCAACCGAGATGCCAACTGTCTGGTTCGGACAGTTGCCCCAAAACGATCTATCCGATATCTGGCGCACAGATAACTGCCGATTTTACCAAACCCGTTTTGATGATCGTATGCGCCATTTCAGCAATGCCCTGATGAACACCGACTTTGATTTTTCCATGGGAGGGGTACAGGATGTGCTGGATGAGGCGCAGGAGGCGATGAACGCACCGCCCAAGGGATGCGACGTGTGTCACTATCTATATGACATCTAAATTTAGGTGCAAATACGGGAGCATGCGGTTTGCGTCGTTGGATAATATAGGTGCCTGCTTTGATTTCCCGTCATGCCCGCGTAGGCGGGCATCTATCTAGAAAAGCTCGAATATGTTGGATGGATGCCCGCCTGCGCGGGCATGACGATGCCGACAACAAACATGTATGCAAACCTCAGATGACAAATTTCGCATGCGCCCTGCAAATACCTGCCCCTGAAACCTCTCCCCCTAACCCCCTCTCCGATGCGGAAAGGGGGCACCAGAATTAAATAATCCAATGATTCAGGTTTGTTTTGCCTCCCCCTTCCCTCGCAGGGACAATGGCATTCGGTTAAGGATTTTTGGGTGTTTTTATAGCGTAGGATCGCCAGAAAAGAATCCCCCTTGAAAAAGGGGGCAGGGGGATTTTCAATTGTCCAAGCAATTGTTTTCAAAGGTAAAATTCGATTGGACGTG
>JASJCT010000151.1 GCA_030065855.1 Myxococcota bacterium
CGTCGTAGGGGCGATTCGCGAATCGCCCGTGAAAACGACCCGCGTTGTCTCGGACGGTTCATCCCCGGGCGGTTCTCGAACCGCCCCTACAGACAAAGACCGACTCTCTGCGCTCTCGGGAATCGGCGGCAGGTTAACTGCCGCCCTACATTCCGAAGCAATATCTTTCCCCTCTTTAGTTGCTTTTTTCGCAGGGCCTGTTGCATCCGCTGTCTTCGTGTCCTTGGGACCCCTGCCCTTGCCCAGCCACATTGCCTTCCGGACCACAAGGTCCAAGCTCTTCTCAGCCGGCTTTACCAACACAGCGTATTCGTTTGCATCCATGCCACGGGGAAACTCAATCCGAAAACACGCCATGCCTTGGGCCATCAGTTTCTCAGACAGGGCACCTGCGGCTTTGTTTCCAGCTTCATCCCGGTCGTAGGCGATCAGGACTCTCTCTATGCCGTGGGATAGAAATGCATCGAGGTGATCCTCGGTAAACCCCTCGATGCCGTAAGACGCCGTGACATTGCGAAACCCAGCACACCAAAACGTCAGGGCATCTATCAAGGATTCGCAAAGGATGATCTCTGTGCTTGCCTCCAAGGCTTCGATATTCCAAACACCCTGATGCGGCCCGGGTAAGTAGAGATGCAACGGCGTTCCCTTGCGCAGCCCGCGGGTGATCTTGCGCCCATACACCTCGGTTATGCACCCTGATGTATCAACCACGGGAATCACCAAAGACCCGCTAAAGTGCTCGTGCCCACTCTGGCGAAACACGCCGATTGATTCCAGCCGGCCCCGGATCTCAGCCCCGGCCTGTCGGTTCTTTTGCGGCAGGTGATACCCAAGCGTGCGATTGGCATAGCCCAGCTTAAACCGATCTATTGCTTCACCAGACTGAAGTCCCCGCTTCTCCAAGTAGGCCAGTGCCTCTGGGCTTTGCTTTAACGTCTCGTGGTAATAGTCGATCACTTGTCTCAGCTGGGATTGGGTATCCACATCCTTATCAATCACCGCATCTAGCTTGGCCACGGTAGAGCGCTTCACCACCTTGGGAGGTGTGCAAGCCCCCTGGGGCGGTGCACTACAAAGCCCCGCATCATTCCGAAGCAGCTCTACTGCATGGCGAAAGGAGACCCCTTGGGCCTTCATCACCCAATCGACCACAGACCCACCAGCCTGACAGGCGCCCAGGCAGTGCCACAGATTTTTAGCCGGATTGACCACGAGCGAAGGCGACCGGTCCTCATGAAACGGACAAAGCCCCAAAAGCTCATCCCCCCGTTTCCGAAGCACCACCCCCCGAGCCTGGACCAAGCGTTCAATCGATACCTCGGACTTCAACCGCTCGACCTCTTCTGTGGGTATTCGGGCCATTTCCTTGCCTCCTGGAAAAAACCTGTCAAGTAGATTATCTGCTTTACTATTGACTTTATATGCTCCATGTCTCAAGAAGTATTTATGGCAGGGTGTATTATTCATCTCATGGCGGGATTTCCCCAAAGACTCGCAAGGCTGCGAAAGGAACGAGGCCTCAGCCAAAAAGAGCTGGCACAAGCTATCGGCGTACACTATACACAGCTCAGACGCTACGAAGCCGGCACCTCTCAGCCCACATTAGACGTGTTACGCGCACTCGCTACCACTCTCCGTATCAGCGCAGATGTGCTCCTGTTCGATGAAACCGAAAGGGCCGGCCTCGACGACGAGCTCAAACCCCATCTCGAGGCGCTTTCCAATCTAGACCAGGAAGAGCGAAAAGTTGCAAAGGACGTTCTCGAGGCGCTCTTGCTCAAACACGAAGCCAAGCGATGGGCGTCCTAACCAAAGTGGCATCAGACTACGGAGCCCTCCTCTCGTCGATCAAGGCGCGCATCGCCCAGAGCCGGGTCCAAGCTGTGCGCGCAGCAACGCGGGAGCTCATTGATTTGTACTGGTATATCGGCCAGCAGATCGCTGAACAGCAGGAGCGGGAAGGCTGGGGCAAGTCCGTGGTCGAACAACTGTCCCGCGATCTGCGCTCGGAATACCCAACTGCTCAGGGATTTTCCAGCCAAAACCTCTGGTACATGAGGCAGTTTTACCTGGCCTACCAGGACCATCCAAATCTCCAACAGTTTGTTGGAGAAATTCCCTGGGGGCAAAACCTGCTCATCATGGCGCGTATCAAAGACCCATCTGAGCGGGAGTACTACCTCCAAGCCACATCCGAGATGGCCTGGACCAGAGACGTCTTGCTCAATCAAATCAAGGCTGGTGCATACGAGCGGCACGCGCTCACCGCAAAGCAACACAACTTCGACAAAGCACTGCCGCAGCATCTCGCCGAGCAAGCAGACAAGACCATGAAAGACGTCTACATGCTCGATTTTCTGGATATTGGAAAGCCGGTATTGGAACGGGAGCTCGAACGCCGTATGGTCACTTGCATCAGGGACGTTCTTCTAGAGCTCGGTTTTGGATTTGCGTTCATTGGCAACCAGTACAAAGTCTCCACGGGCAAGAAGGATGTAAGCGTTCCGTAAACACACTCCTGACAAATTTGTCAATGGGGCTTAGTTTTGTTCCTCGACAGGAGGAATGATGTCAGAAAAAGACAGAGAGCAAGGATCAGTAGGGGAGCAACAATCGGTGTCTATGGCCCGAAAGCCGGCGCACAATCGAGATTGGTGGGCGAAGCACATTGAGAAATGCAGAGCTGATGGGACGACGATGGTGGACTACGCCAAGCTCAATGACCTGGACGTTGGGAATCTGTATCGATGGAATGGGGTTTTGAAAAAGCATACAAAACGTGCGCCGGAAAAAAGTCGAAAGCGAAAGCCACGCCCGGTCCGACTGTTCCCAAAGCAGGGAAGAAAAGCCCATGCTATGCCGTTTGTGGAGGTGTCGGTACCGCGTGAACAAACTCAGACGATTGAACTGGTAACACCAAATGGTTGGATCGTCCGATTTTCGTCGAAGCTCTCGAATGAAGAGATGTTGAAGATCGTATCTGTGTTGGCGGGGTGCTCATGATTCCCGGACATGTCCGCATCTTTGTCTGCACAGAGCCGGTTGATATGAGGAAGTCATTTGATACATTGGCGTTGGCGACACAAACGCTGATGGGACAAGACCCGATGAGCGGGGGGCTATTTGTATTTGTGAATAAACGCTTCAATCGGATGAAGATTCTATGGTGGGATAAGACGGGATACGCACTTCTATGCAAGCGGTTACATCGGGCTGTATTTCGAATTCCAAAGGCGATAGAGCCGGGCAAGGCAGGGGTAGCTATTTCGACCCAAGAGCTTGCGAAAATAATTGAAGGGATACAATTGCCACAAAAGAAGCGGAGGTTCTGAACGAATAAATTGATCAGTGATATTCAATATTTAAATCGAATTGATGTTCGTTTTTACTTGCTAATGATTTCTATTTAGATTTAATTGAAATCGTGCCCGATTCAATTAAATCCACTTCTGATATCAGCTCACTGGAAGATGCCATTGCTATCATCGAATCACAGCGCTTAGCATTGGAAAAGGCGGAGCACGAGCGGAATGAATACAAAAAGCTTTACGACTTAGTGTTCTTGGAATTGGAAAGAATGCGCCGCCATCTGTTCGGTAAGAAATCAGAGCGCGTCGCTGATGAGCAGCTGCCCCTCAGTTTCCTTGAAGCCGCGAAAACCCTTGAGGCGTTCGAGGAAGAAGAGCCCACCCCGATACCCAATAGCCGCCGCAAAAAAACAGCGGGGAAGGGGAAAAAACGCAGCGGTCGTAAGCCCCTTCCAGAGCACCTGCCTGTCGAGCGCATCGAATTGCCGGTTCCAGCCGAGGTAGAGGCGGATCCGGACGCCTTCAAGAAAATCGGCGAAGATGTCTCCGAAACCCTGGAGCGGCGGCCCGCGACACTGGTCCGCGTACAAATCGTCCGCCCCAAGTTTGCGCGCAAAGGAAACGACGCGGCGGGTGTCATCGCTTCGGCGCTGCCCACAAAACCGATAGAAAAAGGCTTGGCCGGACCCGGCCTGTTGGCTTACATCATTATCAGCAAGTACGCCGACCACATCCCGCTCAACAGACAAGAGGGCATCTTCGCACGGGAGAAGATCGTGCTGGGACGCTCCACTCTGTGCGGTTGGATAAAACAGGCCGCCGAGCTCCCGCGGTTGGTCTACGACGTCATGTGGAAAGACGCCATGAATGCCCACTGTATCGCCACTGATGCCACCGGCGTCTTGGTCCAGGCCCCAGAGCAATGTATCCGGGGTCATTTCTTCGTGTGCATCGCAGATCGAGAACATGTGCTGTACAAATACACGCGGCACCACAACAGCGAGGCGGTCAACGATATGCTCGGGCACTACAAAGGCTTCATTATCGCCGACGCACACATCGTCTATGACCAGTTGTTCCGGGATACAACGGAGCGAATCGAGTCTGGCTGCTTCGCCCACGGTCGACGATACTTTTATGATGCACTGACCACCGACCCTGACCGGGCCATGGTCGCCATCCGGTTGATCGGAAAGCTGTTTGAAATAGAGCGTGAGATTGCAGACAAGACGCCGGACATCAAGGAGCAGATTCGCCTGGAGCGATCCAAACCCATCACCGACAAGTTTTTCAAGTGGTGCGATGCCCAATGGCCCCTGGTGATAGAAGAGACGCCGATCTTTATCGCGCTGCGTTATGCGCGCAATCAACGGGAAGCGCTGTGCCGTTTTCTCGACGACGGCCAATTGCCGATCCACAACAATTTTAGTGAGCTCCAACTGCGCAGCCAAGTTATCGGACGCCGAAACTGGCTCTTCCTGGGCAGTGAGGACGGCGGTGAATGGAACTGCATCTTCACCTCCCTCATCGCCTCGTGTCGTCTCCACGACATCGAGCCTTGGGGGTATCTCAGAGACCTCCTCATTCTGCTGCCCGACTGGCCCAGAAATCGAGTCCTCGAGCTCAGCCCCAAATTCTGGAAGCAGACACTCGAGCAGTCCGATGCTCAACAGCGGCTCGCCGCAAATCCCTTCTGGCGGCTGTGCTCTATCGATTCCTAATTTCATACCCCAGAGGATAACTCACCCGTCTCCCGGTGTAAGGGGGTGATCACTGTCCCATCCTCAATAACCTACCCTTGATTGTCCGAAAATTTGAGATCTGAAGAGTTGTTCCTGTACCGGTAGGCATGAGCGGGATAGGAGTGGGGTGTTCAGGGGAAGGAGTTGATAGTTGGGTGCGCGACAGTTTGTTCGTGGTTGCTGGCGTTTACACAGTGCTTGGTAATGGGGTGTTGGTCTATTGTGGGGATCGACCTGGCGTTGATTGGCACGGGCACGGATATTTTCCCAAGACATTGACGATGATGGCAGAGGGGAAGCCGGTAAAGGTTCTGCTGCTCAAGCATCGGTGGAAGGATACAATTACAGGCCGAACCGTGCATGACCGACCGCCGGATGATCCAATTTTCATACGGTTTTGTTCTTTGATAGTGTTTCTCCGTGTTTGGGCGGCGATAAGCAGTGTAAAAGGGTTTCATAACCGCAAAGAAGTGTTCGAGTGTTTGGAGACGGGATGTGGGAGCGACCGGACTGTACAGCGATGGACCCACAGAGCGCTTCAAAACGGGATGGCGATTCAACAGGCGATTCGCCTGTCACTCATAGAAGAAGTTGAGCCCCGGCCAATAGAGAGACTGTTCGATGGCGGATTGTCGCCGCCGCACGTCGTTACCGAAAAACGATGGAAATCATCACAAAACCTATCATTTCTATACCGGGGATACGCAATGCTCTTGGTAGCCGCCAAGGCACTTGCGATACATGCTTCGTACCTCTTGGCCGGGGCTCGAAGGAGGTGGCCGGAATCGGAAAAAACATTCGGATTTTAATCACCTCCTGGGATAGGAAAATACCGGTTTGCACCCCGAGAGTCCACCCTGAGGGAGCAAACCGATCCCACAGGGTATGACGTCGTCCCAGGCTCTGAGATCTCCGACCCTCCTCCTGCGCGGCAAATAGAACCGCGAGAAACGGAGGAACAGCCGATGAGGAAACAGGAAGAGTGGGTAGACCCTCGAATGGCCATGGCCCTTTGCCGGTATGAAATCATCAGCCGGTACTTGGCGCTGAAGCCACGGCGGGGTCTGAAGCGGAAGGTGTTGGAAAAGCTGGCCCAAGAGACTTGGAACGGTCCGGACGGTCAGCCGATGCAGGTGTCGGCGGAGACCATTCGGGTATGGGCCAGGCGGTATCGGCGCGGCGGTCTGCAATGTTTAATGGACAAACAAAGGCAGCCGCGAAGCAATGGTGCGTTGACCGATGAGCAAAAGGGATTGATCTGCGCACTGAAACAGGAGGTGCCTGCCCGGTCCATCGACCGCATCATCAAGATAGCCGAGGAGACAGGCAACATATCACCACCTTTTTCAAGTACCTCAAGGCGGTTGATATGTATGAAGCGCAAAGTCAAAGAGAGCTCAGGGAAGGTTTGGAGATGTGGCTTGACGTAGGAGGCATTGCCCTTGTCGCCGGTCCCTGCGGAGCGGGCAAGAGCATGACCATCAGGCACTTCGCCTATTCCCTCGACCATAATAAATATGCCGTCTACATCGTCCCCTCTCCCACCGCTACGGTCCACGGCTTCCTGCGACTGCTTTGCCGCATATTCGGCCTCGAAATGAAACACTACACCGTGGACCTCTTCCATGCCGCCCAGTCTTTCCTGGTGGGACACGAACAAGAGAAGGGCACGCATCCCATCCTGATTCTAGACGACGCCGAGGGTTTGTACCCGGACGTAGCCGATGTCCTGAGACGCCTCACCGTTTACGATCTGGATGCCGAGGACCGCTTCAGCCTCCTCGTTTCAGGCATCGAAAACCTCCTTCAAGTCCTCGAGCTGGGGGTCTTGGCGCCCTTACGAACCAGATTTTCATTCGGTCACACCTTAAGACCTTTCGGATTAGAAGACACAAAAAGCTACATCCGTTTTCATCTCAAAAGAGCAGGCGGAGACGAATCCCTATTTTCCGAGCAGGCAATCAAGCGCATCTTTCACCTCTCGCAGGGAAGACCTCGAACCATCAATCAGCTCTGCATCGGAGCCCTTATCCTAGGTGCTGTCCGTGGAAAGGACCGCATCGACGGCCCCTTCTTCAACGCCTTCATAGCCGATCACCCCCTGTATCAAAACCAAGGAGTAACAGAATGAGCACTAGGTGCATTAGAAACAACATCCTTAAAATTCCCGGCCACTGGACCGAAGCCCAGGCCGACGCCGTCTTCGAATTTGTTAACGAATTAGCCGCCGCTGTTTTCAACGCCTACGAAAAGGAATTCGTAGCGTCGGAAATAAGAGAAATCACTCTCGAAGAAATGGACGACGACCACGGACTACTCAAAGAAAACGAATACGACGACGACATCTTCCCCGGGTAATCAATCCAGCAACTGCATTCTAGCCTACTACTTGTAATATTCTTTTCTGACCAATATCCCCTATCCTGGGACACAACTCCAACCTCCATCCCACCACTTTTACCGGTACTCATTTCTCAAACACTACCGGTGGTTTTAGGTGGGATGAGACACAATACGGGCAGCATCACCCTAGGTATCTCTATCGCAACCACCGCCGGCGTGGGCATATCAATGGGATTCAGCACCACGCTTAACTTGGGGGCGAATATTGCGGGTGTTTCATTGGGCACTTCCATTGGTTTCCAATACGGCCACACTTATTCGATTTCCATCAGGGAAGAGACATCCTTCAGAGGGACCATTGAGGGGTTGGATAGCGCGTACTTCCCAGAGCACGCATATGACGTCGGTCTGTTTGTCTATCCCAAAGTCTACAATGACCAGACGTTTTTGGTCATGAACTGGTGGACCGAGGATCTGTGATGCTAATGTGTGCCGGGAAATGAGTAGAAATGATTCACTTTATCTTTCTCAATACGCCACAATCTTAACCTAAAATCTCCTTCCCAGTGGTCATAATTTTCGTACCGCCTTGGTATATAAATCCATATCATATCATCAATTATTTTTAATCCGTGGTTCATGTGCCTAAGGGGATGACCTATCCAATCGTCAACATCCATTACAAATTTCCACGTCTCCGTATTATCATCACTTACTGCAAGGGCAACTCTCTCTCTGGGCATACCAGCTTTATCAGGGTACTCGTCTGTATCTTCGTATTCCCAAACCATATAGTGTTTTCCGGTAACGTAGTCTTTTTCAACATTGAATGCGCACATTGTTGATCTGAACAGTGTCGGTCTTGGTGTACTCCAAGTATCGCCATTATCCGATGACAAGCTTTCGTATAAATATCCTAAATCTGTCCTAAAATATGCCTTTAATTGATTTGCACCGACTTCAACGACTTTTCCCTCCTGTAGATTGATTTCGAAAGTCGGGTAGTCGTGAAGGGTTGACGCCCTGGTCCATGATCTACCGCCATTATCGCTATAATATATCCAAACGCCACCAAATATTTCCATTCCATCCCCAGATTCTCCGGAAGCATAGAAAATTCTGTTATCAGAAGCTTGGGAAATTTTGTTGGGCATAGTGATGCGGTTTTTATAGCCCTCTTGAATGTAAAATCGACCGCTCCAGGTCTGACCATTATCTGATGAAACTTTTACATAGTCCCGATATAGATCTTCTACGCCTGCATCCGATTCCAATGTTTCTCTTTTAACCATAAGAAGATCGCCGCTTTCTCTATCAACCAGCATGTTCGTTGAGCATTTTTGTCCAGAAGATAAATCCCATGTATTCCCTTCATCACTGGATTTATAGCATTTAGTTCCTCCCGTCACACCCATAAGCAACTGCCCATTTGCTAGCTTCACAATTTCTGCGGAGTGGGTAGTTGGATCTTGGTTATTGATTAAGTATTCACGCACGCCATCATGAGCTGGGGCGTGGCCATAATAAACGATGTTATCGAGTTGCAAATCTATTTTTTTTGCCTGAATACCGATTTTACCGTAAGCATCTTTCTTAATACCGCAAGCGGAGATTACAAATTGGTCGTCGAGCCAAAAAACGACCCTGCTTTCGAATGCTAGTATTTGGAATTTATGTATATCATTTGAAAGTGGCATCGGATCGCTAATACTGCGAGTGTATACAGGTTTATTCTGAGCTTCCCTTTCAATAATACGCCATTTCTGATCGGAGAATGAATACCGCACCACAATTCTCGATTCTTCATGGTTCCTGCGTATATTAAAATAGAGTTTTGAATCTGTTGTGGCGTCATTAATTTTAAATTCACCTTCAAAAAAAAGATTCTTTTCAAATGCATGAAGTAGGGAGAGGGATCCCTCAGATCCCAAACCAAATCTTCTATAAACCTTATTATTGTTGTCGGTAACAACTTTCCAAATATCTCCTCCCCAGGTGTCCTCTGTTCCTGTTTCCATCCAATGGCTTGGACTACTTCCCTCTTGTTCGTCTTCAAAATCATCAAAGTACGAAAATGTGTACTCATAGGGTGATCTTTCATCATCATACAGTTTCGTGTAATCGATTAAAATTTCGGCTGAATCGCTTCCTTTCACCCAGTGCTCTATTTTATCCCCGTGGGTATGCGCCTGCATATTCCATTCACCCCGAAACGAGCCATCCATATAAATGCTTGCTTGTTTCTGCTTTACAACTACATAATAGTCATGCCATTCCTTATCGTTATCCCAAGCGATTAGTTTTATCGTAGAACCGTCGCGTTGTCTTACATGTACGCCAGCAATAGTAAAATAGATCATCATGCGATACGATCCATTATAAACGACAAATCCCTGTTCATGGCCATAATCGACGACTTTTTGACGGAAATAAACTGTATAATCATCGGGAATGGGATCGTTTTTGTATATTTGGGTGACATCAGTTTGTGTGGTGTAGAGTCTCAGATACTCAGAGTCGATTATATCTATTTCTCCACTCCCAGATTGATGCCAGTTTGACGTTGTATTCCATAATTCATCAATACTGTAGCTCGCGTCAAAAAGATCTGTATAGTCAATTTGAATTTGAGCCCGATTAGAACCTTTTACCCAATGCTCTATCTTATCTGCTCGCCCATGGGGGTGCATCTCCCACCTAGCTCTATACATCCCGTCCATATATAAATCTGCTGTACCGTTATCCACAATTATTTGGTAGTCGTGCCAGGAAGTATCGCTTTGCCAAGATAATAGATTCTGCACTGATCCATCTGATAATCGCGCTGCAACTCCAGAGCTTTTGAAATATAGCATCATACGAAAAGAACCATCATACACGACAAACCCTTGTTCATTCCCATAATCGTCTATTTTCTGTCGAAACCGAACGGTATAACGGGCAGGCACATCTTCAAGGCTATAAACTTGCGTTACGTCATCCGCTTCGGTATCCAGAATTAAGTAGCCAGGGGAAACAACCCGCTTGTTGCCACTACCATCAAAGTGCCAATCATCAAGACTATTCCAATGATTGATTGCCAGACACGGCTGTGAAAGAATGTCAAATAATAAAACCAGTAACGCGCCTATGAACAGGCGATTTCTTCTACACATTGTTCTCCTTCTCCTTTTTTGCCTGATAGCCCAAAATTGACAAAAAAATAATAATATGAGGCTTCCCATAATACAAGCAATTATTGTTCGAGAATCTTATTATATCGTTAGTCACTATGGTGACCAAATCGACGCTATTATGACTCTTTCCCTCCGCTCTGCCGACGGAGAACACTCTCAGCACCCAAGTTTGATTGGATCAGCTGATCGTCACCTTGAGAAATAAGGACACCCCTTAGCTAATCTGCTTGGCACCCCGGTCGTACCCCGCATCAAAGGCCTTGAGGTTGAACGTTTCAGTGCCCGGCGGCACTGAATGTCGCACGGCCTCGCGCATGGCTTCGACATCGACAAGGCCTGTGACGGCCGTGAAAAAGCCGATCATCACCATGTTAAAGACAATGCGCCGGCCCAGATCTTCTTCTGCAATGCGCGTCCCGGGAATGCCAAAGGTCTTGGCGCCCTTGGGTACACGATCGTCTAGAGAGACCAATTCGTTTTCATAGACGAGAAGGGCCCCCTCTTTGAGCTCTCCATGTGTACTCTAACGTTGCAAACCGGTTCATGGGAATGGATTAATGTCGCAAATGTGTGAAGTGAGTGTATATATATCCGCCGCCAGGGAAAATGTAATGTGTGGCAGGAGTAAAGAACGCGCATAACTGCCTAAAGTCACAGTT
>JASJCT010000043.1 GCA_030065855.1 Myxococcota bacterium
CCGAGCATGGTGATTGAGACACGAGCAGTGCAAGGCAGGACGACAAGTCTTGCTGGTGGCAAGGCGCGGAGGAGTAACGCAGCAATGCGAAGTGGATCGGGCGCCATACGACGGGAGTGCCTACTGAGATAGGTTCTAAAGCGGGCGGTATGATATTGGCGAGTATGGTCCATTCCTTTGACCGCCTTATGTCTAATCGGCATCGAGCTCCTAGGCGGGCACAGAAACGTGTTTTCGCCAACAAGGGGCGCACCCATATCCACTGGATACTATCGCTACCTGTTATCAACAATAAAGCGTACCCTTGGCTAACTCATGCGGAGGGTAACGACGTTTGCCAGGTGCGACAAATCGGGATTTTCTTTGTTTGAAGCTGTGTCTATGATTTGACGGCTAAGACGCACCTGGATCAATACGAATGGGTGCCGAGCATTACATCTACCCCGAACTTCTTTTCGAGGGTTATCTTCAACTCATCGAAATCTATGGGGCACGCTGCTGTCTCCATTGCGAGCTTAACGCAGGTGCCAAGGTGAATCGTTTCGATTTCCCTTGCAAGGTTCTTGGTCACTTCGCTGAGTTGCTTGACCCTGGGTACGACGAGGCCGGGGCAGTCGCCACAGTCGGTCATGGCCACGAGCTCTATTTCATCGTGCTTGGCGAATTCCCCGTTTTTCTCGGCCATGCCTTTGTAGCATTTCGCACAGGCCACGCATGAGTGATCTTTAATACGCTTGCAGTAAATCACGGCAATTTTTGACATTGTATTCTCCTCCTCCTTCTCATCATTTCCCAATCAATGGCCTTTGGTGAAAACGGTCGTCAGCTACCGGAACGGTCTTTCCCTCTCTTATACACTTTAGATGGGGCTCGAACCAGCCACAACGGACGGCATCCTTTGGATACCAATCGAAATCAGGAACAGCGGGCTTGATGTCGAACAGGGGTGTTTCATCCAGCATATCCACGCCGTTTACTTCGAGATGACATCCATCTATACCGCTCAGGCGCACGGTGGTTATGCCAATGGGGTTGGGGCGGCACGGAGAACGGGTGGCAAAGATCCCCCTCTCGGTGCTGTCCAGGTACGGCTTCACCTTGAGCTTAAATGCTTGGATTCGATGAAGCGCGTAAATCAGGGTGACGTGGCTGAACCCGTCCAAATCGTCGAGACCTTTCTGATATGGTGCATCCAGCACTACCGTTCCTTTTGCATCTTTCGACAGGGGGCCTTGAATCGGCGTCCCGGCAGCTTCCTTAAAGGGGGTGCGAATAACACCTATCGGGTAGGTCGCC
Organism: Myxococcota bacterium; assembly: GCA_030065855.1. Lineage (GTDB taxonomy): Bacteria > Myxococcota_A > Polyangia > JAAYKL01 > JAAYKL01 > JASJCT01. Next base: position 1,297 of record JASJCT010000043.1, read on the forward strand.
GGGATGGGGTCGCCAGATCGACCTGAACTATCCATTCTCTCTATTGCGCCGTTGTTGCATTTTTTCGCCAAATTGACGTACCTATTCTTTGCGTTTCGATGCAGTAACAATCTGTCATCCTCCACATCTTTAATGACCGCAGCCGGTACACCGACAGCTATCTTGTGGGGAGGAATGCTTTGACCCCGTTTCACCAGGCTCATCTCTCCGATAATTGTATAAGCGCCTACTGTTGAGAAGTCGCTGACCACAGCCCGCATGCCAATGACCGCGCCCTCGTCTATGGTTGCGTTGTGAACCATGGATCCATGGCCGAGGGTGACGCGTGTTCCTATGCGCGTGACATCGTCTGGTCTGGCATGGACAAAAACGAGCTCCTCTATGATCGTTCTATCGTCGATCTTGATTTTGCCCCAGTCACCGCGGAGTATGGCGCCAGGTCCCACATAACACTTCTCTCCCAAAGTGACATTTCCGATGATAACCGCTTCGGGTGCCACATACGTCGATTGAGCGATAACGGGTTGTTTACCTTCGAATGAATAGGTCGGCATGTTGATATTCCTCGTTTCTCATTTTGGCGGTTTGCAAGAGTCGGACCAGGAAGAGGTGCTAAATGGGGCGGCCAGGTCTGACAGATCCAACAGCCTCGTTGCAATGCAACTGTTTCGTTTATGAAACATTATGTTTCATATTTAATCAACGGGCCTGCATTGTTGGGTATCTTTATACAAGGCAATGCTTGGCACCTCTTTTGCTAATCATCTCCTGTGGAGCAGACGGATGGAACGGTCTGAAAAGAGCGTTTGAAAAATAAAATGAGTACTGACTTCACAACACTTTTTCCCCTGATCTTCGACAGTATAAACGACGGTGTGTTCACCGTGGATGAAGCGTTCTGCATAACGTCTTTCAACGCCGCGGCCGAGCGGATCATTGGCATGAAGCGGGAAGACGCCATCGGCAAAAAGTGCCATGAGGTTTTCAGGGCGGGCATCTGTCAGAGCGGTTGTGCGTTGCGGGAGACATTACAGAGCGGAACGCCAAAGCGGGATGTGCGCGTGGATGTGATCAACGCCAAGATGGAGGGAGTGCCCATACGCGTTTCCACGGCAGTGCTTCGGAACAAGAGGGGAAAACTGATCGGCGGTGTTGAAATCTTTAGAGATGTTTCCGATGTCGAGACCCTGAGAAACGAGCTCAGGGGCAGGCATCGTTTTATGGATATGGTGGGTGAGAGCGATGTGATGAGAGAGCTTTATGCTATCATCCCACAGATCGCCGAGTCCGAAACGCCAGTACTGATAGATGGGCCGAGCGGGACAGGCAAGGAGCTCGTGGCCCAGGCCATTCACGATCTGTCACTGAGAAAAGAAAAGCCCTTTGTCCGCGTGAATTGCGGCGCATTGCCAGATACCCTCCTCGAATCCGAACTCTTTGGGTACATGCGGGGTGCGTTCACAGGGGCGACCTACAACAAGCCCGGCAGATTTCAGCAAGCACACGGGGGAACACTATTTCTCGATGAAATCGGTGATGTTTCACCCGCATTTCAGGTCAAGCTGCTCCGTGCGATAGAGGAGGGGGAAATCCAGCCGCTTGGCGCTACAAGGGCGATACGAATCGACGTTCGTCTGATTACCGCTACCAATCGGGATCTCGCTGCCATGGTCAAAAACGAGCAATTCAGGGAGGATCTTTATTACCGCATCAAGGTAATCCCCATCGCCCTGCCACGGCTCTCTGAGCGGCGCAAGGACATACCACTGTTGATCGACCACTTTGCCAAAGCGCTATCTGCGCGCAGCGGTCGAACACCGCCGACAATGAGCAAGAAAGCCTTGCGTGCCCTTTACGATTACGACTACCCCGGCAATGTGCGCGAGCTTCGCAATATTATCGAGCGGGCCTTTGTGCTTTGCGCCGGTAGCGTGATCGACCTTCAGCACCTGCCCCCTGAAGTGGTTGCTGCCCGTTTAGAAAGCGGTTTCAAAACAGGACGTCTTCACGCCAGACCGTCTGAGAGTCGTATCGCAGTTGCTGAGGCAATGCCGCGCGACCGGCTGCCCGCAGCATTGCCTGAAAAACAACGGCTTCTCGACATACTCGATGCACATGGGTGGCACCGCACAGAAGTGGCTAAAGAGCTCGGCATCGGCCGCACGACCCTCTGGCGCAGAATGAAGGACTATGGATTGGTTTGATGGCCGTGGTGCGGTAGAGATATCTGATACTTCTTCATCTTGCGCCAGCTGGAAAATCGTATCGCATGAGCATCGAGCGCCCCCGTTCTGAGCAATCCTTGATTCTCCGGAAAACTAACAAACAATAAAGATACATACAATCCGTCCACCAAGTCCACCAAGTCCACTCGTCCACCTGTCCACCCGCTAGCAAGTATCAATGTAAGACCAAATACGATCGAGGGCTTCGCGTACGATGGGCACTGCCAGCGGGGTCTCGCCTCTGGCCAGGGCCGTGGTCACATTTCGATGGAACGGCACAGCGCCAACGAACGCTGCTCCTTTATCTGAAACAGCTCGCTCCAAGTCGATGCTCCAATTCCCATTGAGGTCGTATTTATTGACGACCACTACGGCCTTGATGGCGAAATGGACGCAGAGATCCAACAGGCGAATAAGATCGTGTACGCCAGATGGTGTGGGTTCAGTAACAGCGACAACCAAGTTGACACCGGCAAGGGTTGCGTGGACCGGGCAGCCAATACCCGGAGGCCCGTCCAGAAGCACAGTATCGATATCCCTCGTTTCAGCCATTGTTCGCGAACGCTCGCGGACCAGGGTTACCAGCTTTCCAGAGTTATCCTGCGCAACGCCGAGGCATGCATGTATCAGCGGGCCGACCGCGGTTTCTCTTAAATATAGCGATCCAGCCCTATTCTCCACGTAGGTAAGAGCGTGCTCAGGGCATACTGCCGAGCAGGCGCGGCACCCTTCACAGGTGAGATCGTCCACTTGTGGGACCAGATTGCTTTTCAGTGTTATTGCGTCAAAACGGCAGATTTCCAAACAGTTGCCGCAAAGGGAGCACTTGTCTTCATCGACTCTGGCGCGCAAACCTGCAAAGAATGGGGCCTCTTCTATATCTGTTCCCGGTATGAGCAGGGCCAAGTTGGATGCGTCCACATCGCAGTCTCCTAGAACCACATGCTTCTTTGCGAGCTTAGCAAACGCCGCGACAAACGATGTCTTGCCGGTTCCGCCTTTACCACTGAGCACTGCAATCTCTTTCACGATGCTTCCCCCATGGTGGCGAGCACTCTGTCGCCCAGAGTTGTCAAAGCTTTGCTAAAAGATTCGCTTCGGTCAATGGGTGAACATGCCTCGGCGTAGGCTTGGGCTACAATCCGATCGAACGGTATCTCTGCAAGCATTGGTATCGATTCACGTCTGAGATACGCTCCTACCCGGTCGTCTCCCAAATCAGCCCGGTTGATAACGGCTGCTAGGTTAATGCCGAGCGTTCTTCCCATCCCCACCGCCAGCTCCAGATCGTGCATGCCAAATGGTGTGGGCTCGGTCACAAGGAGTAGCAGATCGGCGTTGCGAACTGCGGCCATGGCACTGCACGAGGTCCCTGGCGGCGCATCGATGATAACGATGCGGTCACTGTCATTGGTTCGGCGTACCACCGCCTCTATCAAAGGTGTCGCTCGCGCCTCCCCTATATCTAACCTGCCAGAAAGAAAATCAGCGCTGCCTGCTTTTCCCAGGCTAATGGTTCCGATCTCTCGTTCCCTTTCAACGAGCATTTGCTCTGGACAGGCAAGGATACAAGCGCCGCAGCTGTGGCACAGTTCATTGAACACGATGACGCTTCCCTTGGCAGACAAAATCGCGCTGAACGCGCAGATCTCCTGGCACTTGCCGTGCCCTGCACAGCGAGGCTTTTCCAGTGCTGGAACGCGCACTTTAAATCGGGTCTCCATGCGCACCATTGGTTTCAGAAAAAGGTGCCCGTTCGGCGCTTCAACATCAGCGTCCACATAGGTCACTGGGTGGCCCTGATTGGACCAGAGGTGTGTGAGGCAGGTCGAGATCAGCGTCTTGCCGGTACCGCCTTTTCCGCTGGCAACAGCGATGTGCATCAGTAGACCTTCACCGCCATCTGTTCCAGGCTTCCGGTCGCGAATCTCTCCACTGCTTCTCTGGCAGTAATATCCACGGGTGCTGTCCACATCTCGATATCATTGGCCATAAGCGCCTGAACTGCCTTGGGCCCGAATCGCCCTGAAATAACCGCGTCCACGTCATTGCTCTGCATTGCCACGGCCGCAGCAGTTCCAGCACCGAGGGCCGCAGAAGCCGCGCTGTTGAAAAACTGAGCAAAAACCTCCCGGGTCTCAAGGTCGAGGATTAGGAATGCATAGGCTCTGCCAAACCTCGGATCTAATAAAGAATCGAGGCCATCCATGCTTTTGATCGATAGTGCCACGCGTTTGGACATTGATTTCATTCTCCCTAATCATGCCCTGCACAGCTCTCGGGGTGGTCGTGGGAACAGGGAACGATGCCCTTGATTTCCCCTCGCAGGTAGGCATCCAAAACCTTGCCGATATTGCCCACTGCGCCGGTGGCCACTTCTATGCCAAAGCGCTGAAACATATCGACCGCTCTCGGGCCCATGCCGCCCGCCAGAATGACATTTGCACCCAGGTCTCTAATGAACACCGGCATTTGTCCTGGCTGGTGATTGCCGTAATGAGCGTTTTGCTCAACCCTGGAGCCGATAATTTTTCCGCCCTTGACCTCAGCCATCACATAGTAGGGACACCTGCCGAAATGCATGCTCACTTGACCGTCCAGGCCTTTATCGTCTTCTGCTGCCACTGCGATTTGCATATCGAACCTCCTCGATGTTTCTTTGTTTGTCGGGCCTCTTTATGCAGAGGTCTGGTCGCTGCTATTTATTTTCCAGTCGTTTGCTATCGTCTTTGCAATCACCACTGCCTCGGCCCATACCACGTCCCCTGCCCTGGCCACTGCCGCCTCGGCCCATACCACGTCCCCTGCTAGGGCTCGTTTCCCGGCTAAGGCTGCCGGCGGTAAGCTTGGCTATGGCTTCTTGGACGGTTATGCCCTGAGGGGCTGTCCACATCTCGATGCCGAACTGTTCCAACGCCTGAAAGGCTTTTGGACCGAATTTGCCTGAGATAACCGCATTGACATTGTTGTTCGCCATCATGGCGGCTACCCCGGTTCCTGCACCGTGGGCGGCTTGTCTCGCGGTGTTTGTCAGCTCAGCGATCACGGTGTTTGTGTTGATGTCAACGATGACATATGAAAAAGCGCGGCCGAACCGGGGATCTAAAATGGATTTGAGTCCATTCGCGCTTTCAACAGATATTGCTACTCGTTGGGTCATGCTTACTCCTTCCAGGGACCTTGTCCCATGGCTCCTGCCCTATCGAATCCTCTTCCAATTTGGCCACTGGAGAATGCGCCCACCAGGAAGGTATCCGCATGCTCGAATCTAGGAGCCACATCCTGGCTAAAACGGGGACCGGCCACGCGCATCGCACCTCCTTGCAAAGAACCAAAGCAAAGAGGATGCCAAGCGCATCAATAAGCCATAGTCATTGATATTTACCCAATGGCGTGGCGGTCGTTTCAAATGAAGTGAAACGATCTGTTCCTCGGTGGCGTTTCAATCGAAACTGTTTCAAAAAAAAGGATATTACAAAACAAATATCTGAAATGAAGAAAGACCCAGTGTTCTCCAAGAACGTGGGCATGGTTCTCGTGCACAACGGGATCGTTCGAGGCTGGTTCAGAGATGATAGGAAGCCAGTCGCAAGTCTGGAAGTCCAGGCAGACATCGAAGCATTGAATTTCGATCATTCCTTTGTTATAAAATACGCAATATTCGTCATTGGATAAAAGACCTGTCGCTCGGATCAGAAGCGCTCGCGGGATGGTCAGCTGAAAGCTGCACGCTACCTCAATTGAGTCGTTCGATGTGTGAATCCCCTATCACCGAGCAACCGTCTTCTTTTAGGGGGTATCATGGAAAATGCGAGAAGAACGAGCGCAATGAGAACTGCCACTTCGGAAAGCATCGCCGAACGTGAAATCACCCTACGTCTGATCAAAGTTATCGGCAACACTGAGGAACTGAGGGATCTCATAAAGGAGGTGACCGCGTTAATGAGTGAGTGGTCCGGTTGTGAAGCGGTCGGCATTCGACTCAAGGAGGGCGACGATTTTCCGTATTACGAGACACGTGGTTTTCCGGCTACATTTGTCCAACTGGAAAGATCCCTCTGCATCCCGGACTCAAATGGAAGACCGATCTGCGATAGCCTCGGCAACCCGGTTCTCGAGTGCATGTGCGGTAACGTTATTCAAGGTCGCTTCAACGCCAGCCTTCCATTTTTCACTGAGGGAGGGAGCTTCTGGTCTAACAGCACCAGCGACCTCCTCGCATCCTCTACAGAAGAGGACAGACAAGCAAGAACTCGAAACCGCTGCAATGGAGAAGGGTACGAATCGGTCGCCCTCATCCCACTGCGACACGGGGCCAAGCAGTTGGGTCTGCTCCAATTCAACGATTCGAGACGCGATCGGTTCGACGCTGATCTCATTGCCCTTTTGGAATGTCTGGCAGTGAACCTATCCATCGGTCTTGCACAGCGAATGGCAACGGAAGAGCAACTCAGAAGTGAAATGAGGCTCAAAGAGGCCCAGGGGATAGCCAAATTGGCGAGCTGGAGTTGGCATCTCGCCTCTGATCGTCTCCTCTGGTCAGAAAACATGTATGACATATATGATATAGACAAAACCCGCTCGCCTAACATTGAGCTATTACGTGAAGCTGTGCTCGAAGAAGACCTACATTTACTTGACGACGCCCTTTGCTCTGTGAGCCATAGGGCTGCTCCCAGAAACATTGAGTACCGAATCAGAACAAGAGAGGGTAGCATTCGCCATATTAACGTTCGGGTCCGTATCGAGCTGGATCCCGAGGGGCATCCGATCCGACTCTCGGGCACGGTCCAAGACATCACAGATCGCAAAGAGGCGGAACAGGTTCTCCAAAACACACAACGACTCGAGTCCCTAGGCATCTTTGCTGGCGGGGTAGCCCACGACTTCAATAATCTTCTAGGCTGCTTATTCGGCAACATTGACTTGGCGCGCGTCCATGTCAACGATAAGCACCGAGTGCTCAGATGTTTGAACAGTGCCATGGCAGCGCTGGATCGAGCCAAGGACCTAACCCGTCAATTGCTGACCTTCTCAAAAGGCGGCATTCCAAACAAGACACCCGTTCAGTTGGCGTCTCTCCTAAGAGAATCCCGGGATCTTTCGCTCAGCGGATCGACTGTTGAGTGTAAATTTAATCTAGATAAGGCGCTCCCCCTGGTGGAGGCGGATCCCAACCAGTTAAGTCAAGTTTTCAACAATGTATTGATCAATGCGCGCCAAGCAATGCCGAGCGGAGGAAGAATCACCGTCTCGGCCGAGGTTCAAGATGTCGACATGTGCCAAGTGCCGGGACTTGGCGAGCATTCCTACGTGAAAGTCACTATACAAGACCAGGGAACCGGTATCCCAAGTGACCATTTGCCCAAGGTGTTCGATCCATTTTTCACGACAAAAGCCTCTGGGTCTGGCCTCGGGCTCTCAATGTGCCACGCTATCATCAAGAAGCACAGCGGGGCCGTTACTATCGATTCGCAGATAAATGTCGGAACCACGGTCAGTATCTACCTTCCTACCGCGGATGAGTCGGCGAAAGAAGAAAGAAACCTGCTTCATGGTATGCCCGAGATAACCGGCCGGATACTCGTCATGGACGACGAGGAATCCATGTGCGATGTCGCGGTTGGGATGCTAGAGCTGCTCGGATGGGAGACGGTGTGTACGCGAAGTGGTGAGGAGGCCGTAGCGGCATTCAAACAGGAAACAGCAGCTAAAAGACATTTCGATCTTATCTTTCTGGATCTCACCGTTTCCGGCGGGATCGGCGGCGAACAAACGATGAGAGAGATCCGCACGCTTGATCCCAGTGTTCTGGGGATTGTCGTAAGCGGCTATACCGACAGCCCAGTGCTCGCGAATCCTGAAAAATACGGTTTCGCTGCTAAAATCGAGAAGCCCTATAACATCTCTAATCTCAAGAGAGTCATTGCCGAAGCCCTCAAGAAGAGACCGAACCACGGAACTGAATCATAGTTCATAATCCACCATGGGTGAGCGTGATAAGTGAGCTTGCCAGGAAACGTGCTTGTCACCTGTTGACTATATATAACAAATAATGGGTCCTGACCCCATCCTCATCCTCCTCCTACAACCACAACCTCAGTGCTGAATCGATTCAAAAAAGGAATGTTGGATTTCGGCAAGGATTTCCCCCCCAAAAAAAACGTGTCAATCGGATGATACCATTAATATTCAAATCGCGGCTGTAGTGGCTCGAGCGCCTCAAATCGCGTAGGTTTTTTTAGAATCTTGAAATAAAACCTCACGATGCTCGTATTGGGAATTAGACCACCGAGGATGAAGGTAATGATCCCAAGGAGTCATCGAATGAAACAAGTAAAATCTGCCTTGTGCATGCTGGCTCTGTTTTTTGCGACGTTGCCGAGCTTGGCTCATGCTGAAGACCACTGCTCGATCGATATTGCGCAGGGCGTCGAGGTCAATAGGGCCAAATTGCGGGTTTTTGACAAAGATAAAACCCTGTTCGAGATCGATAAAAATGGTCAGTTGTGGATTGAGGGGAAATCCGTCGCCCTGAATTCAGAGCAGCAAGAGCTTACCAAAACCTACTTCCAACAAGTGCAAATAGCAGTGCCTGAGATTATTGAGATGGCGACCCGTATTGTCGAGTTGACGGCAAAGCAGCTTCACGCAAGCTTTGGCGAGGCGTTTGGCAAAGACAGCGGGATGGTGGAGAGTATCGATGCTCTGATGCTCAACGTGAAGAAGTCAATAGCCCTTTCGATGTCCAAAAAAGACGGCGTCTATCGGATTGCCCCTGATGGGGACGAGCAGTTTGAGAACGCTTTTGGAGACGAGTTCGAAAAAGAGGTCGAAGCGATGGTCGAACGGGCACTGGGATCGATACTGTGGATGGTTGCCAAGTCCATGCTCAACGGGGAGGGCAATCTCGAGAAACGGGCACAGGCCCTTGGTGATAAAATAGAAAAGAGCGTAAAGAGCAATATGGAGAATATCGAAAAAGAGGTCGAGATCTCTGCAAAGAAAGTCTGTTGCCAGATGGCCACCTTGAGTCGGCTGGAAGCGCAAATGCGCCGCGAGATTCCGTCGTTTGCCCCATATGTGGTGTTCAAGAAAAACTAATTCGCAACCTCGCGCTCTGATGTCCAAAATAGCTGATTGACTGCTCGCCCACGTTGACTGCGTAATCCGTGACACAGAGATTAAATGCCTTCTCTGATTGGCGAACTGCTTGTGTTTTTTTGACACCCCGCGTCTACTTGATCACGTTGATCGCAAATTGGGACAGGACGCGATCATTGGCGGGTCGGTGTCGTCTCAGGCCCGAGGTATCCTGCAGGATAACGGTCGCTATGGAGGCAGGAAAGTGTGCAATAAGTACGCTTTGATACGGATGAAACTGCAATACGGTGAGTTCGATTTGCCTATGCGCCGAGTGACTCGGGCATGCCCCGGTTCATTCTTCTGCCACGGTAATCGCTACATTCCCCTTTTTGTGCCCTTTATCAACATACCGATGCGCCTCGACTATCTCTTCCAGTGAATAGGTCTTGTCTATGAAAGTCTTCAGGTCGCCTTTTTCTATCAGGTCCCTGAGGAAATCTAGATCCTCCATTCGTATGCTGAGCGATTGGTGGGAGTTAACGAAGCGTCCGCCTTTCTTCAATAGCTTCTTGAAGCGGGAGCCGGGGAGTTTGTACACCGCATCGTAAATTGCGTCATAGCTCTTGCCACCAGCGGCGAAGTCTCCCTTGGTGTAGTCTATCACCTCGTCAGCGCCAAGCGATTTAACCATCTCCAGGTTAGCCGTGCTGCACACTCCGGTCACCTTCGCCCCGAAATGCTTGGCAATCTGTATCGAGAAGACGCCCAGGCTTCCCGAGGCACCGTAGATAAGCAGCTCCTCCCCAGGCTGGAGCGCTAGCTTTCTCATGGCGGCCAGCGCGGTAAGACCGCCGCCAGGAACGGTAGCTGCCTCTTCGTAGGACATGTTCTTCGGCTTCATCGCCACCATCCCCTCCCTTTCCTCTGATCCTTGGTTGGGTTTGTCAGGAAGGCACCGGTATTCGGCATAAGCGCCGAAATTGAAACCGGTCAGCGCGAAGACCGGGTCGCCCGGCTTCAAGCGTGTAACGTCCTTGCCTACCGCTTCAACCTTGCCAGCACACTCCATCCCCAAGATGTTCTTACCTTTCTTGGGCTTCGTGATACCAATGAAGATCCTGTATGGGATATAATACAAGAGAGGGATATCGCACTTCCGGATCCTCGTGTCTCCCACATGACAGGACGTTGCCAGCACCTTTATCAGAATCTCACCGCTTTTGGGGAGAGGCTTTTCTACTTCTTCGAACTTCAAAACTTCTGGGGGGCCGTAGCCGGTGCAGATAACCGCTTTCATAAGGATTCCTCCTATTTGTGAGAAATATATATATTTGGAATAATCTGCAGACTCTTCCTCATCTTCCCCCATGTCTTTAATAAACTTTTTGTCTAATATATCTGGTTTGTCTGTATCACTCAGGAGTGCTCTAGTCCCATTTTTTGCAGAGGGTTTTCTTTGCTTATTTGACCATACGCAGTCAATGGTCAGCCTGTCGGTTAATGATACAAGACCGTTCTTATTTAGGTCAACCTCTTGAGTGTCAGAAACCTGCAATGACCGATCCTTCCTTGGCCATAAGAAAAAAATCCCACCCAACGAAAAAAACTTAAAGCAACGAAAACCTCAGCAATCACCCGATGGGTCAAGAAGGACCCGTGTGTTTCATTGGATCACATCACAAACGGTAAATCGCACGGACGCCCCTGCTCAAGCCAAGCTAGATGTGGTTTCGATAAGCACTGACTATTCGGGAGTGAAAGAATACGTCAATCGAAGTCGGATAAACGTCAACGAACTGTGTACACCACCAATCCTGACTCTGTCCCATACCAAAGCCGCTTACCTTCGCTGTGCACGAGGGAGGTTCTGGGATCCGGTGTATTTATAGCTTTGGCGTAGTTGCTGACCTCCCCGTCTGTGCTGATGAAGGCGAGCCCACCCAAGGTGCCGATAAAGGCGCCATCTTTCTGTGCGGCGACCCTGATGATTCGGTCGTCAGGCAGACCGTCCTGTTTTTGAATGACGAAACCACTGCCGTTTTTGATATAGGCCACGCCGTTTTGGCAGGTAGCGACCCAGAATTCATCCGCGGACCAGGCCGACACGTCCATCACCCATGCCTCAGGGAGGTGAACCGGATCCAGGTAGGTCGTGGCAATGTGGGAACCGAGACCGAGTGCCTTTACCCCTTGGGTTTCGCTTGCGATAAAGAGCTCGCCAGAGGCAGCATCGATTTTAGTGATGTGGCTCGGAACCCCTTCCCGGCGGTTGATGAACTTTGTCTTGAAGCCCTTTTCACCCGACTTGATGAGCATCACACCATACGCGGAACTGATGGCGATCCTCCCTTGGCCCCGTTCCACGGCGCTGATACAGGCGGTTTCCGAAAACCACTTGAGGTTGTTAGGGTCGCCCTCTCCGATAGGGGCAGGTTCGAAATGGCTATCGAATCGATCCAAACCATTGGAACTGGCCACCCACAAGTGGGTCCCATCACTCGCCACGCCATGTACGTATGGGGAACGGAGTCCGTGGATCGGTTGCCAGGTGTCGCCCTTTAGATGGCACGCTCCGCGATCAAAGGTGCCTACCACATTAAAACCATTATGCCGTGTCATCTGGGTGACGTGATTGGAACAGATTTCTCCGGTAGGCCGGAGCGGGCCAGAGCTCTTGGAAGCGCTCGGGTCCACGCGGTAGAGGCCCTCGTTTTCGTATCCGATAAAGAGGTGCTTTCCGTGCTTAGCGAGAGCGGTGATCCGCTTCTCTTCTATTTTCGTGAGATGGGTGAGGTCGCCGTCCTGAAATTGGTACACATCGCCTGTGTGGGTCCCAACGAGGATCTTATCGTCGTCAGTTTCAGTGAGGGAAGTGGCGATGATACTGAGGGGCGAGTCTACCCCTTTTCGATAGGGAATAGGCTCGATACGGCCGTGCTCCAGGAGAAAAAGACCATCCCCGGCGGCGATGAGCCACCCTCTGTTAACGAAGGCTAAGCCGAGTATTGGATGATTGAGGGTGAGGGACGTTACTACTTCTTGGGCGTGATTCAAAACGACGAGCCGTCCGTCGAGCCCCCCGAGGGCTGCCCGGCTCCCCGACACAGCCAATGCACTGTACATGGCCCCCTGTGGATAGGGAGTGGCATGCAGCGCGTCGGCGAACCGACGGAGTCCGGATTGAAATCCGAGGAGGTGGGGCTGACCCTTCCACGTCTTGGCCGCGACAAACGGATCGTAGACATTGTCTTGCTTCCTATCGTGACTCAATATCACTCCGATTTCGCCGCTCTCTTCTACTCGACCCACCACCGCCCAACCAAAGTCCCCGACGGCAAGGAGGGAGCCGTCTTTTTGAGGCAAAACAGCGCGCAGACTGTTGCACGGCAAGCCGTCCTTGCTAGTGAGCTTGAACCGAAATGCGCCGGATGGATCGTGGGCAGCCAGTCCCCCCGAGGTGGCTAGCCAAACAAAATCTTCGGTGATCAAGATGTCTCGCACATCGCCGGTATGGGTGAATTCGTCGTGGTATGTGAGGGTGGGGGCGGCAAGGGCTCGGGTGAAATGGGCGAGTGAGATGAGGATCAGTAGGACCTGCCCAACTCTACGGACTATGGACGGTTTTAGAGTTCGGTTATTGTGTTTGGAGGTCGAAGATCCCACTGTCGCCTCTCTTAACCAGCAAAGGCGGACAACGTTAGGTATGCCGGTATCCCGTCTCATTAGTACACCGTAACCGTCAGGTGCCGTTCCAATCGATTCCCGGCGCCATCGCGGACGACCACCAGCAGGGAGTAATCTCCAGGCCCCACTTCCTTGGGAATTCTGAGAAATCGGGACCAGTGCACCATTCGCTTGTTCTCGGGGTTCAGCGCTTGGCGATGAATCCCCAACCCTTCGCAGTGCGCGTATACCTCATCGGCGTTTTCAATGGTGTCCACCTCGAGGCGCGCGCCTTTTCCGGCCTTGACTTGCACCGTCTCGAAATTGGTGAGGAATTCCTCGGCCGCGCTATCCAAGTGGTATGAGTCTTTTCGGAACTGGAGCTGTCCGTCCGACTCGACGATGGCAATGACCACGGTGTAAAGCCCATCCGGAATGCCGGCGGGGACCAGGAAGCGCCCGCGCCACTTGTCCCTCCCCGCGTCGTAGGTTAGTGACTTCGTCAGTCCAAATGGGAAAACCGCGGTGACGCTCTGGGCGTCGGCTGGTGCGTGAACTGAAATAAACGGGTCTCCCGGCGGGATTTCGTATCGGGACAGATTGCCGAGGGCCCTTTCAGTCACACCTTCGGGCAAAGGCAGCCGCTGAGCCACAGGAATGAGGGGCTCTCCGCTTCTTCGCGCCACCTCTTTATCAACCGCTACAAAAGAAGTGTACTTGCTCACCAGGTTGTGGTTGAGGGCGATCTTGACGATATCCTCTCTGCGCGAGCCCGGCCTGCTGGTCTCTTGGTCCATCCACTCCCCCAGCAGCGCTCGGGCCCACACTGATGCGATGGCCGGACGGTGATTCTCTTCAGGAAAGGTAACGTTGACGCATTGTTCGTACCGTTGTCTTCCATAGCGTCCCGTTAGGCAGATCTTCCCGGTGCCGGGGCTTTCGTACCTCCCGTGGACGGTCATCGGTTGGCCGCTGAACAGATCGGGCATCACAGATGGGGTCTCAGTCACCACATCGAGCCCCTCCCATTCGACCTCGATATCCGTGAGGACCGGATTTCGAACCCGCTCATAAAAGCGCTTGACGAACGGCGCCGGGTCTTCGTCGAAGCGCATTACTTGCATCTCCCCACGCCCGAGCCGGGCCATAGAGGAGAGAAGGTGTCGGTTCACGGATGAGCCGACCCCCATGGAAAACAGCCGTGCGTCCGAGGTGTTTCTATCTTTGACTTCCTTCAAGATCTGGTCGTCGTTTCCGATGTAGCCATCAGTGAGGAAGAACACGATCCGCACCCGGCCCGGCTCTGGTTCTCCTTCGAGGGCCCGCCTGATACCGGGCAGCATCTCGGTACCCCCCATGCCCGCCATCTCATTGATGAAGTCGATGCCTTTGGCCACGTTCGAGAATGTATTGGAGAGGGGTTCCGAAGATAGGGCCGACACGTGGTCAGAGAACCGCATAATGGTGAACCGGTCGTAAGGGTTCATATTCTTTAGGGATTCGATGATTAGGGCCTTTGCAGCGTCCAACGGGGCGCCATGCATGGAGCCGCTGTTGTCCACAACAAAGAATAGATCCTTGGGCAACACGTCGCCGGCCTCCGGCGCGGCGGGTGGATGGATCGAAACCGTGACGTAGCCCGGGGAGTCGGCCTCTTTGTGGGTAAGTACCGCCACTTTGGGACGCTTTCCCCGGAAGTCCATCTTCAAGATGAAGTCCTTGTTTGGAACCCTGTCGGTTTTGGAAATGGACACAATTGCTTCTTCGACGTTCAGCTTTTTCACCTCGATTTGGTGGGACGGTGAAGTGATTTCTCGAATTGCAACCCCCGGACGAAAGTGCATCTTTAGGTCGATTCTGTGGGCGCCGGTCTCCCCTTCTCCGAATGACGGAGGCGTGATCTTGCTGGCGTCGGGAACCCGATGGGTGTCTTGCATTCGGCCTTGATCCGAGAGGCTCTGCTCCAAGGGCATTCCCGGGATGTAGCGGGGCCCTACCACCATCGGGAACACAAAGCTCGACTGTCCCTTTTCGTACTGCAGTAGCTCCACGTAAACGAGCTCGACCTCCACCTTGTCTCCCGGGGAAATGTTTCCAACCTTCTGGGTGAAGATGTTGGGACGTTCCTGGTTCAACAGGGCAGCAGTTCGTCCGCTATCGAGTGCCTCGTGATAAATTCGCTCTGCCTCTTCCTTCTCCTTGATTTCGGCTACCACATCCCGGTCAGATAAGTGCATCACCATTTCGTTCACTGCTGCTGTCTCGGGGAGCGGAAATACATAGGTTGCCTCGATGAAGTCATCGTATGGATTGACAAATGTTTGGGTCACACGCACGCGTGCCACCACCCCCTCCACCTCCCCTTCGACTGTTGTGCTCATCAACGGAAGCGGTATTTCCACCTCCCCGGCCATGATCCGCAAACCCGGGCTAACCGACGCTTCCCCAACCGCGGGTAGCGAGAGAAGACTCCCGACCATTAGAAACAAGATCATCGTTACTTTGTAGATTGCTTTTTTGTACATGGCTCCCTCTGCTGCTGTGTTTGCGCACATTTGCAGCAATACAAAGCAACTGGCGTGCCACAGGCCTAACTTAACAATTTCAGGTGGTTACTCATGTTGGGGGCTGAGTTTGGTGATCCGTCGCCATCGGCTTGATACGATTAATAGCACAATGCTACGAATCGAAGATATGGGTAACTTTGCGTTGCATTTAGTCTTGGCCACTAAGGACACCCACTTCGAGCATCTTCCCTAAATCCCCACTGTGTAGAGTTAAATCCGACATCTCCATCGGAAGTTCGCTCAATGGTTCTTCCAATACGATTGGGTCTGTAAAAAGTGCCAGCAATAGGGCCCCCAGCAGGAAGGCAAGGGTTCCCAACAGCAGAATGCCAGGTGGGCCTTTAATCACGCTGTTTCCAGGATCTTGATGGGTCATTTTGTTCCTCACATGTTTTGCTTGCTATAAGAACTGTTTCATAGCCGAGGGTAATGCGAAGCGTGTGCCTGATTGGTAACATGTTGAAACATAAGCGCGTTTTAGAGAAGTGGGAATTCGGGTTGCCCATGAAACGCTACTAAATCTATACTGTATCTACAAAAAGCAGCACTATTCGAGGAAGCGGTGCAACATATGGACAAAGCAACCAGAGACGATTTGCTAGACGCACTTTTTGATCTAAAGCACGATTTGGGAAAACACATCTACCAGCCGCTGGGCATGTTGCCACCCGGTGCCACAGCCCAAGAGCTCCGCGCTGCCTTGGAGACCGCTCTATTTTCTACGCGGAAAACCCAAACAGAGCAGGTGGCTGCCCGGAAACTATGGGTCCGGTTCGCCGACGAATGGCAATCCCAGCTTCCTCGCTTTTCGCACTACGAAAAACTGGAGACCGCAATCCGTAGTGCTTTGGCGCTCGAGTCCGTTTTAGCGAAACCAGGCATAGAAATTGAGAGGGAAACGGTGGGGGCCACCCTGCGAGGGGTGGGGGAGGCCATCTTTGACCTCATCGAAGAAGTGAAGACCCATGAGTAGCAGCGCAAACAAACCAAACGTGTTGGTCATCGACGACGGTACGGTGTATGGAAACGTCATTTTCAAACACCTGCCAGAAGTGGTGCTGGTGGATCCGGGCGAATACGGTTCAGAGAGGCGCATCCCCGATGGCCCCAAGGCCATCTCCTTCCTGGATCACCACGGGGATCAGGTGGATGTGATCCTTCTCGATATGAAATTCGATATCGATAAAGGCAGACTTTTGCCTTTGGAAGATGGCGCCAGTCTTCGTCGCACCCGACGGTTCCAAGGGGTCGCCATCCTACGAGAGATTCGATCCCGCTATCCTGACCTACCGGTGGTGCTGCTCTCATCCTATCAAGATCTATCACCCGTGGACGTCTCCGGAGAGCTGGGGGCCCAGTCCATGACCTATTTTCTCGATAGTGACGACCTGGATGCCCTGCGCATCCGCATCCACCGGGCCTTTCAGGAGGCCGCCCTAGAGGTGGACGAATCTCACGTCTTCTGGGGCAAGGATCCAGGCATGCAAGGGGTGCGCAGGCGTTTGAAAATGCTCGCGAGGGGGCGGATTCCGGTGATCCTCGAAGGTGAAACGGGCACGGGCAAGTCTTTCTTGGCAGAGCAGTTCCTACACGTGATGAGCGGCCGTAAAGGCCCCTTTATTACTTGCGACCTCTCCACCGTACCGGCGGACTTAGTGCCCTCTTATCTGTTCGGCGCTGTGCGCGGGGCCTACACTGGTTCAGTGGCCAACCGCAAGGGACTGTTCGAGATGGCCAGCGGCGGCAGCTTATTTATCGACGAGGTACAAAACGTCCCGGCGGACATTCAAAAACAGCTGCTGCAGGTGCTCCAGGACAAACGCGTCAGACCCCTCGGGTCGGCAAAAACCATCGACGTAGATGTGAAAGTCATCGCCGCCAGCAATCGTCCCCTCGATGAAGCGGTCGCGTCGGGTCGATTCCGATCCGATCTGTACATGCGGCTCTCTCCGGCCACGCGGGTCCGCATTCCACCGCTCCGCGAACGCTCGGCAGATCTCAAGCGCCTCGCAAAGAAATTTGCCGCTCAAGCTGCCTCGAATCCGGATATTATCGAATTGCTCGAGGCGGTGACCCGAGCCGTGGGCCTCACCCTGCCGGCGGGAATGATCATGACCGTTGGGAGCGGGGCCAAGAAAAAGAGGTCCCTTTCCGCGTTGGAGTTATACGTCCCCAAGGCGGCATGGCAGATGCTCGAAAAACACCCATGGCCCGGCAACACCAGGGAGCTATCGAGCGTGGTGCACAATATCGTGACCTTCACGCTGCTCGCCGCCCACGACGCCATTGCCGACGGCCTCCCGCTAAAGAGCACCCGGCTTCAGGTGGATCCAGGGCTCGTCGGACAGCTTCTCGCCGGTTCGGCCAACTTGCTGATGACAGACGCCAAAGACGCAAGCGGAACCCACACCAAGGGAATTCCAGTTTCGGTAGCCCTGAATCCGGCAACATCCCTCAACAGAGTCTCGGTGGAGGTGGAACGGCAGTACTTTCTCGCTATGTTTGCCCGAACCGATGGGGATTTCGACACCATGGCGGAGTTGCTCCTTGGAGACCGGCAAAAAGGCCGGGCCGTACGTCTTCGGTTCAATCAACTCGGGCTCAAGGTTCGGGAGATTACAAATTGATCCGATCCAGGCGCATCGTTGGGTCCCTTTTTGTCCTGCTGCTACTCCGGACCGTAGCAACGTATGCCCACTCTGAAGACGCGGGGCCATCGCAGGATGAACCACCCCTCGAAGAGGCAGACGACCCTGAAGTGACGGGTCTGCCGGATGACGCGCTTAAGAAGCTAGCCATCAAGAAGAACGAAGAGGCCCTTGAGAGGCTCAATCAAAAAGACTATCCCGGCGCCCTGGCGTTGATACAGGCGGCGTACGATCTTGATGGGGAAAACCCGGAGATCAGTGGCAATTTTGGGCACATCTACGCCCTCCTCGGAAACGATCAGGAAGCAGAGCGACTGTTTCGAAAATCACTCGAGCAGGACAAGGATCGATTTGCCACCCATATCAACCTAGCGGATATTCTGGGTCGAGAAGGAGAGAACGCGACCCGGCTGACCGAGGCGGCGACTCTCCTCGAGCGGGCGCGGGAGCTTAAGGGCAATCGGGCGGACGTCATCCTTAAACAAGCCCGGGTGGCCAAACTGCAAGGCGCCGACAACGAAGCGGAGCGATTCTACGGAGCGTACCTCGAGAATCTGCGTCCCACAGATCGGTTGAAAATAGAGATCGGGGATTTCTTTCGAGACCTGGGTCGCACCGATGAAGCGCTCACATGGTACCAAAAAGTCCGGGATGAAAAGGACCTGGGCAAGGAGGCGGCGAGTCGCATCTGGGATATCGAAGTGGAGCGTCAGGCCAGGCAGTTCGGCTGGAGCCTACCCCCGGACACCATCCCCACCAAGGCGCGAACGCTGGCGAGCAAAGGGCAGGTACAACTGAACCGTCGCCGTTTTAAGGAGGCGGAACGCTTGCTCAAAGGGGCCGTGGATCTGGCGCCGGGATTTGCCAAGGCGCGGACGCATCTTGGGGATGTTTACAGGGCCACGGGCCGAGTCCACGAGGCGGAGCTCGCCTTTCTCAGGGCGCTGGCGATGGAGAACAACGCCGAGACCTGCTACCGGCTCGGCACCCTCTATCTGGAAGACGCCACCCCCCCTCGAAACGCAGAGGCCGCCCTGTTCCTCGCCCGCGCCCTCGACTACCGACCCGACTGGGCAGACCTTCGCTTTTCCCTGGCCCGGGCTCTTCGGGCTATTGGGGACATGGCCGGTGCTGCTCGGCAACTGGATATCTATCTCGCCGGATCGGTAGAAGGGGAAAAACGGGAAGACGCCATCGCATTGAAGCAAACCCTCTCCCGACTCAAATCCCAAAAAGACCTGGCCACGCGGGTCGCACCCGACGAATCGGGCAGCATCAAGGACGCGGAGCTCGTAACGATTCTGGCAAAGGCCCGGGCGCATCTTTCCAAGGGGCGTCCCGAGGCCGCCATGGCCGAACTGAAGCGGGTGGAAGGCGCTAAGCGTATCCCCCCGGTACTCAATCTCGAAGCCCAGATCCTCTTCTCGTCGGGGCGGAAACAGGAAGCGCGCGCTGCCCTCGAACACTCTCTTCGAAAAGATGGTGAACAGGGCGAGGCTTTGGAACAAATGGGACTGGTTCAACTCGCCCTGGGTAACCCAAATCAGGCGGCCTTCTACTTCGAAAAGGCCAAATCCCACGACGTGGCTTCAGCGGGATACCATCTGGTGTACCTGGCCATTTCGAGGGAGGTCTCTCCGATCGAAGCGTGGTTTGAAAGTGTCACTAGCCCCAGGGCACTGTTTTGGGCGAGAGCCGAGCTCGAGACCTTCCTCGGACATACCACCCCATCGGTGTATCAGTCCGATGCGGAGGTGTTTCTGAAAGTGATTCGGTCACGCATTCGTACCGCATACGTTAGTTGGGCCACGTTCTTCACTCTGATAGCTGGTCTATTCTTTTACTGGCGGTGGAGACGAACCGGTGGGCATGGGCTCGCCGCTCTGCTCAAAACCCATCCCGAAGCCGGTCCGGACGTGCAGCGCATCCTGTCGGCCATCGGTCACGAGATTCTGAAACACAACACCATGGTGCTGGGTGGTCTCATCGACGCCATAGACAAAAACAAAGAGGACGCCGGAGCAAAGGCCCAGCATTTCCTGGACAGTTTGCGGGGTACAGGCGGTCGTGAACCGATGAGAGCGAGGCTCGAATTCTATGCCAGCGAGCTTTCGAAGATCGGTCGGTCTTACAAATTCCGACTCAATCTCAAACATCGGGATCCAGCAGTCTCTGCCCTTATGCGGGGGTTCATTCTCCTTGAAAACGCTTCTTCGAGCCTCGATAACTACGGGTCACTCAAAAGTGGAGCTAGACAAAAACTTCGCGCCACCCTGAAAGCAGCGGCATTGTTACTCAACGAAACCGGCTACAACCAAATCTCGGAGTTGCTTGACGGCATACGCACCTTTACAGTTCATAAGAAGGATATCAGCGAGATCGCAGAGCGTATTCAGGCAGAACCTGGTTTTGCCGGCAAGGCACTGCTCCGAGTTTCAGTGACGAGCGACGGAAACGACCCGATCAATATCTCCCTACCAAGGCAGGTGTTTGAGGATATTATGGCCAATCTCATTCGCAATGCCCTACAGTCCTCAAAGGAATGTGCGGTTCATGTGATGACGGAGGTGGATGCCATCACCGGGATAGAACGGGCCGTGTTTCTCGTGAGAGACAAATCCAAAAAGAAACTCGATCTCGACATGATCCGCACCCGAAATATCGAGGGAGGACTCGGCCTCACCAGCGTCCTGGTATCGCGACACGAAGGAACTCTCGATGTGGTGGACGATCAGGGGGAGTGGACAAAATCGGTGCGGGTCAAACTCCCCGTGGCCGATAAGTGAGGCGAAAATGACTTTGGAACAAATGAGAATACTCGTAATCGAAGACGGAGATGAATACCTGGAGAACCTGAGTCGTTTCGTTCCGGGTCCCACTTACATTCAAGTGCACACCGGCAACGAGGCAGTGGCGCGCCTCAAAGACCAATCCGTTGACCTCATCTATTTAGATATGCGGTTCGACCGAATCGACGAATCCGATCTTTTAGGAGATCGAGATGCGGTTACTAGAGATCACAATGGAGATCCCAAAAAAGCGACAAAGTTTCTCGCCAACAACCAGGGACTCTACATCCTCGCCGCCCTCAAACAGGAAGGCCTCGATACCTGCCCCATCATTCTTGCCTACGATTTCACTCGAGAACCCAAACGGTTCGAACACCTCACGCGCATCTACAAAACCCTTACTTGGGTCCCCGACGCAGTCACCCCGGGAGAAATCGAATCCCTTTTTCTCAATTTCGGCTGAATCCGAGCTACTCACCGAGGCGACTTCGCTTTTTGTGGCAACATGAGAAGGCGCCTTGGGACACTTGACGGTGGCCTGGCGCCCCCTAGCGACACAATCGCAATTACGGCATAGAGAACAATACCGATGACGACGTGACGATGATGATAGTGAAACGAGCTGAGTGCATCCCGGACTATGGCTTTAAGTATTCTCGGAACCACTCCAATTGGGCCTGGCCAGCGATGAACTGACTGGTCGCCTGATACAATCCGTGGGGTTCGCCGAGGAACTCATAGAAGTCGGCGGGCGTACCATTGCCGACGATTTGGTCGTGAAACTGCCTGGAAAAATCAGCGGGCAGGAAATCATCGGTGCCTGCGAAAATCAGCGTTGGGGTGTCGACCCGGCCGCCCCGGGACAGGGGTGAGTCGCGGTGATATTCGGCTTCGTCTTCGGGGGTGCGCCCCATGAGGTAAGTGATATACCCCGTGTAGCCCATCTCCCATTCGAAAAACAGATCGAGCAAAGAGCATTGGGGATTGGCAGCGGCGTAAGTGTTGGTGTAACTGGTGATACTCTGAGTGCTGAAGTAACCACCGTAGGAGCAGCCAGTCACGCCTGTTTGCGCCCATGTGGTTTGGCCCGCTGCGATCAGTTGATCCACGATTTCAACTTGCTCATCAATATCGATTTGCCCGAAATTATCACTATCTGCCAGCGCATCCTGGAATTCGGGGCCAAAACCGTCTCTCCCGGGCAGAGGAACGATCAACATCGCGAAGTCGAAGTTGGTCAGCAGGTTGAACGGACGCTCGACGATGTTCCCCCACTCCTGCACCATTGGCGCTGTCGGTCCGCCCTCTTGCCAGACGATGAGCGGCGTGTCCGCCAGCCGAGTCTCTTCGCCGTCCGGCAAAAGGAGATACCCGCCGCGTTTGGCACCGCTCTTCAGGGTGAATTGCACTGGCCTCACATCAATCTGGTTCAAGTCGCGGAGTTCATCGTTGTCGTCGGTGAGCTGCATAGGTCTACCGTAGTCCAGTTTGAGGCGAAATAGCTCGGGGGGTTGTTGATATGAGCTGAAATTGAAGACGATCTCCCTGCGTCTCGGCGTGAGCGCGGTTTGATGCACGCTGCCAGCCGGCGTCGGCAGGCGGCGTAGTTTTCGGGTGATAATGTTGTAGTGATATAGACTGAAGTCCATTTGACTCGGTGTATGAAACAGGATCTCGATCGGACTGACCATGTAGGCCCAGGCGTACAGCGCTGCCACCTCGTCTCGGTCAATCCGGCGGAGCAGCCGGCCGTTTGCCAGATAGACGCGATAGGTGGATCCATTGGGATTGGCATACGAAGGGTAGGTGCGTCCTGCCGGCGTTCCCGGTAGAAACATCTGCGCGGTAAACACCATGCCGGTGGGATCCCATTCGACCCAACCGAATGCTTCATCACTGTCCGCATCCGGACGGAGCTGCTGGTGGCCCACACCCTGTGCGTCGAAACGAAACAGATCGAGGACATTTCGATTAAAAAACGGATTCTCCTCAGGGGGCAGGTTTCCGAGTGCATCTTGTACATCAGGGCTGTCGACCGTCACCATGCCTGAACGGCTCGTGTCCGGCATCAGCGTGGTGATGAGGGCGAGGCGCCGGTCCCGGGGTGACCAGTTGATGCAATACAGCCCTGTGTCTATCGGTTTCTCGACTAAAGGCGCCTCCTCAGCGGTGTTGATGTCATACACGACCAAGGAGATCTGCTCAGTGGCAACCGGGACGGTGAGGCGATCCTCGTAGTCAAATCTAATCTCGCCGGGGCGCCGAAAACCATGGATTCTGGCAGCCCACCTGATAGGCGCACTGTTTTTTGAGCGCCTGACAGAATTGGGGGCGGAGTGGGCGGTGGATTCGACCACACGGGCTAGCACGACCTTGTCCGCTCCATTGGACAGGCTGACCGGGAAACCCGGTAGATCGACTGGCGTGGCCGTTACAGCGCCGGTTTGGCGATCAACCAGAATTCGATGATACTGACCATTATAATCCGTACCGAGATAGGTCAGGGTGCGATTGTTGAGCCAACGGATCTCGGATTCTATGCGGTAACTGTATACCTGCACATCTACTGGCAGTGTCTCGCCTGAATGCACATCTATAAAGGCCAATCCGACTTCTGGCGTATAGAAAAAAAGATGACGCCCGTTGGGACTGGTCGTACTGACTATGAATGGGAACGACACATACATCAGCGTTTGAAGCAGTTCAGCATCAGCAGGGGGTAGGGTTACAACTGGTGGATCGTTCGGATCAATCGGAATGACCTCCGCCACCACTGTCGGCGCTGCCGAGCCAAACACCAGGATGGCCAGGACCAGCGCAGCGCAACGACGAGTAGAATGGGTGAAACCAATGGTCTTTTTCTTCATCACAATACCTCCACAAAAGTGCAATTAACTGCCAAAACCAACTGACAAAGAACGGCTTAGAAAGCGACCCGTGCGTCACCCCCCTTCCGTTCATCTCGACTGCATGTTTCTGTTATTTTTGTTCCTGCGTGCGTCCCCCCTTCCGTTCATCTCGACTGCATGTTTCTGTTATTTTTGTTCCTGCGTGCGTCCCCCCTTCTTTTCGAACTGTTGTGTGTAGCGCATCTCCCTTGCTGCCCGATTAGACCACTAGCGGGCCAGCGAGCTCTCCTTCCCAACTTGATATTCAATCGTGAGACTATGTTTACTTAAGTAATACAATTTTCATTACACTTGTAAAAACGCCTTGTCAAGGCTATTTGTTGTTAAATTGTCAAATACATGAAACGATGCAATTTATGCATATATTAATGCTGTGTGGGTCCCTCCTGTGCCTATCGGTTTGGGGTGGGACGCCCTGCAAACAATTTCTTTCCTGTCGGTTGATCGCAGTCGAACCTGTGCTGCTCAATGAACCTCTTGGGTTCGTATTTAGCTCAGCATGGCCTAAGGGACACAGCCCGTCATCAGCAAGGTCACACCATGACCTCCCAGAGCTAGGGCTACTAGGCCTCCGTGGGTATCGATACCCAAAGGAATGCCAGCCGCCTGCCAAGTGGCTGCCGTTGCTGGCCGAAAGGGATCTCTTAAATCATAAACAGCTACCCGGCCTGATGCTTCTGCGATAACGGCTGTCTGAGGACCAAGCAGAGCAGCGTGGGTTATCGGCGATGCGCTGGGCATGCGGGCCAATCGAGTCGGTGCCAGCGGGTTAGAGAGGTCAACGACACCAAATCCAGCTCCATATTCGGCGACGATTCCCGTGTCTCCGCTAACGTCCACCGAGACCACCCGCCCCTTTGAGGGAATGGGCTTGCCCAATTGCGGTCCTTCGGGCGTATCGTACGCCACACACCGCGCCCCGCCCAGGGAATCGGCAAAAAAGCCAAACGCCACATCTGAGCCAGCCACATCCACTACTCGCCCAGGTGTGTCGAGCACGGCGACGCGGGTTGGTTCGTTCAGGTTGGCCAAATCCATTACAGTGACGCCATCTGTAAATCCCGAAACCAGCGAGTATCTAGGCCCTACATCGATATTCACGGTTTGGTCCACCCCGGGGCGAACCCGAGACTGGGCGGTCATATCGGGTACAGAAAACGTTTCCATACCAGCGGCTCCCTCGGCGACGACAAAACTGCGTTCATCGGCATCGATGCCCAGGGCGCTGGCGTGGGTCGCTATCACCCGGGTGTTTATCGGGGCAGTTGGCTGGGACAGGTCTATCAGCGCCACTCCCTCATCCCCCGTAGCGACATATGCGATGCCGGGCGCCAGCGCCACATCGCGCGCCGGAGCCGCAGTTGGAATGGCGATGGGCGTCAACCCAACGGCCACAAGGTCGAACTCACACAGGCCCGAGTTGCATCGATCCAGGGTGCAGGGATCTCCGTCAAAGCAGTCCGCTGCGGTGGTGCAGGAGGAAGGTAGCACACGGTTATCCGACGCGTCCAACACTTCAAATTCATCTGGCCCGCCATCTCCCGGTATCCCCTGAGGCACCAGTAGGCTCGAATCACAGGCCATTGCCCATAGCCCAGCAAAAAGGATGGACATCAGTTGACGGCACCCCATCGGTATCACTCGACGCAATTGGACTGACCCGGAGGCGGAACTTGGCAGATTGGCGGATCGATGGGTTCGGTGGTTCCCAGCGGAACTGCTTTGCCACACACCGGAACGACCAGGGTGGCAAAATTATGGGCATTGGAATTGACCTCTAAGGCAATTTGATCCTCTCCCGTTACAATTGGATTATAGTACCCGCGAATGAACGCGGATCCATTTTCACCCATCACGAGCGTGTCTGGTCCATCGAACGAAAAGGCGCAGTTCTGGTCACCCCGCACGACCATCGATTCTATTTTCAGCGTTTCTTCTCCTCGATTGGTCAGCTGCAAATCAAATGTTCTAGGTCCCAATTCGGGATCGACGACTCGCACATCGAGGTTAACCGGGCTTAAATCGATCCAAATCTCCGGTGGCGACAAGGCATCCTCTTCACAGGCAGCCATTATCAGGAGAGCAAAGAGGACAACGTATTTTTTCATATCTACCTCCCGTGTAAACCATGTTTGCGAAGTAAATCGTAGAAATATTTGCGATTTAACCCCGCCTCCCTCGCGGCCGGCGCGATCCGTCCCTTGGACCGATTGAGTAGCCTGGCTAGGTACTCCCGCTCAAAGGCGTCGATGAGTTCCTCTTTGGCCACCTTAAATGGGCGATCAAAATTGAAATCAAATGCCAAATGGGCATCGCCCTCGGCGATCTCTGCTTGCTCGGGCAGCATGCCGTCGATACCGATACACCGCAGCCGCTCGAGCACATTGCGCAATTCCCTTAAATTCCCCGGCCATGAATAGCTGAGCAATTCATCCCTCAGCGCCGGGGCCAGTCTCTCCCAAACATCCCCTCTTTGAGCATCCCTACAAAATAGGTCGCTGAGCAGGGGAATATCCTCGCGCCGCTCCCTCAGAGGTGGGATTTCAACGTCGATCACAGCGATGCGATAGTAGAGATCTCGGCGAAACGTTCCCTGCCGCGCCATTGTTGCCAGGTCGAATTTGGTCGCCGAAACCAACTGTATATCCAGAGAAATCGGCTTGGTCGCGCCGAGCCGGCGGACCTCCCTCTCTTCGAGGACGCGTAGCAATTTGGGTTGTAACTCTTGGGGCAAGTCACCGATTTCATCGAGAAAAAGCGTGCCCCCTTGCGCTTGTTCGCACGCACCAGGGCGGGACTTCACTGCGCCTGTGTAGGCACCTTTGGCTGCGCCGAACAGCTCGCTTTCAATCAGAGTCGGGGGCACCGCTGCGCAATCGAACACGACGAATGGCCCGGAACTTCGCTTTCCCTCATCGTGAAGTGCCCGGGCCAGCGCGCTTTTACCAACCCCGGTTTCGCCGCGGATCAAGACAGTGGTACCGCTAGAGGCGGCCTTGCGCAGCAAGCCAAGAATGGGTTTCATCGCGTTGCTGGCCGCCCGCAGTGAACCAAATGACTCACTACCCGGCAGTTCCCCGTCGTGTGTTTGGTAAATGGGTTGAAACAAGAGCTCGACATTACCGGCGACAATGCGCGATCCCGGCGCCAGGAAGGCTTCATTGATGCGAATATCGTCGACGACCGTGCCGTTGGTCGATTTGCAATCGCGGATAACAAATCCGTCATATTGCCGTTCGATGGTGAAATGCTTGCGCGACACAGTGGCGTCGGCAAGGAACAACTCGCATGCGGGGTCCTTCCCCGCAACCAACCGGTCTTTTTCGATCAGCACTCGCCGCCCCGCATCGGGTCCCCGAGATATCACCAGACTCATTTTCTGCATCCGCACCCGCGGAGATGCTGCTGGCAAGGCCTGGGTCGCCGTATCGTCCGGTGATGTCTTCATGGGCTGGGCCTGCCAACTGTCTGACTACTGCTCACCATCTCCAGTACTCCCCAAAGCCTTCAATGTCGGGTAAAAGGCCTCCCCCTTTGGCAAAGGGGGCCGGGGGGATTTCGTCTTTTCCCCTGGTATTGCGAGGTGACAAAATCCCCCTAACCCCCTTTTTCAAGGGGGAATTTGCTACCTCTACCCGACAAATTTCGCTTGCCATGGAACTAGCGCACCTGCTGTATGCCCCAAAGAGCATTGGTATCGCCACCCTTGTTCACAAATTGGACAAAAGTGTGCCAAGTCGCGTCAGCTGACTTCTCCACTTCGACTTTCTGGGACGCGAGTTCCCGTAACGCTGCGTTGACTTCTGCTCTCAATCGCTCTAGCTCCTCAATAATGGGCGCCATGTCGTATACTGCCAAGTCATGGCGCACCGCTGTTTCGGCACGTGCCTGGGCCAATCGTACCACCGCCAAGGCCAGGGATTGCTCAGCGACGACCAAGGTCGTTCGCGCCAAAACAATGCGTCTGTCAGCATAGGTATTGAACGCATCCAAGGCGGCCTTCCCCTCGGGCAGGCTCCCTCCTTTGGCCCAAGCGTTTTTCAGTCGCGCAATAAGATCCTCCCGATATCGCCGCACCCGTGCCAGCGCACTGCGAGCATCGTCAACCCGCGCCTGGGCGATTTCCACCTCGTCTTCGGCGTCGGCAAGCCAACGTCTCGCCTCGACGGACAGTCTGGGATCTCGAAGATCGAATTTTTCGACGTCAAAACGCGCCTCGCTGGCCTCTTTGAGGTTGGTTGGCTTGCACGATGTCATTAATGCCAACATCGCTACTGATAGCAAACATTTCATTTTGCACCTCGCGATGCTGCCTGGCTGAGCTCCCGAGCTGGGGGAATGATGTGTCCCTTTGTCTCCTTTGCGGCGTCTTTTAGGATCGCTTGTTGTAGGCCGTCGAGGTTGAGCTCCCCGCAGATTGCCGCGTAGTTGAGCACCGCTGCAGTAGAACCGGCTTCCTTAGCGCGACCAAAAGCTTCCAGGGCGCCAATAATGTCCCCTGCCTGGTAGGCCGCCGCGCCCAGTCGATTGAGATCATCGGCATCACCGCCGGCTTCGACGGTGCGCGCCAGCACCAAGCGTGCGGCATGGGCATCTCCTGCATTGAGCAGAGCGCTACCTACATTGCGCAACGCTTCCAGATCCTCGGGATTCTTCGAAAGACGATTGCGCTGCTCAGCGAGATCTTTGAGTCCCTGCGGCCGCTTACGCGGTTTAAGGGGCTGATGCTGAACCGGATCTCTCTCCGGTGGCCTGCCGCTCAAGCAAGCGCGACCGGCATTGTCCAACAGGTAGGATGCCTTGGCCCGCTGCGCGCACTCGGCCAGGGCTTCCTTGCTGTCCGCGCGAAGTTGGATCGCCCGCTGTTTCATCGCCTGTTCGATTAGCTGGCGCTCTTGTGCGGATAGCTCGGTGGGCAGGGCAATGTTTTCCAACTTTTGCGCACCGATCTCAGCCGCCGTGGCCAGCCGTGCAAGGGCCGCTTGGGAGTACGTTGGATCTGGTTGCCGTGCCGCACCCAAGTAAGATTGCAAGACCACATCCACCAATCCCACCGCTTCTTCGATGGCATCGAGCTCGGGCAGGGGCCTGAACTCTTTTAGGGTTTGCAACATGGCCTCGGCCATGCCGTAGTTGGCCCTGGCCTGGGCAGCAGCACTGGCTTCGGTTGCCCCCTCGACAACACCGCGCAGAAAATCTTCTGCCTCCTGATAGTTTCCCGTGCGCAGCAAGGCGAGTCCCAGCCGGCTCGACACTTCAGGGTCCGGCGGATCAGCAAGTGGCCGGAGGGTTGCCACAACTTGCGCGGGGGTTCCCCCACGTTCGATGAGATCGGCGAGGTGGACGATTGCGGCTGAACGAGAAGGCCCTTCTCCAGCGGCCGCTATCGCCGCACGGTAGTTTTTCAATGCGCCGTCCCGATCCGCGAGTTGTTCTCGCAGCTCCCCTGCCGTGAGGAGGAGTGGTGCGCGTTGATTGGGGCTCATGGCGGCCGCTCGCTCGAGATATTCGATGGCTCGGTCAAACTCAAATCGCCCGGCTGCCGTGCGACCCATGGTACCCACCACACCAGCCGCCTGATCTGACTTCGGAAATCGCTTGATCACTTCCTCGCCGAGTGAATACAGCTGAGCCGTATCCCCACCCGCCCGGGCCGCGACAAAGGCACTGAGCATGGCCCGTTCGCCCAGACCCGTATTCCTGTAGCGATCGGCAAAGGCCAATAGCCGTTCCATACCGCCGACCTGCTCCCCGGATGCGGCGAGGCTCAACTCGTCCAACCGGTTCTGTTCGGCTGCTGCAACGATGGGGCGGATCTGACCTTTAATCTCGCTAGAGAGCGGGCTGTTTTCAGCCAGAAACCGCCGTCCCAAGGTCACCAAGCCGCCAATATCGTTGATGGTGCGATAGGAGTCGAGCACCATATGCACAGATGCCTCGGCTTGCTCGGTATTGGGGTACTGATAGACCAGCGCTGTGAGCAAGTCGATAGCTTCGAGATAACGGCCCTCGTCGTAAAATGCCTGGCCAATGGCAAACTTAATTTTCTCTGCCTTGGCCTTTTCCGGCTTTCCCAAGGAGAGGTATTGACCTCCAGCTTGGCGCAATCCAGCGCGAGCGGCCATTCGTTCCAGGTGCTGCCTGGCGCCTTCGGATTCAAGGCTCTGTTGGTAGGCGACAACCGCATTGTACAAGGCATCTTGTCTGGCCCGCTGCTGTTTTTCCCCATCGCGGAGCAATTCAGCGGTTTCCCGATATCGATGGCCGGCTGCCAAGTATTGTCCATCCTCCATCAACACTTCGCTTAGGTTTTCGATAATCTCCAGGCGATGATCAGTGTTGGGAAGCACATCGAGATAGGCTTTGTAAGCACGGGCGGTCTCCGCTGCTGCGACTGGTGTCTTGGTCCACACTGATTTTTTTTGTCCGCCCTTGTTCACCATCATTTCGTGGGACTTGGTTGCCAAGTCGCGAGCAATCATCTCGAACTCATTGGTGATTTGATCGGCCGCAGCCTGATCGAGATTAGGCTTTAGCAATTGCCGTCGCATGGCTTGCAAAATGAGGTAGACATCTTCACCCACGACAGAATAGTCCTTCATGCGCACCAGCGCCCCGTGCAACATCCGGGCGTCGTCCAGCCGCTCTGGATCGTCAGGAGCCAAACGAAGCAGCTCCCTGGCGACGTCAGCTGCCCCGCGGGGTTGCTCAATGAGGGCATAGCGATTGGCCATCTTGGCCAAGGCTGCGACATAGGCATCGCGGGTCGCGGCTAAACCTCGTAAGTACACCGCTGCGTTCTCGGGTTTGCGCTCCTGGGCGTAGCAATAGGTGAGATCGACAAGGGCTTCCCGTTGGACATTTATCGTCTTGTGCCCCGCAAATGAATGCTTGTCGCTGTCGATCTGCGGAATGGCAAACTCAGCGGCTGACTTCATATGCACAGATGGGGCAACCGGGTTGTTTTCCAGCGCTTCCTTTTTTGCACTGCTGGCCAATCGCTCCGTCTCAATGGCTTTTTCAAAATGGGTGAGCGCGCGTTTACAATTGCCCAAATTGACGGCTACCCAAGCCAACTTGTAGTGGGCCATTCCGCTGAGCGGCGACTCCTTGAGCTTGACGATCTCAGAATAATGTGCCTCTGCCTTGGCAAAGGCGGTTTTGTCGAAATGGTAGTCCCCAAGCACCAAGAGGGCCTCGGGTCTATAGCGGCTATTCAGATGCTCGGCAACGAGCCGTTCGAGGGTCTGTTCCATCTCGGCAAATTTCCCCAGCTCGCGCTGCTCATGGCTGATATTGAACAGAATACGATCGGCCAGATGGGTTTGGGGATATCGCTTGAGGATCATTTGATAGGTACCCAGGGCTTGTTCCTTGAGAAAGCGGACCTGGGGCACGTGCAGGGACTTGGTACGCCGCTGTTCCCGTTCGTAGGCCACCATGTAGTGATACTGCGCCTCTTCACTGAGCAGTTCAGCCAGGCGCATATAGAGCTCGGGCAGGTATGGTGCACCCCGTGAGGCGGCAATCACCGATCGCGTCTCGGCAACTGCATTTCGTACTTTTGTGATTCTTAGGCGTAGCTGCTCGACAATGAGCTGATCGCGCACCACTGGTTTGACCGTCGCGCACGCCGCGAATAATGCCCATACCGTTAACAATCCACTGAGCGCTAGTCGATGCATCGGTCCTCCGCGATAACGACCAGGTCGTCCATTTCATCGGTCCAGTACTCCCCGCCAAACGAATAGAAAACCAATTCACCAGTAAGGGGTACATCTACCGCAGGTTTCTCCAACGCCCCGGCCGGTCGTCGACGACCGCGCAGCAAGGAGACACCGAGCTCGTGGACGATCAACCGCACTCCCTCACGCGCGGCGAGGAGCTCCTCGGTGAGGGCATCGAGATCGGCGTTAATGGTTTCCCGTTCTCGTCGACCGGCCTCAGCGAGACCTCGGGAATAGAGGTTGTGAAGATACGCTGCCAACGCCGATCCCAAATCATCGCTCAAGGATTGCACCAATTCCTTTTCGCTATGAAGCCGGGCCAGAAAGCGAGCATTGGCTTTTGACTGACCTCGCCTTTGTGCGGCAGCGCGCATCTCGGGAATGTCCTGGGGCAAAATCCCTTGGCTCAACATGCGTAAGGACTCGGCGTACTTTCTCTCTAGCCCCACTGCCGCCTGCCGGGCCGCGCCGAATTGACACAACCGGCGCAGCGCGAGCGCTTCGAGCAAGTAGCGTTCCGGCGAGATATAACTCTGGTGCACGGGCGCGTCGAGGGCCACCAACAGTCCGAGGGTCTTGCGGGAATCGCCGAGGTAGTAGTGGGTCCAAGCCATCTCGAGCAGAATATCTGGATCGTCGGGGGCCAGCTCCTTCAGCGTTTCAAAGTGATCGAGCGCTACTGAAAAATCCTCCTCCTCAAAGGCGAGTCGAGCCAGGGTCCGTTCCACATCTAGTTTCAATTCTTGTTCCAAATCTTCCTGTTCACCGAGCTGGTTGAGTATCTCTCGCGCCGAGCCGATCTGACCTTCGGCCACAAAGCGGACAGACTGTACATAAGCAGCACGTTCGTGGTAGGGGCTGTCCTGAGGAATGCTGTTGAACCGTTTTTTCGACCATTCGTCTGCGCCGCGTCGCGCCAAGTCAAGGCCCTGTTCGTAATCAACAAATGCCCGTAGATCCCGTGGCAGCTCGCCAAATGTCTCGCCGGCAATAAAGGCAGTAATAAAGGTATCTTCATCATAGGCACCGACAGTCTTGAGGCGTTCCAAGCCCCGGAGCGCATCCGGCACCAGCTCCATGTTACGCCGGGCCTGGGCGATTTCTCGATAGAGCATGCCTGCAGCCCAGAAAAGCTCCAATTCTTCTGCGCTGCGGGCAAGTAGGCGCAACCCCCGATCATAGCGAGGATCATCGGGATCAGCAGCGTCGATAAAGAGCCAGGCAGCCTTGGCACCGTCGGTATAGGATTTTTCACTTACCGCCTCAACGGCAAAGGAAAAGGCCGCGTCTTTCTGGGTTGGCACCGTCGTCGCGCAGCCGAGCAAGGAGAGTGTTAGGAGCAAGTATCTAGACATGATGACTCCTTATCCGAAGCCCAGACAGACCCCGCCAGCGATCCACAATTCATTCTGAATGTCATCGGAGAGGACAAACATAATATCGCGCAGCTCCACTCTGAACGACACGTATTTCCCGGCGTAGATTCGCCCACCAGCACCGGCATTGACGACCGCCCGGCGTTCGATCGTCAGTTGGCCGTATCCACCGCCGATCAGAAAAAAAACCTCTCCATAGATCAGGGCGCGATTGAGCAGGGACATCTTGCCGTAGACCGGCTTGAACAAAATACTCGAGGTGGCATAGTAACGAACCACTTCAAACTGGGTTGGCTCCACGGATACATTTTCCAACTCGTCTTTTAACGCGGTTTCAATGCCGTGGGAGTAAGTGAATTGCCCTATTTCCCAGGCGATCAAGTCGGTAAAATGCAAGGTGTAGGCACCACTGAATGTTAGCCCTTTTTCGAAAGCATCAAGGGGCAGTGTTCCCACCCAGGCACTGAACTCGTGGGTCATGGCATGTTGTCGATTTTGTACCGCCAGGGTCTTGGGTCCAGACGCTACTGCTTCTTCGGCGGCCAGCTGACGGCCGGTAACTATCGCAACCACCAGGGTAGCGACTACAGCAACTCTCATGGTGATCATAAATGCCTCCACACTATGCTAGTTCACCGCGCGGAATAGGAAGGGATAGGTGATGGTGGCCTCCCCTCCCTTGGGCCGCGGAAATTTCCATCTTTTAATCAGCGCATTGATACAACCGGCCACCTTGGCATTGCCCAAGGTAGAAGAGCGCACGCGGACCCCTTTGACCCGCCCGGTTTTACTCACAGTCCAATCAAAGGCGATGCGTCCACTGAGGGTCGGATTGCGCATCAACGCCCGCTCGTAACACGCCTGAATCGCGTGCATGTGGCTGTTGATCACGCGCAGCACTTCGGAGCGGCTGAGGCTACCGCCGACGCGCGCACTGGACGACATTTTGGTTACCTTGCCGCGAACCTTCCCTCTTTTCTTGCTCCTCGTAAGTGTCCCCACGCCTGTGCCCTTGCCCGCGACCTGATCCCCACTCAAGGTGGAAATAATCCCACCGCCACCTTGGCGGGCAATGTTGACCCCATCTCCTGGAAGACCGGCAATTGCGCCGGCAATACTGAACGAGGACCCGGAGCTGCCCGATGATGCCACTGCGTCAATATTGGATATAAGATCTTTGAGCTTGTCGCTCTTCCCCGGTGTCCCACTCCCTCGAGCCAAAACTTGGAGCAAACTATTGACCGAAGTGCTCTTGGACGGTTTCTCTCGCTCTCTGATGCTGCGAATCGTGCGATTGGAGATCGCAGGTGCCTTTTCCGACATCGACAACGTGTCCTTGCGGCGAATCTTCTTTTCTCTGACTGGCTCGGGTGGCTTCTCTGGCTGTTTGTGATCCATCTGAACCACCGCGTACACTTCTTCTTCTTTGCTCGCTTGTTTTTCCGGTTCCTGCAGGCCCAACATGGCCACAGCCACGCTCGCCACCAAGTGCACCAAGACAGCAAAGAGCATTGTCCAGACAAATCGCGGATTGGGCTTAAACGGTCTTACCTTTGGTGCGAGGGGAGGACGAAAGACGCTGATTTGATACGTCCCTTCATCTCCCCTGAGCATTACCCGATCTCCCGACCCAAGAAAGACGCGTTGCAGGCCTGCTCTGTCCGGCTCTGCTGCGAGTGGTGCTTGCCCCTGCTCGGTGAAGCGAGTGCCGTCAAGCCCCTTTTGTATAATGAGTTGCACACGACTGCCGACCACCCTGCAACCCACCTCTCCAGTATTTGAGCGATAGGACTGGCCCGGGAGGACACTGGCCGCGGTAGTCAGCTGATTGCCGGTAACCCGCACCACTTGAGCAGCCAGGTAGGGCTCCATCGCCCCGGCTCCTTCTGGGTCGCCTGGTTGCAGGAGCATCTTTGCCAGATCAAAGGGAGGCTCAAATAAAAGCTCGTCTTCCTCGTCATCATCTGTGTCAAAGTAATTTTTTTCATCGAAATCAAAATATGAACCGTCTTGGGAGGCGGTCACAAGTTCATCGTCGTCCAGTACCTTCGGTTGTTGCGACACGTCTGCGTACGTCGTACTGAGATCGTCTTCGTCAATGGTTGCCTTTGGTTCAGGGTGAGATGGCTTGTGCTCCTCCTCTTTAAACAGCGCTTGTTCGGAGGGGGTTTCTGGCCTGGTTTGCTTGAGTAGCGACTCTTTTGCTGGTGCTTGGGGGCGCGGCACTGACGGTTTTGATCGCTGATGTCCAGCCGCGGCCCGTGCTGGGGGTGGTGCGAGGCTTTCCATTGTTTGCGCAAGCTCTACGTGGAACGCCAACCGACCCACTTTGATCACATCGTTGGGTTGCGGAATGACAACATCTGCGGGTTCTCCGTTGAGCAGCAACTGGGCCCCGGGCTCGGGCACGATTGTCAGCTCACCCTCCTCGATGTAGACGGTTGCATGGATCGCCGCTAGGTTGGGATCGCCGGCAGCGCGCACGGTGCAACCCTCGGCAGCGCCGATGGTGACAACCTCCTTACGCAATTTGTAGGTGCGCACAACTGTCCCGGCTCTGAGTAGCCGAAGCTTCACCACTGGCCCACCCAATTGGCTGCTGGTCACTTGGTGCCTCCCCGCCTCTTTCTCTTTCTCTTTTTCGCTGGTTTTTTATTGCCCGCTTTTGAATGCCCGTTCTTTGATGCCACTTCACTCGCGTCATCAGTCACCGGATGCTCCCCGGATACCTCCTTGGATACCATTTGACTCGCGTCATCGGGCACCAGCTGCTCCCCGGGTACCTCTGAGGCCGGCCACTTCTTTTTGTCTTCTTGCTCCGGTTTTGCCGAAGAAGCATCGCCGAATACCGCTGGTTTCAATTCCCGCTGTCCCAACACGGGCGCGACGATGCGTTTGCGATAACTCTTGCGCATTGGCACCAAACCGGGCAATCGCCTCGGTGTTCGCTTGAACAAGTAGACCGCTCCGGACTTGGCGGCCTGACCTTTGACGAGTCGCTCGTCAAACTCCATGCGATTGGACCTGCGCAAGGATCCCTCGGCAGCTTGTGGGTCCAAGTTATCCGTTAAGGTTTCCGGGGCGTCTCCTCCATCGTTTTCTTGGTTGGAGAGGCCTTCCTCCCCTGCTGGAGGCACTTCCTCGCCATATGGCGTTTCGTCCAACTTTTTTGGTCCATTGGCGCCCGCGCGCTTGGCCTTGGCCTTTCCATTTCGTTTTTTTGATTTCTTTTTGGTGACCGCATCTGTGTCCTGGGCAGCCATGACCACCTGATCAACTGGGCCGAGCCAGAACATCAACGCAAGAACGGTAGCAATAATCTTGATAGCGCGCACGATTCACTCCTTTTCGATCACCAAACGAAACCGAAACGCCCCGGCGTGGGCAGCACTGCGCATCACCAGGTGGATGGTGCGATAGGGCAAATCCTTGTCAGCCTGGATGACGACGATATTCTCCTCGTCGCGGCCCCGCTTCAGGGTTTTCCAGGTTTCATTGACCCCGGCGACAACACTATCGATTCTGCCGGTTGCATACTGCTCGTCAGACACCAATCCACCTTCTTCGAATGCATAGATCTGCTTACCCTCGATCAATACGGCTTGCTTGGTAATAGCCATATTGACACCTGTTTTAAACGGACTCTTCGCGTCACTGGCGGGAAGCTTAACGCCGGCATGGAGCACAAAGTCTTTGTCTTCGGCCTGAAAGCTGACCATCAAAAAGACGAGGATGATGGTGAACATGTCGAGCAGGGAGGTCAATTGCAGCACCATCCGTCTGCGATTTACCCGCCTCCTTTTCGACATCAACATGGCCTAGTACTCCGTCAAGCCTTCAATGTCAGGTAAAATTTCTCCCCCTTTAGCAAAGGGGGCTGGGGGGATTTCGTCATTTTCCCTGGCATTGCTAGGTGACAAAATCCCCCTTCCCCCCTTTATCAAGGGGGAATTTGCTATCTTCACCCAACAAAGTTCATTTGACATGGCCTAGACCTTTCTCGATAAAACAACCACCGGAAAAAGTGGTAACCGCTTGCTAGTCTCGCTTTCACCATCGAGTTTTATCTCCCGGGTGGCATCGAGAATTCGCACCACATCCTGGTACTCCACGTAGTCGCTGGGCAGTACGATAACGGTATCACTCTTGGTAAACCTTTTTTTTATTTCATGGAGCACTTTGGTCAGCAGTTTCAAATCAAACCCTTCGTCACCTTTTTCGATAGTCATGGAAAGGGCGGCGAGCAGTGTTTCGTCGAGCACCGCATTTGCTGCGCTGACGTGAAGCTGCTCACGTTCTATCACCAGGTTGACGGTGACAGACTGGGTATCACCAGCCACATCCGATGTTTCATCGGTCTGCGACGGTAGCGACGTAGGAATCACACCCACGTGGTAGAAAGCCGCTGCCAATAATAAAAAGGGGATTAGGGTGACAAACAGATTCATCACCGGTATCAGATTGACTTCCAACTCCTCTCGTGCGCGCTTGTATCGACCAAAGAGCATGGGCACACCCCTTCTTTTTAAGCCGCGTGTTCACCCTTGGATTTGGGTGGATTATTGACATCTTGGAGTCTGCCGGCCAAGGCCCCGAGCAGATCGGACGCACCCTCTTCGATTTGAATGAGAATCTTATCCATCCTGCCGGTGAGCAGCTGGTGAGCAAACAAAATGGGCACCGCAACAATCAGGCCAAATGCCGTCGTGTACATGGCCATGGAAATTCCCTCGGCCAGTACTTGTTGCCGCGCCGCTGCGCTGGCCGCGCTCACCCCGGAAAACGCCCGAATCAATCCAAAGATCGTACCTAGGAGACCGAGCAGGGTGGCGCTGTTGCCGAGCAGCCCTAAAAATCCAACGCCCCGTTGCACCTTGGGAATGGCGCGAAGCATCTCGGTCTCCATGGCTCGTTCAATCTCTTTTTCTCTGCGGTTCGATTTGGCAATCCCCGCCTTGAGCACCCGCGGCAGGGGATGCAATGTGCTGATATTACAGGTTTCAATCGCTTTGCTGTAATTGCGTGTCTCGATCAGACTGATCACCTTCTTGAGAAATCCACTCACATTGAGGCTGGAGCGGAGATAGAGCACAAATACCCGATCGATGGTGATGGCCAGGGCTATGATCGAGATGCCCAAAATGACCCACATCATCCACCCGCCTCTGCTTAAAAGGTCAACAATCGCCATTTTTTATCGCCTCCTCACGCTGCAGAAAGAACCCAACAGGTGCGCCAGCCACTAAAAAATGTAATAATTGTCTAGATTTTCAATCAATTTTCCTTGGCTCACCCATGCATAAAATTATAGGCCAAATTCTGCCAAGCGCACCCAAAGTGGGCACATCTTTATTAATAGAAAACGATTAAATAGAAAAATATGAGTGATGGTTTGATTCTCTTTATCAAGATATTCCAAACAGCGCGTCAGTAGCCCACTGCGACGAATTCTTCGTTTTTCACTTCCACGAGGAGATCTGCTGGCTCACGACCTGTGTCTGGGTGGTAGGTCACGGGGATGTGGGCAACGCGAAACAAGCCGGGCTGGGTTAGGTGACCCTTGGGCGTCTGGGAGAAGAAGATAAACACGTTGTTTTTGCCACCGGAGCCTGCTGCTGCGCCGCTCTCGACCAAGCGAATGTTGCGAAAGGTGAACGAGAGGCAATGCCGCTCACTGAGCTCTACCAGCAAGAGCTCTTGATTCATTTGCGGGGGCAGGAGGGCCGGATCGACCTCCACGCGAATCCAACGATCATATCCGGTTTGTTCGACGGATGAAGACGGCAAATCATATGGGCCAGGGTCGGTGATCTCCACGGCCACGCCGAGTTCGTTGTCTTGAGGATCGCGCCAGCGCAAGGTGGGCACTGGCGTGGGCGTGTAGTCTAGCATACCAAGACCGCCTGTGGTTTCCGTGCCTGCACTGAGAAACGTCACACCGGTGATGCGCTGGGGCGGGGATAGGGAGGGTTCGACGAGAAAACCCTCGTCGGTGATATCGTAGCGATAGGCGTTACTCAAATGGGAGGCCGCGTCGCTGGATCGGGGATCTGTGTGCTCCCGAGCCTCGTCACCATTAGACGCGCCGTCACCATCGCTATCACCCAGGGCATCGGCAAAGAGATAGTCCGTGCCATAGGCTACCTCAATCCAATCTGGAACCGCGTCGCTATCCGAGTCGGGCAACGACCGATCGGTTCCCAGGAGGATCTCCTCGCAATCATTGAGCATATCAACGTCCATGTCCAAATACGGGGGACCGCCGAGCTCGGCACAGACCGCCGGTACACCGCCCGGCTGCAGTGGACCCAAAACCAGCAGGGTCTCCACCAGGTCGCCGATCCCGTCGCCATCGCTGTCCCGGTGATAGGGATTGGTGCCGATCTGTTGTTCGTAAACGTCAGCCAGTCCATCCCCATCACTATCGACCACTGGCTCTCCCATGCTGGGCAATACATTTACATTTGTAACAAAGAGAGACTTGGCCTCAAACAGTGAGGAGAGTCTCTTGAGCCCAATGCGGTCGAGGGTAATGGCATCGGCAGCATTGAACCGCTCATACCGCCCGGCACCGACAAAGGCCACGTCCTGTAACAGCACCTCTGTTTGCGTCAGCAGCTCTTCTGGATTGGGCACTTCGGGATCCGGAGCGGCGAGGAACAACACATGGGTGCTAAACGATGCAGCGCCCCAGTTTTTGATGTCTTCGCGAATGTCGAGCACGTCGTTCTTAATCAACGTTTGGGTGCAGGCCATGGACGGCACGCACTCTGACGCGTCGCATTCTTCCAAAGTCGGATCGCAACACTCGTACTCGCAAGCCAAGGGATCTGGGGGCCCACCGGTAACCAACACAACCACATACTGGGTACGATTGCGTTCACCGGCCATCATTTCCGCCAAATCTCCCTCGATGAGGGAGCGGGACAGGGCAAACCCATCGCGATAATCTCGGCAGATCCCGCCAAGGCAACCTTCGGCGTTGGCCAGGCTAGCAACAGCGTTTTCCAATTCTCCCGGGTTTCTGGTGAAATGCCCTTCCTGGGGGGCGAGTCGCCTGGTCCGGGGACCAAAAGCAACCACGGCAAACGAAAAGGCATCGTTGCCGCTGTGAATCGCCAGTGTGTCTTTGAGCGCCTGCAATCTGATGAGCTCGGGATCAAACGATGCAAATATGGGCCCGGCAGCCATGTCCACGAGAAAAATGACGCGCACTGGAAAGCCCGCCTCCCGCGGATCGTCCGTGCAAACGCGACCCGTTAACCCGAGCCGATCGGCAGTTGGATCTTCGTTGCCCGGTATATAGAGCGATGCATCCGAGCAACCGAGGATGAGGCTCATTACTAAAATGGTAACAATCAATCTGCTGGCTGGCTGATTCACTGTTTCACTATCTCCAATTCCGCAGAAAACCCGCCTCGCAGTGACTTGCGGTTGCCCTCAGTAGAGAGAAATACCGCGTCAAACGCACCAGTGACATCGGCACCTGCTGCGTCCTCGTAGGCACTGAGCGTCAATTCACCCGTTTCCAGCTCGGGTAATTCAGAACCATACCCCGGGCCCCGAGAGACAGTGCCCACCACAGTTAGATCATACACACCACCGGTTTGAGGCAGGGCATCCGCCACCCGCAAGCTAACCCTGAGGGGAATCATCTCCCCATTGGCTGAATCGTCGATATATTCGATGGAAAGCTCACTCTCGTAGAGGCGTACCCGCGTGCTGTCAAATGACATATCGTAGGATTTGGTAATGCTGCCTTCGAGATAGTTTTCCCTGTCATCCTCACAGGAAAGCGACAAAAGAACAACAATGGCTGCGCACCTCAAGCTGGTTCTCATTGGTCATTCCCCAAGGGTTTGCTGGCCATAAATGGACGAAAGGCAAATCCGGATTCTAGTTCTACAGTGCAATTAAACGCAATGTAGGCCGTGCCACTGGCGTCAATGTCGAGGGACGCATACTCCCCACAGCTGCCCACATCGGCTTCCCGTACCACTTCGTACTGCCAACTGCCACCCTGCTTCAGAGCGAAAATTAGGGCTTCGTCGTTCTGATCACAGGCCTCGTTATCCGGATCGTAGCGCTTGCAGCGGTGATAGGCCAGGGCTGGATTACCCGCGGGTGTAAATGCAAGGGAGACGTACTGCCCTTCATCATACTGGGACTTCCCAACAATTTCATCCAACCAGGCGTCTGCGTCGACAAACCGATTTTCGTCGATCAACGTGCGCACCCGCACTGCATAATCCTTGGCCGAGTAAAAGGCGACGGTCAGCTGTTGGGTGAGGGGGTTTATCCCAGCGGAGATCTCCTGAAAAATCGCACCGGAGTGGATGCGGGTGCGATGCCAAGTCCCATCACTTTCTCTGCGCGCAGCCCACACACCATGGCGATTCACGCCTTGGGCATCCACGGTAATCGCATAAAGGGCAATGGGCCGTCCCTGGGTATCAAAGACTAGCTCGTTGTGAAATCCCGCCCCTTCTCCGGGATCGACCGCCTCGTGGATCCAGGAACCGCCCACACGCCAGGCAAACTCCGCATCGGCGCGATACTTGTCATCGTGTTGCAGGGCCCCGAAATGGGCGTCGCGATGGAGCACCGCTAGCTGGCCATTGGCATCGATGGCTAGGGCCGGCGAAATGCCAACAACAAATCCACTATCGCTCTCGGGCAGGCCAGTGTTGGAGTCACCACTTTCGGCGGACGCAGTTTCCCTATCCCAACTCTGGCCATTGAAAATGGCTAGCACGGCATCATTGCCACCGCAGTATTGGTCCTGGGGATCACCGCCAGTGTAGGATATGATTGGGTAATGCTGCGCATTGAATGCCAGGTCTAGGCGTTTGGGATTAAAGGGAAACACCGGGGCATCGACCCGCTCAGTGGCCCAATTATTGGGACCCAGGCGCGCGGCATACCGCAACTCGTAGCGCAGGCGCTCTGGTGGGGCGTTTTCCACTTCTTCGCAGATGCCATCGACATAGGCTTCGTGGGCAAAGTAGGCCACCGCCACAGTACCGCTGGACGATGTGGCCACCCGCGCTTGCAGGCCGACGCTGGCGTCCTCGATTTGTTCGATGGTCCACTGGGCTTGATGTTGTTCGGTGTCGGTTTCGCTACTTGTATCCTCTGGCTCATTTGTATCTGCAGTCTGTTCCTCTCCATCAGAGCAGCCAAGGACAAACAGTGCCATCATAGCAATCCAATAAAAAACGCGCATGCTACTTATCCTGTACAGGTGTGCCACAGCCATCATCGTATAGCTCACACGGGGGGTGGCAGCCCTCGGCAACCTTCTCGATGCAAATCCGATACGCTTGGTCCGCATTCCAGTCCCAGGTTCCATGCTCTTCATTGCCTTCTGATACATAAATTGTATCCCGAACCGTCAGGTAGTACCAAAACGGCTCTCCCTCGTGCCCGGAGTATGCATAAAAACAGTAGTCAGCCGGATCGAGTCCGCCGAAATAACCGCTTACCGCATCGTGACTCGCCTGATCCACCGTATCGGACAGGTTGTCGAACCAGGCGCTAGTGCCTCGAAATACCCGCAGGTATTGGTCGACATTGCCCGCGTCGAATTCATACAGCACCCGCACCATGCAGTCGGCCCCTGGGCAGGGATGCTGGTAGGCATACCAATCCTGATCGTATTTATAGGAGAGATACCCTGAAATCCAAGTGTCCGCACTGCAACAGTCAACCCCATCCACACAATTGTGCACTGGTATTTCCCTCGCAAAAACGATGTGAGATGCGGGTCGGTCATCCGGACCGGCCGGACCGGCTGTATACGCTTCGCTGGGCTCGAGGGCGTCTGCGTCAGTACGCACCCGCGCACGGAGAATGTACTGATGGCCCAAAGAAAAGGCATCCCCTTGGTAATCTTGTATGGCAATGTAGATGTTGGGCTCACCAAACAGCGGGGCGGTCAGATCGACCTTGCCCAATTCTTTTTCACTGGCTGCTTCAGCGAGGATGGCCCCACCGCAGGTGCCGCCCGGCAGACATACGCCAGCTCCGGCACACACCCCCTCGGCGAGGCAGGTATTGCCAATCCCGTGGCAATCCAAGTCGTACTCGCAGGTGGTCGTCAGCTGATGACAATCCTGATCCACAGCGCAGGGTTTGTCGTCGACCCCGCGCACGATTCTCACCGACATCTGCAGATCTGCCGGCAATACCTGGGATGTATCAAATACGGCGCTGAGCTCGATGATGCCCCTTGCTGAATTCGCCACATTAATTTTGTACCAATCGATGTCGCCCGACGATGCCAAGTACCCCTCGGCTTGAGCCCAATCACTCCACGCTTCGGCACAGCTCAGGTCGGGAAGGGGCGTGGCCGCGTGAGGATGATCGTTGGGCTCGTTGCCGTCTGGATCAGGGATCAGGGTTAGTCCTAGGGTGTAGTTGACCTCGGCATTGCTGGCCAAGCCATCATCGTCGGCGATAACAATGTAATACGTACCAGCCGCCTCCAGCGCCTGATAATATTCTAGGTCGGTTGGCTGTATACTGCCGGCAGCATTCACATCGGAGATCAACAAATTTCCAGCGGCATCGACC
Organism: Myxococcota bacterium; assembly: GCA_030065855.1. Classification (GTDB taxonomy): domain Bacteria; phylum Myxococcota_A; class Polyangia; order JAAYKL01; family JAAYKL01; genus JASJCT01. The sequence continues at coordinate 44,862 of JASJCT010000043.1, forward strand.
ACCTGGTACGTGGGATCGATCCCTGCGACCGGCATGGTCAGTTGTATGTGGAGAATTTCCCGCCCAATCGAATCGATGCGAAACCAGTCCTGGTCTCCGCGAAACGAAATGCTCCCCACCAGGGATGTACCCGTTACGGTCGCAGCGGTTTCCATGGCGTTATTCGGCTCAAATGGATCGGCATCCGTAGCAGATATGGCGGTGAGCAGGTAGGGATGGCGCTCATCCTCGGCATCGTCCCCCCGATCCTTGATTGCAATGAAGTACGAACCGCTGGGCAGACTGTGAGTGATGGTCATGGGCGCGGCAGGTGCCGCTGTTTCGCTGCCCTCAGGGGAAGCCAGCACATTCGCTCCATCGGCGCTCCACACCGAGTAAGTCGGACCGATTGGCGAGACCAGCTCTGCATCAATAGCCAGGGTCACCGTGAGAAGATCAGTACCAGGAGCAGTGGATAGGGCGTACCAATCCTGATCCGCCCTGGGGCAGATATATCCCTGGGCTGCGGTTCCGAGAGTGAGCGCATTGGCAGTACTGAAGGTGTCGTCATCGTCCCAGGGACAGGCCGATTCCCCTTCGCTGTCGGTACCCCCGTCCGGTGATGTATCATCTCCCGACCCGTTGCAGGCCAGCAATCCTACAACCGACAATTGGAGCCAAACGCCGAGCGCCAAGACGCGGTACATACCTGTCCTCCTGCAGTACATTGCCACCATTCCTATTGTCCTCCCGGCGGGATACAGTCACGCATGGGATCAAAGGTCGCGATGGGGACAAAATGGGCATTGCCGATTTGTACGAGTCCCGAGGGGGGATTCTTGTAATTGCCCGCCGACTCATAGCTAGCAGTGACGCAGGCCACGCGAAACCGCGCATAGCTCTCGTGGTCGTCAAAGGGCACCTCTCCGGCATAGATCAGGACGCGGTTGAGTCCACTGAATCCCTGACCGCCCGGCCCAGTTGTCGCTTGGTGGTTTGCTGCTGGGAGCAGGTCGGTGAGCGTGATATTGCTCACTTCGAAGTTGTAGCAGGTGCTGGTACCCACGGTACCCGTCTCTTCCACTTTGTATCGATACGCCAAGTCAGACCGACCGATCGTGCTCGCAAATTGGGGATCTGTTGCAGTGCGTACTTCTTCCCCATTGGGCACGGCATCCCAATCCAGGTCATCTGCAAGATCATTTAGATCCGGGCTGGTACCAAAGCGCAGCTCGAGAAAATCGAGTAGGCCATCGCCGTCTGAATCCGGGCCACTGCGGTTAGTCCCTGAATATCGCTCCTCGCAATTGACGAGCCCATCGCCATCTAAATCCACGTAGTTCGACGGATCACAGAACCCATTGGCGTCTTGGTCGATGCAATCGCACAGCCCGTCCGAGTCCAAGTCCTGACAGCAGGATCCCGGCGGATCTTCTCCACAATCGCACAACCCGTCCAAGTCTTCATCAAAACAGTAGTCCGCCACAAAGCACTGGCAATCATCGGGGTCGATGGGATCGAGACCAGCATTGCGCAAGTTGTATTCCACGCTATCCCGGCAGCCATCGCCATCGCTGTCCGGTACAAAGGGATTGCTGCCGATGAACGCCTCAATGGCGTCACTCAACCCATCTCCATCTGAATCGGACAACACAAAATCTTGGGACACTGCGGCATTGAGATTCTGGACGACCAGGGTCTTTAGTGTGAAGACGCGCTTGAGCGTGGTCAAATCTACGTAGAGAAAATTGAGTTCTCCACCATTTTCAAAAGATCGAAACGTACCACTGCCCTGGTTGGCCATGGTCGAGAGCAAATCACTGGCCGCTATATCCACAAGGGGGCTACCCGATGAGAGCAGAGCGGTGTTGACCGTGAGCTTGCCCACGTGGAAGAGCCGTCCCAGCTCCATCAGCCCTTGCACGCCTTCGATGATATTCTCGTGGCTATTTTCTGCTGTTTCATCGCCTTCCACGTCGGGTAAGCCGTCGGTAATCATGATCACGCTGTACGTCGAAAGGGCGAGGGACTCTTGACTCGTTTTCATTAATTCATGTCGGATCTCGGCATAGGCCTCGGACAGAGCGCGAATAAAATTGGTCGTCCGATCGGTCTCGGCCAGCAGCGGCAACTTGGCGAGGATGTAGTCGAGGTCATTGGTAAAGTAGCTCTCAGGCAATCCCCCGCTGGAAAGCTCGGCTGTGAGCGGCTGGGACTCAGAAGAAAAGCGCACCACTGACACTTTGACGTCCCCTGCCGTGCTGAGCAGCTCCTCAGCAGCCATGCGCACGGCTCGCTCCCGACCGGTCTCACCGGTGAGCAGATCCGGCGGGTCAGTGACCTCCATGCTTTCGGAACAGTCCACGAGAAAGAGCACCCGCAAGGGAAAGTTCAGCTCTTCGGGGTTCAAGGTGCAGACCTCTCCGGTGACCTGAAGCTTGTTGTCCGGAACAACGACTTCTGCATCTTCCACCACCTCGAGGGAAGCGTCGCTGCACGCTGCGATGACCCAGGCAATAAACAGCAGCATCCATCGCATCATTGGGGGAGTCCCCCGTCCAGCAAGGAGCTCGGGTCGTCTCCTACCCCCAAGCAATCAGTGGCAGGGTTAAATTCCTGCAATTCGACAAAGCGCAGTGCGGAAAAGTTGGGAATCAGGCCGCTGGGCGGATCCTTGTAGGTATCACCCAGGTAGCGCGCGTGGATACAGGCCACATTGAAACGACCACGGGTCGCGGTGGTGTTTTGCGGTTCTTCCTCGGTGTAAATCATCACTCGATTGAGCCCCTTGCTCACGGGGATATCTGGAATAGCCAGCGTGGGTACCAGCGTAATTTCCTGTACGGAAAAATCATAGCAGCGCGTGTCATCCACGTTCATCGGTCCTTGATCCACGCTGTAATAGATTTGATCGGCCAAGGCATCTGCCTCGTTGGCTAAGATGGGACTAGTCCCAGCGCGTATTTCCGAGCCAGAGAGACGACCATCGAAGTCGTGGTCGATAAGCGTATCGTGAACCGCTGGATCGGTACCAAAGCGCAGCTCGATACCATCGGGAATGCGGTCGCCGTCGTGATCAGGCAAGCGGGGGTCCGTGCCTAAGAATGCCTCCTCGCAGGCCAGCAACCCATCGGCATCCCGGTCAGAGCGATCGGCACAGCCCATGGCCGGTACAGATCCGTCCAATGGATCAAACCCTTTAGCGGCAAATTTTCGCTCAAACTGATCGCCAAACCAATCCCCATCTGAATCCCTGGCTAGGCGGTTGAGTCCCTCAGCAAATTCCAAGTCATCGGCCAAACCATCGCCGTCTGAATCGATACCCACACCGGCCTCGGTTGGCACGGTATTGAGATTGACTACAAAGAACTCGGCAGCTTGGTAGGGAGCGATGAGGGATTCGTAATTGAAATCTAGAAAATCGAGCTCAGCGGAGATGTGCACATCGCGAAACGTGCCCAGCCCCTCTTCGGCCATGGCCCGCAGGAGGGGTACTGCTTCGTCCTTATCATACCCAAACTGGCTCACATCGCCGCAAACCGCTTGGATTTCAGCTTCTGAAGCAAAGAGCAAGATAGCATTAAGTTGCAGATCGCCCACGCCGTAGTAATCGCCAAGGGACATGATATCTTGTACCTTCTGCACGATTTGCTCGGGTTGATTATAATCAGGGCACAGGGAAAGCATGTCCACATAGACGCCGTCGGGTATCTCTTGTGTTGTATTACAGACCCCATAAAGGCTATCAGGCGTGGTGTCACCGTCATCACATCCAGCTCGACACCGCGGCTCAGGAATGCCATCACTCAAAAATAAAACAACGTACTTGGTCCGCGATCGCTCTGCTGGCCCGGATTCGATCATGTCCTGCTCTAGGACCCGCAGCGCAGTAGACAGGGCACCCTGGTAGTCGGTGGCTGGTCCCCCTTGTCCGGATTCCGGCGCCAATGCTTCACTGGCCACCCCCCAATTACCCGCAAACGAGGTAATGGTGCTCCAGGAAGCAAACCCAATGACCCCATATTGCACATTGGGCAGGCTGTTGAGCGCACCGCACGCCTGATTGAGAGCGGTCAAGCGATTGTTCCCCGGATCTGTGCACTGGAGTGAGGCCGATTGATCCATGATGATCAGAATTTTTACTGGAAAGGATACCTCATCGGCCGGTCCGGTGCATACTTGCCCAGTAACCGCAAGCTTGTCATCCACGTAGACCACTGGATCAGGGACGAGCTGAAGACCCGCATCAGAGCAGGCCCAACTAACCAGCACTGCACAGATGAGAATATATTTGTTGACCAACCTCAGTGACAATCGTATCTCGGATAACTTCGCCAAGTACGCTTCTCCTATCTATCGAGCGGTCGGATATATTCTTCTATATATTTTTAATCTTAATTTTTTCGTCGAGCAAACACCATTGCCAGGCTGAAAAAGACCATTAGCAGCAGCGGCATATACCATCCGCTGGCGGAGCTTCCTGCGGCTGTGACCGAACAGTTGGGCGAGCTCAGCGCATCTCCTTCAACGGTAACTTGGACCTGGGTTTCCCCTTTGACATTGGCCTCGCCTGTGACCTCGTCCGTCCAGACGAGCTCAGCCACCACGTGAATCTGATATGTCCCTGGTTTATCAGGTACAAATTCGACTTTTCGATCCTTTAAGTAGTGGTACTCAAAAGGCGTTGAGATAGTAGCCGCACCCCGAGGGTGCGCCACTGTTGCATGGGATCCTGCTGGGCGCCCGGTGATGGTCCAGGTATAGCGCAGCGGCTGATTGACCCGATTGGCAAACAGCCGTAGCTTGATGCTTTCACCGGTTTCTCCCAGCATATTGGGACTGTACACCTTGAAAATATCTGAGGGATTGAGGCAGCGCTGCACATTGCCCATCACGACGTAGCAAAACTCGGCATCGCACGCATCGCCAAGGCCGTCTCTGTCCAGGTCCGATTGACTGAGATTGGCGACAGCGGGGCAGTTGTCACTTGGATTGGGCAAGCCGTCATCATCGATATCCGGATCGCACGCATCGCCCTGCGTGTCCCCATCGCTGTCGTCCTGGGTGGGATTGACGACTTGGGTACAATTGTCGTGGGCATTGCGAATCCCATCACCGTCGTCATCGTCATCACAGGCATCGCCAAATTGGTCGGGATCGTCGTCTGCCTGGTCTGGGTTGGCCACCAAGGGGCAGTTATCTTCTAGGTTGACCACACCATCGTTGTCCATGTCCTCGTCGCAGGCATCGCCCAAGCCATCGCCATCCGTGTCCTTTTGTAGGGGATCCGGGTTTTCCGGACAAATATCGCTTCCATTGAGGACGCCATCGCCATCCATGTCCTCATCGCAGACATCGCCAATGCGATCGCCGTCGATATCTCCCTGATCCTCATTGGCCTGACTAGGACAATTATCACAGCCGTTGCCCACACCATCGGCATCATCGTCTGCTTGATCGCGATTGGAGATAAATGGACAATTGTCATATGGATCCTCGACCCCGTCATCATCATAATCATCGGCATACTGATAGGCATCGCCGAGATCGGTGTTGTTGACGAGTATGCTACCGCCACCACCACCGCCACCACCGCCGGATTGCTGTGGCGTTCCACACTCGTCGAAGTTGTTATCACACTCATAGGGTGCGTCATCCTGTGCGCGTGCAACCCCTGACACAACCATGGCCAATCCGACTACGACAACGCTGACCAACGGCGCTTTGTTTTTCATTGCAAATCTCCCAGGCAAAAGAACCAGTTGTTAATCGCTTTATGAGCAAAATGCATACCGAATCGGAGAAAACGCTACAACATACTGCAATTAAACATCTTTTTAATTCCACGATGGGTAACAGCTTACCGTCCTGCTCCCAAAAGTGAGGGGTATACCCCCCAATGCGTCCGAAGCAGCATACACTACCAAATGGAGACCCATTCTTCTCAGAGCCACACTTTGTGATAAACTATTTCCATGGAGGTAGTGAAGACTATCTATCGATGTGCGTTGCTCGCATGTGCGATGCTCAGCGCTTGCCAGAGCGCTGAAGAAGCATTTGTCCAGGATCGGCTGATCGACCTCTGCGATGACGCCTACTGGGTCTGCGGCGTGCCATCGGGGTGCATCCTCAAGGAGGATCGTTATGTCACCGGAACGTTCCCTGGAACGCGTAGCGTCGTCATCGCAACGGAATCGGCCGAAACCGAGCTGCGGGTGCGGTTGTTTTTTAGTGAAATGGTTTCCTCGGGCACGGAGTTTCTCATCCAGGCCTATGAGCCCAATTGCACGCTGAATCCCGACTTGGCGCGGGTCCACCTGGTCGACGTGGATATTTTCGAGCGGGCCGGCGAGGATCGCAAACTAACGTATGACCTATCTGTCTCCGGAGAAGGCGAGCACCTCCTGGAATTGTATTCAGATGCCAGTGCCGAGTACTTGCTGATAGTCGAGACAGATTAACTGTCAAAGATAGAGCCGATGAAACCCGCGAGTGAACATTCCTTGGAAGACCTCGACAAATCCCTACCCCGGCAACTCGGGCGATATATCTTGCTCACCAGATTGCACGGTGGCGGCATGACCGAAGTCTACACCGCGCGACTGGCCGAGGAAGTGGGTCCAGGACGATTGCTGGTGATCAAAATCCTGCCCCTCGATGCGCTGCGCGATGTCGAGGCCGAAGCCCGTTTTCTCGAAGAAGCGCGCATCGTGCTCAATCTAACCCATGGCAACATCACCGCCGCCTTTGAATTCGGGCGAGAAGGTGCACGGCCTTTTCTGGTCTTGGAATACGTGCCAGGACCTAGCCTGCGCCTATTGCTAACAGCGACGCGCCAAAAAGGTGAATTGCTGCCTGTCGAGGATGTGCTATTTGTTGTGCGTCAGGTATGCCAGGCGCTGGCCTATGCCCATGCCTGTGCTGGCGTCGAGATAAGCAAGACCGGCATCGTTCACCGGGATATCAGCCCGGACAATATCCTCATCTCCAGTGGCGGTCAGGTAAAGCTCACTGATTTTGGCATTGCCGACCTACTCTCTTCGCAGCGTCGGGAGACTATCTGGGGCAAGGCCAACTACATTGCTCCGGAGGTTATCGCTGGCGAGCGGCCCTCACCGGCTGCGGATATCTACAGCCTGGGCGCGGTGCTCTACGAATGCCTAACGGGTGCCCCTCCCCTCGTAGGAAAGACCGACGCAGAAACCCTCAAGCTGGTTCAAAACCAGATCCCAGTGGCACCTTCGACCAAAGTTCCGTCCATTCCCCATCAATTGGATGGTTTCGTCCTGCGGTTGCTGGCCAAAACGCCCGCAGCAAGAATCGACTCTGCTTCTGCCGCGGAAATCGAGTTGCGTTCGCTGCTGAACGACATTCATTTTTCCTATACCGAGTCAGATCTGGCCATCACGGTGCAAAAGTATTTTCCCCAAAGCGAGGACACGAATAAGCACAGCATGGAATCCCCCTCAGGCGCCGATGGTTCTTCCGCTTTATTGGCGGATACTCAGTCTTCAGCCGTCAACTTCCTCGTCGAGCCCACAATGCCACTCTCCCCGCGCCAAGAAGACACACCCCAAGGACGGCTGATCCTCAAGAGGCGCCTGGCAATCATCGCCGCGATATTCATTGTCGGCTTGGGATCGGCTGCTTTGCTGTGGCAAAAAGGAGGTTCCCCGATTGCCGAGCCCCGTATCGCTGCAACAGATTCTCCGGGCAAAAAGGCCGTGCAACCAGAGCCAGCGAAGACTCCGGTCAAGAAGGCCACTCCCCCGCCCCTAAAACTTATTGAGCAAGCCACTCAATCCACAGAGCAACGCAGCATTTTGCCCAAGCAAAAAAACAAACCCAGCCCAGGAAAAAAAAAGAACCGACCATTCCGATCAGTGGTAAAAGACAGCCGCGGGACAGATGGTCCAGCAGTTGACAACAGCTCGGTAGCCAAGTGGGGCTGGCTCAATATCAATTCCTACCCTTGGTCGCATGTCTCGGTCGATGGCAAGCGGCTGAATGGCCATACGCCCTATAAAAGAGTACAATTGACCGTTGGGGTACATACCCTTGTATTTGAAAACCCTAAGTTGAACCTCAGGCTGACCCGCCAAGTCACGGTCAGGGCCTGGGAGGAGACCAATATTGGCGTAAAATTAGACGAATCACCATGATGCCAAAACGCGAAAGGGTACCAGTATCACTTGTCGGGTCGTTGTGCTTCATCGCACTAGCCGTGTTCCCAGCACCGTTGCTATCCGCTAATAATGGTGCCACGGGCTGTCGCCTCGCTGTAATTGCCATGCCCCGGGGATCGAGTCGGGAAGCTGGGGTGGCTCGTGCCGTAATCCCCAAGAAGACAACGGCCAAGTGTCAACTGATAATGGTCGAAGAGATGGTCGCCAGGGTGCCGACCGACCGAACTGTCACTATTCCCGATGACATTCAAGCCCAGATCGATAGGGCCAAGCAAGCCGCACTGCAATTCGATCTATCCACCGCAGCCCGCCTCTGGCGAGAGGCAGCTTCAGCCACCGTGCAGTCCGACATGGTTGTTCTGCATCCGAGTATCGTCGTGGAGACCCTCATCGCTGCGGGGGCCGCATCCATTGATGCCGGAGAGCAAGATACGGCTCTGCTCTACTATCGCAAAGCGCTCTCATTGGATAGCGATGCGCGCCCCGGCCCCAGTATTTCGCCCCAAGCCCAGGCGTTTTTTGCAGCAGGCCGCAATGCCGGTCCAATCCTGTTTCCCGTCCCGCCACCCGCTCGGCTGCGTACACTGGCCAAGCAGTGGCAGGTCGAGGGAATCCTGTGGATATCCGCGGGGAGGGATGAGGAGGGGTTGATCCTCAGCGAAAAGATCTCCCTCGTCAAGGAGGCCACCACCAAACCACAGATTCGCCATCGCCTGCCCTTCGACATCGCAGCCCAAGAGCGCTGGTTGGCCGGTGAACAACGTCGCCTGCAGATCCGCGTGCGTCAAGCATGTGGCATCCCCCAAGAGGTTACGAAGCCGCCACCTTGGTACAAAAAGTGGTGGGTTTACGCCATTGCCGGTGGTGTCGTCGCCGCAGGAACTGCCATTGCCATTGCAGCGACAGCCACTGCTGATCCTGGCAACGTGGACGTAGTGGTGTATCATTGAGCCTGGCCCGTACGATCTCCCTCGGGCTGCTCATCTGCTTTTGCTTTGCGGCTTGTGACGACAGTGTCGGCACCGTGGAGGTCTTTCTCATCAAGTCCCCACTCGTCGCAGAAGATCCACTCGACATGTCGCTGGTCAGTCATCTACGCATCCGGGTCAGCGGCGCAAACATGAACCCCGTCGAGCAAACCTTTGACTTTCAGCCCGGCAGCTCGTCGAAATTGCCACCGATTCCAGCAGGCGACCGGAGAATTATCACTGTCGAGGGATTGGCCGGAGCAGACGGCTACGTCATCTCTCGTGGACGTTCCCTGCCCTTTACAGTTAACGAGGGAAATCAGGAGATAGATCTGTTCATCGGCCGCGTGGGGCGTTTTTCCATCGCCCCAGGATATGGTCTCACCCAAGCGCGGTTCGGCCACGTTGCATTGTTAACCAAAGGCGGAGACCTACTCGTCGCTGGCGGTGCTGCCGGGGGTACCATGATCAGCCCCCTCGACCTACTCACCTCGATTGAGCGCTACGATCCGACCAGTGGCAATACGTCCTTTTTTGACTGCGGTCCCTCGTCCGGCGGGATGTGTCTGCAGTCGGCGAGGGCTTTTGCTGCAGCAGCGCGAGTTACAGGGGGTATCTCCATCTACGGTGGTAGGGACGATTACGGGTTGCTCGGCACAGTGGACTTTATTGACCTCCAAGGCCAAACCAGCACTCAAAGCGAGCTGTTGAGTGCCGCAAGATCCCACGCCGCCGTGTTCTCCCTTAACGAAACCCGTGTAATTGCAGGCGGTATAGACCAAACGGGCGGGCCCACGGCGATGGCCGAGATCGTACGCGCAAATGGATCTGTCGTGCAATTGGCCATGCCCGCGCCACGACAGGGACTGGCCGGCGCCGCGGCGGCAAATATCGGCCTTCTCTATGGTGGACTCGATCCTGCTGGTCAGCCGTCATCGGCCTTTATTACATTTGATCCCAACAAAAATACTTTTGATATCCATTCATCAGAAAGCGAAGCACGGGCCTTCGTGGACGCGGTTACACTGTCCGATGGACGGGTCATCCTCATTGGCGGCCAGAACGAAGCGGGCACTGCTTCAGCCAGTGTAGATTTGTTTGATCCAATTCGCATGCTGCTCTGCCCCATCGGCTCGCTCAACCAGGCAAGGTGGCATGGGGCGAGCATTAGATTGCCCGATGGCAGGGTGATGGTCATGGGTGGGTTACTGTCGAACGATCCACCTGAGCCAACCCCCTCGGTGGAGATACTCGACCCGCGGTTCGTCAAGCTGGGTGCGACATGTGCTCAGACCTCGGGCGCGCTCACTATCACAGCGACCCAAAGTATGAGAATTCGCCGCTATCTACTCTCAGCCGAGCTATTGCCCAACGGCATGGTGGCCGTGGTCGGTGGCATCGACCAACACGGCGCTGCCATCAAACAAATTGAAATTTTCATCCCGGAGTAATCAGGTAAAAATGAGATTTTCATCCCGGAGTAATCAGATGAAAATGAGATTTTCATCCCGGAGTAATCAGATGAAAATGAGATTTTCATCCCGGAGTAATCAGATGAAAATGAGATTTTCATCCCGGAGTAATCAGATGAGAAACAAACCGAGATTGCACATTGGGCTATTCGTCGGGTGTCTCCTGTGGGCAGCGTGTGCCGGTGATGGCGAGTCAGGAGATTCGGTCAACCAATTAGAAATCTCCGAGACAACCCTAGCCTATCTCAGGGTCGTAGATGACGCGATAGGTGAGTTGGATGGCAAGGTCAATACCGCGGCCCTCGGCTCAGAACTGGAATTAGAGCTAGTAGAACTGGTCGACCAGCTCACCTCGGTGATCGAGCAAACAGACGTTCAAACCATCGTCAATGACTGGGAGCTGCTCAACCTGGCATGGATCGCTGGTACCCCATATGAAGTTACTTCCGCAACTCTGACCACCTCAGTCAAGCTCGCCGGTATCCCCCACTTTGAAGTACTCTCCCAGACGGCCAAGGCAACTCGGGGAACCACCCATGATCTACCAACCATCGAGTGTGGGATGAACTGCCTCACATCCCTCTATACCACCATTCTTGCCGACTTGAGCCTATCTGCCCTGTGGGAGGCCACACCGGTAGTAGGTGCCGGCGCCAGCCAGTTTTTGAACGGTAGCTCCAGTGGCCATCTCTACCCGGCCTGCATGGAATGGCAATCAGCGGAGTGCAACATCACGCACCTACTCAGCGCCGCGTCGAACTGGAGCGAAGCAGCCTTGTGGATGGCCACCGATGACTTGGGTCTCAGCGCGTTGCTCAAGGTCCTGGCATTGATTCAAACGGTGAGCGTCATTGCGTCCGAGGGTCGTCAATACCTGGTATCGTGCAATGCCTTCCTCACCGAACAGTGTGTGCCCGATGAGCAACCGACAGATACAGAAACAGGTTCCGCCACTGATACACCAGATGCTGGCTCGGCATCTAATTCTGCCTCGGATAGCGCAGCTGGCAGCGACATCGATGGGGGAAAATCGTAAACTCTTGAGCAGTGCGTTCTACGGCAGAGAAATGTACATCGCCGTCACCGACCGCGGCGCCACCGACGCGCTCATCGAGCTGGCCGACCTCGTCACCGAGATGAAGGAGATCAAACATCCGTGCAAAGCCGGCATCAAAGCCCAACAAGGAATAGAGTTTTGATAAGCGAAGGGTTTCCATGACCGCCACCCAGTGTACTATTCGTTTGAAATTCTCGGAACTCTCCCCATACTCGAAACAGGGTAAGAGTTAGAACCAAGGGGATTCCTGATAGGCGGTGTAGAATATGGATTCGATAAGTCAAGCAGCTTTAGGTGCAGTGGTAGGTGAAACTGTCCTGGGGCCAAAGATAGGGAACAGAGCTCTTTTATGGGGCGCCGTTGCAGGTACTATTCCCGATCTCGACGTTCTGTTCTATCCGCTAATGGATGAAGTCACTAAGCTGGGGTGGCATCGCGGGTTATCACACTCCTTGCTCCTCAACTGCGCCCTTGCCCCCGTATTGGGCTTCGTGCTGTTCCGGCTGAACGGTCGCCGAGCATCCATTAAAAGTTGGAGTGTGCTGTCACTCTCATGCTTGCTTGCGGCGATACTTTTGGACTGTTTTACAGTCTATGGAACCCAGGTATTTCAGCCCTTCAGCAATTATCAGGTTGGTTTCAACAACATCTCTATTGTAGATCCTCTCTACACGGCACCTCTGTTGTTTGGAATCGCAGTGGCACTGTTTCTCAGACGGTCTCCTCCTGCCAGAAGAGCGGTGATTCTCACCGGACTTGCGGCTAGCACCATCTACATGGCCGCGACGATAGCGATCAAAGGCCAGGTCCGTTCCATCGTGAGTGAGTCCCTTGCCAAACAGAATATTCCTTACGAAAGACTAATGACCACGCCGACCTTGTTCAACACTGTGCTTTGGCGAGCCACTGCAAAGGTCCCCGATGGCTACTATGTCGGCTACTACTCTTTATTCGACACGCGTTCAGTGATTGAGTTCAAGTTCGTAAGTAGTAACGATAGGCTACTTGATGGGATTAGTGATAGCCAAGCGGTGAATCAGCTGCTCTGGTTCTCAAACGGCTGGTATACCGTTGAGGAATCGAGCGAGGGACATCTCATTTTCAGCGATCTCAGATTCGGCGAGATTCACACCGACTCAGAGAGGCAAGGGCAGTACGTTTTCAATTGGCAGTTAGTAACGAATCCGTCCGGCGCATTGTTGAAAAGGCTTGATCCACAAGTAGATGATGCTGGAGCGGCAATGCAGTTCTTGTGGAACCGAATACGCGGCCACTGAATCCACCCCTGGTGGGTGCCCGTGGTGCCCCTTGTGAGTGCCCGTGTGGTTACACCATTGTGGGTACCATCATTTTAGTGTGGTGCGGTTTCGGGTATCGCTCCCGACAGCTGTAAATATGCACACGAGGTTGCACATGCGATTTATCAGCCGTAACAATCTTAATCAGCTGGCTAGCAGGAGAAACCAAGTTGCATCAAGGCGTGTTTCCTGATCCAGAGTTCCGCATGACAAAGGAGTCGGCGTGAACGAGTCTGCCAGACAGTCAGGACGAATCTGTTATGAAACAGGTGAACGATTATCATCAAACGACGAAACACCAACCCCGAAGGTATGCCCGCTCACCGGGGTACATGGACTGGGACAATCAACCCAACCCGTTTCGTTTCTGGAAGGGTACCCCGCAAGTCGACTTGCCATTCCACGGGGCGGATCCCGAGGGAACCCACTCGGATCTGTATCGACGCGGTCGGCGATCATCGGCGGAAATGAGCTTGACCACCATTTCGCGATTTCTCGAGCTAGCGCTCGGTATTTCAGCATGGAAATCATTTGGGGACAGTACGTGGGCGCTGAGGATGAATCCATCCAGTGGAAACCTGCACCCCACCGAGTGCCATCTGTTGTTGCCGCCAGTGGTTGATGGAAGGGCGAGAGTTGTCCACTACAATGCCTACCATCATGCATTGAGCGAACGTGCGACCATCGGGGCGGAATTGTGGCAGGCGACGAGATCGCATTTCTCAAACGCTGGGTTTGCTGTTGCCTTGACGAGCATTTTCTGGAGAGAGGCGTGGAAATATGGGGAACGGGCGCTTAGATACACGCAACACGATGTGGGCCACGCCTTGGCCGCCTTGCGCATCGCAGCCAATCTTTTTGGCTGGCGGGTGACATACCTTTGCGACATGTCTGATCGCGATATCGGCCGGCTACTCGGTTTTGACCGTGTGAAGTGGCATGCCGATGAAGAAGAGCATGCGGATTTGATGGTATGGGTGCATGATGCGACAAGCCACGATATCCCCCGAAGATTTCCCGACTCGCTCGTTCAGTCATACACGGACTTGATGTTTGTTGGGCAACCAGAACGTCTCAGTCCCCAAACGACGCGATGGGATCTCATCTACGATACCGCCAGGTATCTGGACAGGCCTTCGACACAGATGAAACCAGTCCCGATGGCTACGACGTCCTTTCGTGAGGAGCCATCGGTAGCCAAGAGTGCAACCAGCATTATTCGAGAGCGACGTAGCGCCCAGCAGTTTGACCGTCAGGGGTACATTCACCGCGACGTTCTGTTGTCCATTTTGGACAAAACGCTACCTCGGTGTGATGCCGCACCATTTGATGTCGCGTTGGCTCCACCGAGATTGGATTTGGTATTGTTCGTTCATCGGGTTCGCGAGTTGCCGCCTGGGCTCTACTACTATTCGCGGGTGAAAGCCCAGTTGGCAGATGTTCAATCGAACATGGACACCACCTTTTTGTGGGAACCCGTCGGATCAGGCGTTCCACTCTATTTATTGAAAGATGGCGATTTTCAAGAGCACGCTGCCGACATTAGCTGTTTCCAAGATATCGCTGGCGATAGTGCTGTTTCCTTTGGCATGGTAGCGCAATTTAAAAGAACCTTGGAAGCGGCACCGTGGGAGTACAAGTCCCTTTTTTGGGAATCCGGCATGATCGGTCAAGTGTTGTATCTGGAAGCCGAGGCCCACGATGTACGAGGAACGGGGATCGGATGTTATTTCGACGATCCGTTTCACGCCTTGCTCGGCCTCCGTGGAAATGCGTATCAGAGCCTTTATCACTTTACCATTGGCAAGCCGATTGACGATCCCCGCTTGACTACACTGCCGAGTTACCATCATTTGAATCGGCTGTGGCCTTCCTTGTCATCTCGATGAACAAATTGCCTTTCGAGCCCGCAGCTGCCGGACTCGTGCAGGTCCGGATCCAACCGTGTGTCGCTGGCGGGGCGGGCGCCGTTGCACAGGGCAGCCCGGACGATCAGCTGGGCTCCGACAGGAATGGTCACAAAGAGAAAGACTACCACGAGCAGCGCCCGCAAAATCGCACCTCCGCCCAGGCCCAGGGCACACCCCAGCATGATACAACAGACACCGAGGGTGGCCGCTTTGCCCGCGGCGTGGCTACGGGTGTAGACATCGGGATAGCGCAGCAGGCCCACCGCGGCCAGCAACACCATCAAGACACCGAAGCCGGCCAGACAGAGAGCCGCAATCACAACTAATTCGCTCATGGCTCGCCCTTTCGTTCCAAATACCAAGACAGGGCCACGGCCCCCATGAAGGTCACCATAGCCACCGCCACGGCCACGTCCAGCAGGGCCGTCACATCGGTTCGCCAGGCCAGCAGGGCTACCTCGGCCACGGCTGAGATGGTCAGCACATCCAGGGCCATCACGCGGTCGGCATTGGTTGGCCCGCGCAGCAGGCGCAGCCCGGCGGCGGCCATCGCCAGGGCCACCCCCCCCATCATGACGTCAAGGATTAGCGCGACGGCGGGGTCTGCGTTCATGCCAGCAACTCCTTTACGCGCCGCTCGTAACCGTCCTTGATCTGCCGGCGCAGCGCGGCAATATCGGGGGCAAACATGGCGTGCACCAACAGGCTGCTGCGGTCTTGGGAAACCCCTAGGGCCATGGTGCCCGGCGTCAAGGTCAACAGGTTGGCCAGCAGGGCGATCTCGATATCGCGCTTCACATCCAGCTCGACGCAAAAGATCGCCGGCTGGCGCCGATTCGCGGGTGTCACCACGTCGTAAGCCACCTGCAAAGACGAGCGCACCAGCTCCCAGGTGAAAAAGGCCACAAAACCGAGGGCCAGGGGAATCTTGCGCAGCACTTTCATCGCCGTTCCTCTGCAGAGGCTGCCAGAGCGGGCTCGGTCTCGCCGGCCCGGGCGCGGTCGGCGTTCAGTGTCACGGCAGCCTGTTCGACCAAATCCAGAGTCGGCCGAGGGATCAGCCCCAGCAGGGTCACCACGGCCACCAAGCCCAGGGTGGCTACCCAGCGGCCGACAGGCGGCGCCCCAACGGGAGAGACCGACTCTTCCCGCTCTGGTAGGGGCTTCCAAAAGGCTTCGCTCCAGATCTTGACCATGCTCAGCAAGGTGACGACGCTGGCGCCCAGGGCGGCGGCCAACAGCCAGCCTTGTCCGCCCTGGAAAAGGGCCTGCACCAGGCCCAGTTTAGCCCAGAAACCGGACAATGGCGGGATGCCCACCAGGGACAGGGCCGACAGTAGGAACGCAACGGCCAGCAACGGTCGGCTGCGGTGCAGACCACCAAGGCGGCCCAAATCAGTGCTGCCCTGCAACTGTTTTACCAGCCCCGCCACCAGAAACAGGGCCGGCTTGACCAAACCGTGGTGCAAAACGAAAAAAACAGTGGCGACCAGGCCGGCCAGGCGCACCTCGACGGACGGCGCCGCCAACAGGGCGAATCCGGCGGCCATGTAGCCAATCTGACTGATGCTGTGCCAGGCCAGTATGGCTTTGATCTCGAAGCGTGTGACAGCGCCAAACACGCCCACCAGCATGGTCAGTCCCGCCAACACACCCAACACCGTTTCAGGACCCTCGACAGCGCCGAAGGGCAGCGTCAGCAGCCGCAGCAAGGAGTAGATGCCCACTTTGGTCAACAGGGCCGCAAAGAGCGCGCAAATCCCTGCCGATGGCACATGGTAACTGGCCGGCAACCAAAAGTGGAAGGGGAACAGGGCGGCCTTGATGGCAAATGCGGCCAGCAGCAGCATTGCCACCCCGGTGACGGCGGCGGGCCGCTCGGCGTGTAGCACGGCCAAGCGCTGCTGCAGCTCGAACATGTCCAAGGTTCCGGCCAGGCCGTATGTCACCCCAACGGCCAGCAGGAAGATCAGCGACCCCATTAGGTTCAGGGTCAGGCTCTTGACGGCGGCTTCGCGGCCGAGCTTGCCACCGGTGACCACCAGCAGGCCGAAGCTGCCGGCCAGCAGCACTTCGAACCAGACGTACAGATTAAACAGATCCCGTGTTAGAAAAGCGCCGTTCACCCCGAGCACCGTCACCATCATCAGGGGCACCAAAAAGGGTCCCTGGCTAGGCGAACCGACCAGATAGACGAGGGTCACCGCGGTCATCAGAGCCGATAGGCCTAGCATCAGCGCGGTCAGGTGGTCGGCGCCAAGGGGGATGCCCACTGGCGCGGGCCAGCTGCCCAGCCGGACCACCGGGAGCGGACTGGTCTGCAGGGCCGCCAGGATCAATCCCGCAGTGATCAGCAGCGCGGCGGCCCCACACAGACTCAGGATCTGCTGCAATCGCCGCCGCCGCCAGGCCGTCAAGGCCAGGCCAGCCACCAGCAAGGGAACCAGCAAGGGCAACAGGAGCAGCCAATGGGCCGGCATCGGGGTCATGATTCGCTCCGGTTCATGGCGTCGAGGTCGTTGTCCGGGTGGTCAGCCTGGGTGCGCCAGATCAGTCCCGCGGCCAAGGCCGTTACAGCGAAGCCGATGACAATCGCCGTCAATACCAGGGCTTGCGGCACCGGATCAGCCGCGCCCGCAGCTGGGGCCTGTTGTGCAGCGGCTGTCAATGGCGGCTGTCCGGCAGTCAATCCGCCCGCCACGAAGACGCCCAGGTTGGCGCCATTGCCCAGCAACATCAGACCAATGATCAGGCGGGCGGGGGTGCGCGCCATCAGCAAGTAGATCCCGAGGGTGAACAGCAAACCGACGAGCAGGGTCAACAGCAAGGTCATGACGGCTCTCCCTCCTTATCGGAATCGACGGACGGCGCATCCAAAAGCCACAGCAACAGCTGCAACGCAGCAGCGCAGACGACGATGTACACCCCCAAATCAAAGATTAGCACCGAGCTCAGCTTGCCTAGACCGGGCACCTCGAACCACCACTGGCCTGTGAGAAACGCCTGGCCTTGCAGCAGGCCGAAGAGCCCGCTGACAGTGACCGTCAGGATGCCCAGGCCCAGCAGAACCGGCGGCGGCACGGTCAGCAGGCGGCGCCCGCGGGCCGGACCAAAAGCCAGGGCGTGAACCAGGAAACCCGAGGCCGCGAGCAGCCCGCCGATGAAACCGCCCCCTGGCTCGTTGTGGCCACGGACCAGCGTCAGCACCGACATGACCAGCAACACAATCGAAACAGGACTGGCAATCACGCGCAGTGGAATCCAGTTCATGGCCCTGCTCTCCTCCCCGCCGCCACCAGGGCGGCCACCGTGAGGGCGGCGGCGGCCACCACGACCACTTCGCCCAGGGTATCCATGGCGCGAAAATCCACCAGGATCACGTTGACGACGTTGCGCCCGTAAGCCTCGGGCCAGGCTCTCGACAGAATTTCACGGCTCAGCTCCGAGGCGGTTCTTTCTGCAACGGTGAGCAGCACGGCCAGGGTGGCGGCCGTGCCCAGGACAGCGGCCACAACCAGCCGCAAGGGAGAGAACCTCGGGCCGGCAGCCGGAGAACCACTGGGCAGGCGCGAAAACACGGCCACCAAGATGACGATCATCAATGTCTCCACCAGGAGTTGGGTGATGGCCAGGTCCACGCCGCTGTAAAGCGCGAACATCAGGGCCAGGCCCAATCCGGTCATCCCAACAGACAGAGCGGCCACGATGGGCCGTCGGATCAGCGCAGCACCAATAGCGCCGGCCGTCATGATCGCCAACAGCAGCAAGCCGTGAGGCGTGATGCCCTCCATCGGCAGCAGGATCTGTCCAACCACGGCGGCCACCAGCCAGAACAGGGCCCCGAGCCCGGCCGCCAGGGCGATGCCCCCCACGTAGCGGCGCAGCAAACCGCCCTGGATCAGCCCTGTTAGACGGCTGCAAAGATTCAAGAATGTGCTGAGGCCGCGATCGTAGAGCACGGTGGGACTGAAACGGACCAAAGGTGCCGGCAAAAGCGGGCGAGCTTGAAACAGATGCAGCTTGGTGTAGAGCAGGTAACCCGCGGCGAAAACCGCCAGGCTCAACCCCATCAGCAGCAGGCTCTGCAGACTCAATCCCGACCAGACCTTCAGGTCCAGCACCACGACCTGTCCGGCGGCTGCCGAAGCCGCAGCCGTGCCCAGATGGGTGTCGAAGACCGCCGGCACCAGGCCCACCACCACGCCCAGCAGCCCCAGCACCAATGGTCCGACGACCATGCCCGCCGCCACTGGGTGGCCCTTTTCGAGACTAACGGATTTGCCACCGCCAAAGGGTCGCACCACAATGACCAGGGCGAGAGACACCATCGCGATGTTGGTGAGTACAGCGGCGAGAACCAACCACTCATCGAAAGCGGCCAGCTCCAGCTTGGCCTGCAGCGCCAACTTCTTGCCGATGTAGCCCAAAGCAGGGGGCGCTCCGGCCTGTCCCAGAGCCGCCAACAGCGCTGCCAGACCGGTCAGCGGCATGATGCGTCGCAGCCCACCCAAGCGCGTCAGGTCCCGCGTGCCGGTGCGCTGATCGATGTTGGCGGCCACCAGAAATAGCGCGCTTTTATAAAGGGCATGAACGGTGAGAAAGACCACCATCGCGGCCAGAGCACCGGGCGAACCGAGGCCGATCAGCAGGACCAAGGTGCCCAGGGCGCTTATCGTGGTATAGGCCAGAATCTCCTTCAGATCGGTGCGCCCCACCGCCAACAGAGCCCCGCCCAGCATGGTGACAGTTCCCACCGGCACCAGGATCGCGGTCCAAAGATCACTGGCGCCCAAGGCGGGCTGCAGTCGCGCCAAGAGGAAAACACCGGCCTTGACCATGGTGGCCGAGTGCAGCAGCGCCGAGACCGGGGTGGGCCCGGCCATGGCGGCGGGCAGCCAGTGGTGAAACGGCATCTGGGCGCTCTTAGTGAAGGCGCCAATCAGGATCAGGACCAGGGTGAGCGGGTAGAGGGGATCGGCGGTCAGCCGAGAGCCCAGCTCCAGTAAGGAACTAAGCGTGGCGGCCTCTAGTGGATCGAGCCCTGCCCGGCGACCCATCAGGCTCAATCCCACCAACCCGACCAGCAGGGCCAACCCGCCTGCGCCGGTGGTCAACAGGGCCCTACGCGCTGCGTCACGGGCGTACTGCTGCTCGCTCTTGAATCCAATGAGGAAGTAGGACGTGATGCTGGTCAGCTCCCAGCAGACAAAGAGCAACCAGATATTGTCAGACAGCACCAGACCGAACATGCCGGTCATGAACAAGAAGATGAGGAAATAGAAGCGTCCCAGTAGCGGCGATCGCGAAAGGTAGTGTCCGGCATGGAGCACCACCAGGGAGCCCACCAGTCCGACAAGGGCCGTGAAGAGCAAAGATAGCCCGTCAGCACGCAGCGCGAACTCGGCCCCCAGCAGGGGAACCCAAGACCACGCCTGCGCCAGGACACCATCGGTCCGGCCCAGGCCACTGGCGACCAGGGAGGCAGCCGAGGCCAAGGGCACCGAGGCCAGCAACCAGGGCGTCACGCCCCGCAGGCGACCGGTCAGCATTGGTGCGACGCAGCCAGCGACGAGATTGGCTAACAGAAGGTACAGCACGTCTTCACCGGTTTCCCAACATCTCTTCGCAGACAAGGGTCTTGAACTCGCTATAGGGCACGGGAGTAACCGACCGATCGTTGGTCCACAGATCGTGCAGCACGACGACACCGATTATGGCTATAAAGAGGTAGACGATATTAATCTTGGTGGCCCTATTCATATCGATCGCATCATTAAAGGAAATCAAACTGAACTTCAACAGATTCACGTTACTGGTTGCTTGAACTTTGCTGATTGAGTTTATCCCTGGGTGTAATCCCTAAGTTTATTAATCTCTCCTACACATTGGATTCGTGGGTATTAATGGTCGCGCATTTTTAGAAACTTGAGCGACAAGGCCAGCAGCAAGACAATTCCCGGCAGCACCAAGATCTGCCAATTGAGGCTTTGCGCTCGGCTTCACGAATTGATGCCTCTCATTCCCATTCATCCTACCCATCTATCTCTCGAGTAGACTTCCTGGAATTGTCGCGTTCGTTAGCCCTTCTTGAATGGGATTCCCAGCTTTTTCATTCTTGTTCGTAGCGTGCTTGGGTTGATTCCCAGCAGCTCACCGGCGCCACCCGCACCGTGGATCTTTCCCTCGGTCATATCGAGGACATGCTTGATGTGGCTGACGATCACGTCGTCCAGAGTTAAAGAATGTTCACTCGCTGCGCTTGAGCCATTCGTGACGGTATACGCAGGCGAAAGACCGAGATCGTCGAAGCGCAGCGATTCACCCTGGTGTAGGATCATCGCCCGCTCGACCACGTTCTGCAGCTCGCGCACGTTGCCCGGCCAGTGGTAAGCCATCAATACGTCGAGAGCATCCTCGGCCAGCTGCGGGATTTCACCCACCTTGAGCTCACGGGCTTTGCTTTCGACGAAGTGTTGTACCAGTGCAGGGATGTCACTCGTCCGATCACGAAGTGGCGGAACCCGGATCGGAAACACATTGAGCCGGAAGTACAGATCTTCTCTAAAGCGCCCATCTTTGACCATCGCGGTGAGGTCCTTATTCGTGGCGGCGATGATTCGAATATCCAGTGAGATGCGCTTGGTCCCTCCGATGCGTTCAATCTCACGGTTCTGCAGAACCCTGAGCAATCGGACCTGGGCTTCGAGGGGCATCTCGCCGATTTCGTCGAGCAGGATCGTTCCTTTGTTGGCGCGCTCGAAACGGCCCCTCTTCTGCGATAGCGCGCCGGTGAACGCTCCCTTCTCGTGCCCGAACAGCTCGCTGTCAAGCAAGGAATCCGGAATGGCGCCGCAGTTGACTGGGATAAACGGTCCCTCACGGCGTTGGGACCCGAGGTGTATGGCATTAGCGATCACGTCCTTACCAACTCCGGTCTCACCCGACAGCAGAACCGGGCTCTCAGTGGGCGCCACCTGTCCCACCTGCCGCATCACCTCGCGCAGGCCAAAGTCTGCACCGACGATTTCCGATCCGGATAATCTCAGGAGCTCCCTTTGAAGATACTTGTTGTCATCTACAAGCAGATTTTTCAATTGCAGCAATTCCCGATGCTTCAATGAGTTTGCCATGGCCAGCGCCATGGGCTCGCGCAGTGTTGCAAAAAGACGTATGTGTTCACCGTTAAAATGATCTTGGCCGTGAGCAAACAGATCCAAGCTGCCAATCCACTGGTCAGCGATCATCAGCGGGAGGCTCATGGCTGAACTGGGAGGAAGGTCCAGGAGATCCAGTATGTGTTCATTCATCGGCATTTCATCGCAGCGGTTGAAGACGACAACACCATGGGCGGTCTTTTCCTGAGCGATTCTGTCCATATCCGCCGCGTTCTTTTTGTCGATTTCGGGTAGACGCAGGAGTGTGTCCATAGATGAACAAGAATCTCTTCGGGCTGATGCTATGAACCGCATGGCAAGCAGGTCCTCCTGATACTGGCTCAGATAGAGGACATCAATGGGCATATGCTGCGCGAGCATATCGAAGCAATGCTTAAGACTTTGCTCGACCTCAAAGGTACTACAGATTTTCAAAGTTGCTTCACGACAGAAATCGCTTTCATTGATCACGAGAACTCCTCCATGAGCATGGGGCGGCCAAACTCAACCTTGCCCAAACTCGCGGAATACCGCAATCCAATTCGCGGAATACCGCAATTCCACCACCATGCTATTCTCAACCACTTGAAAATGTTGATTTTTTCACCTTGGCACGACCATTGCTGTACCCAAACAGAGAACAGAGGGAGCCAATGAGCACCCAGAAAAACTCATTTGAAGGAAGAGAAGGCAATTGGCGCAAACAAAAAAAAGTAACGCACAATATATGCGCTGTCGCACAATTGGGAGTGAACATCATGAACGACGAAAACAAAACAATTCACGAATTTGACCTTGAACTCATCTGGGAATACTTTTCAGGTATTCCGCGACAGGGGCCGGGCAGCCCAGCAGAGACTATCAAAGCGTTGGGCTTTATCGACAAACTCACGAGCGACTCACAAATTGTTGATCTGGGTTGCGGCACCGGTGGTCAGACGATGGTCTTGGCAGAGCACACATCAGGGTTTGTTAGAGGCATCGACTTGTCTCCCGGTTTTATAGACCTGTTCAATGTTCATGCGCAAAAATGGGGCCTTCAGGATAGAGCCAGAGGTATTGTTGGTTCGATGGATGACCTTCCCTTTCAGAAAGCGGAGCTAGATGTAATCTGGTCAGAAGGGGCAATCTACAATATTGGATTCAACCGCGGCCTAAACGAATGGAGAAAATATTTGAAGGCCGGAGGCTATATTGCGGTTTCAGAGGCATCGTGGTTTACAAAAATGAGACCCGCTGAAATTGAGCAATTTTGGATGGATGCTTATCCAGAAATAGACACGATTCCAAACAAGGTCGCCCAAATGCAGAATGCTGGATATCTCCCAATCGCTACTTTTGTTCTGCCCGAAACCTGTTGGACGGAGCATTTTTTTAGGCCACAGGTTTCTCATCAAAAAAACTTCTTGGAAAAGCACGCCGGTAACAGAGCTGCAGAAGAACTCATGGCAAATTTACGACACGAAGCCGAGTTATATCGCAAATACAAAGAGTTCTATGGCTACGTTTTCTATATCGGAAAAAAGATTCAGACATAATCGCGAAATGCCGACAATCGTAGGCAAGAAGGGGTGGAAGCTTGTGGGCAGTAACGCTGGGTGTCAATGTTCCCTTTTGCGACATCAAGCGAACTGACGACTTGGAGAAATGAGGGTAGCCTTATGAAGGTGCTAGAAATCATCCAATTGAGATCGGCAGCGAACGCCATCGAAATCCTGAGCGAGCGAATCGACGCTTCGATCCAAACCGCAGGGGAAACATCCATGGTGCTGGCACTCTACCGCCGAAATGAATTAGCAACAGACCTGGCGATTCACATCCACCGCAGCGCCGATCAGGGCAGCGATGGCCCGAGCGAGCTCGGCCTGAGATTGGCTTCCGAGCTCAAGGCGTACGGCCTGGTCGACCATACCCTCTGGGAGGAGCTGAAATGATACCGATGTGTTTATTGCGCCGCTACAAAGAACAGATGAAGGGGTTCATGAAGCCAGATATCACGAGCAGAAGCGAGACCAGTTCCGACGTGGAAATCAACTCCGACGCGACGATTGTATCGAGGCAGTCTCAGCTTCCAGATTGGAATAAAAGTGGATGTTCAATTGACGCTTCATCTGATTTTGCAAGAGATTCAGGATCGATTCAGGATCGATTCAGGGACGGTCCTAAGGGGTCTCCCTAAGGGGTCGTCCCTAAGGGATCCCTAAGGGACAGCCGGTCACTTTGGGCAGCCTTCAAACAAGCCGTTGATGCACCAAGCAATCCGCCGTATATGGCCTAGTTGGATGTCAACAGGGCTTTGGAGGAGAAAATGAGGGCTCGAAAAGCAATTGTTCTTTTATCCGTTATATTGGGTTTCGCTTCCACGGGGTGCTTTGGCGTTCGGCGAGTTCAACCTACTGCCGTGTCACCGACCGACCCCATCCTGCTCAGGCCGGCGGCCCAGGAACTACGCGGTAAAGACCTGTTGGATGTTGTGACACGGCAAGAAAGCAACGGAGAGGACGTGCCCCTCACCAGTCAACTCATCAGGCGAGTAGCGACCGAGGTCAGCGCTGCGGTTGTCAGCATCTACACCAAGACGGAAACCACCTACAGGCTCCGGTTGTCCCGGCTGCGGTTTACCGTACCCGGAGAGGCGCTGGGCTCGGCCTTTTTCATTCACCCGTCCGGTTTACTGCTTACCAACAACCACGTGATCGAGAATGCCACGAAGATCACCGCCCGAAACCAGGATGATGAGGATTTCGATATCCAGGTGCTCGCCCGGGATCCGGTGCTGGACCTCGCCCTGCTCAAAGTTGTGAATCCAAACCGCGCGTTTCCGGTCATTCCAATGGGGGCGTCGGAGGATATAGGTGTCGGGGACTGGGTCATCGCCGTGGGCAATCCCCTGGGGCTCGGCCACACCGTAACCCACGGCATCATTAGCCAGACCGGACGGAATCTCAAGGAGCACCAGGAAACCGTGCCAGGCCGACATGTAGAGTTTCTCCAGACCGACACGGCCATCAATCCAGGTTCCTCAGGAGGGCCCCTCATCACCCTTACCGGCGCCTGGGTCGGGGTTAATACCGCCGGCCTCTCAGGTGCCGAGGGTATCTATTTTTCCGTGCCGAGCTCCCAGACTGCCGAGTTCCTTGAGAGCGTCATGGCCGGAAATGGGGATCTCGAACCATGAGACGCTGGTCCATTCACCCCGAGTACCTAGTGATATGTCAAACGAATTTTATCGGGTGAAGATAATCCCGGTAGGAAGCGGGGCTAAGTGCCCCGCCCCCTCCGGACAGAACGGCTCGTACCGGCCAGGTAAGCCGCTCCTCGATTAGCGAGCGAATTCGAATTCGAGATTACGATTTGTGTAGTCGTCGAGTGAGATGAGCCCCATTCTACGGAACCATTTCAGGTTCAGGACGTATTTGACGACCTGTCTTGTGACCGATTGGGACCGACCATCCTGCTTTACAGTTCAGTGGTAATTCAGCGGATTCGAAAAAATACCTATCAAAAAAGAAGCTGGAGGTTTGCCTTCGTGAGATAACTGGTATTGGCAAAAACAATCACTCAGGAG
>JASJCT010000041.1 GCA_030065855.1 Myxococcota bacterium
TCGATTGGACGTGTCAAAATCCCCCTAACCCCCTTTTTCAAGGGGGAGATCCTTTACCCGGCATAAAAATAGCAAAAATCGCGACATTTGCCCTTAACCGAATGCCATTGTGAAAAAGGGGGCCGGGGGGATTTCATCATTTCCCCTGGCATTGTGAGGTGACAAAATCCCCCTACCCCCCTTTTTCAAGGGGGAATTTGCTAACCTCGCCCGACAAATTTCGTTTAACATGGCACTACGCTGGCATTACGCGTCGAAGTACCGGTACCAGACGTTCATGCTCTCTAGACCGCCCGAGATGTTGGTGTTGTTCACGAGGGTGCCTGCCAAATCATAGCCGCACCGGCTAAAGGTGAGGTTCATGCCCGCTGATAAGGATCGGGCAATGGTAAATGCCAGCGAAATCCCCTGTTCTTTTGCTGTGTTATCCATTGACGTCAACAGTCGACGCGCCAGTCCGAGGCCTCGAAAGGCCGGATCTGTTGCAAAATCAGTCATCTCCAACATGGTTCCGCCTTCAGCGGGCTCTGCTGCGGATACGGCTGCGATGGTGCCGGCTGCATCTCGTATCGTGAAATACGTAACCCCACTGTTCATGGACTGGGCGATGAAGGCAGGGTCGTGTATGGGAAAGGGGTAGCTGTCAAAAACAATCCCATAGAGTTGCGCAATTGCGTTGGCGTCTTCGATACAACCGGGCTGCTGGCGCAGGTGTGAGGGTAGGGGAGGGGGGTCAGGTCCTCTTTTACGGTCAGCGCGCACCAACGCCAGTACGCCAGTCACTTCACCTGCACGCTGCTCTATTTGGCGCATGGGATCACAGAACCGGGAAACAAACACCAGCCCCCCACAGCCAGGCCCCAGTGGGATTTGGGCCTCGACCCTGTAACCCCGGTCGGTAAACCAAGACACAGCGGCTGGCGGGACTTTGGCAAAAATCTTGGCTCTCCCCCCTTGTTCGGCCAGGCGATCCAGCTGCGTCACAATGCCCGGGCCGTCTTTGGGAGAGAGATGCATCAGGTATACCCGGTCGTTGTGGGGGCCGTGCTGTATCGTGGAGCCCCCAATGGTCTCGATCACATCTCTCATGCAGACGCCTCGCTGCCACGGCCCTGGTCAGGCAAGGCCAAAGAAAGGCAGACAAAGACGATGCCAGATGCTGCGATGCCCAGTGCAGCGGCTGGCAAATAGGTCGGCAGATCAGGTGCGGTGAGTAGCAACGTAAGGGTTAGCCCGCCGCCTACCACCATCGCGCCAAAGGCACCGGCATTGCTGGCGCGTGGCCAGAAATAGGCGCCCAAGGTTGGGACAAAGAGACCGGATACCAGGAATTCATAGGCGTACAAAATACCGTCCAGGACTTGGTCGAACTGACTTGCCAGGAGCATCGCAATGGCACCGGCCACCAGGGTGACTCCCTGGGAAAGGCGGATCAAGGCGCGCGCTGAAGCGCCCTTCCAGAGATACCGCTCGATCAGATCGTTCACGATGTTGCTCGAAGAAGCGAGCAGACAACTATCCGCCGTGGACATAATGGCTGAGAAGTAAGCAGCTACCACGATACCTGCAACGCCTAGGGGTAGGACTTGGGCGATGAGCATGGGCAATGCTGTTTCTTTTTCCGAAAGGGGGAGATCTGGATAAATCGCCCGGGCACAGATGCCCAAAAAGACCCCCACAAAGGCCATCACCGGGTACTCAAAAAGTCCGGCAATATACCATGCCCGGCGGGCTTGTTTTGCATCCCGGCACGCGTACATCCGCTGGTACAGGGTCATGGCCACGACCCAAATCGGCAGGATCGCCACTGCCCACCGCACGAGCTCAGCAACGGTGACATTGGTCAGGTCAAAATGGGCCGGACCGACGCATTCAAAGAGGCGGTTGAATCCACCTATCTCGCGCAATGCAAAGGGGATCGCCAAGAAGATCAGCCCGCCGAGCAGGATGATCCACTGAATGGTATCGGTGTAGATGACCGCCTTGAGGCCTCCGAGTACGGTGTAGACGATCATGACCGCGCCGATGACCAGGATACCGAACGAGACCGGATCCATTCCCACATGAACATCGGCGAGGATCGTGGCTGACGCCAACTTGGCCCCGGCCAGTACTTGGCCGCCGGTGAATCCCAGGTATCCCCCGGCAGAGATGATCCCAGCAACGAGGGCAACGGCACTGCCGTATCGATGGCGGAGAAAGTCAGGATAGGTCATCATGTTGTGGCGCGCGTCAACGGCCTTGATGCGGGGGATGATGAACACGGCCGAGAGCCAGGCGCCGACCAGGCCGGTAAACAGCATCCAACTGCCGGCAAGACCGATGGCAAAGCCCAGACCACCCAAGCCAATGGAAAATCCACCGCCCACATCTGTGGCAACTATCGACAGGCCGACGTGAAAGGCCGGTATCTTTCGTCCGCCCACGTAATAATCCTCGGCATTTTTGTTCTTTTTGAGGAAATAGATACCGATGCCCAGCACACCAGCCAGGTAGAGGGCAAACAGGACAAAGTCTAGACCAGACAATACTAGCCTCTGCGGACGATCCGTTCGTTGTTTTCAGGGGTGAGCGAGATGGTGGTGTCCCAATCGGCCAGGAGCTTCTCAATGCCCACGGCCTTGTCTTCTTCTGCATCTTCAAGCTTGAGGTGGAGCTGGCATTCTTTGCAATCTCGCTCGCAAAAGATTGCTTCGTAGGATTCTGGCTCCTCATATGTCGCGATGACCCCTTCGTAATTCCGAAGCACCACTTTGTTCGTAGACCAAGAGACCAGGTAATTGGGGATGAGCGGGACCTTGCCCCCGCCTCCAGGGGTGTCGATCACATAGGTGGGAACGGCAAATCCACTGGTATGGCCGATCAGGCTCTCCATGATCTCAATACCCTTGCCCACAGGCGTTCGAAAGTGGCTGAGCCCTTCTGAAAGGTCGCACTGGTAGATGTAATAGGGCCGGACGCGGTTCATAACGAGCTTGTGAACCAGGCTTCGGACAATGCGAGGACAGTCATTAATGCCGGCCAGCAGTACGGACTGATTTCCCAGAGGGATACCCGCGTCTGCGAGCTTTGCCAGCGCGGCTTTGGACGAGCTTGTGATTTCTCGGGGGTGGTTGAAATGGGTATTGATCCACACTGGGTGATGTTGCTTGAGTACGTCGATGAGGCCACTGGTTATGCGATAGGGCAGCACCACCGGCGTCCGGGTGCCGATGCGCACGACTTCTACGTGTGGGATGGATTGAAGTTCGCCCAAGAGCCAGTCGAGCCGCTCATCTGACAGCAGGAACGGATCCCCTCCGGACACCACCACATCCCGAACCGTGGGGGACTTTCGGATATAATCAATCCCTTTGCTGAGCTGTTCCTTGGACGGGATTTCATCCTTATCGCCCACCTTTCGCTTGCGGGTGCAAAAGCGGCAGTACATGGCGCACATGTTGCTCGCGTGAAAGAGCACCCGGTCTGGATAGCGGTAAGTGATGCCCGGCACAGGGGAGTCCAAGTCCTCGGCCAGGGGATCCCGCATATCCCGGCGTTCCAAACTCAATTCTCGAATCGACGGAAACGCCTGTCGAAATACAGGGCAGTTGCCAATATCCCGGGTGTCGATGAGTGACAGGTAGTATGGGGTGACACTCATTGGAAAGCGCTTGACAGTATTTCTGAAGGCCTTGCGGTCCTCATCTGGCAGGCGGATGCCGAGGAGCCGTTCTGCAGTATCCAAGTCCCGAATCGCGTTGCGCAGTTGCCAGCGCCAATCTTTCCAGTGCAGTAGGTTCGAATCTTCGTCGATTCGCGCTGCAATTGCTTGCTGCTTCATGGTGTACACGGTCATAGAGGAACCTTTCGATTGTGAGTATTCATTGTTTGAGCCTGGGGAGGAACTATCGCTTCAATTGCATTCCCGTTCATCAGTGCGATTAACACTTGCTCCATCACAAGCATGTCCGCCATTTTGCCCCCTCGTGCCTTTACCACTTAACACACGAGCGAAAACAAGGCAAATGACCGGGGGTCGGTCGGCCCCCTCCCAACCCTCTACTGGTGGACGTTCGGAGGTTGGGGGAGGTAGTAATGCACCCGTCGGTCGAGCACTGGGATTGACAATTCTTAGCAATGATATATACTGGTATATACTTTAAGTCTGCAGGAGATATTTCATGGAGGCTACGGCAAAACTGTTCAACAATGGCAGGTCCCAAGCTGTACGGCTGCCCAAGGCGTTTCGGTTCAAGGGTACTGAGGTCAGGATTCGAAAGGAGGGAGACAAGGTCATATTGGAACCCATCGAGCGACGCAGTTGGCCTGCGGGATTCTGGAATGCGTTCGAGCCAGATCCTGACTTTGAAGTGCCTGAGCCACTCGATTCAGAAAGTGTTAGCCTAGATTAAAACAGTCAAAATGTATCTACTCGATACGAATATTCTCAGCTACTGGATGCGCGGTGACGAGGCCTTGATCGCCCGAATCAAACGCTACTCTCCCTCTGATTTGGCGTTTACTGCTATCAGTTTGGCTGAGATTCAATACGGAATTGAGAAATCCCCAGTGAAAAAAAGGGTGCGAACCGCCAAACTACAAGCCATAGCAGCACAACTCGACATCTACCCGTTCGATAAGATTGCCGCGCCGCACTATGCTGATATCAGGGCTCAACTTGAGAAAGCCGGCCAGCCCATAAGCGAAAGAGACACCCAAATCGCCGCTATTGCCAGGGCAAATAAGTTGACTATCGTTACCCACAATACCAGGGAATTCACTCTAATCCCTAGATTGGAAGTGCAGGATTGGGCGCCATGCGACGGGAGCACCTACTGAGATAGGTTCTTAACCGTCAGCTTTCGGTATCTCCGATTTTATCCATTAGGCCGTCAAGGGTAGTGCGGGTTGCTTTTAACTTGTCCATGT
The DNA here is from genome assembly GCA_030065855.1 of Myxococcota bacterium. Classification (GTDB taxonomy): domain Bacteria; phylum Myxococcota_A; class Polyangia; order JAAYKL01; family JAAYKL01; genus JASJCT01. The sequence continues at coordinate 4,912 of JASJCT010000041.1, forward strand.
TGGTGGTTACTGTGGCAACGGAAGTACTCAAATAATCCGCAGCTGTCTTTAGCTGGCTAATAGCGGCAACGACCTCGTGGACAGTGGATTTTTGTTTTTGAGATGCATCTGCGATGACATCCACCTGGCGCGATGCTTCGCCAAAGGCGCTGGAGATGCCTGCAATCGCTGCCTCCACTGTACTGAGGTGGCCGACTTGATTGCGGATTAAGCGCGCGGTTTCCTGCGTGCTTGATGCACTGCCGTGGGCTTTGCGGCGGATGCTCTCCAATAACCGGTGGCTGCGCACCACATGGGCTTCGATGACTTGAATCATCGCGCGGAGCTCATTTGCAATGACTCGAAATCCCTTGCCTTTTTTACCAGCGTGGACCGCCTGAACCGCCGCGTTAATGGCCAGGATATTAATTTGTTGGGCGATTTCTTGGATAAAGGTGAGGATCTCCTCTGTGCTGCCAATTTCTTTAGAGAGGTCGCTGATTTCCGTTTCCAGGTGTTCCATGATCGGCATTGTTTTAGAAAAACCTTCGGCGACATGCTTTAAGTTGTTTGCGCTGGTCATGGCTGAAGTGTTTGTTTTTTCTGCGATATCGCGACTTTGAAGTGCGGCAGTGGTCATAGCATCTGCGGCATTCCGGACGTTTTCAATCGAGTTGCTCACACTCTTGGCTGTGGATGCCTGCTCAGCTGCCTGGGCAGCTACGCTCTCGGAAACAGTCGCGAGCTCGGCTACCACGTTCTGAATTTCCGGTTGTACCCCTTTGATGGTCGTAAGGAGAGCGGCTTGCCGCAGGCCCGTGGCCTCGGTCAGGTCAAAGAGATTGATGAATTTGTCCCTCAGCATCATGGCTGCGGCGATAATGATCAAAACGAACCCGTACTCGACCAGGTAAACCGAGCTATAGACGGCTTCAGTGACCAAGATGTCGTTTAAACAGCAGACAAAAAAAAGACCGAGCGCAATCACCAGATACTTCAAGTGGCGCTCTCCCTTTCGATATTGCCGGTAAAACCGATAAAATCCATACGCTATAACAACAAAAATCGTGATAAAGAGGAGGGCAGCGCCGTCTCCGAGCTTGCATTCCATGTAGGTGAGCCCGAGCCACTCGATGTGTTTGACTTCTGGTTTGCTTAAATCAACGCCTAGGGTCGTAAACTGATTGAGTAGAATAAGCACCCCTAGGAAGATGCCCAACCCTATTAATTTCTTGCGGACTTTTAACTTGAAGGTGTTAGTGGCATACCAAGTGGTCGTGTATGTAATGAAGGCTGACGAAATGAGTTGGCCTTGCTGCCAGTGGCCACCCGCTATTGCCGTTTCAGCCCCATACAATCCAGCAGCGCAAAAATCGTATGCTGCCACGGAAAAGCACGCGGCGGCAAAGGATCGATTTTCCTTTTCCATCGGGCGTTTCAGATAGAGCATCAAATGGTAGATACCCACCCATACTGCCACAGCAGAGCACATATAGGCGAGAATGGTAGTCCAATACATCATTACTTAATGTAATACGTCAATCGATACGATATCTTTAAAGGCAAGTGTATCACCTCGTTGCTGGGAATCCACTCGGACTAGATATTAAAAAGCGTTTCGATATTGGCGATTAGGTCCTGGCAGGTATCGTCGTCTGCTACGCGGACGCCCTCGGCTTTGCTTTCATCGTCGTGGGGGGTTACGATCGCGCCATTGGAGAAATTTATCACGTGGCCGCCGCCGATCCCTTCGAAACCGACCACGACCTGTTCGTTTCCAAATTTGTGCGGGCCTAGCAGCCTTCCGTTGCTTTCTAATTGAGCGTCAATCTGCGTCCAGAATCGCTGGACAAGAAAGAGGTCGGCGTCGACATAGGGGTCCATCTTGTAATGCACGGTGAGACCTGGTTTGCCGTCATTATCTCCATCGATGACCCTATCGTCGGTTGCCATGGAGTTGGGTGCCGGCAGTGGATCATTCTCAATATCGTCAAACCCGTCCCGATTAAGTCCTGCCAGATCCCACACTTTGGGCTGGGTAAAGTGGTTGTCTTCAAATGTTAACGCCCGGTCGACCAGAGGAATCGCCTCGAAAAAACCCTCAGGGATGGTCATTTCTGATTCGCTGTCAGATTCATTGGCGATGAAGCATAATTCAGCTTGGCCATTATAGGTATTTATCCCAGTCTCTGTGATGCCTAGCATCAAGTAGAGTCTCGCCGTACTTTTAACTTCTCCCACAGGTTCGTTGTACTGGGTCGTGGCGACTTGTTTTAGCTGAAATGCCCACTTTCCAGGCAACGGGTCCCCAGCGGTATCTGTTCCTGTATCTGTATCTGAGGCTGTATCAGCCTCCGTATCCGTATCCGTATCGCTATCAGCGTCTCCGTCAGTGTCCGTATCCCCATCCGTATCTGAGTCCCCATCAGAATCAGTATCAGCATCTCCGTCACTGTCTGCATCTGAATCAGATCCTACGCGCTCATCGGACCCGCCACAGCTCATATGGCTGAGCAGCAGTGTTGCTATTAAAACAGGCAGTAGTCGTATTGCCAAATACTGTATCATGCAGTGCCTCCACCAAAGACGTTTCAATGGATACTATAACGTTAGTTATTTTTTAGTACAACGGCAATATATTGAAAAATCACTTTCAGAGTTGGGTATCGCCGATTTTATCCATTAGGCCATCAAGGGTGCTGCGGGTTGCTTTTAACTTGTCCATGTTGGTTATGACCGTAGAAACGGAATTGTTTAGGTAATCCGTGGCTGTCTTTAGCTGGTCTATAGCTGCAGCCACCTCGTGGACAGTGGATTTTTGTTTTTGAGATGCGTCCGCGATGATGTCCACTTGGCGCAAAGCCTCGCCAAATGCACTGGAGATGCCCGCGATCCCAGTTTCCACCGTGCTGAGGTGGCCCACCTGATCCCGGATCAAATGCCCGGTCTCTCTTGTGTTTACTGCACCGCTGTGGGCTTTGCGGCGGATACTTTCCAATAATCGGTGGCTGCGCAACACATGGGCTTCGATGACTTGAATCATCCTGCGAAGCTCATTTGCAATTGATCGAAATCCTTTGCCTTTTTTGCCAGCGTAGACCGCCTGAACAGACGCGTTAACAGCGAGGATCTTTATTTGTTGGGCCATCTCTTGAATGAAGGTGAGGATCTCCTCTGTGCTACCGATTTCTTCTGACAGGTCGCCAATCTCCGTCTCCAAGTGATCCATAATCGGCATTGTCTTTGAAAAACCCTCTGCAACGTGCTTTAAGTTGCTTGCGCTGGTTGTGGCTGAAGCGTCTGTTTCTTCTGCAATATCGCGGCTTTGAAGTGCGGCAGTGGTCATAGCATCAGCGGCATTCCGGACGGTTTCAACCGAGTGGCCCACGCTCCTGGCTGTGAATGCTTGCTCACCTGCTTGGGCAGCCACGCTCTCGGAAACGGTCATGAGCTCGGCCACCACCTGTTGGATCTCTGGCTGTACCTCTTTGATGGTCGAAAGGAGCTCAGCCTGCTGATGGCGCGTGGTCTCGGTCAGGTCAAACAGGTCTATAAACTTATTCCTGAGCCCGAGAGTGACCGCGATGATGATCAAAATAAATGCATATTCGACCAAGTAGACCATGCTGTAGAGGTTTTCAGCGATGAGGATGTCGTTTACGCAAAAGGTGAAAAACAGGCCAAGGGCAACAACCAAGAATTTGAGGTGCTTTTCCCCTTGACGGTAGTGCTTCAAAGCGATGCGAAATCCATACGCCATGATAAAAAAAAGCATAAAGAAAAGGACGGTCGCGCCAAGGCCAAGGGAGCATTCCATATAGGTGAGCCCGAGCCACTCGATGTGTTTGATCTCTGGATGGTTCAGATCGACGCCCAGGGTTGTAAACTGGTTGAGTATGGAAATGACACCCAGGATGATGCCCATACCGATGAGCTTTTTGCGGGCCCTGACGCCAAACGCATCAAACACATACCATGCCGTGTTGAACGTAATAAGCGCCGAGGAAAAGATCTCTCCCTGCTGCCAGCGGCCGCCTGCTAAGGCCGTGTCAGCTCCATACAATCCAGCAGCGCAAAAATCGTACGCTGCAACAGAGAAGCACGCCATGGCAAAGGAGCGATTTTCCTTTTCCAGTGGCCGCTTTAGATAGAGCATCAAGTGATAGACGCCCACCCACACAGCCACGGCCGAGCACATATAAGCGAGAATGGTGGTCCAATACATCATTGTTATGGCAGTACTTGAATGTATCCGATATCATTAAAAGAATATCACTCCTTTGGCTGTTGAGCCAGTCAATCGATACTATGGGGATTGCGTGTGAATGAATGCCTAATGCGACAATACTGTCCTATTTTTTTACGAGGTCGCCGATTTCATCCATCAGGCCATCCAGGGTTTTCCGGGCCAATACCAATCTTTCCATGTTACTGATCACATTGGCGGCCGAGGTGCTCAGGTAATCCGCAGCGGTCTTTAGTTGGTCAACAGACGCAGCCACCTCGTGGATAGTTAACTTTTGTTTTTGAGAGGCCTCTGCAATGACATCCACATGACGGGATGCCTCTCCAAAAGCACTGGAGATACTTCCGATCGCGGCTTCGACGCTGCTGAGATGGGCCACCTGGTTGCCGATGAGGCGTGTGGTTTCCCGGGTGTTTACGGTGCTGCCATGGGCCTGGCGCCGGATATCAGTCAATAACCCGTGGCTGCGGGTCAAATAGTCCTCGATGACTTGAATCATCTCGCGGAGTTCAGTTGCAATGACCCGGAATCCCTTGCCTTTTTTTCCAGCGTGGACCGCCTGAATGCCCGCATTAATAGCGAGGATGTTGATCTGCTGGGCGATCTCCTGAATGAAAGTTAGTATTTCTTCGGTGTTACCTATTTTTGTTGCTAGATTACCGATTTCTGATTCCAGTTGTTCGATAATCGGCATTGTTTGGGAAAAGCGCTTTGCTACGTGTTTTAGGTTGTTTGCACTGGTAGTGGCTGAGGCATTTGTCTCTTCGGCAATATTCCGGCTTTGAATCGCAGCAGTGGACATCTCATCTGCGGTTTGCTTAACGCGCTCAATGGATGTGCCCACGTTGTTCGCCGTTATCGCGTGCTCAGAAGCCTGGGTGGCCACGCTTTGTGAGACCGCGGTGAGATCTGCCACGACGTGTTGGATTTCTGGCTGTACCTCCTTGATGGTCGTAAGGAGGGCGGCTTGTCGCTTGCCTGTCGCATCTGTTGCTTTGAATAGATCGGTAAACAATGTTTGAAGTCGGGCTGCCATGGCGACTAGGACAAAGAAGAACCCATACTCAATCAAATAGACAGAGGCGTATACGTTCTCACCCACCAGAATGTCGTTGACACACATTATGAAAAACAGACCGATCGAAATGACCACGAACTTTAAGTTTTTTTCTCCTTGGCGATAGTGCTTTAATACGGTGTAAAAAACATAGCTGATACAAAAAATGATAATGGCAAACAGGGCGGTCGTACCTTCGCCGAGCTTGCATTCATAGATGGTGAGCCCAAGCCAGTCGATGTGTTTGGTTGTTGGTATAGAGAAATCAACGCCGAGCGAGGTAAAGTGATTTACTATCGCGACGGTTCCCAGGATGATCCCAATACCAATCAGTCGCTTTCGCGCCTTGAACTTGAACGTATCGTTGATATAGGAGCCAATCGCGTAGGTGATAAGGGCAGCTGAAAACAGCTGCCCCTGCTGCCACCTCGCACCCTGTAGGTTTGTCGTTGATGCATACAACCCAGCAGAGCAAAAGTCATAGGCTGCCATGGCAAAGCAGAGCATGGCAAAGGAGTGATTGGCCCTGTCAATGGGTTGTTTAATGTAGAGCATCAGGTGATAGGCCCCGACCCACATCGCCACAGCAAAGCACATATAGGTGAGAGTGGTGGTCCAATACGTCATAATGGGTACGCAGTTTCTGTATAACTTTACTTATAAATTTAGCATAATTCTTAGGAACTACCTCAGAATGGCTCAGCGTGCTCGAGGCATCGAACCAGATTACGCTGCTTGAACCGTGGTTTGCCAATTTCGGCAAACGGATTGTAAAGTCGCCAAAGCTCTACTTCTGTGACTCGGGGCTTCTTTGCGATCTCCTCGGCGTGACTCAGGAGAACCTGCTTTCGAGTCCGTTTCTCGGGGCTATCTGGGAAGGATATGTATTCAGTGAATTGAGGAAGCTTCTCGATTTTTCAGACAGACCTCTTCATCTTTGGTTCTATCGTGACCAACAGCAAGTCGAGGTTGATTTTTTGCTACTTGGAGGATGGCTCGGAAGATTGATCGCGTGCAAATGGACCGAACTGCCAGGAAAGGCGGATGTCGGCAATATAAAAAAGGTTAAAAATATCGTAACAGAGAAAAAACTGCCCGATTTTGGGAGCACAAAGGCATGTTAGTCCTGGCTTTTTGCCCTGTTCTATATCAAAGGCCTCGATCCACCGTCGCAATGCTGATTCACTGATGCCTAGGTCTTTGGCTGCTTTGCCCACACTAAGACCTTGTCCCGCTCCGATTTTATCAGTAATTTCAAATGTTTGCCTTTGAGCAGGGAGCCATGTGCCGCTATTGTGCCGTACAGACTCAGCGCTAATAGTTGAATTCGTATCAACGGTCGCCTGTGCGCCAGGCATCCCAAGGGAGGCTATTAATCGCAGTTCAATCCAGCCATGACGGCATCGACAATATTGGAGCTGTCACTTGCAAGCGGCACGACCGTTCCCTCTAGCGAACCTGCAGCAGCGAGATCCTCGACGAGGATTTGATAACTCAATATCTCCCGAGTCGTTACTGCAAATATCGGTATAATTTCCTCAGCAGCAAGGGCACTGGCGACTTGATCAATGGTTGGATAATCCTCGTACAAATCGATTACGCCATCACCATTATTGCCTGAGGTACAGGGGCCTGCACTGACACAATCCCCGTTTTGGTGGTAACGTGCATCGGTCATCATAATGACATACCGTTTCGCAACGGCCGCATCTCGAAAACCCAGGCCACCGGGAATGTCAGCATGTGTTCCCGTGTGCATCAGACCCTCTATTTGAGATTCTGGATAGTCGCTTCCACTGCCCAGCCTTAATGAATTCACTGCATTGACAAAAGTTGTTTTATCACTTGTAAGGGGATAGTTGATTTTGAAGACATAGTCACTCGAGATCCCGAACGGTGCGTATGGTTTATCAATAAACGAAGCCACACCCAGTCTGATATCTACACCCTCAGCGATCAAACGATCGTATATCACTGGCGCCATTCTCTTTACATTTGGAAGATCATCCCTAAAAGACCCGGAAAGGTCGTGAAACAAAACAATATCCGCGGTCATTAGGCAGCATTCATAGATAGTTGGATCATCGTCATAACAATCGTCTTTACTACCCTCACAGGAATCTGGCGTAGTGTGACCGTCTCCGTCTTCATCAAGGGTTAGGCCTTCGTCCACCTCGCCGTCGCAGTTATTGTCCGCACTGTCACAGATCTCCGTAGCGCCCGGATAGATAGTTGCGTCACTGTCATCACAATCTGTGTTATCCTGGACGTACCCAACAGGCGGAACATCCCCCTTGCATACTAAGGAGACTATTGCTGTGTCATCGCCAAAACCGTCGCTGTCTGCGTCAGGATAATACTTAATGCCATCAAAATACGCGTAGAAATTGAGTTCACCATGGGACTCATGTGGATAGCCTTCGAGAGCCAACCAGTCCTCGATGCGAATCAATGTATCGTCTTTCCAGGCCAAGTCATAGACCCTGGCCCCAAGGTCAAAGCGTCCCCAGTCATGACAGGTAAGATCGAAGCAAGCATCATCTTCGACCTCTGTCTCCACCAGAGCCACTTCGCATCCCTCTGGTGCGATCAGTTCAAACTCTAAGGGATCGTTATCCACATCGGTGGCATTCATACAAATGCGCTCTGCCGATCCACAGACGAATTTTGACTCAACAAAGTACACCTCATCCAGATTTGGCTCGTGATTGATAGCCGCAATTGCGTCAATTGCACCTGGGTCAGAACCAGCGCATTGGATTATCAATAGTACTTCGGTAGTCTGTGCCTCTAACACCATTACATCCTCTTTCCAGGCAGGAGCACAAACCTCAGACGCTTTGCCCAATTCATTAAGAGGCTGCACATGAATATCGTAACATCCCGGGGTTAGGCTTTGGAATAAGTCGGCAAACAGGTGTCCACTCTCTTCCTCTAGTGGTGTATTCTGTAAATCGTAAATATTCCCCGGAATTAATTGATCTTCTAGGGGTCTAACAACAACGAGACTGCTGTCTGGTTTGCCGCACGAGGTAATGGTATAACGGATATTGGCAATGTCGGAGTCCTCGTCGACGATAGCCCCAGCTCGCAGTGCAGAACCCATTCCAGAGGCACCTGTTTCAAATGACTCACCTTGGTTACATGCTGCAATGAATACAATCGAAACTATTATAGCCAATATTAATAGCGCTTTTGATCTCATTTTTCTAATCCTTTGTTTTTGAAAGTAACTGAGCCTGGAAATGGTATTCCACCCCGATCGTAGCTTCGCATAGTGCGAAGCTACATCACTTCCCAATTATATTGATTGTTTTTTTCTATACACTAGCGACCCATTTTGTTGCTTGCAGATACACCTCCTTTGTTAGGAGCACCATCAGCATTGCTGTTGTATTAATCGACTGCGCAATCTTTTACATGTTATGCGAACCTAATAATGCTATATTTTATTTTCCGCGTCAAGCGAATTTTAAAGAACATGCGATAGGTATCATAGTATAATGAGGACAATTGTTTTAACCAACAGCATCAGCTGTGACGCCTTTGGTTTTTATATTTTGATCTTCATTACTTGTTGCGTCTCAGGCGCCAACCCTCTATAATATCTGAACAAAACATCCGGTGGTAACTTAACCAATGTGCACCCTGGAACGCTAGACTGATGGTAGAAAAGCTGACGCATATAGTGCCGCGTAAGGGGTATGATCTCTGGGCACCGCACTACGATGAGTACGATAATCCACTTATCGCACTTGAAGAGCCAATCTTGGCCGAGTTGATGGACCCGGTAGCGGGACTACGCATCGCAGACATCGGTTGTGGCACAGGACGGTACACACTGCCATTGGCTGAGGCCGGTGGGATCGTAACAGGCGTGGACTTTTCTACCAGGATGCTTGATGTGTTGCGCAGCAAGCACCTTCCGAGCTCTATCAACGTCATTGAGCATGACTTGACCAAAGGGTTGCCCCTCGAAAGCGGTGTGTTCGATCTAGCCATCTCTTGCCTGGTAATCGAACACTTGCCCAACATCAACAGAGTATTTAAGGAATTGGCGCGAATTTGTAAGGCAGGAGGAAAGGTGATTGTCAGCGATTTTCATCCCGAAATGATCCGGCGCGGATACCACGCTCGCTTTCGCAAAGCATCGGGCGGTCAAAAATACCAGATCGAAGGTATGCATCGTTCGGTATCTGAGTACGTAATGGCAGCACTAAACGCAGGGCTTCAGATCCAACATATAAGCGAGCACATAGTGGACCAAGCTCTGGTAAGGCGTACTCAAAGTGCTAAGCAATGGTTGGGGCAGCCACTTTTATTAGTTCTCAAACTGATCAAATCAAATAGCTCGTTCACTTTGTAAGTCCAGGACGTATCAGTTACGGATTGATCAGAAGGGCGGTGTCGTTATTTTTGTGGATGAGCTGGAACCGCGTTCCGCAAAATCTCAGACATCAGAATAGAATATCATGTTTGGACTGGACACCTGTTTTCCGGCGGCAATCGATTTTGTGGCAACATTGGTAGTATTAATGGCTGCCCAAGTTGTCTACGTGATGCTCGGGTTCGGCTCAGGGCTGATCGCGCTGGGAGCCCTGGCGGTGCTGTTTCCCGATATTCGAGACGTAGTTGTGATGCTTCTTATAGTGAACGCTCCTGCGGAGATCATCATTGTTATTAAAGAGCGTAAGAACATCCAATGGCAAGCACTTTTGCTTCCTCTGCTCGGGATAGCCGTCGGGATACCCATTGGTTCATGGGTACTCCAAACCCAAAAAGCCACATTCCTTCTCACTATCTTGGGGGGATTGCTCGTTGTCTTCGGGCTGTTCTTTTTTACGACCAGCAGGAAAACCAGAAAGTCTGTAATCTTAGCTCTGCCCAAGTGGCTTGAGCTACTGATGGGTACCCTAGCTGGATTGCTAGCGGCTTTGTTCGGCACTGGAGGGCCACCCCTTATAATAATGTTTCAGGCCAGTGGAGCTAATAAAACGCTATTCCGAGCAAACTTAATGGTATGCTTTTTCTTCTTTTCTTTGTTACGGGTGCCTTCCTACTGGGTTTCCGGCTTACTTACTGAAGAACGGATTGTCTCTGCCGTATTGGTACTGCCAGCGGTGCTCTTAGGAGCTCTCATCGGCAACCGCATTCACGTGAGAATGTCGGAAGGGCGATTCAAGCAGGTCGTTAGCCTCAGCATCGTTGCCATCGGGATTGTTCTGCTATCTCACTTAGCTGTTTGATGTCCTTTACGTAAGTGGTTCTGATGGTTCGAATCAAAAATTTTCAGGAAGGCCGATGCTGTCAATCTTGCTCAAACAAGTCCGTCGTTGATGGCGGGTCTTGTTCAGTTGAGTTGCTGCAAGTTGTGCCCAAAGAAACCGCCAACATCGAAGTCAGATCTATTACCTCTGAGCATTGCATTGAGGATAGACAACTGCCTTATTTTCGCCACATCTTGCCTTCCAATTGCCCTATCCCTGGCTCATCAGTGTCGAACTGCGATCGTTTAATCGCGTAACTGGCGATCAGGACTACTGCTGATGGGGCCGTAGCCCGCTTCAGCTCTGTCGCCTAATACCGGGATCAACCCCGCACACGACGCATCGAGAGGAGATGGACATGAAAACAGTTATCGCACTAAGTGCCATTTTAATCGGCAGTTGGATCGGTTGGCTCTCGCTCTCAGCAGCGATGGATTACCGCACCGATTCCCGGGAGCCCAACATAGCCAACGAGGTGGGCCATCTGTGGGGCACTAACCATACCCAGGCCGCGCCGCAAGTGGAGATCGCGTGGCAAACCATCACCAGGCGGGAGTTCACCGAAAAGGAAAAGCGCGCCTACGAAGAATCAAAGCGCAAGGAAGCGGTCGACGAAGCGGCCAAGCTGGGTCACAAGCATCCGCGGGAGATCAAGATCTTTCCGGATGAACTATTTGAGATTAATGAGGAGCACCACCAGCAGAACCTCCCCCTGAGCAGCACTGATGTCGATGTGGATCTGGGGCTGCAACACCGCCGTCGTGGATTGCTTTGGTTCTCGACCTACACGGTGGGATTTGCCGCACAGTACACTGTGGTCAACCCGATCGAACAGCCAGTCACCGCGCAGGTGATCTTTCCCTTTCCCAGTAGCAACGCGGTTTATGACAACATGACGGTCACTGCCCCCGGGTGCGAAGATTTGTTGGTAACCACCGAAGGGGACAAGATGATCGGCACCTTTACCCTTCCGGCTCGGACTGATCAAATGCTCTCGTTTAGTTACCAATCCCGCGGCATGGACCAGTGGAGCTACCGCTTTGGCAGCAGTGTACACATGGTAGAGAACCTGAAGGTGGTAATGCGAACCGATTTTAATCAAATCGATTTCCCGCTCAAATCGATCAGCCCAGACGACAAAGAAAGGCGTGCTGACGGCGCGGGGTGGATCCTGACTTGGGACAAACGATCTCTGGTCAGCGGCTTGGAGATTGGCATGCTAACCCCTCAAAAGCTCAACCCCGGTCCACTGGCCTCGGCGATGAGCATGCACGCCCCGATCTCCCTGTTTTTCTTTTTCTTTGTAATGTTCATACTGCAATCGTTAAGACGCCTTGAGATTCACCCGATGAACTACTTCTTCTTGGCCACAAGTTTCTTTGCCTTTAACCTGCTTTTTTCATACCTGGTCGATCACATCTCGATCATCGCTGCCTTTAGCCTTTCGTCAGCGGTCTCCTTATTGCTGGTTTTCACCTATCTCAAGCGGCTAGTAGGCACCCGCTTTGCTCTTTTAGAAGCGGGTGGCAGCCAATTGATCTACCAGGTGCTGTTCAGCCTGGCCCATTTCTTTGAAGGCTACACTGGCCTAACGATCACTATTGGTGCGATCCTCACATTGGCCGTTGTGATGCACCTCACCACCCGGCTTGACTGGACCGAGGTACTTACGAATAAGACCCGCTGCCAACCTGAGAAAAAACTGGTAAAATCAACACCGTAAACTGTACAACAAACGGGCGAGGAAAAGACGATGGCGCTAGTACTAGTAGTGGATGACGATCCCCACATTCGACACGTTGTGCAGTTCGCCCTTCAAAAGGCCGGGTTCCAAGTGATTTTCGCCCAGGACGGAAGGGAGGCGATCGACGCCTGTCGGGCTCAGCAGCCCGACTTGATGGTGCTCGATATCCTGATGCCCGAGCTGGACGGTCTTGCGGTGTGCCGGGAGGTTCGTGCAGAGAGCGCTGTGCCGATCATCTTTCTCACCTCAGTCGACGAGGAACTCGATCGGGTGATCGGTTTGGAGCTGGGTGCAGATGACTACGTCACCAAGCCGTTCAGCCCGCGCGAGCTGACCGCCCGGGTCAAGTCCGTTCTGCGCCGAACACAGGTCGCCGCACCCCCAGAGGCCAAGGTGCTGAACCACGGTGCCATTCGCATGGACCTGGACGGATACTGCGTGTCCTGCCGCGGAGCCGCTGTAGAACTGACCGCTACCGAGTTCAATATCCTTAAGGCCCTGTTGGCATATCCCAGAAAGGTCTTCACTCGTAGTGAACTCATGGATCACGCCTATTCAGACGGCACGATGGTATCCGAGCGCACCATCGACAGCCATATGAAGCGCATCCGGCGCAAATTCGAACGCCACTGCGTGCCCCCCATCGAAACGGTCCACGGCATCGGCTATCGTATTGCCCGCGCCGATCATGGGTAAGCGCTGGCGCAGCCGATTCTATTCCCTACGAGCCCTGGTGCTCAGCGTCAGTCTGCTGGTCCTAGCGCTGCCTTTTGTCGGCTTGGGAGTTCTGCGCATCATGGAGAGCTTTCTCCACCGCCAGACAGAGGCCAAGCTGATCGCCGAAGCAGCCTATGTACAGCTGATCTATCTTAAAGCGGTTCGACAGATCGACCCAACCGATGTTCCTGTTTTTGCCAAACCAATGCCTCACTGGCCGCCGCCAAAAGATGAAGTTTTCCATCCCTTCTTTCCCCAGATCGATCTGCTTAAAGACGAGGTGCTGCCACCCATCTGGGAGAGCTCACCGGCAACATCGGAGATCCACCCGGCTGCCAAACTCGCGGGTGCAGCGATCGAACCGCTGATCAAAGAGGTGCAAACCCAAAATCTCTCTGGTATTCGCCTGCTCGATCCCAATGGTGTCGTGGTGGCCAGTACGGGTGGCGAACAGGGGGCAGACCTCTCTGACCGTCGGCCGATAAAACAGGCTCTTGATGGGTACTACGCTTCGGCTGTACGGCGACGGCCAAATATACCCGCCCAGCAGGGTATCTTCAATCGGCGCGGCCGATATCGAGTCTCGGTAGCCGTACCGATCCTCGTCCAGCAACGCTACCTGGCAGGAGTGGTCTACCTCAATCGCACCAGCCTCTCCTTCATTTTGGATGTTTGGCGCACCCCATATACTGTGACCCTGATTGTATTGTTTGCAGTAACGATACTGATCGGATTGATCTTAGCATCTGTGATCACTCGCCCGTTGAAAAACCTGGTGGACAAAGCCCGAAGCATCAGTGAGGGGAGAGGCGATGTCTCACTTGCGGTGAGCAAGGTTGCCCCCCGCGAAGCTTACGAGCTCTCGGCTGCTCTCACTGCAATGGTAGAGACTCTGGAGAAGAGGCTAGACTACGTACAGGAGTTTACCCGGAGCGTATCCCACGAGTTTAAAACACCACTAACCAGCATCCGCGGTTCGATCGAGCTCCTACAGGAAGGGATGACCGAGATGACCGAACAAGAGCGCGGCGAGTTTCTCGACATCGTTCATGCGGATGTGCTGCGCATGAACCGATTGGTAGTCCGCCTAACCGAGCTGGCTCGGATTGAGCTCCGTCGGCCAGACAGCAGTCAGACCGACCTCCGGGGCTGTCTAACCGGAATAGTGGCGGGCTACAGGGAGAGCGGTCAAGCAGTGGAGATCCAGATCGATTCTTTATGCGGGAGGAGGATAGAGGTGGAGATGGCGCCTGACCTCGTCGAAACCCTTTTTGTCAACTTGATCGACAACGGCCTGCGACATGGGGATAACTCTGGCGTCAGGGTTGAAATAACCCCCGGTCCAACCATAGCGGTAATCAACAAAGGGCCCGCGATCTCAACCGCCAACCAGAGCAGGATCTTCGACCGGTTTTTCACCACCGCTCGCGCAGCCGGAGGAACAGGTTTGGGACTTTCGATCGTCCGGGCGATCGCCCAGGCCCATCAGGCTCGCTTGGACGTTACATCGAATGACCGGGTTACGGTGTTTACTCTGGGGTTCCGTTGAGCTAAGCCAAGATTGGTGGACAGCATTGGAGCCATTGAGCCCAGTCGGGACGGCCGTTGGCTGTTGCTTTGGCAGCTGCGCGATCCCAGTCGTAGGCCACGGAGATAATATCGATTTTCAAATCAGGGTCTGTCTTCGTGATCAATGCGTACTTGGCATGAGGAGATCGGGAAGACATCGCGTGGGCATGAGGTGCATCGTCTTCATAGGCCGGCAGCCCCACGCTGCCTGCATTGACCACGGTCGTGCCACAGGAGAGGCGCGCTACACCGGGTACATGAGAATGGCCGCACAATACGGTCGAGCAATTGACTGTTGACAGGACCTGCGCGATCTCGGCTTCTGGGCGCTGGACAACGCCCTCAGGGGTTACCTTCTCCATCAGGTACTCGCGATCGCTCATAGGGGTGCCATGGGTCATGAAGATGCCGTCTACAGTCAGAGACCCGGGCAAAGAACCGAGCCAGTCTAAAATCTGCGGGGTCAGCTGATCGAGGGTTTGTGAGAATTTTGGATGCACCGCGACTCCCTGGCTCGCCTCAAGGAGAACGCGGTCCTCGTTTCCGGAGATTGAAGGAATATTCAGATGAATGAGCAGCTCAGCGGTCTCCAACGGCTCTAACGGACCGTATAGGCTGTCGCCCAGGTTATAGATTCGCTCGATCTGCCTACGGTTGATATCAGCCAGAACCTTTTCCAGAGCCAAGCTGTTGCCGTGAATATCGGAAATGACTGCGATTTGCTCATGCGCTTTCATGGTTACTCCAAGTCAGCCCAATACCAGGCCGCAGTCGCTGCAGGCGTTGTTGACCAGGGGAGCGGCTGTTCCGCAGGCTGGACAGGCGACCGCACCTTTTTCCTTGGGGACCTGCATTTCGACCGGGGTTAGGCCATCCCGGGCGAGCTGGTCGACCCACTTTTGGTTCTGTAGCGCTGCGACTTTTGCTGCGTCTCGCTCCTCGACGAGGAGGCTACCCTTTGTGCTTCACCCGCTGACCGTGCACGGCCCCAGCATGACCGGGATGCCAGCCTGGAGGCATTCGTCCAGCAGGCGTTTGATTACCCGCAGATCTCCGTTTGCCACGGTTCGAAGGGGGTGCCCGGCCTGGGCCCGGGTCTGCAGCGTTTCTCTTGCGTGCTCTTCTTGCATAATTTGAGCTCCTCTGTTGATGAAATTGTACACCGATTTCGGTTCGGTTGTCTGCTCTAGGGCCGGGGGAAGGATTGACTTCTCCTCCCTCTGTCTACTAAGTTCTTCCTTGTTTTGTTAATAAAAATGGAGGCCAACATGAGTGCAATAGCAAGTGGTGCCCGACAGGCAGTGAGGAACTGCGTCAATGTCCAGCCAGGGGAGATGGTTGTCATCGTCACGGATCTGGAAACGAAATATCTGGCGGACGCCGTTGAAAAAGAAGTGCTGGACGCTGGCGCAAAAACGAACATGTTCATCATGGAGGACTTTGGCGAACGACCAGAGGACGGTACCAACCCACTGCCGTTTCCAGAGGAAATAGGCTCGGCCTTGGCTCAGGCCCAAGTGAGCTTCTACATGGCCCAGGGTAAAGCCGGCGAGCTGCCTAGCTTTCGTGTGCCCATGCTCAAGGTCGCAGAAAAAAACAACCTCCGTCACGCCCATATGCCCAACTTTGTCGAGGAGATGATGAGCCAGGGCATGGCCTCGGACTACGCCGAGATTCAAGCGCTCTCCAAAAAAGTCTACGATATTGTCTCTCAGGCAAAGGAAATACGTATCACCACCCCAGCTGGCACGGATTTTACCGCGACTTTTGATCCACGCTATAAATGGGTGATCAGCGATGGCCATATCACCCCTGGTAACTGGAGTAACCTACCCGATGGGGAGGTATTTACCCAACCCGTCTCCGCCAATGGCACGGTGGTAGTGGACGGGTGTTTTGGCGACTTTTTCAACAAAAAGTACGGGGATATTGGCCAGACACCGCTGACCTATCAGCTCAAAGACGGGCGCTGTCAACGAGTATCTGTAACCTGTACCAATCAAGCGCTCAAAGAAGAATTCGACAGATACACCTTTGAAACCGACGATAATTCGGATCGATTGGGTGAGTTTGCTATTGGGACCAATGTCGGCTTGACCCACCTCATCGGCAACCTGTTGCAGGACGAAAAATTTCCTGGGATTCACCTCGCTTTGGGCAGTCCCTACCCCGATAAAACCGGTGCCACTTGGGATAGCAGCGCCCACAACGATGGCATCTTGCGCAATCCCACGATCATCGTCGATGGCCGCACGATCATGAAAGATGGAAAATTTACAATTTGAGCTGTACTCCCTCCGTTAGAAAACATAGCCATCATAAAGGCATGACCGCCATTCTCAATGACCGCAACGACTGAATGGCCGTACCGGTAGACTGCTATGAGTGTCTTCCGGATTGGATGAAATGTCATTATTTCCCAACTTCATATATACTTATACGAGGTCCTGTCTTAATTGAGACTTCCGGAGTAAATTCCTTTATAAGAATATTTTTGTCGAAGATGTCTTTGTATCTAGCGTATTCAATATTATACTTCTCTTTATTTCTAAAGTACCTGTTATAATCTATGCTGCTAGTAATGATATAATCGTATCCTTTATAGTTTCTTGGTGCTTTACCTAACCCGCATATCCCCCACATTTCTACTGTGAATCGACGTTCATCAGGACGAGGTGTATAGTAATCCATTGCGATTATTGAACCTTCGGGTAAATTCTCATTTATCCAGAGTGTACTTAATAACCGCGTGTCTGGCAGTAACAAATTGTCTAAATAGTCCTTTGTTTTTATGCCTTGTAGTGAAATGCCTGAGAATAGTATGATGATAGTTATTGTACTGCTTACGGTCAAAGATGTATGTGAACGTAACATGATACCTAATCGGCCTATTAACCCTATATTACTAGTGTTGGTAGTTTGTAGTTCTTTCAAATTTTTCACTAGATGCGCTACCAAATACGCAGGAAGAACACTGGCTAAAATGGACAAGTGTGGTACCAGCGGAATAATGTTCCGCTCGAAATGTACCTTGAACTTACCTAGCAATATGAAATATATGATGGGAAATACCAGAATGAATAATAGCTCTCTGTACTTTCGTCGTAGCATAAGGTATGCCGAGCTTATCAATGATAATGAAAAAACTAGAATGCCCAATCCATTGAGAATATCCTTGCCATAATTCAAATAGCTCGTGCCGCTGTTGTCAAAACCAATGTGTCCCTTCGAATAGTGTTGAAACTCAAAAAATAAGTCTTTTAGGAAGTGGTTATAATTCAAAACTGCATAGGGTGTTGTCGTAACAAAGCTCACCAGTGAAACTATCCCAGCTATTAGAATATACACATTTCTGTTGGGCGGACTGGTGTTGCACCTTGAAAAAAAATGAGCAGCGACAATAGATACGAAACATATTGAGCCATTATATTTCGAACTTGCTGCTAAGCCAACAGCAATAGCCGCTAAAATATAGTTCCGTAGCGTTTTATTTCCTTTGAATATTAAAACAGAAAAGTACAAAGCAACCACAACCCATAGTGTCATTGGTATGTCTACAGCAATAAAGAAGGATCCCTTGACGTGCAAAACAGAAAAGGCTGTTATTGCTAAGGCAAATAATCCTGCCCAGATATTAACTAATTTACGGCCAATTAAAAACACAACCCACAGAGAAACAGCAGCAATAACAACAGTTGTAACTCTTCCCCAGTAATAAAAATTGAGAACGGGCACCTCGCTAAAAGCATCATAGTTTCCTATGAGTTTGCCGGCTAAAAACACGCTGCTATACACAATTGCCTGAAAATATATATATCCAGTCGGATACTTGAAGAAATCAGGGTCTAAGTCGCCAGTTCTTGCAATCTTCAGCGCTCGTTCCGCGATAGCGGGCTCATCAGAATGGAGAAGGAGTGGAAAACCATAATCTACACCTTTGAAACGAAAATAGATGGCAGTAAGCAGAATGAAAAATAATAGTGCGAATAAGGCTAGCTTTGTTTGTTGATATGAAAGCATATGGCAATAACCATCCACTAATAATTATCTGCTAAAAAGGTTCTATATATCTTTTTAATTTTAGAAACAAGAGGGCATCTGTACGTGCAGATTTGGATTATAAGCCAATGCGGAGCCTGAGCTCCAGGTGATCTTTTGAAAAAACAAAGGCCAAGAGAGCACCTGCACCGGGCAGATCGGAAAGTGAGCCTGATAGGGTAGACGTGAGGTTGCTTAGCCCTGCCAACCCGCCAAGAAGGGACCCGGCCGAGAGAAACCCTGCTCGGTAACCAACAGCCAGGCACTGTTCGACCAGCGATCCTCGATTGAGCACATCGGTGCAGTCAAACGCAAACGGTCGAATCTGATCAGTGACCCTATCCAACCCTGCCTTGCTCAATCTTCTCGTCGCTTGCTCGATCTCTGCGTCGCTCATGCCGCTTGGCACGAACCCGGGCACAAATACCCGAACAACACCTGATAGCAAGCGAATCAATTGCTCGTCCGGGAACAGGGTGGCCAGCGATAGTCCCAATCGCATCATTTGGAGACCGGTCCCAATAGCGAATCGGTGCACTGCCGCATCCTCGCTTTTCACAACATATTGAGGCAAAAGGATGTCTACCGGAGATCCTGGCACAATGCGAAAACTGTCGTCCAAACTCTGGTAGAGCACGGGCGGATCCAAACTGAACCCTGGTGCCATTTGGTTTGCCAATGTAGAAATTGGGCTCCGACGGGCCAGTCGCCGATTTCTATCGGCGCCGAAGTTTCTAGCGCTGATATCCATTGAGCCTGCGATAATCCCCTCTGTCGCTTTCATGGTTTCACGCAGGCCTGGGGAAATGGTTTTGGGGCACAGAAATGCTTCGTATGCTGGATCTCCGATCCTGGCACCCGCATCCCAGGTCACCCGTTTGAGCGGCTGGGTGACGTCCTCTGGTACATTGCCGAGCATTTCTATTAATTCAACAGCAAAGGACGCAGATAAATCATCCCCCTTCAGGGAGAGGATCTTGCGGATATTATCGTACAGGTCGACGTTGTCTAGGTGATCTGGCAGCAGGGCGGCCATGCTGGAAAGTGCGCTGTCCAGATGAACACCAAGGGCCATCATATCTCCTTCGTTTCTCAGCAAATCTGCAAGCACCGCGACTGGTTCGAAGAGCAGAGGATTTATCTGGCGGACCTGGGTGAGTAATTTTTCTCCGTCCTTGGGGCGATCCAGATGTGTGATGTAAATTTTAGCCAACAGCACCATCTTGGCCAGCTTGATCTCTGTATCCTCAGTGAGATTTACGATGTGCTGAAGGGCTTGCGCGGCGCGTTCATATTGTCCTGTCTTCAAGTAGAGATCAGAGATGCGGGTGAGTGCGCCCGAGTGGAACTGGTGCCAACCCAGGACCTTGAGAAAGCTCTTTTCGGCCAAGCCATCGCAGGGCGTATGATCCATGTAGATTTGGCCGAGGGAGAAAAACACGTCGATGCCTGTTTCCCGGTCTTGCGTGTGCGTTGCAGCAAGGGTCAAATGATCGATGGCGTCATTCCATTCCTCATCTTCCCGGTGCAGGCGAGCGATAAATTGTTGGGTTTCGATATCGCCGGGCGCAATATCGAGGGCGCTCTTTAAGTGGGTCTTGGCCTGATCCCGTTCTTCTTTCTTCCCGCTTTGGAGGAGTAGATGTGCCAGTTCGAGGTGCAGTACCCGTCGGTCATCGTCTGACTGCTCGGCCGTCAGTCGGTGAGAGATGAACGCCTTTAGTAAAGATGGGCGATTTCGATCTTCCTCAGTGGTCTGCGCGTTGGCCTCCTGGTCGTCCAGGGCTTCCCGTCCAAGGGTGTAGGCCACGCTATGACGTGGGTCCACGGTCAGCACGTCCAGGCAGAGTTTCACCAGCAGCTTGGGATCGTCCAGCTCTTTATGGGCAAGACCGATGGCCTCGGTGAGCGTCTGAACTTTGTGCTCTGGAATGGTGAGCGCTTCGACCAATGCCACCAGCGTGTCTACCAGTGCTGTATGGTCGCCTGCGGCCCGTTGGTGTTTGGCAATCGAGAACAGATCGATCAGTGCAGCAGGGTATTGATCGATCACCTGTTGATGAAGCGCGATCGCCCGATCGATATCGCCGGTCTGGCCAATGGCTTCGGCAAGCCTTGATAGGTGCACTGGGATCGAATGGGCAGCAGCGACCAATTTTTCAAGGAGGTCGATTTTCCTAACCGGATCTGCGCTGAGAGATTCGAGCTCGGTCATCTCAAAGATCGCGTTGGGATCCTTGTCGACGATAAGGTTCAACAGGTCTGTATCAGAGGGCAGGGAACATCGCGCGGCCCGGGCCAAGGCGATGCTTACCTCGGGGTCACTTGTCAAATGGGCAAGCCGTGCTGCGAGAGGGGACGCTGCAGTTCCGCTGCCAAGTGCATAGACAAGCAGCCACGTGACGACAGTTCGGTTTTCTGGCACCAGGTGGCTTAGTTCTTCAAGCGCGGATACCACTGCAGCAGGATCGTTCCCGTGGTTGCTTTCTAAGTGAACGAGCTGTTGATAAGCTGCGATGCGCGTCCTACTGGCAGTTGTAGTATCAAGTGCTGAGCGCACCTCCTCGATAACGCGCAATGCACCATCGGAGCGCAACAGGGATTCCCGGTGACCGAATTTGACAATCGGATCGTCCGGGTTTTTTTCAAGTGCTTTTTCAAACCAGAACACCCCTGCGCTCGGTAGGATTTCCATAGCCAAGAAGCCCAAGGAGCAAAGGGTTTCTGTGCTGTCAATCGCATCTTCAACTTGGAGCGGTTCGACATATTCAGATTGCGCTGTCTCGATGTGGGATCGTACGAGCCTCACGACCACATCCCGCAGCACCGGGTCATCTGGTTTGATAACGAACGCCCGACCGAGCAGTTCGGCTGACTTGGCGCCCCTTCCTAGGATGAGGTATTGAATACCGGCGCGGACGAGAAAGTAAAAACGCGCGTCGCCTGTCTCAGCCACTTCTGCAGCGCTTTGGAACGCTTCGGCTAAAACCACTGGATCTGAGCGGGTTCGTACCAAGCCGTTTAATGCAAGTCGGTTTGTCGGCATGAGCCCGAGGGATCTCAAATAGATTTCGCCGGCTTCATGGGCATCTGTGGCTTCTATATGGTGACCTGCCCAGGCAAATCGCCAGGCCTTAAACCCATCGTCATCCCCATCCTCGGCTTCTGCAATGGCAAGGGCAGCCAAGTGCTTGGGATCTGTCTCGAACGCGCGCGTAAAGGCGGGCAGGGGAGGGCGGTCCACCCGGTCAGCCTCGGCTCTCAGCATCTCAAGCGCATCCTGGGGGCACTTCAAGTAATGGGCGCGAATGCCCGCTTCGCCGACCGAGATGGCCCACCGATCCAATGCTTCGGCTGATTTTTGCCTTACCAGCGTAAGGGCATCTGCCAGTGCTGCCCAGTCTTGATGGGTGATCGCAGCGTGGATTTGATAAGCCAGAGACGCTGGTTGTGACGGATCCTGGGATCGGACAGTAGGTGGTGGTGCTTCGATCCTGAGAAAGTTGGCCAGGGCCTGTCTCACATCGGGGTCGATGGTGGGGTCAATGGCGTCGGGACGCGCCCTGTTCTTCCAATCGGCGATCAAGGCGGATGTTTCCAAGGCGCCTTTGAGGGCGTTGGATTGAACCCGATCCTTTAAGTTACGGGCACTTGAGGCAATTCGGGCCGCATCGTCTTCGGTACCAGCACCCAGGGTATCCCAATCCCAAATCAGGTGGGTGTTGGGGTCATTACCTCCCAGGTCACTCGGTGGATGCTCAAAAGCAATACAGTGGATGGCCCACTTTAGACGAACAAGTGCCTGGGTCAGCTGGGTATCGCCCAACTGAAGAACGAGCCGATCGATGCTGTCAAGGGCCTCTTGATACGCTTCGATCCTAATCGAGAGGCGCAATTGGGCCCACTCACCGGCGGTTGAGGGCGTGTCGCTCGGCGCCATCTCTTTGAGGGCTTTCAGGGCTGCATCTGGCCGGCCGAGGCGCTCCAGGAGCAGGGCGCGGGCCAAATGAAGTTCCCTGGAAAAAGTCGGCTCAGGCCAACCGGTTAAGAGATCATCCAAGGCATCTAGAATCTCTGAATCGTCTTTTTCCTGAGCAGCGACGCCTATTTTCAGGAGGCGCGGCACGCGGGCGCGGGGCCATGCAACCTCAGCCTCCCGAAATGCAGCAAGTGCTTCTCTTGCAGATCCTCGCCCTAGGGCGGTCACAGCGACTTCGGTCCAGAGGGCTGCTTTTTCTGTAGCTGGTGGTGAGGCATCGATTGTTGCTCGCAATATGCGCTCCAGGAGCGCTGAATCTCCAGAAAACCTCGCCAGCCGCCTGAGTGCAGCCAGCGCGGGTTTGTGCCCGTTACATACGACGAGTGCCCGGCTGTGACAGAGCCATGCTTCGGCTTTTCTGCCCGCCCGTTGATCGAGGAGCCTGCCTGCTTCGTGCCAGCACTGGGCAGCTGTTTCCGGGGATTGGTCGCGAACGAGCGTCGCGTTGGTAGCGAGCGCGCGGATTCGCTGCGCGAGTGCAGGAGACAATCCCGCTTGTGTATCCTCAAACTCGACGAGTGTCGGCGGCGGGGGGCCATATGGCATCAATTCGTCTGCAATATCCGACGGCGTGAGGGGCAGGGTGGCTGGCGGGACAGAAGATGTGGTTTTGACTGGTTCGCCCGTCATTTTGCCTCTCCTGCCTTGGGGATTGTAAGGCCGACTTGGCGGCGCGCTTCTAGATAGGCTTCTGATAGGGCAAACCGCAACAGTTCTGTACAACGAGGTATTTCAAGTATTGTAGCCCCGGCATTTTCATCGAGTTTCTGCAGTCCCCGAGTACCTGCCTCTTCTTCGACGATACACGGTATTACCTCTAAAATCCGCGTGGCAGCGAGCAGTCCGAACCTATCAGCGCTGAATGAAATGGCCTGTGACCAAGTGCGTAGGGATTTACGCGTCTCTTTTAATAGGGCCTCGCACGGTTCGGTAAGACCGCGGCGGAGTCTCCTGGGCATGGCCTTGCGCGACCTCGATACCGTGTCCGTTTCTGTGGGCAATGGTAGCTCGATCCGTTCGCCGAGGACAGCAGCGGCCACGGTCACCACCCACCTGGCAGGACCGGCTGTATCTCCTTCTTCGAATGCACCGAGTCCCCTGGCAGAGCGCCAAATATTCCGCGCTAAAAAGAATCGATGCCGCGCGATGAGCGGTGATCTGACATCCTCGGCCACGGCAACCGCCGGTGGATTATTGGGCAGTGGCTGGGATCCCCGCGGATCTGTGCCGATGCGATACACGTCCACCGCCTCGCACCCCAACAGGGCGGCCCAGGTGTCCAGCCAACGCGCCACTGAATCTGTCTCTCTGCTTTGGATCAGCGTGGCTTGGGTCGTCTGGGGTAGATGGTCGCCCTGGACAAGAGATGCTCCCAGGATACCGGCTGCCATCTGGGCAACCCTGGACGGGGTGGATTTCTCACTGGGGTGGATGAAAAAGCGGCGCTGTTTTTCCACATCCAAGTCCGAAGCCGGTACCAGGTCCCCTGGCCAGGGATCGCTTTTCCCGCCTGTGAGCAGCAGAATGACGTCATCACAGAGAGATGCCAAATCCGATTCATCCGCGAGCAGGGCCAGTTGGCGCAAACTTACCACAAGCTTGATGTCGGTGGGATGCGCGTCCAACTGAGCGCGCACGGATCGCTTGGCCTCATCCAATAATTGGGCCTGCGCGCCTGCTTCAAAAAATGTCGCGGCAAATTCCAAAGTCCCCAGGTCAGCGGGGTGTTCTGTTAGGATTTCCCGGACAATGTCGTTGGCTGTTGCAGTATCTGCGAGGTGCTCGATCAGCATGGCTGCCTGCTCTTGCTTTACAGCAATGCGCGTCTGATCGTCCGAGACCAGTTGGGCCAGGCGCGCAAGGGCGTTGGCTGCTTTGTCCCATTGTGTTGCCTTTTTCGAAATAGCGATGATCCGGCGTTGGGTATCTGGATGCCGATCCCCCTTTTCGACGAGCGCGTCAAGCCAGGTAAGGGCTGTTTCCGCATCCCCAATCTCAGCCTCAAATAAATCAGCAATCCGCCACGTCATCATGCGAATTTCAACCGGATCCTCTGAGCGTTCCATGTACGCGCGCATCGCTTCTATCAGTTCTGACCAACGGCCGAGCTCTGAAAGAAGTTCTATCTTTGTGACGTAGGCGGACAGTCGATCCGGATCAAAGGCGATGAGATGGTCTAGGGCATTGAGCGCACCTTGTGCGTTGTCCATCCCCAGTAGCTGATCGGCTTTTTGCTCATATAAATCGGCTAGTTCTGACGTGTCTTCTTTGGCGTTGATACGGGCTTCTAGCAATTGCTCGATGGATGTGTCATCCCCCTTGGCCTTGAAAATACGAATGATTAAGTCATTGGCAGCGTCATCATCTGGTGCGTGTTCAAGTGCATCTTTGCACAGGGTTTCAGCCAGGTCAGTATCGTCGAGCGCGTCCATGGCGATGGATGCTGCCGCAACCAGCTGATGGGCTTTTTCACTCTCTGACACATAGAAGGCCGAGAGCTTCAAGTGGGCGTCCACCGATGCGTTCCAGTCTTGAGCGAGCAGGGCATACCTGAGATGGGCTTCGAGCAACCCCGGATGGTTAGGCGCTTTTTCAAGAGCCTCGGCAATCGTTGTGTAGGCCATGTTGCAGTTATTGGTCTTTTCTTGCGCCTCTGCTTTGCCCAACACCCAGTCAACCCATTCCAATCCCGACTCTGCAGCTGCCAGTTGGGCCCGTTCTTCAAATAATTGCTCCGCAAAAACCGGATCCCTGTCCACCTCAAACCTGTCTGACACGCAATAGACAGCTTCTAGGGATTCCAGATCCGCGTCGTGTAAAAATGTATCGTCGAGTGATTGAGCGCCGGGCTTGAGCAGGAGTGCAGCTGAGCGGCAAGCACCGGACATCTCCCCTGGTGTCGCGATTGTCGCCAGTGTTGCCAGGGCATTGCTGTAGGTCTCCTGTTCAGTCCGGTTTAACCCTGAAAGGACTTGCCAAAGAACGCGCATCGGCTGCTCGATGGGCTCTTTTATAGGTGCTTTGATGGGTGGTTTCCCAAGATCTAAGGTCCGCTGGACTTCGAACAACTCGGGCAATAACATCAGCGTGACGTCGGGTCCCCCTGCATCGGCCAACCCCTTAAGGGTATCAAAAAGTGCATCGAGGTCATTCTGCCTGAAGAGGACTTGGCACATATTCAGTCGAGCGGCCCATGAGACAGCGCTATCTGTCTCGTTGCTAGCCTGCTCGAAATAATCCATTGCCTCGTCCAAGATACCGAATTTATAGAATAGCATCTCGCCGTAGAGGAGCTTGATACGCGCCGCGTCCTCTGGACAACAGGTTGCCAGCTGATCGAGATAGTCCGTGACGCGTCGCCAATCATGTTGGCAGAACGCGAGACGGATTGCAGACCACTTTACGACGACATCACTCGGATATTTCTCCAATAGGTCGGCGATCGCCTCTGTCGCTTGGGGTTTGTTGTCCAATGCGGATTCGAGAATGAATGCGCGCTCATACAGTGTCTTCCTCACTTCGCTAGGGTCGTCGGATATTGCCGCTTCATCTGCCAGGCGTTCTATAAGTTCAGTCCATTGGCCCATTTTTCGCATGAGCGATAAGGCCTGAAGGCCGTGGCTTTCATTCTCCGGATCTAACAATTCAGCGCGTTTATAGAGATCAAGGGCGGTTTCGTAACATGCTTCAGATTGCTGAAACACGCGCGCCGCAATCGAAAGCAGCGTTGCCTTGAGTGCGAGATCCACCGACACTTCGGCCCATTTTAAAAATCGATTGGCATTGGTTTCTGGATCGGCGCCTGGGGTCGACATGACAGCGTCCAGGGCCAGTTGCCACGGCGCCTCTTTTTCAGTTGCCACGGCGTCCAGCCAGGTTGGATCCTCTCCCCCCCTGGTCTCGCGAACCGAGAGGGCGATAGGCGGCGTGTCTAAGCCCGATACAGCGAGATGAATCGCAATCTCGCGGGCCTTAGGATGGCCGGGGTGCGCCAGGAACCACTTTTCGAGTGTATCGATATCGGCCTCTAGGTCCGGTGCTTGTACGTCACTCCCGCCCGCGAAGTCCATCATGGCCTGACCTATCGCTGATCCGCCTGCATTCCCGTTTAATAGGGTTGAGACGACCATCGAAGGTGGCATGTCTTCGACCAAGGCCAGCCCGGCTTTTATAATACTCGACACACTGCTGTCTGTCGCAGCTGCCAGTGCTTCGTCCGGTCGGTGCAGCGCCTCGAGGTAGCGCACGGTTTCGTAGGAAAGAAAGGGATGGCCCGGGAGCAGCTCCCTTGCTTTTGTGATGGCTGCCACGGCCTCACCCAACCGGCCGCGGCGTTCGCGTGCATGGGCGATGCGGAGCCAGGCGATAGCCGCGGCTTCCCCGGGTGGATCACCCTCGGTTTGCTCAGGCCCAGGCCTGTCGGTCAGTATTTTTAGGGCTTTTTCATGAAGATTTAAATCACCGATAGCCCATGTCAGTGCAAGGATCTCTTGGATCACCAGCGCATCGAGTTCTGGTTCGTCCAGTACCGACTCGATATACGCGATAACAGGACCGCTTTCTCCCTTTTGCTGGTGCTCGATGCCAGCTATTTGGGCGAGCAATGCGGATCGGATCTCGCTGTCTCCGATGTGGGTGGCCACCTGGTTGAAGGCCTCGATGCACGCTGTGGGATGCTTGAGGTCGGTGCAGAACTCGAGGCGCGTCCAAGCCGCACCCAAGTGATTTGGTAGGCGTGCCTCGGCTTTGTCGAGTTCAGCGTACGCGCCGGCTGCATCTCCAATGTGTTCTTTTAGGATGCGGGCGCGCCATACCCTTAGCATCGCCTCTTCTTCTGGCGTTCTGTCGTCTTCCAAAAATCGGTCGATACACGCCAGTCGATACTCGGCTGACCGCCGGTGTGCCACGCGCCACGCTTCCCAGTTGAGATCAGGTGATGTTGGATTGCTCTGCAGTGCTGCATCCATGCACGCGTCAGCATCTTGTTCGTTATCGAGTTTATCGGCAAACAACCGCGCAAGAGAGTGAAGCAGGTGACTTCGCTTTGCTGCATCTGGATTATGGGCGAGCTCGCGCTTTAGCCTGTCGGCGATTTCACTCGGTTGGTATGATTTTGAAGCGCGTTCTCCATAACGCATCGCATCAGTCGCCTTCCCGATAGGGATACAATGCCCGGCCCTCTCGTTGCCACCATTCAGTGAGACGCCGCTGGAGATCGAGGCGCTGCTTGTGATCGAGGGGTCCTTGTGGTTTTTGGACGACGTCGCCTACCATGTCTCCGAGTTCTTGTATCGCAGCGTTGCGAATGGCCTCCTTGGGATGGACGACCGAGTCAATTGCCCATTCGACGCGATGTCGCCGGCGGTTGCTGCTGAGCCAGGTTTGCCACCGCCCTGAGGAAAACCCAAAATCATTGAAGGTTATTCGCACAAGGGCGCGGTGACATCGCGTTACCAAGTTTTCATCTATAGATTCGAGCATCTCTATCAATTCACGAACACCTGAGGGTTCCCGCAGTTCACCGAGGGCCTGACCGGCGATTCGCTTGGCCTCGACGCTGAAGTGCGAACTCTTCAGCACGCCTGCGACCTCGCGCATGGCCCACTTGTATTCCGGGTATTGCTTGAATTGGTGAATAACATTGAGCGTTAGGGTCCGGATTTGTCCATCGTTGTCAAACAGGCGCGCTGTCAGTGTGCCGATAGCCTCGGGATAAATCAGCTCCGAAAAGATAAATGTGGCATAGAAACGAACATCAGAATCAGGGCTCTCAAAAAGCGGCAACAGATGTGGCACTGCTTTTTTTCCGAACTTAAGCAATGCCCGCAAAAGGGGACCGTGATCTGCGACGCGTCCCAACCTGTCAGCCTCTTGATATCGATCGCGAGTCAGAGGGCCGGGAAATTCCGCAATTAGCCTGACCAGTGCGTCATCGCCGATACCCACGAGTAAATCCGCTGCGATTTCATCAAAACGGGTCGTCACCAGGACCCGTTCGACCAAGCGATCGATCTCTTCTTTCATCTCCACGACGACTGACTGGGGCCGATGGGACGGCCCAATGGAAACCACTGTCGAGGAGGTTACCCCACTTGCGGCCGGGGCAGAAACCGATGTATCGGTTTTAACAGGGTCAGTGGGAGATGGCGTCGCCCTGGGCGACCCTTTAATCATCACCACCGAACTCTTGATGACCCCTGCAGCTGGTTCGCCTGATGGTGCTTTTTTCTGAGCAGGCGAGGTTGCTTCAGATCCTTCTGAGCCGCTGATCAAACCACTCGGCGGCTGCGGCCGTGGCGTTTCTGCAATACCGTCGGTGATGGAATGGCGGGCAACAGTGACTTCATCGCCTTGTAAATGATACCGACCTGCAGAAGCGGTGAGGCTTGGTCTGTCCTCTGGCACCGCTGGTTGTTGAGGAGGCACAGACGGTGGTTCAGAGGGTCTTAGTGGCGGGCGGGACGGCATCGCCTTGCCGGCGCCGTATTTTTGTTTGAGGAGGAGTTGTTCAAAGGCTTCTCCCACGGCGTGAAGAAAGTGAACGAATTCAGATACTTGGCCTGACTGCACCCCCTGATCACCGCAGTCCGCGTATAGCAACAGAATGACCCGGTTGCGCAGGGTAACCGGCAGTACAGCACAGTTTTTAGGCCAGGATCGGCCGAGTCGGCTCAGCACCTGTTCTTCCACTTCCGAAGTGCTGAGCGGTCCTAGGTAGAACGATCGGGTCTCGAATGCGATCTGAAACACACCGCCCTTATCGAGTGGCACGGTGAGGGAATCGATTTTTTTTGAGCGGTCTCCGCGCCACACCGCTGCTCTGCCCTGCGCTGTGGTACCTTGAACAACCCACAACGCTGTGAAATCGAAAATTTCAGCTGCGCTTGCCAACATCAGCTCCAGGATTGCGTCCCGGGTCGGGGCTGCTTCGAGCTGCTGGGTTGCTGCGGTCAAGTCAAATGGCGCTTTGGCGTCGCCCTCAGTGGCGATCTTGGGTTGGACCCTTTCCCGGGGCTGTTCAGGGGGCATTGTTTCGGCAGTTGGTTCGTCCAGTGATACGTAGAACTCCTTTTCAGAGACCGGATCCTTGCTTTCGGTTTTGGGTGGAGGCGGGAGGGCTGAGATTTGGATCGGCGCATCTGCAATAAAATCTGGGACGAGCTCCTCCTGCAGGGCCTTGTATCGCGGCGGTATGGGCACGCCATAATACCGGTTGCGCCCCATGGCCAATCTAAACCCGAGGACAATGCGGGGTTCGAAATCGATGTGTTCCACGCCTGCCAGGGCCTCGCGTGTATCAGGCGACAGGGGCGCGTCCACCGCGATCACCATCAAGTCGTCGTTGACCGAAATCGGTAGCACAGGGTGAGCATCTGCGATGGATCGAGGTATTTTGCGAATCGCGTGGATATCGGCCTGATCGACGAGGCTCGGGTCCAAAGCGGGCAGTCCGATAGACCGCGCCCAGTACTCGGTTAGAATGGATTCGCTGATGAGCGACAGCTCGAGCAGATTGGTTGCCAGGTCTCCACCATAGATCACCTGATGTTCCAGGGCTTGTTCGATTTCTGCCACACCGACAATCTGGTCCTGAACTAGTAATGAACCGAGCGCTGACATGGAACTCCATTATTTTACGACAAAAAGACGATAAATTCTATCGTCGTCCCTAGCGCTCTGTCAATTAATCCTGATTTTCACTTTAGATAAATATATTTAGCGAGATTGGATAGTGGACTGCCTCGGTGACCGGCGCCGTAAAAAGCGCCATACAATCGCAGATAATAAGAAAAACCAAAAAATACACCAGGCCTGGGGTCTGTCAGATCCTGCCCCGATAATGCCGCAATCGCACCCACCGTCATAGGAACGGGTTGACCCCTTTACCTTGATCAGGGCAGATGCCTCGGCATATTCTCCAACATTGCCGGTGTAGGTGTCTGCGGTTAATTGGGTTACCTGGACCGTTACCTTGTAGGTGCCCTTCTTATAGGCCTCGAAGTAGGGTGCAAACACGAAGCCCGCGGTGTCGTTGAACATGGTATAAAAATAATGATATTCGTACGGTGTTGAAAACCCGGAGACGCCGGTTTCATTGTCGATGGTGGCAGGGCCGTCTCCTTCAATTATCTCGGCTATTTTCCAATGATAACGAAGCATGGCATTTTGGCGGTTGGCAAAGAGGCGAAGTATCTCCGGTCTAGACGTCCTTGGCGTAGACGCAAACGCGTTTAGTATATTGGGCGTGTCTACCATGAAGGGGCAATCTGGATCGAGGCAAGTTTCCGTGGGCGAGCAGTACCCATCGATGGGGTTTCCCATGGCATCGCATCCCAAGAGCGGATCCACGGGTGGTGGCGGATATGTATCCATCAACTTGGGGACCACAAAGCAATTTGGATTGCAGTCACACGCGTCGCCGCGGCCATCCCGATCTGAATCTACTTGATCGGCATTTGGGGTATCCTCGTATAGGGTCCAATCTGTTATTGTTTCGAAACTTTGATTGGTGCTGTTTTTCAAGCGATAACAGTTGTCTCGCCAGTTTTCCACACCATCCCCATCCATATCGATATCACACGCGTCTCCAATACCGTCCTGATCCGCGTCGGCCTGATCCGAATTGGCCCTCGCTCTGCAGTTGTCCAGGGGGCGAATCTCATCTGCCTGCACGTCAAAGTCAGATACGCCATCGCCATCCGCATCTCCGGCGCAGGCAACCGGGCTCAACAGGGCAGGGTCGCCATAGGGACAGGTATCGACGAAGTTCAGGATACCATCCCCATCGATATCATCATCGCAGATGTCTCCAACGCCATCCCCGTCAATATCGCCCTGGGCCGGGTTGTGAACACCTGGACAGTTGTCCGCATTCGTTTGGGTGTCGCCCCCATCTACGCCCCCATCGATATTTTCATCAATCGATTCATCTGCTGTGTAATCCACCACGAAATCACCGTCCATGTCGTGATCGCAGACATCTCCCATGCCATCCCCATCCTGATCCTCCTGCAGCGGATTCGGCGTTGCAAGGCAATTATCACACGCGTCCCCAATGCCGTCTTCGTCAATATCGAGCTGAAAAATAGAATCCTCTTCAGTGTCTTCTGAATCAGTGTCATTTGAATCAGTGTCCTCTGCGTCAGCCTCATTTGAATTTGGATCAGTGTCATCTGGATCAGTATCATCTGGATCGTTTTGATTATTGAAGCTATCTGGGACTCTCGGGCACAGGTCTTCCAAATCCGGGATTCTGTCGTCGTCATAATCGTCGGGTGATTGATAGGCGATGACCTGCTCGTCCGGCGTCTCGCACTCTCCAGACGGCTCGTCACAGCCGTAGGGTGGGGCATCCTGGGCCCATGCCCCGGACGTCACTAAAAAGTAAGCCAACGCCAGATAACAGTTAATTCTTAATCGGTTCAATGTCTCGACCTCATCTGCGCTTTAGCCCTCGATTGGGCGGAGGCATTCTAATGGATTTCGAGCTGCTTGGCCAGGTGTGAAGCCACCTTCTCTTACTCGACTCCCCCAACTCCCTCATCCTTAAACGGGTTAAGTATTCGTACACCGCGAACAACCTGCTGGTGATTCATGTCTTCAGTGAGTAGATAACTGCAGGCAGCGCTCTCGGCTGAGACCACTATCAATGCATCCCAAAAAGAGAGGAGGTTGACCACGCTCGTATCTATTGCAGCCTTGATGAGGTTGGTAGTCACTTGGACAACTTCAACGTTTTCGAAAGAATCGATTATTTCTTTGGCGATAATCGGATCGAGACCGAGTTTCTTTGTTGCTACAACATAGAACTCCTGAAGTACTTGGGTTGAAAGAGCGCACCTACTCTCTCTTACAAGTGCTCGCAAAACCCTCCGACATCGGCTGCGTTTATTAGGGTCGTGGGTGTCAGTTGAATAAATGAGGATGTTGGTATCTACAAATACCTTAGATGTCGTAGAGCTCATCGCGGGTCCATCTTTTGCCTTTGGAATCACCTTGAGCCATGTCCATCTTTGCGAAACACTCATCTAACCAATCAATACTGTCGCGATGGACACACTGCTCAAGCATTTTTCGTATCAATCCATTGAGGGACATGTTGTGGCGCTTGGCATATGTGCGGCTTGCTTCAAGCGTCTTTTCATCTATTGAAATAGTTACGTTAGGCATTGCATCAACCGCTCCCCTCGCTACACATAATAAGTGTACACATAGGCTGTGTCAACTGGGCGGCGTGTAACTGTACCCATTTTTAGCTCCCTTTTTTCAGGGTCATTTTCCAGCGTCTCTTAGCCCTTAAATTGGGCCGCTAAAAGCTCTTTAATTATCACCCAGATGATTTATTATGTGCTATCCGCTTTCCAAATAATATTATAGGGGCTTGTAGGGGCGTGATGTGCAAAAAGATGAGGTCTAAAATATGTCAGAAAAGCGAGAAGCAACGCTGCATAAAAGGCTGGCTGAAGGCTTGGGAGAATGCTCTCCAGAGGATGATAGAAATTTTCTTGCTCGGCTTGCTGAGTATGTGAAATATCTTTACGAGGAAGAGAACGCACGAAGGGATGTGCTCAACAACACGACGAAGCTCTATCTTGGATCTTTTGCTTTTGTTGTAGGTGTCGGGCTTGTCAAAGTAGCGGCCATCGAGAAGCTTCCGCCGATGATATCAGTTCTATTTAGCAGCACGGCAGGTGGAAAATTTTTAGCTATACTCATTACCGTTCTATTTGTTGCAGTTGCTGGATTGTTTTGTATATCGTTTTTGTTCACAATCTCTGTTCTGAGAATGTGGAAGCGTGAGCGACTCTGTGATCCGCAGAAATTTGTTTTTCGTTCGACAATAATGCCAGATGAGGCTCGTTTGTTGTCGGCTATAGTTGCAGACTATGTGGTAGCAACAAATCGTAATTTTCGGATAAACGAGCAAAAAGCCAGGTTGTTGGCTATCGCACTTCGATCATTTATCTATGCCTTTATTACTTTTATAGCGACGTGGATGATGTTGCACACCATAGAAATTTTCGGGAGATACCAATGATACAATGGATGAAAAAACTATTTGGTGGCTCTAAGACGCCTAGGGCCATTGCATCAAAAAATTCTGAGGAAAAAAATCTTGATGATATTGGTAGCTCTAAATCCCCTAGAGCCACTGCATCAAAGAACTTTGAGGAAAAAATCCCCGACTCTCTTATTAAGGGTCTCGCGTCAGAAATCGCGAAAGAAGAGTGGGAGAAATTGTCCGGTTACAGTACTGCAGATAGCGGAGATGATTATGATATATTTAAGAGAATGGTAGAGGAACAGTTGCGCGAGATTCTAACTGATAAAAATAGGGCTATTGCTTTGCTCAGGGCGCTGTATCTTCGAAACAAGAACACACATTCTTCCGGCTCCAGCAGTCCCATTTCTGACATTCGGTTAAAGGAAAACATACGCCCTTTGCAAAACGCTCTCAAAACTACAGTGGCTATGCGCGGTGTTCAATTCAATTGGCAGAGTGAGAATAATTTAACATATGATTTTTCAAAATATCCTGAAGTTGGCCTTCTCGCACAGGAAGTTGAAGAAGTGCTTCCATCAGTAGTATGCGAGAACGAGGAAGGTTACAAGACAGTCAATTACGCCTGTTTAGTTCCAGTATTGATTGAAGCAATAAAGGAGCAACAGCTTTCGATTAATAGACTGCAAGATAGCGTGCGTGAGTTGGAAGCTGTGTTGACCGAGATTTGATCTGACGGTTACCCCTCACGCTTCCAGGTTGTCAGTTAGGCCGCTGGTCACCTGCTTTCTTTGGTGAATAGATTGTTGTAAATAGTGTTGTTGAAGGATTTGGGCGTGGAGTACTACCTCTATCACTGTCGGGACGAGGATAAGACGTATCAATTAGGGCGCGGAAAAGCTGTTGGGAACTGGAAAACCCGTAATAATCTCTAAACCGTTCAATATGGGTACCAATCTCGATTTCGTTCCAAATGCTTGTTTTATATTGTGTTTGCATGTAAATATAAATGTTAATGCTTTTGTGTACAAAATATAAGAACATGTGCTCGGATAGCATTTTACTGGAGCATATCGACGCACTGATGGTGGACTGTCAGACCACTGGAGCGACACCTAAAACCGGGCATTTGCTGGAGATCGCCTGGTGTTCGAGGAGTGCGCATGGCGACGAAGAAAATGTAAAGACTTACTTGGTAACGCTTCCCAAAGGAGAAAACATATCACCCCAGGTGGGGCGGATTACCGGCATTTGCCAGACAGACTTGGATGCTGCGCTCACGTTCGAGGAAGTATCGCGCCTATTTAGAGCCGAGCTTAAAAAGCGGAGCAATAATGGGATAGCGACCATTGTGGCGCATTACGCGCGGTTCGAGCAGCGGTTTGTCGCACACCTGCTTGGCGGCTGTCCCACATCGGTGCCTACTTTGGATTACATCTGTACCTATGAACTGTCCCGTCGATTGATGCCGGATCTACCAAAACATACGCTCAGAGCAGTTTCGGGCTTTCTCGGCCACCAGCTGCCCGAGAAGAGACGGGCTGGCGATCACGTCTTGGCTACGGCCACTGTTTGGGCCGGGCTTATAAATATATTGAGACAAAAAGAAAAAGT
The DNA here is from genome assembly GCA_030065855.1 of Myxococcota bacterium. Classification (GTDB taxonomy): domain Bacteria; phylum Myxococcota_A; class Polyangia; order JAAYKL01; family JAAYKL01; genus JASJCT01. The sequence continues at coordinate 40,184 of JASJCT010000041.1, forward strand.
ATTCACTCTAGCCGAATTAAAACAGTACTTGTCCAATCCACCGCCAAAGCCTCCCAAGAAAAAACGATACATGATAGGAAAGCACCAGCGAGAAGGCTTGCCTGCTAAACCCGGCGTCTATCGCTTTTTAGATAGAAATGGCGCCGAGCTTTACATTGGCAAGGCCACAAGCCTCAAGCAGCGGGTAAACAGCTACTTTACCCATGCTGCTGGTAAGGCGAGTCACATTTTAGAGATGCTATCAGGGGCACACGAGGTTGCATATACACCTACTGCAACGGCCTTGGAAGCAGCGCTCCTGGAAGTCGATGCCATCAAACAGCACAACCCGCCATACAATAGATCCCTGCGAACAGAGCATCCTCAGCTGCTATTTTACAGCCCGGGGTTTGAGCGCTCAAGTGACGCCCCTCATCCTGGGTTTCCATTGGGCCCATTTCCCAACCAGACCATCGCTCAAGGGTTAACAGCACTTACAAGCCTTCTTGAAAATCTGGATAACCCCCGAACGCAATGGTCAGAGCCTGGGCGCGCGCTCTTTGAACTATTTGATGAGGGACCAGATGATGCAACACTGTTGCAAGGCATGACGTTGTTTTCGAGGTGCTTTCTATCATCAACGCAGCAATCCATCTCAACAGACCGCTTGATAGCCCTGGGCATGGCAATGAACCAGCAGGAAAGACAAGCGACTGATGAAGAAAACCACATCGAGGAAGTAGCGCGAGATGAAGAAGATCCTATAGCTGCGCCTGTGTGGCACCCTGGCCGTGTGCTCAGATACTGCACCCATATCACAAGGGCGGCCGCGCGGCACTGGCAGCGGGCCGTGTGGTACCGCATGCTCGGCAATGCGGTGCTGACCTGGATGCCCGCTACAAGAGAAGGGCCAGCGTCCTTAAGGCTACTTAGGCTGAGGCAATGTACCATCGTTGATGCCGGGGATGTGGACCCTGAAGCTGGGGTTGAGCCGGTTTCTTTTTTAGGCACTGCAGACGGTCCCAAGGACCGCACTGCTTACGATCGTATGCGCGTGCTCACCACTGAACTCAAACGCCTCGTTGCCAGCGGTCGAGCTGTTGTCACCTACATTTACGGTATCGATCCTCTCTCTGGAGAGCGCCTTGCCAGCTTTTTAAGAGGGGTATGACAGGTGATCCAACCGATTGAGTGGCAAGTATCGGTCCGCGAGTTGGCAGATCATGTCTGGTGCAAAGGGGATCTGCGTGTCGGTCTTGGGGGCGCTGCTGTCTCCAAGTGGCAAGGCGCACAAGGGCATCGATGGCTGCAGCAACATCAACCCGAGTGCTATGAGCCAGAAGTATGTGTATCTCGCAAGATATACGAGAGAGATATTATCCTGACCGTCAGTGGCCGGGCAGATGGTATCTACACCGATGCATCCCCAGTGGTGGTTGAGGAGATAAAAACCACCACCGAGAGCCTGATGTTTGTATTTCCCAGCAATCGACCCCAGCACTGGGCCCAGGCCAAGTTGTACGGGGCCCTGGTCGCAACGCAGCAACATCTGAAAGAGATTGAGGTCCAACTCACCTATTTGCAGGTGGAGCGTCTTGAGACGCGAAGTTTTAAAAAGCAGTACCTTAACGAGACATTGGAGCGGTACTTCTCAGAGACCATTGCCCATTATATCAGATGGTTGAGGGCAGTGTTTGCTTGGCAAGGAAAGCGGGATAGGCGCCTCCAATCCCTGGCATTTCCTTTTGCGACATATCGACCGGGACAGGCAGCGATGATACGCGCCACAGAACAATTGACAAAGAAAAAACCTCGTCGCTTCGTCGAGGCAGCCACTGGGAGCGGCAAGACCATTGCCCTGCTTTGGGGTGGTTTAAAAGCGCTTTTGCGCCAAGACGTATCCCAGATTGTGTTTTCAACTGCCAAGACAGTGGGGCAATTATCTGCGAGGCAGGCACTTGGTCTTTTAGAAAACAATGGGGCACGTATCAACAGTGTGTGGATCAGCTCTAGAAACCGCGCCTGTCTTTACAACAACGAGCAGTGCTCACTTGTATGTCCCCTTGCAAAAGGATTCTATGACAGGCTTCCGATGGCAAGGGATGAGATGATGAAACGCCCCTGCGTTGCGGACATTGCCCGAGAACATCATGTATGTCCCTACTGGTTCGCCAGGGAGATGGCACCATGGGCAGACGTGGTGGTGTGCGACTATAACTATCTATTTGACCCAAGGGTGCGGTTGAGAGCATTGGGCGACCCCCGTCGAGGTCCGAAGTTGCTTTTAGTTGACGAGGCACACAACCTGGTGGATCGCGCTAGGGAGATGTACAGCGCTGAGATACGCATGGAGACAGTGCAGCATCTCTTAAGTGATTTCAAAGGACACAATGGGTTGATTAAAGACCGACTTCTAAAACTAAGACAGCGACTACAGCAGGCGATAATCTCTGCCAAAACAGCTGCTGGATCACGGCCCGTTACAAACGAGCTTCTTGGGGCACTCCTCGAAGCAATCGAAGCATTTGTCACCCTGGCCAACACATGGGTTGAAGATAGCCTCAGCTTGTCGTGTCCAGCTGGGATGACCAGTTTTTTTTATGAATGCCATGCATTTTTGCGTGCTGCCCAGCGCATTGGCAGATCAGATGTCACAGTGGCTGAAGGGGTAGGAACCCATGCAAGGCTGAAAATTTTCTGTTTGGATCCAGCTGGACGACTGAAAGAAACAATGGATAGGATGGGTGCTTACGCGGTGTATTTTTCTGCCACATTGTCACCTATCAGACACTTCAGTCGCTTATTGGGTGGAGATGAACGGGACGTCGGGTTAACGCTACCGTCTCCTTTTAATAAGGATAATCTTTGTACAGTCGTCGTAGATTACATCTCGACCCGGTACAAGGATAGATTCAACACGTTAAAGCAAACTGCCGAGACAATCCAAGCCGCGGCAATGTCCCAGCAAGGGCACTACATCGCTTTTTTTCCATCGTATCAATATTTGAATGACGTTGCCCAGTACCTACCTAACTCATCCGCATCCCTGAGGACAGTGATGCAAACCCCGGCATTGGGGGAAGCTGACAAAAGGCGCTTTTTGGCTGCCTTTGAAAGGAAGCAGCAGGGATCTCTATTAGGACTCGCCGTTTTGGGTGGGCTGTTTGGAGAGGGCATTGACCTGGTCGGCAAGCGGCTTATCGGCGTGATCATTGTAAGCCCGGGGCTTCCCAAGGTGTGTATTGAACGGGAGCGTATTGGGCATTACTTCGATACCCTGGGCGCTGACGGATTCAAGCATGCATACCTGTATCCCGGTATGAATAGGGTCGTCCAGGCTGGCGGGCGCCTGATCCGTTCGGAACGAGATCGAGGTGTGATTATTCTCATCGGAGATCGCTTTACAAAATCGGCGTACGCCAATCTGCTACCCGACCATTGGAAGCCGAGCCATCGCGTATCATCTCTGGATCACCTCGTTGACTGCCTGGCTACTTTTTGGTCCAAGAGCGATCATCAACACCCCAGCATTTATCCACGTCTGAGGGCTTGCTCTTAGGTTACAACGCAGATGCCCATCGGGCTTGATTCCATCGAGCGACTGAGGCACTCTTTTGGCTACGCAGGAGATCCATGACAGCGGAAAGAGGCGAGAAACCGACCCCCCCTAAAAACGCCGAAGCGTTGATCAGGCAGTATGAATCTGGAGAGCGGGATTTTTGTGGGGTCGTTCTCAGCGGCGCCACCCTCATCCAAGTTGATCTTTGCGACGTCATTCTGAAAGAGGCCGACCTGCGCGAAGCCAAGCTCATCGTGGCCAACCTAGGTAGATCAGACCTGCGCGACATTGATCTTCGATATGCCAACCTCATCGGCGCCGAACTAACCAAAGTCGATCTGCGTGGGGGCGACCTTCGCGGGGCCAATCTGATCGAGGCCGATTTCTATCAGGCTGACCTCCGCGGGGTCGATTTCCGTGGGGCCAACCTTACATCGGCTAACTTAGAACAAGCGAGGGTTGACAGCAGTACCATCTGGAGTGGCATCTCGTGGGACGCCGATACCAAGTTCCCGTCGGGATTCTATCCCACAGACCTTAATCGCCACGAGACGTACAAACCTTATCCAGTTGAGCTCGTCGATGCGCTCGACCAGCTGACGCTCGATAGATACGCGGTAGAGAAGGAAAAAAGGCCGATTGGTCAAGCATTAAAAGACAAGATTAGGAATACAACTCAAAAGCTCAATGCCATTCGACCGGCACAAGCCGGTGATGTTGTGGCGAATGCCGAATTGATCGACGTCATCGGCTCAGGCGATTTCGGCGATGTCTGGGAAGCAAGGGATCTTACCACCCAAAAAAAAGTAGCGGTCAAAATATTCCACGCCAGCAAGATGGCATTGAGTCTGACACTGCACTATTTCCGTCGCGGCGTGGAAGCCATGGAAAAACTCACTAGGGTTAGCGGGCGGCCCGAATCTGTGATCGCGCTTCAGGAAGTCGAACCGTCGCGTCTTGCCTTTTCAATGCCGCTCATACCGAAGACAGACCTGAGAAAGCAAATAAAGAACTGGAGCCTAGAACAAAAATTAATGTTTTTCAGGAATGTCTGCGAGGCAGTGAAATTTGCCCATGCAAACCGAATTCTTCATCGAGACATCAAACCTGAGAACATACTTGTAACAGATGAATTAAAGCCGATCCTGACGGATTTTGATATCTGTGATCTGCTGTTTAAAAAAACCCTGTCGACCCAGTCCAAGGGAAGCATGGTGTATGCGTCTCCAGAGCAGCTCCTAGGCAGCAATCAACGGGAGTTCAGCACGGACATCTACAGCCTGGGACGCATTTTGCATTTTCTCCTATTGGAAAAAGACCCCAGCTTCTTACATGAAAAGACCCCTGAACTCAGCGAACTTTGGGATCAGCCTGAAGGGCTTGTTCGCCTCATCAGAAAGTGCACCCTCTTTGAGCGAGGTGATCGCTATCAATCAGTGGATGAGTTGCTATTGGATCTCAAGGAGTACGAGAGAGATCCTAAAACGGCAAACATCGGTATTGAACACCCGACTGTTTCCCGGGGCAGTACATTGTTGGGACAGATTAAAAGACATCCCATGGCTTTAGGTGCAGGGGCAACAATCATCGCGGCGCTCATTGGATTTGCCGGGTTAATCATTGCCGCCAAGATACAATCAAATGATAAACCTGCAACAGGCTCGGGCCAGACAGATGTGCCGGTCGGCATACCCAGCGGGAGCAGCGACCAGAAAGCACACGCACCGTTCTCGTTTGCCGTATTAGGGGATAGTCGCGATCACAATCCATCGGGCGTGAACATATCCACTGTAAAAAAGATTTTAGACCACGTGGAGGTGCAAAAAGAAGTATCGTTGGTCGTCTATACCGGTGACATGGTCAATGGCGCTGCAAATGCCGACGACATGGCCATACAATTGGAGCACTGGAAAAACCTGATTAAGCCATACCAAAATAGGGGCATGGAGTTTCTCGTCACAGCGGGCAATCACGAGATCGACGACGGCACAGCACGTGAATTCGAACCCGGTCGATTGGGCCACCCCACCCCTGAGGCATTGGCGCACCAACAGGCGATGAAGGCCGCGTTTCCCAATCTACCGAGTAATGGCCCAGCCAATGGCGGCTTTACCTATTGGCGACGGATAGGAGATATCCTATTTGTAATGCTCGATTCTTTTCGCCCGGGCTATTTTAACACCGTCGACATCGCCTGGCTCAAAGAGGTGCTAAGTAGGAAAGCGGCTGATCCGCGTCCAGCGCATATTTTTGTGGCTACCCACTCACCCGCGTTTCCCTCAGGTGGGCATGTGATGAATAGTTTACCAAACTACAGTCTGGATAGAAAAGAGCTTGCCCAACAGATGGTGCCGACGTGGCCGTGGCAGCCAGGCAAAGGTGGGCCGCGGGATGTGGACGTGGATTGGCGAAGTAAACGGGATGCCCTTTGGCAGGTATTGGGGGAGGCCGATGTGACTGCTTTCCTCGCGGGGCACGAGCATAATTTAAGCGTGCAGCGAATTGCCGGTGTCTGGCATTTGGTCTCCGGCGCAATGACGAAGAAACTCTATCCGGAAAATCGGGTTCCGCTCGGGCTCTACGGCGGACATCCACACAGCCCCAGGGCAGGACATACCTATTGGAGTGGCGGTGACAGGATCTGGGGGTATATGCTAATAACGACGAGCGTCCCAGTAGCTAGCGCCAGAATCTTCGGTTGGACCAAGTCAGATCCGGAGATACGCCTGATTAAGACAGTTGAGCTCTACTAGGTCTCTATCATTGGGGTTCTGCTGCGAAATGACCTGCGCTTAGGTCCTCCAAGCACGGGGACCACTAGCATAAACCATCGGAATGGTCTTCAAAACACGTATGCCACATATACCAACCATCGCGATGGTTCTCAAAACACGTATGCAACTTATACCAACCATCGGGATGGTTCCAAAAACACGCATGCCACATATACCAACCATCGGGATGGTTCCCAAAACACGTATGCAACTTATACCAACCATCGCGATGGTCCTCAAAACACGTTTGCCAAACATACAAACCATCCGGATGGTTTCTAAGTGTGGCAAGCGGGTCAAAGATCACCTATAGGGTCGATATCTGGATAAAAGGCAGATCAATGCGCTCATTTAAGAAAAACTCGGTGTTGGACCGGGGATCATCCCGGGCCGGTTATGGGACGTGATGCAAGGTTATCGCGCGCCAGGGGCCTTTTTGTAGAAATCAGGGGGGAGCTCAGCTCTCTTTGAGAATTGAAAGAGCTGAAACTTGGGGGCAAACAGCCGGCCGTCTGCGTCTTTTTCCAGGGGCAGTTCCCGCCCCCAGCGAACCACTTTCCTGAGCCCGTCTTCCTCGACAAACCCGATGCAATTCGTTGGACATGCCCAGGCGCAGGCGCCGCAGGCAATGCATTCCTTGGGTTCTTCTAAAAACGCGGGGCCGATGCTGCGCTTGTCCCCTCGCCCCTTGAAGGCCAGGGCGTTTGCTTCGACGACTTCAGCACAGACACGCGAGCAAAGACCGCACAGGATGCAGTCGTCCCGGTGTTGTTCTGCGTCTTCCTGGCGCGAGAAGCGGGACTTGCGAACCCCGTACTCGGCTGCCAGTTTTTTGATATGCGCGTTGTCAGGGGCTTCGGCCAGAATGAGCTCGAGTACCATGGCGCGGTGCTTGCGGATTTCAGGCGAGTCAGTGACCACGTCGATACCCTCTAACACCTCGTAATTACAGCTCGTCGTGGTTTTTTTTCTGCCCCCCTTGGTGATCTCCACCAGGCACAATCGACACGCACCATAGGGGATGATCGCTTCGCTGTGGCAAAGAGAGGGGACGTCGAACCCATAGGACCTCGCTGTATCTAGGACATTGCTGCCAGCCGGAGCCTCAACCGCTACCCCGTTTATTGTGAACGCTACAGACATCGTACTACCTCCATATTCCTAGGACAATTTTGATAAGCTCCCCCTTGAAAAGGGGGTTGGGGGGATTTCGTCAATCTGCCCGCAGTATTTGAAAATCCCCCTGGCCCCCTTTTTCAAAGGGGGAAGGCTTATTTTTACCCACCAGGATACATTTGACATAGCGCTAAGCAACAATCACAGCACTGTCTTTGCAGACATCTTCGCAGATGCCGCATTGAATGCACTTTTCCTGAATGATCGAGTGGGGTTTCTTCTTGGTTCCGATGACCGCCTCTTGAGGACAGCGTGACTTGCACAGCAAGCATCCCGTGCACGCTTTGGGGTCAATGGTGAATGTGATGAGTGATTTGCACACAGCAGCAGGGCATTTTTTATCGTTTACATGGGCTTCGTATTCCTCGCGGAACAACTTGAGGGTTGATCGCACCGGGTTGATCGCGGTGGTGCCCAAAGCACAAAGGGATGCCGCTTCTACCGTGTCGGCCAGTTCTTCGATGAGGGAAATGGTTTCGGCCGTGCCCCTGCCCTCGGTAATGTCGGTCACCAGCTGGTGCAGGCGGCGCAGACCTTCGCGACAGGTCGTGCACTTGCCGCACGACTCGAACTTTAAAAAGCCCAAGAAGTACTTGGCCACGTCCACCATGCACGTGCGCTCGTCCATGACGATCATACCGCCCGAGCCCATCATGGAGCCCTCTTCCCAAAGGGTGTCGAAATCCACGGGCAGGTCCAGTTTATCTGCGGGCAGGCATCCGCCAGACGGACCGCCGGTCTGGACTGCCTTAAAAGCCTTGCCACCGACAATACCGCCGCCCACGTCGTAGATGATCTGGCGCAGGGTCATGCCCATGGGCGCCTCGACCAGGCCGGTGTTGTTCACCTTGCCCACCAGGGAGAAAATCTTTGTGCCAGGAGAGCCGTCCGTGCCAATGGACGTATACCACTTGGCGCCTTTCTGGACGATCAGCGGCACGTTTGCCCATGTCTCCACATTGTTCAGGTTTGAGGGCTTGTCATAGAGGCCGGAGACCACCGTATGGATGTGCTTGGCCCTGGGCTCCCCGACCTTGCCCTCGATAGACGCCATCAGGGCAGTGGACTCACCACACACAAACGCGCCTCCGCCCCGGTTGATTGTAATATCGAAATCAAGGCCTTGGCCGAGGATGTTTTTTCCTAAAAAGCCCATATCCCGTGCTTGCTTCAGGGCGATGCCCAGTCGCTCTACGGCCAAAGGATACTCGTGGCGCACGTAGACATACCCCTCATCTGACCCGATGGTGAGGGCGCCGATGATCATGCCTTCGATGACCGAATGGGGATTGCCCTCGAGAATCGATCGGTCCATGAACGCGCCTGGATCCCCTTCGTCGGCATTGCAGATCACGTAGCGCTTGTCTGACGCTGCATTGCGACAGGTCTCCCACTTGCGCCCTGCCGGGAAACCACCGCCCCCGCGACCTCGTAATTTTGCCTGTTTTACTTCGTCCAGAACCCGATCAGGTCCCAGCTCGAATGCTTTGACCAGGGCGTTGTATCCGCCGGTAGCGATATAGTCATCTATTGAAGTGGGATCGATAAATCCGTTCTTGCCTAAGATGAGCCGGTTTTGGTGTTTGTAAAAAGGAATATCCTTTTCAAATTTATATTTCTCGCCTGTTACTGGATGCTCGTAGAAGAACTGTTCCAAGTACTGGCCGTCTCGTACGGTTTTTTCCACTATTTCCGGTACGTCTTTTGCTTTTACCCGCTGGTACAGGACCCCGTCCGGGTGGAACAACACCAGTGTCCCGCGTTCACAGAATCCGTGGCATCCTGTGGGGCGAAGCGCAACAGTCTCATTGAGACCGCACTTGTCGAGCTCCTCGCGAAATGCAGCGACCACATCCCTCGATCCATAGGCGTTGCACCCGGTACCGGCGCAGACGGCGATGACCCGTTGCTTCTCAGGTCTATCGGCCAGCAGCGATGTACGGTAGTTCGCCAGGTCCTCGGGGCTTCCTATCCGCGTCATTTAGTTCCTCCTTTGGTCTCGGCTTTGCGCATCTTTTTAACCACCTTCTGTAGGCTGCCAGATGTCATGTTCCCATGGTATTCTCCATCGACAATGACCAGCGGGCCCAGGGCGCAGGCGCCCACGCAATTCACTTCTTCGATGGTGAACATCATATCAGCGGTGGTCTGGCCAGACCCGATGTCCAAATCCCTTTCCAGTTGTTCCACGAGGCGGGAAGCGCCGCGCACGTGGCATGCCGTGCCCATGCATACGGTGCAAATATGTTTGCCCCTGGGCTCTAAGTGGAAGGATTCGAAAAACGTGGCCATCTGGTACACCCGGGCAATCGGTACATCAAGCCTGGTGGCGATGCGCGCCATTGCGTCCCGCGGCAGATACCGGGCTTCATCCTGAACATCTTGCATGATCGCCAGCAGCGACGACGGTGCAGCATCGTAGCGATCTACGATTGCATCAACTTGACTTATCTCCATTGCGTTCCTCCTTAAGAAAGAAGACGAGCATCAGCTTGAACGCCTGTGGGGCGTTGCGTTAACGCCGTTTTACTTGAAGTAGCAAGGATGAGAGGAAAAGAAAATCCCTTATTTTTAATTATTCATTGAGAGCCCCTATTTTTAATGAGAGCCCCTATTTTTAATAGCCCCCACCCCGGCCCTCTAGCCCCCACCCCGGCCCTCCCCCGGTGGATACTTGGACGTTGGGGGAGGGAAGCTATCATGTCTCAATAACGGCCGTTAAATCTAAAACTCATCGAACCTCGGATAGGGGAACAATCGCCTTTGCCTGAAAACTTCTAAGAAACTGATAAATAAAAATTGTCCCACACCCTCCCCCGATGTCCGAACGTCCACCGGGGGAGGGCCGGGGTGGGGGCCAAAGACTGGCGAGACAGCACCGCTCTTTTAATATAATTGACCCCTTTATGATTTTCGTCATAGACTGCGAGGCCGGTTATGATTTGTATCATAGCAGGATAATTGTAAGCGCTAAAACTGGTAAGTTGTAACTCTTTATTCTGGTTGGGAAAGCTGGTTAGAGTCTGTTTGGAAGTGGAAAGGGTTGGTCGCTAGTCAACACCTTTCATTTTTGAAATATGATTGCACTATTTGCGTAAAACACTGCAAATAGAGGTGGGCGCAATTCGTCTAACAAACAGGAGGATCCTATGAGCAAGCCGACAATCGTTTCAATGCCCGGAGATGGAATTGGTCAAACTGTCCTTCCGGCAGCAATACGCGTTCTCGAGGCAGCTGGTTTTCAAGCCGAGTACGTTCATGCTGACATCGGTTGGGAATTCTGGTGCAACGAGGGAAATCCGCTTCCCGACAGAACCATTGATTTACTGAAGAAGCACAAACTGGGGCTGTTTGGCGCCATCACCTCGAAACCCAAGACCGACGCAGCAGCAGAGCTCATCCCCGAGCTACAGGGCAAGGGCCTGGTTTATGCCAGCCCCATCGTGCGCATGCGCCAGCTCTTTAGTTTGGACGTATGTATCCGGCCCTGCCGTTCGTTCAAGGGCAATCCATTGAACTTCATTCGCAGGGGTAAAGGGGATACCATCGAGGAGCCCATGGTGGATACGGTGATCTTCAGACAGAACACAGAAGGCCTGTATGGCGGTGTCGAGTGGACCGATCCACCGCCGAACGTCCGCGCCGCACTCGATACCCATCCAAAGTTCAAGGCCTTTGCGAATGTTCCCGGCCCTGAGCTGGCGATCTCGACCCGGATTTTTACCCAAAACGCCTGTACGCGGATTGTGTCCGAGGCGTTTAAGTATGCGAAGAAATTCGGATACAAGAGCGTTACCATTTGCGAGAAACCAAATGTCATTCGCGAGACCTCTGGCATGATGCTGGAGACGGGCAAGCGCATCCAAAAGGACTATCCCGAAATTCAGCTCTGGGATACCAACATCGACGCCCAGATGATGTGGCTGACCAAAAATCCAGAGGATTACGGGGTTATCGTAGCTGGAAATATGTTCGGCGACATCGTTTCCGACGGTTTTGCCGGACTGGTCGGCGGTCTTGGATTTGCTTGCAGCGCCAATATCGGCGAAGAAGTCGCGGTGTTCGAGCCCACCCACGGGTCAGCACCCAAGTACGAGAAGCTCAATCCATCCATCGTGAATCCCATGGCCATGGTACTGAGTGCCTGCATGATGCTGGACCACATTGGCGAGAGCGAGAAGGCGACGAAAATCAGGGATGCGATATCTGCGGTGGTCATCGAGGCCAAGACCCTGCCGTACGACATGCTGAAGCTGAGAGGTGGACCCAACGCCATCAGCCAGGGGGCCGCATCCACAGACGATGTTACCGACGCCATCATCGCAAAGCTTTAACGACCGTGAGACCAGAGGGAAGGGGCTGCTGCCCAAGTGACCCCTAATACAACAGAACCCACTCGGGCAAGCATCCCCTTCACCTCCAATCCGTCTTTGATAGGAGAAAAGAAGAATGATTAGCAAAGAAGACATCGCAAAAAAGTTTGCTTCGCAGCTCGAGAAGATTTCCAACCAGGATCTCCGCGAAAAAGTCGTCGAGACCTGGTATGCGGCCTGCAAGCAAGGGGGGTGGGAGAGCTTTGAAGAAATCGAGCGCATGCCGTTTACAATGCTTACCGACACCCATGGGGTCAATTTCATCGAACACACCATTGCTGTAACCGAGGGTGCCTACGCGCTCGGCAAGTCCCAAGTGGCGACCTACAAAAAGCTGCCGTACGAGATTGATTTTGATCGGCTCGTTGCCGGCGGCATTCTCCACGACGTGGGCAAGTTGGTGGAGACGATCAAAGACGGCAAGGGGGGATTTGTAAAGAGCCTCACGGGCAAGTGCACGCGTCATCCGATTTCAGGCACCGTGCTAGCAGACCGGGCAGGCCTGGACGATAAAACCCTGAACACCATTGCCTGCCACGCCAAGGAAGGGGAGGGCCGGCCCCAGGTCATCGAGACCGTGCTCATCCACCAGGCTGATTTTGCCACCTTTAACCCGCTGGTCATGCTGAACGGCGGCAAGCTGATCACCTAGTTACAGCGGAGGACATCATGGGTAAAACCATTATTGAAAAAATTCTCGGTAGCCACTCTGGCAAAGATGTCTCACCCGGAGATATCGTCGACATCGCTATCGATGCTCGCGCGGCCAGGGATTTTGGCGGCGCCAATGTGGTAAAGAACATCACTGATAACGGGCTCTCCGTAGAAAACCCGGAAAAGACCTATTTTACTTTTGATTGCAATCCAGGCGGGTCGGATCAGAAGTACGCCACCAATCAGCAGGTCTGTCGCCTCTTTGCCAGGGATCACGATATTAATGTATACGATATTGATCAAGGGATCGGCACGCACCTGGCCATCGACGCAGGGCTGGCCTATCCGGGTTCCACGTTTGTCTCCACAGATTCCCACGCCAATATCCTGGGCGCCATCGGTGCCTTTGGTCAAGGCATGGGAGACGTGGATATCGCCCACGCCTTTGCCTTTGGCCGGGTGTGGTTCAAGGTACCGCCATCTGCGAAGATTATCCTCAACGGTACCCCCTCTGCGGCAGCATCGGCCAAGGACATCGTCCTTGCCATGCTAAAAAAACTAGGGGCCAATACCCTGCTCGGCTATTCAGCGGAAATCTACGGCCCTGCAGCAGAGCAGCTCGGGGTGTCAGATCGCATTACCATCTCGTCCATGGCCACGGAAATGGCCGGCATTATCGCCCTGTTTCCACCCAACGACGCGGTCGTGAAATATGCTTCAAAAGTCACGGGTAGAACCATCGATCCGGTACTCGCCGACAGTGATGCGGCCTACGAAAAGACATTTGAAATCGACATCGACGGCCTGGTCCCCCAGATCGCTCGACCCGGCCATCCAGAGGATGTGGTCGACGTGACCGAGGTCGTGGGGACCAAAATCGGTTCCGCCTTTATCGGTTCGTGCACCAACGGGCGATTCGAGGACATGAAGGCCGCTGCGGATCTGCTGGCAAATCGCAAGGTCGCGCCAGGTGTTGTGCTCAAGATCGTGCCCAGCACCAACCAGGTCTGGCAACAGTGCCTCGACGAGGGGCTGATCAAGACGTTCAAAGATGCGGGCGCCCTGGTGGGCAATGCTGGATGTGCCGGGTGCGCTGCGGGGCAGATCGGCCAAAACGGCCCTGGGGAGATCACCGTGAGCACGGGCAATCGCAACTTTGCCGGCAAGCAGGGCAAGGGCGAGGTGTACCTGGCCTCACCCGCGGTCGTGGCCGCATCTGCCGTGGCCGGGGCCATCTCCCTGCCCGATGCCATTCCCGCACAGCCAGCTGTCTTTGAGGTCGGATCCGGGGGCAAACCAGCGCAAGCCGCAGCAGGCAAAGCTGCGGCTGCCAAGGAAAAACCCACCGCGTTCAAAGGCCGGGTGTGGGTCATCCGCAAAGACAATATCGATACGGACATGATCTACCACAACCGCTACCTCACCATCACCAACATCGAGGAGATGGGGCAATACACCTTTGACAATCTCGAGGGGTGGGAGGACTTTGCCAAGAAAGCAAAGCCCGAAGATATTGTCGTGGTCGGCAAGAATTTCGGGGCAGGATCCTCGCGCCAACAGGCAGTGGATTGCTTTGAAAGCCTTGGTGTGTCGTGCATTATCGGCGAATCCTTTGGCGCTATCTACGAGCGCAACGCTATCAACAAGGGGTTTCCCATTGTCACGGCAGATCTGGTCTCGACCAACCTGGAAAGCGGTCAGACACTGGAGGTCGATCTATCCACAGGTGCCATCAAATTGCCGTCTGGCGAGGTCGTCACAGGCGCCTTCTCAGATGTCCAAATGGAGATCTATAAAAAGGGCGGACTCCTTAACAACTAGCAAACTCCCTTTGGAAGGAGAAACTCATGGGCAAAACATTTGCAGAAAAAGTCCTGGCCAAGAAATCAGGCCAGGCCGAGGTGGTCCCAGGGCAGATCGTCATTGTTCAGCCAGACCACCTCCTGACCCACGACAACACAGCAGCTATCGTGGGAAAAATAAAAGACGATCTAGACGAGTTCGGCGTCGCCAGGCCGGCCATGCCGGTCATCGTGCTGGACCATGTAATCCCTGCAGCCACTGAAAAGCACGCCACCAACCACAAAACCGCGCGGGCGTTTGCCGAAAAATTCAAGCTCCCCAACTTTTACGACGTGGGAGCTGGGGTCTGCCATCAGGTGCTGATGGAAAAGGGCCACGCCCTACCGGGCAGCATCATCGTCGGTAGCGACTCCCATACCTGCTCCTACGGCGCGGTAGGGGTTTTTTCCACTGGCGTGGACCGGACAGAAGCCGCGGCGCTCTACCTCAAGGGCGAGACCTGGCTCAGGGTGCCGGACACCATCAAGATAACACTGACCGGCAAATTCGTCCCTGGCGTGTCAGCAAAGGATCTGGTCCTCTCCATCATCGGGGATATTGGTGCAGACGGTGCTGCGTATCAGGCAGTGGAATTCCACGGCGATATTCAGAACCTCTCGGTAGAGGATCGGTTCGCCATCTCTAACATGGGCGTGGAGATGGGCGCCAAGATCGCCGCGTTCCCAGTGGACGACATCACCCGGGCCTACCTCAAGTCCATCGGTGTTCAAGACAATGCCTACGAGCCGGTGTGGGCAGACCCAGATGCTCAGTACATCCGGGAGCTGACCTATGACATGGGCGCCATCGAGCCGGTGATTGCAGCGCCCCACAAGGTGGACAATACAAAGAAGATCGGCGAGCTCGAGGGCATGGCCATTGACCAGTGCCTGCTCGGCACCTGCACCAACGGACGCCTGAGCGATCTGGAGGCGGCAGCGCGCATCCTCGGTGGCAAGAAAGTGGCCTCGACTGTCAGGCTATTGGTGCTTCCGGCATCAAAAGATATCTACGAAGCTGCCATTGAAAACGGCACCATTACAGCCCTATCCAAGGCCGGCGGGGTGGTATTACCACCTGGGTGTGGTCCATGTCTCGGCGCGCATCAAGGGGCCCTGGCGCCAAATGAAAAATGCCTATCCACAGCAAATCGCAACTTCAAAGGGCGCATGGGCTGCAAAGAGGCGGAGATCTATCTCTCCAGCCCTGAGACCCTGGCTGCCTCTGCGATTTACGGCAAAGTAACCGATCCCAGGAAGGTGGTGGCAAAATGAAAGTGTGGAAATACGGCGACGACATCAATACGGACATGCTCTTTCCCGGCAAATACACCTACACCTGCTCGACAGCTGAGGAAATAAAACCCCACCTGCTCGAGGACCTGGACGCCGACTTTGCCGGCAGTGTGACCAGTGGTGATGTTATCTTTGGCGGCAAGAATTTCGGGTGCGGTTCCTCTCGGGAACAACCCACCCTGGGCCTAAAAGCCGTGGGCATTCAGGCCATCGTGGCCAAGAGCTTTGCCCGCATTTTTTACCGCTCCTCCATCAACCAAGGGCTGCTTCTCGTCGAGTGCCCAGAAGCGGTGGATGCCTATAATGCAGGCGATCCTGTGACCTTTGACGCCCAAAATGGAAAAATAACCGTGGCTGGCAAGGAATTTTCATTCCCCAAATTGCCACCCGAGATCCTGGCCATCCGCGATGCAGGGGGCCTGCTGCCCTATACGCGGGCAGCGCTGAAAAATCGCTAGACCATGTCAAACGCTATTTGTCGGATTAAATCAGCAGATTCCCCCTTGAAAAAGGGGGTAAGGGGGATTTTGTCACCTCGCAATGCCAGGGGAAAAGACGAAATCCCCCCAGCCCCCTTTGCCAAAGGGGGAGGCCTTTTTTCCGACATTTTTGACTGGACAGAGCACTAGGACGAATAAAGGAGATATTACCGTGGCAGAGGAAAAAAAATCCGGATGGGGTACGGTAACGACCCGGGTAGAGCCGAATAACCTGGTGATCGCCGGATACCCCCTGGCCCAGCTGATCGAAAAATCCAATGTGCTGGAGACAGCGCACTTACTCATCAAGACCGAGCTGCCGACCAAAGAGGAGCTCGCAGCGCATACAAAGAGCGCGTACAAGGCCGCGATGATGCCCGCGCCCCAGGTCGCCCGATTCGAAGGAGAGGACATCTCCGCGGCCCTGGGTAAATCCCTGCTCATGGACAAGGCGCTGTTCGAAGTGCCCACAGCAGGGGATGACGGACCTGTGAACAAGACCATCTTTGCCCTGGGGCGATTCTGTCGATACCTGGCCAATTTGCTCGGAAACGAGGCGGCCCTGGACAAGGCTTCAGACACAGAGCCCTTTGGCAATCTCATCTACCGCGCTGTGACCGGCGAGGCCTCTGTCGATCCAAAGCGCGGGTTGATGATCGAAACCATGGTCGTCGCCAGCGTGGATCACGGTGTCACACCGCCTTCTGCCCAGGCCGGTATGATCGCTGCATCTGTACGGGCGGATTATGCCATGTCCCTGTGCAGTGGCGTGGGTGCAATCACCGATGTCCATGGCGGTGCCGGACGCATGGCTGCCCTGTTTTTCATGAAGGTCGTGGATAGGGCCAAGGCCGAGGACATCTCTCTCGAAAAGGCGTGTGAAGCCCTGGTGCGCGAATACAAGGAAAACAAAAAGCGCATCCAGGGACTTGGCCACCGGGTGCACAGCCAGGATCCCCGCCGGGATATCCTGTGGCAGCGGTCCAAGGAGTACGGACTTGCCAGTGATTACGTGGCTGTATCAGAGATGATCACAGACATCTTTAAGAATATCAGCGGCAAAAACCTGCCGATAAACGTGGACGGCGTGATCGGCGCGGTCGTGGCAGACATGGGGGTGGACGTAGACCTGGCCAAGGCCCTGTTTGTATTTGGTCGGGTCGCTGGATTGTCAGCCCACTACTTCGAGGAGATCTCGACCCAACGGCCCATGCGTCGCATCAATTTTGGCGATGCGGTCTACGAGGGAAAGCCAGATCGGAATTATCCGGCGTAGGATGCGAGAACCTATCCCCCCGGCCCCTTTCCCTGCGAGAGAAGGGGGAGCGGAGTGGATTTTGAAATGTGGACGCAACTTGAAAAGGAGTGAGAATGTCAGCGCTACCTGAATACAAGACCCGAGTCCTGCTCGAGGGTCAAGGGGTGCCCCTCGTGAACGGCGTATTTGTCGCTGCCGGGTCAGCAATCCCCGATGATCTTCCTGCGCCGCCGGTCTATCTCAAGGCCCAGATTCCAGGTGCCACGAGTCGCGCGGCCCATGGATTGGTCCGTCGATGTGACACCAAAGAAGAGCTCAACGCAAACCTGGCCGAATTGCTCGCCCCTGGTGCCTGGGGTCAGGCAGAAGGCGTGCTCGTGGCGAGCGCCGTGGACATGGTCGGTGAATACTATGCTGCCTGCATGCTCGACTTCGGCAGTGCGGAAAAACTGCCAGGTGGTACCCTGCTATTTTCGACCCAAGGTGGATCTGGTGTCGAAGGGCGATCGGAGAGCCTTAAAAAAATATCGTTCTCCCTGCTGAACCTGCCGACCGCGGCCGAGCTGGCCGAAAAGTTCGGAGACGTGGAAAACAAAGCCAACATCGGCGCGTTTCTTGAGGGATTCATTAAGACCTATGCCAAGTACAAGTTGATCGTCTTGGAGACCAACCCCATTGGCGTGCTCAAAGACGGCTCATTACTCGTGGTGGACTGTCGGGCCGAGTTCGAGGGCCAGGCCGTGGGCAAGGCAGATAAAGAGCTCTTTGCCCCGGCCTCGGTTACCAAAGAGGACAAGACCCGCCTCGAGCGCCTGGTCGACAAGATAAACGAAGGCGATCCAGCCGGCACGGGGTTTATTCGGGAAGAACGGGAATCTCCCCCCAAAGATGCGTGGTGCGTGGCCACCAACCTGTGCGGTGGCGGCGGTAAAATGCTCTGGGAGATGACCACCGGAGCTCGAAAAGACATCTTCTCGATGAACGAGTCCGATACCTCGGGCGGCCTGTCTGCCTTTAAGAGCTACCGTGTGCTCCGAGCCATCCTCGAAATGGAAGGATCCCACGTGATCCTACTCACAGGATCGGGCATGGGGTTCCAGAACCAATACCACCTGGCCGCGGCCATGTGGAAGGGGCTCAGGGAGAGTCCCACACCCCTGCCGGCCATGCTCAGATTCGGCGGTACTGACGAGGACAAGGCAAGGGATCTGATCGCCAAGGTGGCGTCGTCTCTGCCCGTAAAGGTAAAGACCTACTTCCCCCACGTGTTTCCCAACGCCATGGTGGATGAAATTTCAGAAGTCGCCTCAAGAGAACGGGTTCGGGTAACACCCGAGCCCCAGCCCGAGGGAGCGCCCACGTTTAGCGTCAAGATGCCCCCAGGGGATTTTTTCTACTATCCGGATAAATGGACCAAGGACGAGGCACCCCCGTGCGTGGGGATCTGTCCCAATCAATTTTTGAGTTGGAATGCCGAGACGCGCATGGTTTCCCCTGTTGAGGGGGCGCGCTGCATCGGCTGTTTGCTGTGCGAAGTGGCCTCCTTGCTCGATGGCAACGGAGAGTTGCGCATCAGACTCGACATGCCGGAGGTGGACTAATGAGTGGCATACTTGAATATTTAGTCGGTGTGGAAACACCAAAGGTCCTCGTCATTGGCATCACGGGCAAGCAAGGTGCGAGCCGCAGCAAACTGATGATGAAAATGGGCACCAACGTGGTCGCGGGCTGTACCCCGGGCAAGGGCGGACAAGAGGTCAACGGCGTACCGGTCTTCAACTCCCCCCAGGAGGCCAAGGAGGCCATGCCAGAGATCAACAGTGCGTGCACCTACGTGCCTGCTGGCGCGATCAAAAAAGCAGCTATGGACGCCATGGACGCGGGTATCAAGTTCACAGTGCTGACTGCGGATGGCGTGCCCACCCAAGACGAAGCAGTGTTCAAGGAGTATTCCAAAGCAAAGGGCTGTACCCACCTCGGTCCCAACACCGTGGGCATGCTGGATACCTCTGGATACCTGTTCGGCCTCATCGGCGGCAGTGCCTCCTGGGCCAAGAAGAATTACCTGCCGGGTTGCGTGGGTGTCATCTCCCGGTCTGGTGGTCTGTCCCAGCTTCTAGGTGCCTTTCACTGCCGGCCCAACCTGCCCGGCCCGAGGGAGGATGGGTCCTTTGGCCCGCTGTGGGGCGATAAGTATCCCGGTGTCAGCGCTGTGATGTGCACTGGCGGAGACCCCATGCCTGGCGTGACCATGCTCGACGCGGCCCTTGCTTTCCAAAAGGACCCGCGCACCAAGGTCATCGTGGCCTACGGCGAAACCGGCACTACCCAGGAAAACGACCTGGCCGCTGCGGTCAAGGCCGGCGCCATTACCAAGCCGATCATCATCTTCCTGGGCGGCATGTTCACCAAAGCCGGGGTTGCCCAAAGCCATGCCGGCGCCATGATTCGCAACGAGGAAGAGACCTACGCCTTCAAGCGTAAAATCATGGAGGAAGTGGGCATCATCGTCGTGGAACGTCCAGACGCCGTATTCGCCCAAACCGCCAAAGTCCTCGGCCTGTAATTAGTATCCGCCCCGAGATACCTATTTTCAACTTTACCTTGTAGCCGTGGGGTTTATCCCCACGGTGAAAAACAAAGTAATACCCTTTCCTGGCTTCTCCCAAAAAGGCTCACACCTGACATTTCTCTTGTGCTTAACATTCTGGGAGCTGCCTCCCCAAGCCCCCCTCCTGGCCTCCCCCCGGTGTGCAAATGGTCATTGGGGGGAGGGATAGGGTCCGAACGTCCACCGGGTTGGGGAGGGGGCCCTCAAGACTGTTAAGCACGCACATTTCTCTTGTGCTTCTAAAAATAAGTAGATAATGTTGATAATAAGGAGGAATGCCGATGTGGAGAACGACACAAATACTACATATTAGTACTGTTTTCACGGCTGCCGTGATCTTTCACTTTGGGTG
This sequence comes from Myxococcota bacterium, assembly GCA_030065855.1. GTDB lineage: Bacteria > Myxococcota_A > Polyangia > JAAYKL01 > JAAYKL01 > JASJCT01. The sequence continues at coordinate 60,536 of JASJCT010000041.1, forward strand.
TAACGTGACGAGTGCAGATAGTCAGAACATAGATGTTGGTTCAGATGCGGATGCAGATGGGGACGCTGATACTGACACAGATTCTGATTCGGATAGTGATGCAGATTCGGATGCTGACTCTGATGCGGATTCAGATTCAGATGGGGATTCTGATACTGATTCCGACTCGGACTCAGATTCTGACTCGGATATCGACACCGATACGGGCTGCAGCGATCAGGATGGGGATGACTGGTGCGATGATTTTGATTGCGAGCCCACAAATCCAGATATTAACCCGGGCGCAGAAGAAATCTACGATCCCCCGAATGGCGTGGATGAGGACTGTGACGGCGCAACCGACGAAGATCCAGAACCTATAATCGATACAGACTCGGGCCCCATTATTCCGGATTGCTCAGATTGTCCCACCACAGGTACGACATTGGAACACATGCGCTGCGCCATTGATCTGTGCGATGATGCAGTGCACTTGTCTTCTGAGTACACGTCGCCCAGCAACGCCACGACCACAGATACCTATGCGGCAGTGGCGCGCTTTGGAGAGACAACCAACGACTTGGCCCCCTTGCTCTTTGACGCCTACGCCCTCATGGCCACGGGTCCGGCCACTGGCACCATCCACACCCAGAACATGGGTGGCACCAATATTGAGGACCCTTACTCACAAGAGGAATTTTTGGTTAACGATGTGATGGAGTGGCGCATCCACCTCAAGGCCCCGCCCAAGGCCAAGGGATTTCGCGTGCACTACGTATTTCTCTCTATGGAGTACGACGAATACGTGGGTGAACGATATAATGATAAATTTTACATCTTCTTAGAGGCACAGAGTACCAATGGCGGTGAGCGCACCATTATCAACTTTACCAAGTGTCGGGACCCAGATGTCTACTATGACTTCATCTGCGATGAAGCGACCATGGACTGGTGTGAGGACGGGGAGAAGTACTGTTACATTGCCATCAATACATCGTTTTCCGAATGTTGTTGGTACAATGACTGCCCAGACGGCACCTGGACCACGGACCTCTCAGGCACGGGATATTCCTGTGCAGACAGTTGGATCGAGGATACACCAGGCACAGGATCGTCCACTGGGTGGCTTTATACCGAATGGGTGGTGGAGGAAGGTGAGGAATTCGATGTCATTTTTCACATTCACGACACCAGCGACTCCATCCTCGACTCCGAGGTCATTCTAGACGAATTCATCTTCCTAAAGGATGCCACCCCAGGAACCAACGAAGTCGTCTGATTTTTTTGCCGCACCTGCGTTTGTTACCCCCTCTCACTCATTCTTTTATTCTTGAAAAGAAACTGAGAAGCAGATAAATTTGATTTATAAGGAGGAATGCAAATGTATGAAAAAAAATGCTAGTAAAAATAGCAGTTTATCTGTTCTCGATCGCATTGCTCGCTGGATGTGACGTAGAAAATCCAGATGGGCAGATTTCGGACGATCCCTCAACAGACGCTGACTCAGATGCGGATGCCGATACTGATGCTGACTCTGATTCAGATGCTGACTCTGATTCAGATGCTGACTCTGATTCAGATGCTGACTCTGATTCAGATGCTGATTCTGATTCAGATGCTGATTCCGATTCTGACACAGACACCGACACGGACATAGACACCGATACGGGTTGCAATGACCAGGATGACGATGGCTGGTGCGATGAATTTGACTGCGAGCCCACAAATCCGGACATAAACCCCGGGGCTGAAGAGATTCACGACCCCCAAAATGGCATAGACGACGATTGCGACGGCTTGATCGACGAAGACCCAGATCCTCTAATCGATACTGACTCGGGCCCCATCATCCCAGATTGTTCAAATTGTCCCTCCACAGGCACCAGTTTAGAGCACATGCGCTGCGCCGTCGACCTTTGCGATGATGCGGTTTACCTGTCCGCCGACTATACCTCACCCAGTAATGCCGACACCACAGGAACATACGCGGCAGTGGATCGGTTTGGCAGTGCGAGCAACGATTTAGAACCCCTGCTTTATGACGCTTATGCTCTCGTGGCAACCGGGCCGGCCACTGGAACGAGCCACAGCCAAAACATGGGTGGCAGTGGGATCGAAGATCCATTTTCCCAAGACGGGTACGATGTCAATGACGTGATGGAGTGGCGCATTCACCTCAAGGCCCCACCCAAAGCCGAGGGATTTAGGGTACACTACGTGTTTTTCTCAGAGGAGTACGACGAATTTGTGGGGTCGATGTTTAACGATAAGTTTTACATTTTCATAGAGGCGCAGAGCACCAATGATGGGGAGAGAACTATCATCAATTTCTCTAAATGCCGGGCCCCTGACATGTACTACGATTTCATCTGCGATGAGGCGACCATGGACTGGTGTGAAGACGGTGAGAAGTACTGCTACATCAACATCCATAACGCTTTTTCAGAATGCTGCTGGTACAACGATTGTCCAGACGGCACATGGACCACGGATATCTCCGGTACGGGTTATTCCTGCTCGAACAGCCAAATAGGCGATTTTAGTAGCACTGGATCATCCACTGGATGGCTCTACACAGAGTGGGTCGTGGAAGAAGGCGAGGAATTCGACGTTATCTTCCACATTCACGACACCAGTGACCACATCCTGGACTCTGAAGTCATTCTCGATGAGTTCATCTTTGTAAAGGACGCCAATCCCGGCACCAACGAAGTTGTCTGACCAAAAAAGTTTCCCTCCTGAAAAGCAGCTTTTTTGTTGTTTTGTTCGATTATTTGACTTGAGCGAAATCAGTGGTACGGTTTTTGAAACAGGAGTAATAACAGAATCTTACCATGATGCTGAAAGAAAGCGCCTATATGACCTGACCTAGAGGCTCAGGCTCGAATTAAGGGGGAAGAGCGTGTCTAGGAAATCAACAGTTGTTTACGAATTTTCATCTGGCTGGTGTGTGCTAAAGGAGTTGCGTGAAAAGCTGCAATCCCAGCTTAGCGAAACCAGTGAAGATGTGTCAGATGCCGTTATTATGGCTTCCTCAGAGCTCGTAGAGAATGCGATAAAGTACGGTGATTCGAATTTTACGTATCGGCTGAAGATACAGGACGAGGGCATCGAGATTGAGGTGATCAATAACAAGGCCGATGGGAGCAATATCGTTCGGTTAAGGGACCATATAGATAAAATAAGAAAGAGTGAAAACCCGTTTGATTTGTATACGGAACGCCTGCTCGAACTGATGAACAATCCACAAAACGGACCCACCCAGTTGGGTCTGATTCGGATCGCATATGAGGGGCGGTTTGATCTTTCTTGTCGCGAAGAGGATAAGATGATTTGCATTACTGCAAAAAGAAAAACAGACAGTGAAAATGAAAGTGCAACAGGACAAGGATAAGGCAAAGATCCGGTGATGTAGTGCAACAGCAAGATTGGGAGGATCGCGTGGATAACTTAAAAAAAGACGAGCTGGAAATTGTGGTCGAGGCGGGAAATCCAGTTACAATACAGTGGCTCGGTGTCAGCCAGTTTCGCAACCCCTCCGACTTCATCGACCCCTATTTTGAGAAGCTGGTTGAAGCACTTCAAGGTAAAGAGGTTGTCGTTGACTTTGCCAATTTGAAGTACATGAATTCATCGACAGTGTCGCCGATTATTAAGATGTGCCGGCTGTTCGACGAGAAGAGCGTACCGACGACCATTGTCTATAATAAATCCTCAGACTGGCAGGCCGCCACGTTCAAAGCCCTCATCAGCCTTTCGCGCGTCATGAAACACGTCAAAGTAGCATAGCGGCCTTCTTAGCATTTTATCAAAAAAACCACACAACCTATTATTTATACCGCCCCGGCCAGCTTTGGGGCAGTTCGGTGATCGTGAACCCCTTTAAATCTTCGGATGGGTTGACACTCAGGGTGACCGCTGATTGCTTGACGGCAAAGTGTACCATCATGCGCAGGTACGTAAGGTGCAGATTCTTTTTAGCCATGCGGATGTCGAGGGATGCCACGGTCTGTCGCACTTCCTGAAGCTTTGCTGAGGTAATGGCCGACAAGGGCAAATCAAAGGAAAGAAGCGGATCATTGCGGTCCCCATCGATGCCGCAGAAAAAATGCAAGGCATTATCGAGCTCCTTTTGGGTGCCTTCGGCCCGGTCGGCAAAGGATACTTTGAAGCGGTCGACCAAATCCCCGATAGTTTCTATCTCGTCGCTATGGCGAAATGTGAAATGAGGTGGGGGATCCACTGGTAGTGAAGCGCTCTTTGGTGATTCTGGCTGTTGCTTTTTCGGGCGTCCAGCGCGCTTTGGCGGGGTCATGCTAGGGATCTCTTCGACTTGCAGCCGGCTTGCTTCTTCGGCTAAGAGCTGTCGCAGGAGGTCTGTCATGCTCAATTCTTTAAGCGTAGCCAGGTGTGACAGCAACTGCCGTTCGTCGATTGTCAACCGAAACGTGACCGTCTCGGTGGCCTTTTTTTCCGGGGATTTAAAATGGGCCATGGTGTTATCCTCTGGGGTGGTGACGGCGATGGATATCTGCGATGTGACTGGGGGTGACGTGGGTGTAGATTTGGGTCGTAGCGATATCAGCGTGACCCAACATTGCTTGGACCGATCTGAGATCGGCACCGCCTTCTAAGAGATGCGTTGCAAAGGAATGACGCAGTGTGTGGGGGCTGATATTTTTACTAATGCCGACGTTCAAAGCGTACTTTTTTACTATTTTCCAAAATCCCTGGCGCGTTATCGGTTTTTTTCTATTCGTCAAGAAAACCGCTGTTTCGTTCGGGATCTCCCAGTGGGGACGAACATTCTTGAGATAGTCTTCTAGCACCGCCGTGGCCCAGTCACCGATAGGAACAACCCGGCGTTTTTCCCCTTTCCCTACGATACTCAGAAACCCTGCGGTGAGATCCAGCTCCCGTAGCTTTAAGGAGACGAGCTCTGAAACGCGAAGCCCTGCTGCGTACATCGTATGCAACATGGCGAGATCCCGTTTACCGCCTGGCGTGTGAATATCAGGGGCCGTGAGCAGCAGTTCTAATTCTTTTAAACTGAGGATGCCCGGTAAGCGGTGCTCAGGCCTTGGGGCGTCAATGTCGATCGTGGGATCTGCGGGTATATGCCGCTCCGCAAACAAGTGGGAGAAAAGACCGCGGAGCGCTGATAAGGCTCTCATTTGAGATCGCCTGCTAATGCCCTGGCGCGACAATCCAGCGAGGTAGCTGGACACCGCTTCTGCCGTTACGGTCGAAGCTGTTAAGCTGTTTTCCTCAGCAAATTCGGTAAAGGATGCGATGTCCCGCGCATATGCTTCGATGGTATTTCTAGAGAGCCCCCGCTCTATTTTTAGACAATCCAGGTACATGTCTACGAGGAGGGAGAAGCCACACATGGCCACCATCTTAGCACTAGCTGCCGCCAGAATCCAAATGCTTCAATTGTCCCGCATGATTGTTCGCGCATGCCCCTGATGTTGATCCATGTTGGGGTCGTCTTTGATGCGTATCTGCAGTCGATCAGTTGGGCTTTATGATGCCACAGGCCATTCTGGCGCCGGAATTCCCAGTGGGTTGGCTGGTCAGGTCATCTTCGGATGCGTGTATGATGACCGATCGACCGATAATACCGTCCGGGCCTTCCATTTGAAGCCCAGAATCGAGGAACTTGGCAGTGGCCGCTCCTTTTTCGTCAGCATCCACGTTTCCAAAATCACCCGCATGTCGCACCGGACTGTCCTGGCTGCCGTGGTCTGCGCCGTGTGGATTGAAGTGACCGCCAGCGCTCTTTCCCTCGGGGTCGCTGCAGTCCCCCACTTCATGAATGTGAAACCCGTGCTTTCCCGGCTCCAGTCCTTGAAATTCCGCGTCCACGAGAATGCCCCCGTCCTGTTTCGTAAAATGCACGATGCCAGTTACGACACTATTTTTCGTCGGATGGAGAACAGCGGTGGCGCTGGTGAGAGTTTTTGCGCGACGCGCAGCTTCTGCATCTTTTTCCGCCTGGGTTTTATCTGCCTTTTGGGCTCCGCCGCACGCGCAAACGAAAACCGAAACCAAACTGAGTGTCGCCCAGAACTTGTACATCATTCACCTCCTTGAACACAACGTAACAAGCATCTCCATAGCACGCATCATAGTAACTGTGGTGCAAAGGGCAAGGGGCATTTTTTTTAATTTTTTCGGGAATCCGATCGTCGCTTAGCAGGAGAATTCGGGAGAATTCGGGAGATTTCGGAAAGCATGCGAGTGCAGAACGATGGCCACTTCATGCTGATTCCGGCTCTGCCGGGTTACGCGTCGTGGTTTACTTCTGGTTCACCTTCCCCGCCATCTTGCTTTGAAAATCGACGGTAGATCGCATCAAAGGCCAGCCGAATGTCTTTGTCTTGCAGGTAGATGTTGATTTCCTGTTGGGTCGTGGTAAGGCCAATGAGTTTGATGTTATGAAATGCTACTTGCTGCGTTATTTGATAAATCGTTCCGGAAATTGCCATTGCATCTTCACAGAACGTGATCGCAACTGAAGCAATATCCGGGTAGACATGCCTCGGCTTCTCACTGAGCAGCTGATCAATCAGATGGAAATTCTCACTATCCAGAAAGGTCATAATTTCGTTGAGCCCTTCTGTGATAGTGACAAATCCACCCTTGGCGTGAATCTCGCCCACAAGTTTGCTAAGCTCGCCCTGCATTACCTGAGTCTTAGGCAGCGTGAAACAAGTCAGACCGCTATGAATGGCTATCTTGTCCAAGTTCAGATTCACCGATGGATTCTCGCTGAGGAGCTTGGATTGGAGTCTGGATAGACTCATTAGCACTGCGCTGTCTCGAACTTCTTTTTGGGTTTGGGCTTCCACCGCTGAACGGATGAATCGCGCGACTTGACTCAGGTTTAGTAGGCGATGGTGCATACCAAAGTTCAGCATTGGATGGTTCGTGACTATTTCTAACACTGCATCACTGATTCTTTTCACAAGTACACCTCTGGGCAATGCTCAAGTCAATCAGTTGTGCATATAACACAATATGAGATTGTTTAAAACAGTTCTTGGAAAATTTTATTTAGTTTACCAAACGACTGTCTGATAGGCTAGTTTGCCAAACACCCGTATGATAAACAAATAGTTTGCTAAACGCCCGGCTAAAAAACAACGGTTGGTCATGGACTAATGGTAAGCCAAACAGACAGGCGGTACATGTGACGAATGGAGCTGGCATATGCTATATGACAAACAGCTGGCAATATTTGGTAGGTTGTGCCCGTGAGACACCGTCCCTGCGGTATTGATCCAGAGTGGATAGAGCTCGTTTTTGTGGTCCCTCGCGAGTACTCGGGGTGGCGGGTGGACAGGTTTATAGCCAATCGCATTCCCCGCCTTTCGCGCACCCGTGTGCAAAGGATTTTGACGCGCGCCGGATTCGACGCGCAGGGGCGATTGTTGAAACCCAACTATAGCGTCTCGGCTGGCGAGCACATTACCCTGTATCGCCCTAGACCAGATGAGCCCGATGTCAACCGGACGTTTGGCGTTCTCTTTGAAGACAAATGGATCCTTGCGGTGGATAAGCCGGCCGGGCTGCCTGTACATCCCACTGCCCGATTCCACCGCAACACGCTTACCGCCCTGCTTCGAGAGCAATATGGGGATACGCCGCCCATACTGGCCCACCGCATCGACAGGGAGACGTCCGGCGTGTTGCTGTGTGCAAAAACCAGGGAAGCAGAACGACTGCTGAAGGTGATGTTTGCCAAGCGAGGCATTGCAAAGCGGTACTTGGCTATTGTGCGTGGCATGCCCGCACCAAGGGCCTCGCGCATCGAAATCCCACTCGGGCCCGATGTGGCAAGCCCGATCCGCGTGAAAATGGCCCATCAGCCAGATGGCCTCTCTGCCCTGACCGAGTATCGCGTCCTTACGGGCAATGCCGATGCATCCCTTGTAGAATGCCGTCCCAGAACTGGCCGACAACACCAGATACGCGCCCATTTTGAGAGTATTGGCCATCCGATTGTCGGAGATAAAATGTACGGGGTTGAGCCAGCCCTCTTTCTTAGTTACCTGGCAAACGGCCTTACACCTGACCTGGAGCGGCGATTTGGTGCCCAGCGCCAATTACTTCACGCGAGCGCGGTAATGTTTTGTCATCCGCTAACGGGTGAAGACCTGGCGCTCGAAAGTCCCCTGCCTGACGATATGCAGATGTATGCTCGAAAGCTATCCAGTTCCAGGGGAGGACCATTCGTATAAAAGTGGTGGCACGCGGCGAGAGCAAAAAAAATTCCCATTTATCCTTTTAGTTGAATCTAATAGGTATAAGGTAGTGAACTTAGGAACAGTATGTCCCAGTCGCCAAGCCCCAAGAGCAACACCCATGTCCCTATCAACCGGGATCTGCTCAGTCGCTGTATGGCGGATGACAGGAATGCCCGGGAAGCTTTGGCCAGGGCATGCTTGCCCAGGGTGCGGCGTACGGTTTTATTGACAACCGGGGGACACCAGGACACTGAGGATCTCATTCAATCGGCGATGATTCGCATCTTTGCCGGGCTTAATTCATTTAAAAACGACGGTGGGTTCATACCCTGGCTCGATAAGGTGACGATCAACACAGTGCGGCAATACTATCGCCGCCACCCCTTGAGTTTTTTTACCAAGCCATCTGATGAAATTCAGTCCCAGTTGCAGGCACCTGCGCTGGATCGGCCGGATCATCAACTGGAAGGACATCGGGTTTTCAGTCGTCTGTGTGACCATCTGAGTGCCCTGCGGCCGAAAAAACGGTATGCCGTTGTATTGGCAGCTGCATATGGTTACACCTCAAAGGAAGCGGCTGATTTGATGGACTGCACGTTAGAGACCGCCAAAAAGAGGCTCCAACACGGGAGGCGGGAACTCGTCTATCGCCTGCGCAAGGACAGGTATGTGAGTGAGATCCTCAAGGAGATCGACCTATGAGCGGGTTGAAGTGTCGATCAGTGGAGAAGGGGCTCGATGACTACATCGAACAGCGCCTCGACAACGGTGAAATGGAGCGCTTTGAAGAGCATTTGGCCGTCTGTGCCCGCTGTCAGCAGACCCTAAAATTATGGCATGGATTCGTACACGAGATCAGGTCCTGCGATCCCGAGGCACTATCCCCCTTGGTTGCGCGCAGGTACGCTATCGCAGCAATCTCGGGCCGCAAACCAACGCCCAGAAGCATTGATTGGAAGCGATGGGCCGCGGTATCTTTTGGCGCAGCAGCGGTTGCTTTCAGTGCATTGTTTTACGTTCTTGTTGTTACTGACCCCACTGCCGGAGGGGACCTGATTGTGCCAGCAGAAATACCCCATGCATCTCCGAGCAATGTTAACATGCCAGGCCTATCAACGCTGCCCGCTGTACTCGGGCCCACACAGCTGCCCGATGGGCGACGGTTGATTTCAGCGACCTCCCACACCCACCTATGGCTCGATCCAGAAGCCGTGGTTGAAGTCAAGGCAATAACACGGCATAGCGCGTGGTTTCAGTTGATCTCCGGACGAGTTGTGGCCGAGATTAACGCCCGCATCAAGGGATATCGCTTTGTCGTTGAAACGCCAAGCGGATCTGTGGAGGCCAAGGGGACCGTATTTTCAGTCCAAGTAACCCCGGGTGGGAAGGAAAGCGCCAGGGTCATTCAAGGTGTGGTGGAGGTCCGGGGTCGCATGGCCCAAGATTCAGTGTTAAGGCAATTTGAGTTGCGCGCGGGCCAGGAGGGGCGTGTCGGCGCAAACACCCCCCAAATGGCGAGCATTGCCGATATGAAGCGGGATATGTGCCTCATGGATGGGTGCGGCCAAGATGAAATTGCCGCGTTGATCCGCGAAGCGGCATCGGGCAGGGACATTGCAGGTGAAACAGGCCCAACCAAGCGGTTCTCCAGGGCCCCGGCAGATCATGCGTCAAACACGGCGACTTCTCGGCAGCGCCTTACAGCACCGGAGCGTGCCAAAGCCAATACCGATGCCTCAGAGGCGGGATTTGCTGGACTAGATGACTTATTATACGAAGATCAGGATGCAGGGACTGAACATCAAGATCCAGAGACATTGGTTTCCATGGCGCTCAAAGAACGCAGGGCAGGTGAATATAGAACTGCTGCCGCGACCTATCGCCGGTTGATTCGAGAGTTTCCAGGCAGCTCAGCAGCCCAGAGCGCCATGGTTTCTCTGGGCCAGCTCGAGCTCGTGGAATTGGCGAACCCAGGTCGTGCTGAGTCCCATTTCAGTGCCTATCTCAAGCAGGTGCCAGGTGGCTTTCTCAAAGAGGAGGCCCGTCTCGGCCGGGTGCGCACAGCTGGTTACATTGGGGGGCCGGCAGCTGTCGTCAAGAGGGCGACTGAGTATTTAACGCATCATCCCAGCGGCTATGCAAGTGCAGAAGTACTTCGTCGCAGGGCAAACGCCAGGCGCAAGATAGGTGATTGTAGTGCTGCCCTGAGGGATTACAACGCGCTTTTCAGGCAGTGGCCAGGTTCCAAGCAGCTCAGATTAGCTGTGGAAGGCCGGGCAGATTGTCATAACCGCCTCATTGCTGCCGAAGCAGGCGCTAAGAACCTATCTCAGTAGGCCGGACCGAGCATGGTGATTGAGACACGAGCAGTGCAAGGCAGGACGACAAGTCTTGCTGGTGGCAAGGCGCGGAGGAGTAACGCAGCAATGCGAAGTGGATCGGGCG
>JASJCT010000042.1 GCA_030065855.1 Myxococcota bacterium
AAGGCATGGGAAATCCAGCGCAACAAGGAAGCTGCTTCTATCGAGTGGATGTTCAATCTGGACAAAGCAAGAGCAAAGCTCACTCGCGCGTATCCTGAACCGGTCTAAACTTCAGGAATGAGGTACTAGGTTTCCTTGCCATTCCAGAAGCTTCTCTCAATTCCAGCCAATTTTCATTTGTAGAGTCCTGACCCCTTCGCCGCTGAGCAAGATCCAGACCCCCTACGCCTTCTGTATTTTGGGTTAAATGGATAAGACCTCCGTCCCCTCTCTCTTTTCTTCGCGTCCCTGGGTGGGGAGAATTTTCTTGTAGAAGATTGTCGCGATACCACCTGCGATGTACATCGTGAAGGCGAAGCCGGCTGACACGATGAACATGTGGCTGTTGAAGTCGCCCATGTAGTCCTGGATAAGGATGGCGATGGTCATGCCCAGCACCACGTTGCGGATACCGATTTCCATGGAGATGGCGCGGGTTTGGTAGTTGCCGATGCCGAACAGTTTGGGAACGACGATACCGATAATAATACCTAAAGAAGTAAGCAGGAAGAGCATGACCCAAGCCATCGCACCGAAGTCTCTGGCGGTCTCTTTAAAGAGGTTGATGTTGCTGGCGACGCCGCCGATCATGATAGTCAGAACGGCGATGAGACCAATTATGGAGAAGATGGGAACCGAGCGTCTGGCAAAAGTCTCAAACTTCTTGCGGACCACCATGCCAATGATGAGGGGAAGAAGAACCGCCGCGAATATGGTCAACACGACCGTTTTGACGGGCATTTCAACGCCTTCGATATTGGTACAGTAGAGTGCCAGGAGTGCCGGTGTAAGGATGAGACATAGGAACGAGGCAGTCGAGGTGAGCGAAACCGAGAGCGCCACGTCCCCCTTGGCCAAGTGGGTCATGAGGTTAGAGGTGGCCCCACCGGGCGTGGACGTAACCAGGATCATACCCACAAAAATATAGGGAAATGTTTCCACATACCCCAGCGCATGTCCCAGTCCGAAAGCAACGAGCGGCATGATACCAAATTGGATGAGCGTCCCGACGATGATTCCCTTGGGACGTTTGAAAACGATTTTGAAGTCAGTGGGTGTCAGGGAGAATCCCATTCCGATCATCACACTAAACAGCATGACGCCGCAGGCGATGCCGAATATGAGGTCGAAGAATAGGCGTTTCGGCTTCTCGGAGAACCGGGCAAAAGTATAAGTCGTGCCCTCCATCTCTTTTTCCACCACATCCAGCTTGAAATCTTTCTTGCTGGCGACCACCTTGGCCAGACCGGCGTAATTGGAGGCCGCTTCCTTCTCGGTTTCGGAGAGATCTGTAGGAAGGGCGAGGACATATAGATCTCCATTAATATTTCGAACCAAATATACGTTTTGCTTTACGTTAACTTCCAGCCCGGTGCCTTTGTTCTTAATAAGGCGAAGGTGCCCTTGGAAGTCCACCTGAGTGGCCGAGGCCCAATCCACTGCCTGGGCCTCCTTGTTGAGCTTTTCGAAAAATTCGACATCACCCGGAGTGCGAGCCAGCTTGTTGAGCTTGGTATACAAGTCCTGTCCTGAGATTTTTTCCGCTTGGGCAGAGGTAAGCAGTGTAACGGCAATAAGACCTACCAGTAACCCGATTGCGGATCTGGTGATTTTACTTGAATGACGAATTTTTCTCATGAAAGACGCTCCCGTTTGGTTCTGAATAATTAATGGGGTCAGGACTCTACAATGCTCCAGTAATTCCACAAAATAATTAAATAATTTGGTGTTAATGGGGGTCTGGAACGCCCCGAGATCACGCGGCTTGACGGATGTCAGCGGTTTGCTGTTCGATCATCGCTTTCCAGAACGGAGTTAAGCCTCGCTCAGACATGATTGGCGCTAAATGTTTCAAAAGCGGTAAAAAGTCTAACAATCAGGTATTTGGGTAATCCTAGCGTCCAGCGAAACATATCTGCATAAATTCGCAAGGGGTTTGAAAAGTAGCGCGTCAGCTGTTTGAATGGGGCAGCCGCAGCACGATCTGCGGCGACTCCGTCGGGCCATTTGTTTCTCTTGGTGGAGCAACATTTCGGTCTCAATAACCCGCTGGCAGACGCGCCACTCTTTTCTTGTTTTCATAATATCGCGCGTCCTGCAAGCAGAAAGAAGGTGTGCATGGATGCAAGACTCAACCGCAGAATGATGGGGGCGATAGGCGTGCGGACCAAGGAAGCGCGCCTGGACCTAGTCACCGATCCTCGCTGGGTTCCTGGCACAAGGTCTCGCTGGGGTCAGAGAGGTTGACAATAGAAGCATTACCGTAGCCGTTTCCCATTGGATCGAAAACCAGAGAAGACTGGGCAGGGGCTTGGCCACGGCTTTTCCCCTTTGGACCGTGAGAACTGGAAAGAAATCATGGGCTGATCGCCCTTTTCCTCAAATTAACCTACCACCCTCAGGGGGGCCTCCTTTGCGTATTAATTTGAGTATCCTGATCCGTCTCGAGTTTCTGTTCTGCTTTCTTATCTTGCTGTAGAGCGTTTCGTGTCGATCAATCCAGACATCTCCATTGTAGACCGTTTCCAGCCGCGCTTTTGCCTGCTCGGCTCTCCTCTGAGCACCATCTCGATCCATCAAGACCCGACGCAATCCATCGGCCAGCGCGTCTGGATTCTCAGGTGGTACCAGGGTAGCCGTATTGCCCAACACCTCGGGTACGCCCCCTACCTGAGATGCGACGATGGGAACGCCCGCGGCCATGGCTTCGAAGAGGACAATGGGGGTGCCTTCGCTCCTCGACGGTAGGGCATATATGTCAAACGCTGGATACAAATGCGCTGCATTGTCTACCCCACCGTGAAAAAAGATTCGCTTTCCTCCATCGATACGGGTGGCCCGTTGTTCGAGAGCCGCCCGCTCACTACCGTCACCAATGATGGACAGCACAACTGGTAAATCAGATAGACGTGCTATCGCATTCAACAGCACATCACAGCCCTTGATCGGTATCAGACGCCCCACAAAGCCGACGACAAGCGCGTCTTCTGTCAGCCCCAACGTACGTCTCGCCTCCCTCCGATCTGAGGACGGCGGTTGCCCCATCCAGGCATTCGGAATGGTTTCCACAACATCCCTCGGCACACCCGCTTCATCCAACAGGGCCAGCAGTGGATTGGAAACCGAGATTACCGCGTCGAACCAGCGAAATACCCGGAACTGCACCCACTCGTAAAAATGGGTTGCCCCGCCCATGCGGCTGGAACCGTGCACCGTGGTCACTGTGGGGAAGCCCTGTAACCTGGCCGCGGTCGCATCCATGAGGTCAGACCGGTATCCGTGGGTGTGCACGATGTCCGGCTGATACTCTCGCAAAATCCGCCAGAGGCCACGCCAGTGACCAAGGTAGTCCCCGTGCTTTAGCCGTAGGCAGGTTGTCGGCACACCTGCATCGCGCAGGGGCATCAAAAAAGGGTGATCCTCCGAATCATTTTCTATGATCGCCACAACGTTGACTTCATGGCCACGGCGGTGTTGTCCAATGGCCAACCCCTGAACCACGCGCTCCAAGCCCCCTGCTAGATCAGGGACGGCCGTGTGAAGAATGCGAAGCGGGGCACTGGTCACGTCAGTTGCTATGACCATGGGCCATCTCCAGGAAGCGATGATGTTTGAGCCAAGCAACACTCAAACGGATTCCCTCGGCCATGTCAAACGAGGGTCTATAGCCCAGTATTTCTTGGGCTTTGGTCGTGGGGAGATCGAGGACCTTGGAATACAGGGTAAACTCCTGCGTCGTCGGTGTGCTGCGAATCGCCCCTTCGGCGCCCTTCATAATTTTTCGAGCGATTTCAGATCGCTGATACACGGTCATGATGGGCTTTTCAAAATTCGCCAGGATCATCTTGGCCGCTTTTCGCACTGGCATCATCACCGTTGCGCTGAGCTCAGAGGTGGTTCTGGTCGCCGGTCTCAAAGGCGGTAGCCCCATGCCGTTGTTCAACGCGTGAAAATACTGGCACCAGGTTGGCCGATCCGGACCGTTGACATTAAACGCCTCCCCCACTGCTGCATCGCTCTCAAGGGCGCGCACCGCTGCCTGTACCAAATCATCGACATAAACCAGGTTACAGGTACCCTGTGCCAGTTCATCTGCAATAAACCATCTCCCAGCAATCATTCGCTCTGCAGGTCCAACGGTCCAAAGCGCGCTAAACGGTCCGTAGACTATCGTCGGTCTGAGGATCGAGACGGCAAGACCGCGAGTCGCGGCCTCCTGAACCGCCTCTTCGGCCGCGATCTTGGTATCGCCATATTCCTTGCCGGTCTTCACACAGGGGGCTGTTTCGTCAATCACCCCTGTGGCATCGCCATAGACATCAATGGTGCTCAAGTGAACAAATCGTTTGACGCGGGCATTGAGCGCCGCTGTGAGTGCGTTTTGTGTTCCAGTGGTATTGGTTTCTGCCGATCCCACGGCACAATGAATCACCTGATCCACGCCATCCATTGCCGCAGCGAGTTGTTCGGGCCGGAGCAGATCGCAGCGGGTGATTTCAATAGGTAGCCTGCCAATCCGAGCTGCCGAGCCCCATTTATGGATGCCGGCTCGGACGGTTGCATATCCAGCCCCATGCAGGATTTCACACACCCGCGCGCCGATAAACCCGGCCGCCCCTGTGACGAGCACGCGCTTATTCTCAGACAATGGACACCTCACAATTCTCATGCCAGGGCATCTCAAAGCGGGTCCTCATGGCATAGCACTCATCCAGCAGCGCCAAGCTCGCCAGAACATCGCTGCCTTGCACCACGGGGCAACTTCCGTCCCGAACCACATCGATAAAATCGTCGATGATGATACCACCCAGCTCGTTAAAAGTTCTTATCTTTGTCGGTATTCGGACCTTCTCCCGCTGACCGATCGCATCCTCTCGGAAGAAGGAGCTTAGCTCATAAATACCCGCTTCAATCGCCCCTTGTGTTCCCTCGATGCGAAATTTGTTGGGGTATCGACTGAGCCAGCTCAGATAGGCATTGCCAACACAACCGTTGAGATGGAATGAGACCTCGGCTGTCGCCTCGGAGCCGCCAAATGAATCGTCTTGGTACCGATCGATTTCCGGTTTGCCCCCAAGCCACCAGCAGATTAAATCCAAGACATGGGCCCCGCGGTCGAGCAACACCCCTTTGGCCGCGCCCATCAACCCAAAGTAGAATCCAGTGGCAGCGGGCCAGGCCATCACCTCACCCTCGTGAAATACGAAGCGTTGGATCTCGCCGAGCTCTCCCTGGTTGAGTATCTCGCTGATCCGGCGATAGGAGGGGTAGAGGCGGCGGGTGTTATTAACCGCCAATCCCACGCCCTTGTTCTCGGCCAAAGCCACCAACTCGTGTGCTTCTTTTGGATCCACTGCCAGGGGTTTCTCGCACAGCACATGGGCCCCAGCGGTGAGGCAATCTCTGGCGATCGGGAAATGAAGGTGGTGCGGTGTGGTAACCACTGCTCCGTCGATCTCCCCCAACACGTCATTGTGCGAACTCGCCTTGCTCTTGATGCCAAACTTTCTCGAAAGGTGTTCGGTTCTCGCGGTGTCCGGATCCACCAACACACTTCGCTCAACCACGCCCTGGTGTTTGGCTAGCGCGGGCAGGTGAAAGGACTCGGCAATGGCGCCGCATCCAACTATCGCGATGCGGGGCGAATCAATTATATTCATTTAGAACTCCTCATAGAACCTCTCAGTTGATCGCAGATAAATCTATCTCACCGACAATGATGCCTGTTGCCTCAAAGTTTATAGTCGAGATTAGAGGCCGTGTTTCGTTTCTCGTCAAGTTCTGTGTCCGCTGAGCCAATGCCGCAGACCAGCGAGGTAATCCACCACCGCGCGCACCGGGCATAAAAACCGACACCAGGGTCGTCGGACGACGAGTGATGCGAGTAATACCACAGCAAGTAAAACAAATTGCCACGGGGCACCGGTCAGGCCAAACAGGGTTCCGGAAACCTCGTAGCTCGTTATGCCGGGATCGCGCAAGATCAGCGCACCAACGATCGCACCAAGGGCGAGCATGCGGGGCAGCCAGCTGAGCATCGAGGCGATCCTGGGTGGTATTTTTTTCTTTGCTCCCCCGATGTGTCCCATCACCTCCTGGGCGGCGCCAAAGGGGCAAATCCGGTCACAGTAGGGGGTTTTTCCGACAAAAATCACGGGCAGCAATACGCCGGCTAGGATGAGATACCAAAACAGGGCGCTGCGCCAGTTGGGCCAATACCCGAGTAACAGGGAGTTGAGGTTGACCAGGGTCAGGGGTCGTTTGTAGGCAAATCCCAACAAGACCAATCCAGTGGCAAGGGAGAACCATCGCACAGCTTTGGCCCGCTTTTTGGGCCAGAGAGAAACGGTCAAGCCAAACCCCAAAAGGGAGAGAAATACGATCTCTAAGAGGCCGACGGACACGGGTACTGGCGGCACTGGGGGATAATTGTGGTTCAACGCCAGTTTGCCCACCTGTTGCACGGCGCGGCGCGTTGCAAGCGCAACACCGGTCGAAGAAATTGTCGCCCCGGTGATCGCGTCCAACGGCCTGGCCGGAGAGGCGATGTCCCAGTGGGTGCGCCCGATCAAGTGCTGGGGGAATTTCTGCTTGGTCAGTTTGCGATAAAACGCGAGTGTCTCTCGTTCCTCGAGTACTCGAATACCGGTGATCACCCCTTGTGGATTAAGCCCGACAGCGACACTTAATGGACCGGCGTAACCAGCGGCGCGACCCAGCCCAACGTAGCCGAGCGGGACATCGGCTTGTTTTCGATTTCTCGCTGAATAGAGACGATGCGCTTCGAGAGGTACCAAGTTCGTCGCCCCGGGGACGAGGGAAACCAATTGCTGTGGATCGGGAGATTCTTCCAAAAATCGACCGAGAAACCAGGCACTGGCAACAAATAGCAGAGCAACGGCCGCGATGCTCTTTTCCCAGGTCGACCGGATCTTCAGCTCCGTTTCGAAGCGTGCAGCAGCCGCCACGTGCCGACCCCTGCGGCGATTGTGATCACCCCCAGCATGACCCCACCTTTGAGCGCTGCTGTCGTCTCATTTTCACCCACGTTGGTGCCCACAAAGGCGATGGTCAGCGACGCCAGACAGATCCACAGCCCCACGAGTACCCATTTCCATGGGGTCATCGTCACTCCCCGATCTTTCATCCATAAGTAAAATCCAGCAACCGCTACCGTGGCGAGAATGCCTTCGATGAACCAGAAGATACCGCTGGTAAAAAATGCCATCTTTTTCCCTATGAGTTAAAATCGATAAAGTCTTCGGCGCGCAACCACCACGGTGGCTCGCGATAAGAAGCGTTGTTACCACCCAGCGAGGGCATGTAATAGTGGCTCGGCTCGGGGCCGGGATAAAAACGCTTCTGCATCAGGGTCAGCGCCGGATGGGTCAGACCAAAGGGATCGTTGCTGGTGGCGGTGAGCGCTGCGCGGTGCATCCAATTGGATTTGCGCGAATACGGACAGGTCGTCATACAGAGCCGGCAGCCCATGTTGCCCAATTTCGATCCCCAGAAATTATGACATTTGGAAACGTCGATTTTATAGCGGCGATATCCGCGCACGTCGACCTTGCCTCCGTGGGTGATGGCGCCGCTGGGGCAGTTCTCCGCGCAAATTTTGCAGTATCGGCAAAAGTCCTGGACGCCAAATTCGATCGGTTGGTCTGGCTGCAGCGGCAAATTTGTCGTGACGATGGCCGGCCGAAAGTTCGATCCCAGCTCTGGGGTAACCACGACGCCATGACGTCCCTGTTCGCCCAAGCCGGCGTCAATGACGATCGGAGGCACCACTAGATCGTAATCCGTACCCGGCGTGTGTGGACGCGCTGGGTACCCCAATTGGCGAATAAACTCGGCGAGGCGAAAGCCGACGATGCGCGACTTGGAATAGGCATCGCTTGAAGTACCATAATTGGGATTGGCCAAAAATGGATCCCACGACATTGGGGTGCCCACGACGATGGCATAGCGCCAATGCTCGGGCACGACAATCGGATCGTCAGGCGGAAATCCATGATCGCGCATGGGATACTGGTACACCCAATTCGGGTTGAGCGCTGTGATGCCCACCAGCACCGAACCCAGTTCGTACGCCATCTGTTTAATCAGTCGGGACGTCTTTTCCGCTGACTTCATCTTCATCGGCGACGGGCGCTTGCCGTCGCGTCCGGGTTGGGGAAAGTCGGCCTCTGCCGGGGGACGGGTGTCCCGCTCTGGCCATACCACTGCCATCGCATTGGCCCAGGCTTTGGCCAGGGTCAGCCGACTGCCGTATTGTTGGCTGTCGTGGCGCTGTTTGGGCCTCAGGTCAGTTATGAAGTACCGATCTAATTTCAACGCCTCTGGATGTTGGCGGTAAAACGTTCGCAGCGGTTCTGGCAGTCCCTCAACACCGGTATCCTCTTTCCAAAGTCGAAACAGCGGTCCGAGTCGAGAGAAGATGACCTCACATCGCGCATCGATGCGGCGCGGGGTCCCGGTTTTGTTCCGTTGATAGTGGGGCTCAGCAACCGCAAAGCGGTCGCGGTCAAAGGTTTGTGCTGCGCCTTGAAATGTTTCTGTTCCGGTGTACGAAGCCGGATCCCGACCGGCTTGCACGCCAAAAAGACCGAGCCCAACCCCACCGGCCACGGCGCTTACCGCACCCGAGGTTTTGAGGAACGTCCGTCGGTCGAATCCCTCATCAGGTGCTGATTTTTTATGATGCTGGAGCGATTTATGTTGTTTTTTGTATTTCGTCAATTTTGCACTTCGGCGGCCCAAGCCCCACTGTGATAGATACGACCATTTGACAACAATACGTCCGAAAATACAAGGGATGACACGCCCCATCCCCCGTCTCTCTGTGGCGCGATTGCTTGGGTACTCATATAACTATAAGAGGACCCTTGCGAACAAGGACGCACACCATGAATAAAATCCTTCTTTTGTCACTCTTAACGTTTCTAACTGCCGCGGGTGCCATTGCCTGTGAGGCAGAGACCGACGACAACAGCGGCGCAGACTCGGACAGTGACAGCGACAGCGACGCTGATTCGGACAGCGACAGTGATGCTGATTCGGATAGCGACGGCGATTCGGATTCAGACAGCGACGTGGACTCAGACAGTGAATCTGATTCAGACAGCGACAGTGATGCGGACACGGACGAGGTGACAGTGTGCGGCGGCAACTACGTTCCGGGCCCATATGACTGGTACATGGACATGCCCGTACCGGCCACTCAATTCCCGGCCATCTACGGTCCGGATGGAGAAGAGACCGTCTTGGACATGTGCGAGGTTTACGCCAACCGAGAAGCGGTGAAAGCGCTGGTCTTCCGGTACGGCTCTCCGGGGTGAGCGGGCTGCGAAGCACAGTTCGTGTTTCTGTCAAATGCCTATGAGGAAATTCGCAAGTACAATGCAGATATCGTTGGCTTCTACTACTACGATTTGGCCATTCCCGACCGGTACACCGCACAAGAGGCCAGTGAGAAGATGGACGAATTCACCTGGACCAGCGGGTGGCGAATGGAGGACGTGGACAATGTGATCTGGAATGGGGGCTGCCCTGACGACTGCGTCTTTAATACTGTATCCACATTCATTACGGTTGAAACTGCCACCATGAAGGTCGTTGGTTACGGTGGCCTGTACCTGGTAGAAGACGTCTTGGAAGATTTAAAGAAGATTAACCAAAAATAGCTCGCCTATCGTTCGTCTCTTAGCTGAAGAGTTAGGGAAACTTGGGAAAGAAATCGCTACCACTCGAGGGGCTGCTCAGCGCCCAGGCTGGGGCCGTACACCACGGCGTTTCCAAACAGGCGGGCAGTGCCCCTGAAGTACCCGCGAAATGCTGGGGACGACGCAAAGAGAATCACCTGGCCAGATCCCAAGGACTCTTGAGAGAGATAGGCGGTCAACGCGATGCGCTCAGCTGCCTCTGGCCAGAGCAATCCAGCGAGTCTCAGGTCTTTCTTCTGGGCGAGCCGAATTGGGGCTGCAGCCGGATGTCGAACGAGAAAGGCGTAATCCCCGCTGAAAAACACGGGAGCCTGTTCTATGCACCCAAAGGTCAACCAGTGGGTGAGGTTTACGAGCCCCCGAAGAATAACGCCCTTTGGTGCGAACCTGCGCATCCACGCGTCCTTGCGCTGGGCCGCTTCCTGGACTGCCTTGCTCGGTGGTTTGCCGCCTTCACCTTGATCATCCGTACCTTTGTCCAGAGGGCTCGGTGCTTTGCCGGTCGCTTGGGGTTGGGGTACAGGGGCATCTGCAGCGTCCCAAATTGCGGCCGGGTCAATTTGAATATCTCTGGCTGCAAGGTCGCGTCCAGCAGCTTCTTCGTAGCTGTCGATCATGGGCACCACATCCCGCCTCAGCCGCACAGTGCCTAGGTTTAGCGCTTCGTTGGTAAAGATCGCCGCAGCACTGCCGATGGCCACCAGGGTACCACCCGAGTGAAGCCACGCCTTAAGGGCTTCTTTGTGAGGTGTTAGCAATGCACCCAATGTATCATCGGCAGGGGGCAACACGAGGACGTTGTACCGCCTGAGGTCATACTGCTTCAGCATCTGAATATCGAGATGGGTCACTGATATGCCGAGCTGCGCGTCGAGCTCGCGCCACACATGCCCGTACGCAGAGGGCCAGACGGGCCAGTTGGACAGCACGGCTATCCGCGGTCGATGCAGCATTTTAAATTCCTGCCCCCCGAGGTCAGGTCCTTTACCAGGCGATCGGCCCGACGGGGTGGCAAAGACGTCCACACTGGTGCGCTGCGCCGCCTGTTTGATGCGCACTGCCACATCATCGGTATTTTCCTGGCGCCTGATGAGCAGACTGCCGCGTTCAAACTGCCTACCACCCGTAGTGAAGGGTTTTTGTGCGACCCGCACTGTTATATCCAATGCCATCGCCTGGATCGCAAAGGCCAGGGATGCATCTTCCCAGCCGTCCACGACCCAAGCATAGGTCGCGCCTTGTGCGGTTGCTACGATTTCCCCGGTAGTAGGTGCGAGTTTCGTCACTGGGGTGGTGTCGATACCGGGATCATCTATCCAGAAACCGTCCAGGTCAAAGGCATGGGCCAAGTCCCAGGCTGTTACGTCGTATAGTGTGGATTCGTTTCTGCGCTCGAGCTCGGTTCGCTCTTCTTTGAGCACCTCGTCTGAGATGCGTGGGTCCAAATCCAGCAGGGCCTTTACGAGAGCCCCTTGGGGTTGGGCCTCGGTGATGAGATAGGTGCCCACTGGAAATTTCTGTTTTCCATCGGCCATGCCGAGGGTTCCGAAGGCCTTTCTTGCAGTAAAGGGATCTTTTGCTGTCGCGATTTCAATTCCCTGACGCAATAAGGTGCGAAGAAACATCCGCTCCCGGTCTGGCGATCGCCCGGGCCGAAGGGCAAAGACGCGCGGGTTTCGAATTTCAAAGGGCAGGCGGCGGGCCGAGAGATAGTCGTTGAGCACGTCTTTCCTATGGTGCGCCAGGGTCGTAAGGTCGGACAGGCTGCTTATGGCCTGGGCGCGGACAGATTCACTGTAGGTAGCTACGCGGCCAGACGGCCGGCGCAGGGATTGGCCGTGGAAGCGGGCTTGTTCGTAGAGCATGCCCACGGCCGAGCCTAGGGATGCCCAGGCATCGGTATAGCCCGGGTACCAGCCTTCGGCCCACTCCCGCGTGTAATAACTCCACCCCAGGGCATCAAAGGCCGCGGCGTGGTTGGCCGCAAACACCTGCTGCCATTTGATCACATGTGGTGGGCGATGTGGGTTGATGGGCTCTGAGGGCGGGTAAAACAAGTAGGTGTCGAGGGCCCACATCTCGTGCACGTCAATGACGAGCTGGGGGTTGAATTCGAGCAGCACCTGCCATCGACCCCGGGTCTCGGGTGCAATGCCCACAATCCAATCCCGATTCATATCAAACAGGTAATGATTGCCGCGGCCCCAGGGCCACCGACCCCGGTGCAGGCTGGCATAATCGAGATTGGGTACCTGACCTGCTTGCTGTTCAATATTGGTAATGGTGCGTTCCCGACCGTCCGGGTTCATGACAGGGTCCAAGACGATCACGACCTTCTCTAAAATATCCACTATCGCGTCGTTCGTGCCGGCGATAAAATAATATCCCACCGCAAGGGAAGCATCTGCTCCGGACAGCTCATTGCCGTGGATGCTGAATCCGATCCAAGCGATTGCCGGTGTGCTGTCCAGGATGCGGTCTGCCTCTGCTTGGCTCAGGTTTCGCGGGTCATTGAGCTTTGCAATATCTGCCTTGATGGCGTCGATCCGTTTGAGGTTTTCTTCTGAGGTGATCACCACACGCGCCAGCTCTCGCCCTTCGGCCGAGACAGCATAGGGGGCGTACGCGGCCCGGGGGGATGCCTCTGCCCAGCGTTTGAAACAGTCCAGAATCTGATCGGGTCGCGCCGGTATCGATCCAACTTCAAAGCCCAGCAGATCCTGGGGTGCGGTGATATTTGAATCATAGACGACCCTTGGCATGAACGGATCGGGTGTGATGGGATGGGGTCGATTGGCCCCGTTCGCATCATACCCGATGTCAGCGGGCGGCGGCGCAGCACTGTGCTTTGGTCCACATCCGAAACCACAGAAGGCGAGCACAAAAAAAGAGAGATAGACCTGTTTTGAAGGCATTTTGCCCCCTTGTGTTACCCCGCGCACTCAACAGCCCGGCCCGCTACGGTCTCAAGGGCGTGGGGCAGTAGGGGTGCGAGGAATGAAATGGATTCCCGGACCGCCTTTGGGCTGCCCGGCAGGTTGATGATAAGGGTGTTGTTGATGACACCGGCAATCCCTCGACTAAGGGCTGCATGGGGGGTGATGGCCAGGCTTTTGGCGCGCAGCAATTCGGGAATCCCAGGCACCTCTTTCTCGATGACCGAGCGGGTGGCCTCGGGTGTGACGTCCCTGGGACTGAGCCCAGTGCCCCCTGACGTGAGAATCAGATAGATGCCCTCTGTTTCTGCCCACTTGTTGAGCTGTTGTGAAATAAGATCGACCTCGTCCGGGATGACTGCTACTTCCACCACGCCGATACCCAGGGCCTCGAGTGCATCCTGGGCTGCCGGGCCGGAATGCTCAGCCCGGGCCTTTGATGACCGACTATCAGATGCCACGAGCACAGCGGCAATGGGTTCCATTTGAACTCCTTAAGATGGGTTATTGCGACGCGGCGCCCGTATCTCGCGTAAACGCGCCGCTCTTTCCCCCGCTCTTTGCCTCGAGGCGCACTGCCTCGATGGTCATCCCCCGATCGATGGCCTTGCACATGTCATATACGGTGAGCGCGGCCACTGAAACAGCTGTTAGGGCTTCCATCTCGGCGCCGGTCTTGCCGGTAACGACAATGTTGGCAGCGAGATAGACCGCGTCATCACCGAGCTCAGCGGTTACGTCGACGTGCTCGATGAGCAAGGGATGGCATAGGGGGATGAGATCGGCCGTGCGTTTTGCAGCTTGGATGCCGGCCAGCCTGGCCGTCTCCAGGGGATCGCCCTTAGGGGTCTGGCAATCGCGGATCGCCCGGGCCGTCTCTGGTCGCATGGATACCTTGCCCGATGCCCGGGCAATACGCCGGGTCACTGCCTTTTTCGACACGTCGACCATGGTCGCCTGGCCGGTCGAGTCCATGTGGGTCAGCTTGCCCATCGTGGTCGCTCCTCTCCCTACCCACCCACGCGCCACATCTCGGCACAGGCAGTCCAGGGGCCGGTGGCGGGTTTGAGTGCGATGGCCTTAGACATCGCCCGGGCAATGTCCGCGTCGCAATGGGGTCGCCGAAGTATGTAGCGAAGGTCTACGTTCAACTCAGAGGACAAACACGCTTTCAGTTTGCCGTTTGGTGTCAGGCGGAGCTTGTTGCAACCGTCGCAAAACGGATGACTGCGGGGCGAAATAAACCCCACGCGGACGCCATCGCAGTCGAACGCCCGAACATGGGGGCTGCCAGATGCCGTGGGCAATGGGGTTAGGGAATACCGGTCTGCCAGGGTTGCCACGACGTGATCCTGGGGCACATAGGGGTCGGGATCCTCAAAGCTCATGCGCTCGATGAATCGCACTTCGACCCCTTTATCCCGCGCAAAGTCAATGAACCGGTAGACCTCGTCCGCGTTCATCCCGTTGATAAGTACGGTATTCAGCTTGATCCTGAAGTTATACTCGATGGCTCTGTCGATGCCCCGCAACACAGCCGACAGGTCACCGCCCCGGGTGATCCGCTTGTAAACATCTGGTCTCAGGCTGTCCAGAGAAACATTGATGCGGCTGAGTCCAGCGGCCTTGAGCACTTCGGCGTATTTTTCGAGACGGGTACCGTTGGTCGTCATGGCCACGGTCTGGACCCCTGGGAATGCTGCTATCTCCCGCACCAGCTTGACCGCCCCACGCTTGATGAGGGGTTCGCCACCGGTGATCCGCATCTTGCGCACCCCGAGGCCAGCCGCGATGCGAGCAACTTTTAGAAACTCCTCGTAGGTCAAGATATCCGCTTGGGGCAGCTTGGTAACGCCCTGACGTGGCATGCAATAAAAGCACCGCAAGTTGCACAAATCCGTAATGGAAATCCGCAGGTAGTCGATCCGTCGGCCATGGCGGTCGATCAGCGCGGGCCCACGGGATGTGTGATCTAAAAACATCGGCGCCAAACAACCACCTCTACTTGCGCGTCCTTTTCTACAAGGGACGTGTCCTTGGGGGCGACAATGAGGCAATTGCCTCTACCAGCGGCCGGAAGGTCGGCTGAACCGCGGTTCTTGACGGGGGTCACCGCTGTTTCCCGGTCAAATGCAATGGTCCCATGGACCAGCCAGAGGCGATCCGGCTTTTTGCGAATGTCTGACGTGAGGCGAGCGCGGATGACCCGGGATGCGGGGTCCTGATATCCCATGCGTTTGCGAAGGGCCGGCCCTGCCAACACCCGTGCGATGACCATTGCAGAGACCGGGTTTCCGGGCAGCCCAAACACCATCTTGCCGTTTAAGGTGCCAAATACCGTGGGCTTGCCCGGTTTTACAGCGACACGCGTTGTGTGCACCTCTACGCCGAATTCATTCAGAATGTCTTGGACAAAATCGTACGCGCCCGCTGACACACCACCTGAAAGCAACAGGCAATCATAACCGAGACCTTTGCCGACTGCTGCCCGCAGATCGTCGAGGGTATCGCTTACCTGTCCCAAATTCGCTGGATTGAGCCCGAGGCTGCGTAAAAAGCCGATGAGGGCGGGGCCGTTGGTGTTGCGGATTTTACCGGGACCGGGCGTTTCACCTGGGGAGACGAGCTCGTCCCCTGTGGACAGCACTGCGACTGACGGCTGTTTAAAAACGGGCACAGGATCGCACCCAGCCCCGGCCAGAAGGCTCAGCTCCTCCACATCCACCTGGGTTCCTGCCAAGAGCACGGGCGTGCCGACTTTTAGAATATCGGCCTTTGGACTGATGTGCATGCCCTTGGGTGCAGCCCGGTTCACCTCCACTGTGGGTGTGCCAAAGCCGGATGTCCACTCCACTTGCACCACTGCATCGGCACCTTCGGGAACAGGCGCACCGGTCATCACGGCGGCTGCTTGCCCAGGCTCAAGACGGCCTGTGGGGACGCCACCAGCTGGCACGTCCATCACCACGTCCAGGGTAGCGGGCGGTTGTGCCACATCGGCAGACCTGACCGCAAACCCGTCCATGGACGCCTTATCAAACGGCGGCACATCCACGTCTGAAGCGATGTCCTGGGCAAGTACCTGGCCGATGGCCGCATCGAGGGGAACCATCTGGATCTCTTGCGGCCCGGGCGCGTGACTCAAAATGATGCGAAGCGCTTCATCAAAGTCGATCATAGCCTGCCTCTCGTGTAATGCCGATTGCACATCAAAACTTCGGGAGTTTACACACGCGTTTCAAGTTATGTCAATACAGACATAACAGGAGCGACAAAGGGAATAGGGCCTGATCCTTCCCATTGACTTCCAAATCAGTAGTCAATAGAGAAATACAAACGAGTTGAACCATGAATGAATACCATACCAATCCAATGCCAAAACTGAAATTGCGTATAGCCACCACAGATGATGTCAGCCTGATCCTGGCGTTTATCAAGGCGCTTGCTGAGTACGAAAAGCTAGCGCATGAAGTGACTGCAGATCGAGAAACACTTACCAGGTCACTATTTGGAAACCACAAGGTAGCTGAAGTCGTTATCGCAGAATACTGCGCTGAACCAGCTGGGTTTGCAGTGTTTTTTCAAAACTTTTCGACGTTCCTTGGAAAACCTGGGATCTATCTCGAGGATCTGTTCGTCAAGCCCGAGTTCAGGGGTCGGGGTATTGGTCGGGCATTGCTCTCGTTTCTTGCAAAAATCGCAATTGAAAGGGATTGCGGTCGTCTCGAAGGCAGTGTGCTTGATTGGAACACACCTGCTATCTGTTTTTATAAAACCCTGGGCGCAAAACTAATGGAGGAATGGACCGTGTTTCGCATAACAAGCGATTCACTCACTGAACTCTCACGAAGTTAGGCTTTTTGTCATTCAAAGTAAATTGGCCCCACGGCTGTGCCTTTAATAAGTAATATCTTACCGACAAAGTTATATTTAGAGCGTTAATAGGCATTTTTTTACGTATTGTAAATCCTGCATTGACTTCTCTTAAAATCGGCAATATGTTGCTTATTATAATCTAAAAAGGAGGATAATCAGCAACAAATGGCTTATACAATCGACTTCTCCCTGGCAACAAGCGACCAGATTGAAGCTGCTTTGTGCAAGCGTTTGGAAAGCATCAGACTTTCCCGCAATACAACCCAGGCGCAGCTCGCCGAGGAAGCGGGTGTCTCACCAAGAACCATAGGAAGACTCGAGAAAGGACAAGGGGTCTCCCTGGACACGTTCATTCGAGTTCTCACCGCACTTAGAATACAGCACAGCCTCGAAACCTTGCTGCCCGACCCCGCAGTAAGGCCAATCGAACGCGTTGGCATAGGCACAGGAGAGCGCAAGCGCGCGCGTCCTGCTCCAGCTAGTCATGAACGCCCAAAGTGGTCATGGGGTGACAGAGAAGGCGGCCGTGAACAATGATGCACGCATAATCCTCTGGGGAAGCTTGATCGGCGCCGTCACTTGGCTCGAAGACCGGGAGATAGCAGTCTTCCAGTACTCGCCTGATTTCCTGGATAGCGGCATCCAACTGGGCCCGATCTCAATGCCACTTGCTGAGTTTCCCTATGAGTTTCCAGCGCTCGCAAAGAACACATTCAAAGGGTTGCCGGGATTGCTCGCCGACTCTTTGCCAGACAAGTACGGCAATGCGATCATTGATGCTTGGCTTGCGTCGCAGGGACGCACTGCGACGAGTTTCCATCCGGTGGAACGCCTCTGCTATGTCGGTAGCCGTGGCATGGGAGCACTCGAGTTCGAGCCAGCCACACTCGGACCGCCGGAAAGCAAACAAGCGGTTGAGGTAGCAAGCCTGGTCGACCTCGCTAACCAGATTCTCGACGAGCGCACCAGACTTGGCGGCGTGTTTTCCGGTGACGATGATCGTGAAGCGATCAATGATATACTTCGCGTTGGCACGTCAGCCGGCGGTGCAAGGGCGAAGGCGATTCTGGCCTGGAATCCAGTAACTGACGAATTCCGGTCGGGGCAAGCTGTTGATAGAGCAGGCTTCGAACACTGGATCATGAAGTTCGACGGCGTTATCAGTACAAAAGATGTGGAGATAGGAACTCCGATGGGCTACGGAAGGATCGAGTACGCCTATCACCTAATGGCCCTGGAGGCCGGCATCGAGATGACGACCTGCCGCCTTCATCACGAAGGTGATCGAAGCCATTTCATGACGAAGCGTTTTGACCGGACTGCACGGGGAGGAAAGCTACACATGCAGTCCCTTGGGGCTCTGGCGCACTATGACTACAGACAGCCCGGGAGCTATTCCTACGAGCAGGCGATCCAAGTCATCAAGCGACTCCGACTCTCTCGGAAAGACGTGGAGCAGCAGGTGTTGCGGGCCTTTTTCAACGTGGTGGGCCGTAATTGTGATGACCACGTCAAGAACATAGCATTCCTTATGAATCGACGGGGTGAATGGTCCTTATCACCTGCTTTCGACGTTTCGTACGCATGGGCGCCCGAAGGTGAGTGGACCAGCAAACACCAGATGAGCGTCAATGGCAAACGAGAAGGGTTTAAGCGTGAGGACTTGTTCGCACTCGCCAGCGTGGCTGGCATCAAGAAGACGCGCGCAAATCAATTTCTGGACCGCGTTATTTCAGCTGTGCGCTGTTGGCCCGATTTTGCTGCGACCGCAGGCGTTCCCCAACCGCGCGTCAGTGAGATCCAAGGAAAACAACGGGTTGGGCTATGACCCTGGGGTATCCCCACAAAAAAGGAGGTGCCGCGCTTTATTCTTCTTTTCTTTTAGGTGTGCGGTTTACGCTGTCGGTACGGTTTGTTGGATGAGAAACCTGACAGTGCTTGCCAAATTTGGCGAGTGCCCGATCGATGGCCGCCTCAACGGCTGGATTTGACCGCTGTTTGGTCTTTTTTAGAAGCGCTTTAGCCTCAGGGGTTCCGATGTTTCCGAGGGCGCGGGCGGCTTCCCGGGCAGTGGCGATGTCTCTTTGACCTGCTAGGGGCTCAGCCCCTTTTTTCAGCAATGCAAACAAGCTCGGCACGGCGGATCGTTGGCAGCGCGACCCAGCTGCGAATGCGGCTATTTTCTTCACAACTGCTGTCTCGACATCTGCACTGAGCCGCGATTGGATGATCTCATCCACCTGTTCACCCGGGATAGACAAGGCGCTCTCGATGGTGGCTGCGCGTACGCGACTCGAGGCATCGCGTGCTGTTTTTTCGTATAGGGCCACGGTCACATCCGCTCCAAGCACCTGCGCGGCCAATACGCTCCGGGCGCGTACGTCTGGCCACGGATCTGATATGGCCAGGTGCGTCAGCGCGGTTGAAGATATGGAGGCACGACCGAGGTGGGCCATCGCATCGAGCGCGGCCATTCGGACGCTGGGTTCCGCATCATCGAGGGCGCTGGCAATCAGGGTTTGCCTTGATTCGCTATCGTCCGAGCAGGCGCCGAGCCCGCGCACGGCAGCTGCTCGAATGTGTCTGTCAGGGTCCTTTGCAGCCGATGCCAGGTGTGCTTGGGGGGCATGGCAAGCGAGATCACCCATGATATTAATCAACCTATATCTATCCTCGAACCCACTCGCGTCCCAGTACAGTTGATTGGTCAGATCTGCGATGCTTGTTGCAAGATTGGCCATACCAGTACCGGACCGTAGCAAGTCCAGCACCCGCTCCTTATCGCCGTCGGCCTCGGCTTTTTTGACTTCAGTCCACAGTGCTGCATCTCCGTTGGGCAATTGACGCGCGATGCGGGTGATTCGTTTGCGCAGGAGGTGCCGCTGGTCCCTATCTCCCCTGCCAGCAGTTCTGGCAAGCGCGATTAGGGCAGTCGGCGTTCCCATTGCGCTCAATAGATCCACTGCAGTGCGCCATCCCGGGTCGTCTTGATTTTGTACGAACCGTTCTAAGGCTGGGACAGCCGCCTTCTTTGCAGACAACAGCCCGCGCTGTGCTGGCTTGGCGATTTCTGGATCATCACCCATGGCTGCTTGAACCAGCAAATCCACACCCTCGGTCGGTGCACTGCGCGCTACAACGCGAATGGCCCGCTGCTTGCCCTGCCAGTCGAGCTTGGGCCACATGTGGCGAATGGCTGGGAGTGCACGTGCGCCCGCGCGTTCGAGGAGCATGGCTGCCTGGCGCCGCAGCGTCGTGTCGCTCAGGTCCTCAGCAAGGCGAAACAGCCCCTTGGGACCATCTGCCTCTGTGATAACGATCACCTCTGAGATAGCCAAAGGACGGCGCTGTGACGGTGCATAGCTGTTTTCGATAACCAGGGAAAAACACTGAGTGCGCATAGACGCCTTTAGGTCGAACCAGACCGGGGTGTCGGGCTGCTCAGCAGGATCGACTGGAAAGCGCAGGCGATACACCTTCTCTTGAGTAGCGAGGTAGATGCTCTTTGGCCGATCATACGCTGTTGGGGAGGCTCCAGATGGCAACGGGAGGATGCCGATGCGCAAAACGCCGTAGGACGCCGTGATAATATCAAACGTAGTGAGCTCACCGGCCCCATTGCTCGGCATGGGTATCCACGCGGTTTTAGGATCCCCATCGGCAATTCCCCTGGGTGGGGCAAGCAGCAATGGTTCCCGGCGGTCACCGGCAATGCGGGACGCTGCAATGGGCAAAATGTGCCGCACAATCGGCGCGGTCGGTAGGGTGCCGGGATCGAACGATCCATCAATGGTCGTCTCGGCTTTTAGTCCGGGCCGGCGCGCCAGTATCGGCCAGAAGGCGCCCTTCTTAAAATTGTAAACTTCTCTAAACAGCAGGGGGAGGGCTGCCTGGCCGCACATCCGAACGGATTCTAAGACCACACCTTTAACAATCTCGACCCGGCCGTCACCGTCCAGATCCTCGAACCGGATTGCCGGGCTTGTTTTTTCCCCCACATCTCCAGAGAGCCCGGTGATGTCCTGCCAGATCAGCTTCAGGGACCGCCTGGATCCCTTGCGTATCAGCACGACTTCCGCTGCCCTGCCATCGCCGATGTCTGAAACGGCGTGAATCGCTACCACACCTTCGGCCACATCGTACTGCTCAAGTCGCAGGGCATTTGCGGTCTTGGCTGTCGAAACCGCCATCGACCACGTCTTCTTGCCGTCCATGCTGGCGATGAGTCGCCTGTCCGCGAGTTCAATCTTCAACCCATCCTCGAGAACAAGGGCAGGGTTCGCCATGGCCATATGCGAGGCGGTCAGCACTACTGCGAGGAAAATCAGCTTCATAAAACCGTACCTCTACTTATCCACGCCATCCCAAAAATGACAAAAATGCCCTTTCTCAAGGCCTTCCTACTCAGGTCCTACATTGAACTTTTTTAGGGGCATGGAAATCGTCATATCTGACTGGAGGTCGACGTTCATGGGACTGGTACCGGCCAATGAATAGCCGCCGCCCGGCGCTACCATGAAGTAAACCGCATGGGGTCCTGCGGGCAAAGACACGGTCACCGGTGCATTGCCCGCGTTATTTTCTGCCTTTGTACCGTCAATGTACACCGCGCACATCGCCGGTGGCTCGGTTGTGACCGTGAGTTTGTGCGTTGTTGCCTCTGGCGGACGCGCTTTTATCGGTTTCGGGATAGGAGGCACGGGCTCGGGCTTGGGCCTAACAACCGGCTCAGGCTTAGTAACGGCCTCGGGCTGAGCAACGGGCTTGGGCTTAACAATCGGCTCGGGCTTGGGCTGAGCAACCGATTCGGCGTCGGGCCCAGAAACAGGCTTGGGCAAGGATCTCGGTGCCTGATCCGGCTCTTCCTGTCCGCCGGCGCAGCCGATACATAGGATCACGGCGACAAGAACAACGAGGTCAAATATCGTGCGTTTCATGGCGCTCCTAACTTGTTTCGCGATGCTTGGTTTGAAATCATCCATACCGCGAACGCCATTATACGAGAAACCATGGAACTTGCACAGGCACATGCGGTTGTGTCGACGCCCGTTTAATAGGTCATGCCGAAGGTCCACATCGGAATAACATCGTCGTACAACACGTCGGTGTCATCGCGAATGACAACATCCGCTCCTTTTTTCTTTTTGTTTCGCCCGCCCACTTCCACCGCGGTATCGTCAATTATAAAATCGCCCTCGCGCTCATCTTTGGTGGCCCAGACCTCAAAACCGGATGCCATTGCCGCCGCCGTAACGTAGGCTTCTCGTCGCGTACCCGGGTCTTCGGTGAAATAGTAGTAAGCCGACGGTTCGAACAGAAACATTTTCGCGCCTAGCGAAGAAATCGTTCGGTCATTTTTTTTTCGGATGATGCGCAACACGTGGGCCCGCTCTAAGACCGAGATCAATTGATGAAGCTTTTCTTTGCTCAAATGCCATCTGCCACACATCGCGTTGACCGAGATTCTGGGAATCACCGACCCTCCCAGATGGGCGATGACCGCTTGCATCAGGCGAAAGTGATTATCTGTCAGTCGCGGTATCAAATAGGGTATGTCTGCTTCAATGGACTTGTTGATGGTATTGATGATTTTGTCCAGGTAACTCGACGTTTCCTCCAAGAAAAAGGGTCGAAAACCAAATTGCATGTACTCGGCAAACAACTTCAGCACATTTATCTGTTTTAGAATTCGCGAAACCAGTTGCGAATCGCCATCAAATGGATTGAACGTGGGCAACAGGGTCCCTTCGCGTAGGGCAATGAACTCCCTTAGCGACATCAAGGGAATATGGGTGATGGGAAACCGCCTCGACAAGTCGGCTACTCCCCGCCGGAGCACGACGCTGCTGGAATCGCTGGCCCAGATAGTCAATTGCGGAAAAGCGTCATAGGCGGCCTTGAGATGAAGGGCCCAATCTTGGGAATAGTGCACTTCGTCGAGGAAAATATTTTCATATCCCTTTAGGGCCGCGGCTTCGATGAGTTCGTAAAGTGGTGCCGTCCGCGCCATTGGATTGTCCAGGGAGACGTACAATCCATGTCTGTTTTTTATGGTTTTGAGCAAAAAATAGGTTTTGCCAACCCCCCGTGGGCCGACGATTAGCGCCCCGCGATCGCCGATATCAAGCGCGTCGAGATAAGGCCGCACCGTATCGGGCAAGCTCGCCATCAGGCGATGTTGTATCTGGAGGATGCGGGAAAGAATGTCATCCATTTCCATGTTGAAATCCCATCGATTTCCGATGATTATAAGCAAATATGGTTCTGTTTCAAGACCGATATTGCCAAAAACGGTATTTTAGCAAGACCATATTCAATGAAAATGGTTCTGCAACAGGACCGATACAGCAATCATTGGGTCTATTGAGGAATCGAGAAATCCCAGGTGTGAAAAAAATGCATTGGGTTTCTTGATGCTTTCTCAAGCACTCGATATAGGGTCTTTGAGGTGGTTTGCGCATGCCCTGTCATTGGGATATGCAATAGTTGATGTGTCTTTGCGCGCAGCCCCGTAGCATTTGAATCGGGCTGAAACAACAAGGAGTTGGCAGTGCTTAGCTATGAGTTGACCGAAGAACAGAAAATACTTCGCAGTACCGTGAGGGACTTTGCTGAGAACGAAATTGCGCCCGTGGCCCGGGAGCTCGATGACAAGGAGATGTTTTCGGTAGAGCTGACAAAGAAGATGGGTGATCTCTGCCTGTTCGGTATGTTCGTTTCCGAAGCATACGGCGGCACAGGCATGGGGTACATCTCTTATATCATCGCGGTCGAGGAAATCGCTCGGGTAGACGGTTCACAAGCGGCGACCGTGGCGGCGGGCAACTCGCTCGGCATCGGACCGATCTACTACTTTGGCAGTGAGGCGCAAAAGCAGCGCTACCTCCCGGATTTGTGCAGCGGCAAGACCCTGGCCGGGTTT
This sequence comes from Myxococcota bacterium, assembly GCA_030065855.1. Classification (GTDB taxonomy): domain Bacteria; phylum Myxococcota_A; class Polyangia; order JAAYKL01; family JAAYKL01; genus JASJCT01. The sequence continues at coordinate 23,499 of JASJCT010000042.1, forward strand.
GGACTGACCGAGCCGGACGCGGGATCAGATGCGGGCGGATCAAAAACCACGGTCAAGCAAACCAGCACGGGATGGCGCCTCAATGGGTCGAAGATATTCATTACGAACGCGGCCAACCCCATGACTTCGGTCACCACTGTTCAAGCGGTCAGCGGCAAGCGCGAGGACGACAAAAAGGAATACACCTGTTTTCTCGTACCAGCCGGTATTAAAGGCCTCACCGCCACAGAGATGCACGGCAAACTGATGTGGCGCTCTTCAAATACGGCCGAGCTCTTTTTTGACGACGTCGACCTGCCAGAAGACGCCATCCTCGGCAAGCGCGGCGAGGGATTTCACCAGATGCTTAAAACCCTGGACGGGGGTCGGCTCTCCATCGCCGCCATGGGATTGGGCGGGGCACAGGGTGCCTACGAGAAGGCCCTGGCCTATGCTCAGGAACGGCGGCAATTCGGCCGACCGATTTGTAAAAACCAGGCCATTGCGTTCAAGCTCGCCGATATGGCCACAAAAATCGAGGCCGCCCGCAACATGCTCTACAAGGCCTGCTGGCTCAGGGACCAGGGCAAACCCTTTGAAAAACTGGCGGCTATGGCCAAGCTCTATTGCTCAGAGGTATTTAAATTCACAGCCACTGAAGCGGTGCAAATCCACGGCGGCTACGGGCTGATGAAGGAGTACGATGTGGAGCGGTTTTTCAGGGATCAGAAACTGCTCGAGATCGGTGAAGGCACGTCCGAAGTCCAAAGGATCGTCATTTCCCGATACATCGGCTGCTAATGCCGTGAAGCTCGACCTATTCGACTATTCGCTTCCCGACGAGCTGATAGCTGCCCATCCACCTGACAAACGGGACGGGGGGCGCCTCCTCGTGCTGAACCCCCAAAGCGGGCAAGTGGAACACCGACATATCGCCGACCTTGCCCAATGCCTGTTGCCCGGAAGCCTGCTCGTGGCCAATAACACCCGGGTAATCCGGGCGAGGCTTCGGGGGCGCCGTCCGACCGGCGGTGCTGTCGAAGTGCTGCTCGTTAGAGAGCTCGTCACCGGGGACGACCACTGCCGCTGGATTGTCCTTACCCGAGCAAACAAACCCATGCGCGAGGGAGACCAGATCCATCTCGAGGACATCACTGGGGTCGTCCGCGAGAAACGCGACCAAGGGGAGGCCGTCATCGAGTGCGATGTGGCGAGCAAGACCCTGCTCGGCTATGCAGCGGCACATGGGGAGATCCCCTTGCCGCCATACATCCGTCGGGACCCGGTGCCGAGCGATGCGGCCCGCTATCAGACCATTTTTGCAGCGCAGGACGGATCTGTGGCCGCACCCACTGCCGGGCTCCATTTTACCCCTGAGCTCATTGCGCGACTGAAAGCGCGGGACATTGAAATTGCGTTTGTGACCCTGCACGTGGGCCCGGGCACCTTTCGACCCATTGCAGTTGATGATACCGACGACCACGAGATGGACGCCGAGGCGTTTGACATTGGCCAAGAAACAGTTGCAGCCATTTGTAAGGCCAAGACAGAGGGGCGCCGGGTGATCGCCATCGGCACCACGGTCACCCGCGCTCTCGAGGGCGCTTATGCCGAGAACAGTGCACTGCAGACCGGTGCCGGGACAACTGACCTTTTCATCGCACCGGGGTTTGAATTTAAGGTAATCGACGGATTGCTCACCAACTTCCACCTGCCCAGATCCACCTTGCTCTGCCTCGTCGCTGCCCTGGCGGGTCGCGAACGGATCTTGGCTGCTTACCAGGAAGCTGTTACCCATCGATACAGATTCTATAGCTATGGCGACGCCATGCTGATATTGCCGGAGTGATAAGATGACCGCTGGGTTTTCATTTCGCGTCTCTGCTGTCGATGGACAAGCAAGAACCGGACAGATAGAGACGCCGCGCGGATCGGTTCCCACCCCCGCGTTCATGCCGGTCGGTACGCGGGCCGCTGTAAAGGCAGTCGATCCACAGGAGGTGCGCCAAAGCGGTGCGGCCATGCTGCTGGGCAACACCTACCACCTGATGCTCCGTCCAGGGGAAGCCCTGATCGAGCGCGCCGGTGGATTGGCCGCGTTCATGGGATGGCACGGGCCCACCTTGACCGATTCAGGTGGATACCAGGTGTTCAGCCTGGGCGAGCGGGTCGCCATATCAGACGACGGTGCAGCGTTCTCCTCCCACATCGACGGCACCCGGGAAGTGCTCACACCTGAACGGGCCATTGCCATACAAGGCGCCCTTGGATCGGATATCGCAATGGTGCTCGATGAATGTCCACCCGGCACAGCAGATCGGGATACGGTCGTTCGCGCCATGTCCCGAACCACCCTGTGGGCAGCGCGTCAAGTGGGCTTGCCGCGCCCTCGAGGACAGGCCCTGTTCGGTATTGTGCAGGGCGGCGTGCACACGGATTTGCGCTTGGATCACTTGGGGGCGCTGCGACCGCTCGGGTTTGACGGGCTCGCGCTCGGCGGACTCTCAGTGGGCGAGCCGGTGAGTGAGATGCATCGCGTCGTGGCCGAGGTCGCCCCTGAGATGCCAGCTGATACGCCGCGGTACTTGATGGGGGTGGGTACGCCGTCGGATCTGCTATGCGCCATCGAGAACGGCATCGACATGTTTGACTGCGTCTTGCCCACCCGGAATGCAAGAAACGGCCAGGCCTTTGTCCACAAGGGTCGCATCAACATCAAGCAGGCCAAGTATGCCGAAGACAAAAGGCCCCTCGAGCCCGGGTGTTCCTGCCCCTGTTGCACCCGCTTTGAGCGGCAATACCTAAGGCACCTCTTTACAGTGGGTGAAATGCTGGTTTCACGCCTGCTCACCTTACATAACCTGTATCACTATGGCAGCCTTATGGCAGGTGCCCGTAGGGCCATCGCAGATGGCTGTTTTACAGACTTCAAAAAGCACTGGTTCGATCCCTTGGACCCGTCCGAATAAAACTGTCATTCCCGCGCTGCGCGGGCGTTGCAAAAGCCCTTTCAAAATCCCCCCAGCCCCCTTTTTCAAGGGGGAGTATTGGAAAGTCCCCTTTGAAAAAGGGGATTTAGGGGATTTCGTCTTTTTGGAAAAACGCCAATGCATGCATTTCGCGACACCCTCGCTGCGCAGGAGTGACGTGCAGTACCCCTTTTGCAACAGCGTCGTACACGGGGTAAACTCGACCATAGTGACGAAAAGCGCATAAGGAGGGCGTTTTGAGAAGGAAATCAATCTGCAACTGCAGGATTTTCGCGGCGATGGTGATCCTTGCGGCTGTCTGTGCTGGGACAATGCCGGCCAGCGCCACATCTCGCACGGCCAGCCCCTACCACAAGTTGGCGATTTTCTCCCGTGTCCTTTCCCATTTAGAGCGGCATTACGTAGCGCCCCTAGATGAAGACAAAGTGGTCCTGGGCGCGATACGGGGAATGATGCGCACCGTGGACCCCCACTCTGCCTTTCTCACGCCCGAAGAACTCGGCCTGCTCGAAGCAGATACAAGAGGCGAGTTCGGCGGCATCGGCGTGGAAGTAAGCATCAAAAATGATGTGCTGACCATCATCTCACCAATGCCCGATACACCTGCAGAAAAAGCCGGCATCAAACCTGGAGATCAGATTTTGGCGATCTCTGGCAATCCCACCGAACCGATGAGTATCGATGAAGTGGTCCGTGCCATGCGCGGAGAGCCAGGCACAGACATCACGATTACTATCGGCAGAGAAACCGTCAAAGCCCCATTTGACCTCACCCTGACGCGGGAGATCATTCACGTCACAAGCGCAATCGGCGAATTGCTCGCGCCCGGGTTTGCGTGGCTTCGCGTGCGTACATTCCAAGACGGCACAACCGCAGAGGTCATCGACATCATAGAGCGATTGACACGAGAGACAGGCGGGCTTAAGGGCATCATGTTAGATCTTCGACAAAATCCCGGCGGCGTCCTCAACGAGGCGGTGCGCTTGTCTGATCTGTTCGTCCCCAAGGGAACAATCGTAACGACACGGGGCCGGGACGGCACAATTATCGATGCCTTCACTGCGAGTGGCGACGGACCCTTTTTGGACACGCCCGTGGTCGCTCTCATCGATGGGGCAACCGCTTCTGCCGCGGAAATCGTCGCGGGTGCCCTCAAGGATTGCAGCCGCGCCCTACTGGTGGGCACGCGTACATTTGGAAAGGGATCGGTACAAAGCATCATCGATCTCGGGGAAGGATATGGATTGAAGCTAACAGTGGCACTTTATTACACGCCGAATGGGAAATCGATTCAAGCCGAAGGTGTGCACCCGGATGTGATCATTGCATCGCGAGAGGCACCAAAACCAGACGATGAGACAGCCGCGCTTACCGCCATCCCCGGAGAACAGCGCCTTCCAGGACACTTGGCACCTGCCCCGTCTGAAACACCTGCCATCGAAACCGTCGACATCAAAGACTATCAACTGCGCATCGGGTTTCAGCTGCTCACCGGAATTTCGAGAACAAGTGCCACCCCGCCTGACGGGGATTGAATAACAGCACTGCCCCCATGTCTGCACCTCGCGTTATCATCATCGGACTGGATTCGGTCTCTCCGCGCATTGCCTTCGATGTTTTTGCAGACGAAATGCCATGTCTGAAGGGACTCAGGGCCCAGGGCATGTCAGGTCCGCTTAGATCCACAGATCCACCGGTTACCGTGCCAGCATGGGTCTCTATGACAACCGGCCTCGATCCCGGGGCCCTGGGCATCTACGGATTTCGCAATCGCGTCTCAGGATCCTATGGGATGCGGCTGGTAGCTGACGCAGATGTTCCATCTCCACGGCTGTGGGAAATTGCCGGCCAAAGCGGCCTCACATCTGTTGTCGTGTCTGTTCCCCTCACCTATCCTCCTCGGCTGATACCCGGCACCACCCTGCTGAGCTGTTTTCTGACCCCTGATGACCAAGCATCCTGGATAACGCCCCATCAGCGGCGGGCAGATATAGAAGGGCGGTTCGGCCCGTACTTGGTGGACGTACCCGACTTTAGGACCGATGCAAAAGCACACCTCGTGCAAGCGTGTCGCCGGTTGTCTGATCAGCACTTTGGGATTTTTCGCTACTTGTTGGACACGGAGCGTCCCCATTTTGCCATGCTGGTCGATCTCGCGCCCGATCGGTTGCATCACGGCCTGTTGGGGGCAATCCTTCCGGATCATCCCGGATATGCAGCTGCTGACCCCGCACTGGTCGACGCCTGCGCTGCATTCTATCGAAATCTCGACCGGCAAATCGCCCGGACCCTCGCGTTTGCCGATTCCAATACAACGGTCATTGTCGTTTCAGACCACGGGGTCAGACCATTGGAGGGGGGGCTCTGTGTGAACGAGTGGCTCATCCAGGAGGGGTACCTGGTTATCGAGGACCGCCCGTCTGTCCCCACGCCGCTCAGTCAGTTGTGCGTGGACTGGACGCGAACCAGGGCGTGGGGAGAGGGGGGGCACCACGGCCGCATTTGTTTCAACGTGGCCGGACGGGAACCAGATGGCATCATCTCGGCAGACCGGTTGCCAGAAGAGAAAGCCGGGCTGATGTCGGCGATCACTGGTCTGAAAGGTCCGAGCGGCAGGGTGATGAAGCACCAGGTGATACCGCCTGAACGGCACTTTCCCATTTGTCGTGGACTGCCGCCAGACCTGATTGTCTACTGGGATGAGCTGCGCCTTCGATCCATCGGTACCGTGGGTCACGGCAGTGTGTGGATAGGGGAAAATGATCTCGGACCCGATGAAGCAAACCACGATCCCCAGGGCATCTTTATCATCAGCGGCGGCGATCATCTCCCGACCCTGCCGCAAAGCGTAGCAGACATATTCGAGATCGCCCTGGGTACCCTTGGGCTTAAGCCCCCTGAGACTAAGTGCTGAGTTCAGGCGCCGCTTGGATGGACGGCGCCGAAAATGCACTGGCATTGACCCGCAGACCTGCCCGGCGTTTTTCCCTATTGACGCATACGAGCAACTCGTCATCCGAAAAGATATCCAGATCGCGAAGCGCACGCATGTAGCCGTCGGCCAGGCCTTGGGCTTTGTAAAAACGCGCGGCCGGGGCACCTTGGTGCCGGATATCGTACATCTCTGCCAGGATAGCACTCAGCTGAAGAAGGGTGTCTTCCTTGCTCATGCCAGATACCTCCCTTTTTTTTCATTAAAATAGACGACGGTCACTTGAATCAACTTTTTGGCATTTATTAAGCAAAATTGTGGCAGATGGATTTGCGACAAGCCGCAATGTTGTATGACATACTTGCGTCGGATAAAATGCGCCAGTAACATTTATAGTATAGTACCGCGTAGTTTTGAGACGGCAACTCGATTCGCAACAAACTCAGTGGTGCTGCACAAGGAACGGGATGGACGCGAAAGTATTACTGGTCGACCGCACGCAAACGTATCGAAACTCCGTCGCAGCCATTTTGGCCCACGCCGGCATCGATACGGTCGAAGCCGAAACCGGTGCAACAGCCATCGCTGTAATGCGCCAGACCCCCTGCGATATTGTTGTCATCGACAACAACCTACAAGATACACCCGGTGTCGATATTCTCGACACCATCACCCAAGAAAATAAGAAGGCGCGCATTGTTTTCATCGTTGAGCCAGCCTTTCGCGCAGCATCAGATGAGGTCTTTTGCCACGAACACAACATCGCTCGACTGATTCGAGGGCCCGTACATCCCAGTATCCTCGCCGAGTTCATAGAAGACCTCGTGACCCAAAAAAGTGCTCAAACCCCATCGATCAAGGCACCTGTCAATACCGCCGAGGTGCCTACCCGTAACGAACCTCGGGAAGAGCGGGTAAATGTTCACGTGATGGCGGTGCGGCGTTCTTACCAGCAGAAACTACCCCAAGAGCTAAAGAATTTGGAGCAGGCACTCACTCGCGCTCGCACCGATCCCACTGACCAGAGCTCGGTGAAGGAGGCCCATCGCATTGCCCATGCCATGCACGGCACCTCCGGGACGCTCGGCTTGCAAGATATCAGTCAAGCCACAGGGCAAATCGAGGTGGCCCTTAAACGGATAATGGACGGCGCACCCCCTGACACTGCCTGGAATAATATTTTTCGAGCCTTGAAACTCGCCCAAACATCACCCGATCGGTCGAGCAAGGTGGAAGCCACCTCCTGGCTCTCTCCTCTGGCCACGATCCTACTCGTCGACTCGGATCGAGACACGATGGCCGATGTCGAAGCAGTGGCCCGCAAGAATCTGATCAATATCGTCACAGCCGAAAACAGCGAACAGGCCGTGGCATTGGCTCGGAAGAAGAAGATCGACGGGGCGATTATAGATATCCAGGTCAACGGCCAGGACAAGGCATTTGAACTGGTCCAACAGATCCGCTCCGAAGAGGGCCTGCATCACCTTCCCATCGCGATGATGTCGGTGGACAGCTCGGTCCTGAACCGCGTTGCCGCCACCCACGCCGGTGCCTCCCAGTTCTTGCAAAAGCCCCTCAACGAGGACGAACTTGTAGAAACAGTCCGGGATTTCAGCGCTTCCCAAACCGACGCCAGGTCTAAAATTCTCATCGTCGACGACGACGAGCATTTTCGCGCCCATGTGGCTACCCTGCTCGAGGGCAATGGCATGGACGTGGCCTCCCTTGGGGAGCCGGAGCACATTCTAGAAACAATGGATTTGATCAAACCGGACATCCTCCTTCTTGACGTGGTTATGCCGAAAATCAGCGGTTTCGATGTCTGCAGGCTGCTGAGGTCAACTGCGGCGTGGAAAAACACCCCCATTCTCTTCCTGACCGGGGAATCAGATCCAACGGTGCGCCTGGAATGTTTTCAAGCAGGCGGTGACGACTACATAGAAAAACCGGTCATTAAGGAGGAGCTATTGGCGAGGATCGGCGTCCGGCAGGAGCGCATCCGGCTTTTTAAGGAACGGGCGGACCGGGACAGCCTAACAAACCTACCCAACCGACGGGCTTTTCTGGAAATGTTCAAAATCCGGGTGGCAGACAGCAAGCGATACGGCCGACCCTTGACCCTCTGTCTCATGGATCTCGATAAATTCAAGCAAATCAACGATACCTATGGCCACCTCGCTGGCGATCGGGTGCTCATCGGGTTTGGTAAGCTCTTGTCATCCCGGTTTCGCACTGTGGATATCCGAGGACGCTGGGGCGGAGAGGAATTTGCCGTGGTCTTTTACGGCGAGGAATCGCGCACCAGCAAGCTCATCTTGAGCCGCGTGCTCGAGGAATTCAAGCACCTCTCATTTGAGGGAGATCACGGCGAGCGATTCAGCGTCACCTTTTCGTGTGGGATCGCGACCTTCCCCCAGGACGGAACAACCTTTGACGAGCTCTTTCGCACGGCAGACGAAAAGCTCTATCTCGCCAAAGAGTCTGGCCGCAGCCGGATTGAGATCTAGACGCTGCCCAGCTTACAATGTGAGGTAAGAGACCGCCCCCTTTCGTAAAGGGGGCCGAGGGGATTTCGTCATTTCCTCTGGCCTTGCAATGTGACAAAATCCCCCTAACCCCCTTTTTCAAGGGGGAATTCCCATATACTACGCTGCGGCGACCTGCGCTCGACCTACCCTTACGAGATCATTGGCCTTTACTGCTACGCCAATCGCCTTTTCGACCTTTTTCCAAGCTTCGCTGCCATTCTTCAGGGTTTTGGGATCCAATCCCAAATTCTGCTCTGCCCACGTTGCAGCGGCCAAAATAGCATCCTCTTTGCCCAGTGGTTCCCGATCCAACCCGTTAGCGAGGCACAGGTGCCAGTCATCCACGGTGTAGTCATTTGCTTTTGCTAGGACTGCGCGGATGTACTTGCGCCTCGGGCGATCCAAGTATCCCTGGGTTATCGCTTCTCTGATGCCTTTTTTTACAAAGGTCGCTAGCGGGCTGTTGCGGTGTGCGTGGTTCGACCGAATCAGACCGGCGTCGTAGAGTCCGGTCACACATTGATGAAAGGCGCTCGATTCCAGTATGGGACCGCGACCAAATAAGATCCCCCAAATCGCCTCGGCCACTTCCCCGAGATCGGCGTCCGGCAGCTTGTTGGGTTTGCCATACCAATCCCAGCCAGGGATTTTGTTGAGATATTTTTGTCGTTCCCGGGACAGCGCGCCGCGTCGATATTTTTCACGTTGATGCATCACCCATACGCCCAGCTTGAAATCACCTTCAATATGGAGCTTTGGTACGCGCGCGTGGCCTTCCCGCTCGATGAACTGGTTGAGCAGGTCACATGCCCGATCCCATTTGGCTTCCTGTCCAGACCAGTACCAGCCGTCGAGATTTCCGAGGGCCTTGAGGCGATCCGGCGGCAGCTCATCCTTGGCCTGGCGCTGCCGCAGCACCCAGCGACCCAGCCTGAAACCGTCTTCCTCGTGTCTGGCCGGTACGCGGCAGTGTCCCTCCCGTTCAACGAACTTCAGCAGACAATCGTAGTGCTCCTGCCATTTTTGGTCTTTCTTGCTGTAGGTACGTTTTTGCATGGTTTCTCCACCTGTTCTAGTCTGTTATATGCGCGACACCACCTAAAGAATCCCCCATTTCATCGTCTCGCAACCAATCGCCCATTCAGGTAACCTGCCGGCATATATGTTAAAACTCCGCATCCCCATCACCGCCCGATCTGACCGGTGATGGTGTGCGAGCCCTGGGGACCTATGTATTTTCCCACTGCTGAGTTGCGCCACTGGAATGACCTCTCTCTCGCGTGGATCCGTTTGCTGTTTTTTGCACCTACGCGCATCGTCACAAAGTGGACACTACCACTTATACACCCTTTTTGTGAAGTTTCGAGAGAAAATTATATCAAAAAGAGTGAAAAAAACCAGATCAATCCCTGTTTTCCGTGATTTTATGGTGTGCACTCTGCTTCGGCATCCATACCTTGGGTGATGCGGCGATAGAACTGTCTTCTGTTATCTTAAAAATGTTATTTTTATAACATTTTTATTTATATTATTATATTTATGTTGCAAAAATATCAATATGCCACTAGAACATTTTGTGGTGGGCTACATCTCGACCTTGGACCGCATCGATCGCACCAGCCGCTCCCGCTTGGGATCCATCTTACCTGCAATGCGGGCCGCCCCCCAGGCCGCGATCAGTTCACCTTCTATGCCGAGACCGCTTATCACCCGGGTACCCGATAGAACAAGACCCTTTATGCCAGTTCTGTGTGTCCCGATCTCAAGACCCAGTGCCCCACCTGCCTCAGGGGGCTGAAGCTGCCAGAGCGGGATTTCCTCTGGATGAGGTATGGCGGGGGCCGCACCAGCAGGGCTGCCAGTGAGGTCGATCGGTCCAAATCCATCAAACGGCGAGTGGATGACCCGGAGGTGTGTGTCCAGAAACGGCAACAGCTGTCGCATTCGATCGAGCATGGCGTCCCGAACAGCACCTGTTTGGATGGCCTCCTGTCGATCGGGCGGCACGATGCACGAGACATTGAGTCCAGCTAGGGTCTTGTCTTTTTGGGGCGTCTTTTCTATGCGCAGCAGCTGGTCAAAAAGGCCCGTTCCAAACACGGCAAATGCCGTATTTGCCAGGCCCGCCGGTATGATGTCTGCGTCGACCCCCAGATTCACCGCGTATCCCAAGGGAGGGTCCGTGCATGCGTCGATACGCTCGTGAAATCGCTTTGACCATGCGGTCGGCGATATGGCAGCGGCCAATTTGGGAAGGGGGGCATCTGTGAGGATAACCTGGCATCCAGTGATTTCCTCTCGTCCTGAGATGCGAACGCCGGTAACGCGTCCCCTTTTTACGATAATCTCACTGGCCCTCATCTGGGGATGTCGATCTCCACCCCAATTGGCGATGACGTCGAGAAATAAATCGATGATCCCGCTTCGACCGCCGCGTACGGCTTGGCTGTCGTAAAGCCAGCTGCCCATCTGACGCGCCCGAACCAGGGGGGACAGGGGAGAAGCACCTGCGGTTTCGAACCGCAGCGGCGCTTCGAGAAAATCTGAAAGAGATGGGTCTGGATTCGGCGGCCAAGGCAGGTGGTCCAGTGCGCCCGTTCGAAAGGGGTTTTGAACTTCAGCGCGCGTAAACTCCCGCTTTTCCATGAAGGTTTCAGGTGGGATCACGAGGTCGTTGGCCATGAGCTTATCGATTTCACCGTTCAAGGGACCAATATGCGAGATCACGTCATCGAACTGCTGGGCTGCGTGGGGCAATTCACGCGCGATTTCCCGTTGCGTCTGTTCTGGGTCGCGATAGACGTTGATGCGGGCGTGGGGTAACACCACCTGGTAGGCCGGACTCGGAATGGAAACCACTTGCTGAAACGCCTGTCCAATGCCCAGCTCGCCGAGGAACCGACGAACAATCGGTGATGCGGCAGAAGTCAATAAAAACGGTTTCCGAATAAAATCAAAATCAAAACATGCGTAGTTGTTCGAGAGTGCTTGTTGCCCCAACACGAGAACCCGAAACCCGCGTTTGGCGAGCAATGCCCCTGCCGCCACCGGTCCGACGTCCATACCGAGCACGATGGCATCGTAAAAGTTCGCGCTCAAATGACGCCCTCTACCTCAACGCGATCTTTATCGTCATCTACACGGACCACTTGTCCAATGAGGTGCGCCGGGGTGTGGCTGGCATTTAATAGTTTGATCGCAGCGGCAGTGGCAGTGGCCGGTATAATCGCGGTCATCCCGATACCCAGGTTGAATGTCCGCAGCATTTCCCCACTGTCGACCGGGCCGATCTCGGCAATCCAGCGAAATATTCGGGGCACTGGCCAGCCCGCCTCGAGCCTCACCCCGAGCCCGTCCGGCAAGGTTCGCGGTATGTTCTCCACGAGGCCGCCGCCGGTGATGTGGGCAATCGCGCGCACATCCACCGCTGCGATGAGGCGTTTCATGGCGCTGGCGTAAATGCGTGTCGGCTCGAGCAGGATATCCCCGAGGGGTGTATTTGTCCCATCCAGAGGATGGTCGAGGCGAACGCCATGCCGATCGACAAGTGCGCGCACAAGGGAGTAGCCGTTGGAGTGGAGCCCGCTCGATAGCAAGCCAATAACCGCGTCTCCCGGCTGTACCCGTTCACCGGTGATGATGCGATCCCGTTCGGCAACACCCACCAAAAATCCCGCCAGATCGTACTCACCGGGGCTGTAGAACCCGGGTAACTCAGCTGTCTCTCCTCCCACAAGTGCACATCCTGCTCGACGGCATCCCTCGGCAATGCCCGAGATGACATCCGCTGCCTGGGATGCATCGAGCGCAGTGCAGGCGTAGTAGTCTAGAAAGAACAGCGGCTCTGCACCCACTGCCAGGACATCGTTGGCGCACATCGCGACCAGGTCGATGCCTATTGTTTGATGGTTGCCGGTCTCAAAGGCGATCTTTAACTTGGTACCCACGCCGTCTGTCCCAGAGACAAGCACAGGGTCTGAATAGCCGCTCGGCAGAGAGACGATGGAGGCAAACCCGCCCACCCCTGCCAGTACTTCTTTTCGATGTGTCGATGCGACCGCAGGCCCAATTTTTTTCACCAATGCATCTGCAGCATCGATGTTCACGCCCGCGCCCTGGTAGGTCATTTTTTCCATGAAAAAACGGTAGTGCAGCCACCCCCCGCGTGTCAATGATGGGAGCGGTGTTTCTTCGATTGCAGCGCACGCCGCAGCCCAAAAACCTGTTGACCCCCTCCCCAACCCTCGATGGACGTTCGGACCCTATCCCTCCCCCCAATGACCACTTGCCCACCGGGGGGAGGCCAGGAGGGGGGCTTTGGGAGACGGCCCCCAAAATGGGTAAGCACCCTTAGCCCCCTTGATCGGATCCTTTAATAGATGCATAAAGGGATCGAGATGCGGCATACATATGCAAAATATCCGCTCGATAAAAGCAAACCTCAGCCCCTGAGAGGGTCGAGAGGTTAGCGCACTTTCCCATTGCCTGCCCCGACCCTCTTTGGGGCTAATCTTAACGATAAACGCAAAAGCAAACGGAGTTATCAACCATGATTGTTATGAAGTTCGGCGGAACATCTGTTAAAGACGCTGCAGCTGTGGATCGGGTCGCCGGGATAATATCCGAGAGGGTTCATCTGAACCCGGTGGTCGTCGTGTCAGCCACGGGCAAGACCACTGATGAGCTCGTGGATATTCTCGACCGTCTCGAGGAAAGCCGAGACGTCCAGGCGCTGGCAGATCACATCGAGACCAACCACCACAAGCTCGTTACCGAGTTGATAAGCAATACCGAACATCGCACCACTGCCGAGAAATGGGTCGGTCGCGAGCGAGAGCGCCTGGGCAAGCTCATCGAGGGGATGAAATGCCTGGGCGAAGTGAGCCTGCGTAGCAGAGACGCAGTGCTCTCGGTAGGTGAACGGGTAAGCGCTCCGATTTTAGCGTCGTGCCTGGCATCCCGAGGGTTGAACGCGGTGTGCGTGGATCCCTCGGAGCTGATAGTCACAGACAACACCCACGGTGCTGCAACCCCACTGACCACCCGGACTGCTGCCCGCTGTAAGGCCGTGCTCGGCCCACTGTTGGACAAGGGTGCGATTCCCGTTGTGGGCGGCTATGTGGGCGCAACAGATCAAGGCGTGATTACGACCCTCGGGCGAGGAGGATCTGATCTCACCGCGTCCCTCATCGCCAGCGTCATGGGTGCTGAAAATTTGGAGTTCTGGAAGGATGTGGACGGTATCCTGACCGCAGATCCCCGCGTGGTCGAAGCGGCTCGGCCCGTGGATGCGGTCTCTTTTCGCGAGGCAGCTGAGCTCGCCTTCCTGGGTGCTGGCGTGCTGCATCCCGCTTCTATCCAGCCAGCTGTTGAGGCGGGCGTTCCGGTGGTGATCAAAAATTCATACAGTCCAGAGACCCAAGGGACCCGTATTGTCCTGCGAACAAAAATGGCCCCGCGGGAAGTGGTCACGTCCATCGCGTACAAGCGGGACCAGGTGATGTTGAACGTCTATTCGACCCGCATGCTCGGTGCGAGCGGGTTTTTGCGTCGGGTGTTCGAGGTGTTCGACCGACTCGCCATCTCAGTGGACCATATCGCCACGTCAGAGGTCAATGTCACCGTGACGTTAAAAGACAGTGAAAAACTGCATGACTTGGAAGACATGCTGGGGGAAGTGGCGAACGTAGAGGTCACGAGAAACATGGGCGTCGTGAGCGTGGTCGGTGAGTTTATCAGCGCCACATCAGGCGTGGCCGGCACCATCCTCGCCGCCTTGTCCCACATCAATTTATCCCTTATCACCTACGGTGGATCCGGTGTGAATCTGAGCGTAGTGGTAAACAATGATCAAGTGCCTTGGGCGGTGAAAGCACTGCACCGGGCCCTATTCGAAGGAGGTGAGCCCCAATGAACGGATTTCATCGGAAAGGTCAGGATCTATACTGCGAGGATGTCTCGCTGGCCCATTTGGCGGATGTGTTTGGAACACCGCTTTACGTGTATAGCCTAGGTTTCCTGCAAGAGCAGTACGAGGCGTTTGACAGCGCGTTCGCCGGTATCCCCCACGAGGTTTGCTTTGCCATGAAGGCCAATTCCAGCCTGGCGATTTTAAATGAGCTGGCGCTGATGGGCTGCGGCGCGGATATCGTCTCTGGTGGTGAGTTATACCGGGCCCTCGCTGCTAGTATGGATCCAAAAAAGATCGTTTACTCAGGCGTGGGCAAGACCTCCCAGGAGATGTCAGAGGCCATTGACGCGGGGATTCTGATGTTCAACATCGAGTCCTTTTCAGAACTGATAGCGCTCGATGCAGTGGCAGGGCGCCTGGGCAAAAAAGCGGGGATATCCCTACGCGTGAACCCGGACGTGGACCCTCAGACCCATCCGTACATCGCCACCGGCCTGGCCACTTCTAAGTTCGGCATCAAGTACGACGCTGTCATCGAGGGATACGAACGGGCCGGACGGCTCCCCAATATCGATGTCGTCGGTGTGGATTGCCACATCGGCTCCCAATTGTCATCCCTGGCCCCTTTTGTAGAGGCAGCCACCAAGCTGACAGATATGCTGACCTTGCTCAGAGAAAAAGGATTTGACATCAAATACCTGGATCTCGGGGGTGGCCTGGGCATCACCTACGACGACGAGGATCCGCCCACGGCAGCCGCATACGGGCTTACGCTCACAGATTTAATGAAGGACAAAGGCATTACCCTGATTCTAGAGCCAGGAAGAAGCCTGGTGGGCAACGCAGGTGTGCTCCTCTCCCGGGTGCTCTACACCAAAAAGGGCACGGACAAGCGGTTTGTCATTGTGGACGCGGGGATGAACGATTTGCTGCGACCCAGCTTGTACGATGCGTTTCACCGCATTGAGGAAGTGAAACAAAACCAACGGGAACCAGAGATCGTGGACGTGGTGGGCCCGATTTGCGAAAGTGGTGACTTCCTGGCCAGGGGCCGCAAGATGAACGCCCTGGTGGCGGGTGATCTGCTGGCGACCATGAGCGCGGGTGCGTATGGGTTCTCCATGGCCTCCAATTACAACTCCAGGCCAGCTGCTGCAGAAGTGCTCGTTCAAGGAAAAAAGTACGCCCAAATAAGAACCCGGCAGACGTATGAAGACCTCGTAAGAGGCGAACGCCCTGCTGTATTTTAGGCGGCTCAGCTGCTGCCCATCAAGAATTCGCTACATCTGGTTTGGGTTCAATCCAATGTGCGGACGATCAGGCCGGATCGGAGTTTTGGCTCGAACCAGGTGGATTTGGGCGGCATGATCTTATCTGCGTCAGCAATGGCCATTAGCTGTTTGATTGACGTGGGGTACATGGCGAACGCCACAGCCCCTCCCTGGTCCACGCGACGCTCGAGCTCGCGGGTACCCCGGATGCCGCCGACAAAATCGATCCGCTTGTCCCGCCTTGGATCTTCGATGCCCAGAATCGGCCCCAGGAGGTTATTCTGCAGGATAGAGACATCCAAACTTTCCACTGGATCCTCGGCATCAAATGTTTTCGCGTGGGCCTTTAATCGATACCAAGACCCGCCCACGTACATCCCAAACTCTGTTGCCCGGCTGGGCTTGGGTGTATCGGTTTTGGCCACGTCGAACTGCTGCTGGATTTTTTCTATGAGCGTCTCTGGCGTCAGGTCTCCCATATCCAGTACCACCCGGTTGTAATCCATGATGTACAGTTGGTTGTCTGGAAAAAGGACCGATAAAAAGAAGTTGTATGGCTCATTTCCCGTGTGGTTCGGATTTTCAGCTTTTCGGATTTCGCGCACCCCTGCTGCAGAGGCGGAGCGGTGATGACCATCGGCCACGTATAGGCAGGGAATGCGGGAAAAAGCATCTACTAGCGCGTTTATGGTCTCACTGTCCGAAATCACCCACAAGCGATGGCCAATGCCGTCATCAGCTGTGAAATCAAAGACAGGCGTTTGCTTACACACCCTTGCGACGATAGCGTCGATGTCCGGGTTAGCTCTGTACGTGAGAAAAACCGGCCCTGCGTTGGCGTTGAGCGTTGCCACGTGGCGGGTGCGATCTTTTTCTTTGTCTTCTCGAGTGAGCTCGTGTTTTTTGATGAGGTCCTGCTGGTACTCTTCGATACTGGCGCTGGCGACCATGCCCACCTGGACGTGGTTTCTGTCTCCGATGCGCATGGACTGCTCATAGAGATAGAGACACGGGGTTTTATCGCGCACGAGGCGCCCTGAATCGATGAAGTGCTTTAGATTTTCAGCTCCTTTGGCGTAGACCGCGTCGGCGTATGGATGAACGTTCGGATCAAGGTCGATTTCGGGTTTTACGACGTGCAAAAAACTCAGTGGATTGTCCCGCGCCAGCTCACGCGCCTCTGCTGAGTTCACCACATCATAGGGCGGACTTGCGATGCGCTCGGCGTACTTCGGCTCCGGACGATATCCCGTGAACGGCTTGATAATGGACATAAAAGACCTCCCAATTTGCGTATCAGTTATGGGTCTGACCCCTAACCGCAGTGTTGTAGCGTTGCCTGGTTAGGGCGAGAAAAGCAACCCAAAAAGAGGAATATGGGCAGAGAAATCTTGAGAAGGCGGACTCCCATGATTACATTCTAAAAGAATGTTTTTTTTAGTGGGTCGTCCAATTTAGTGGAACGTCTTGTAAGGGCTTATTGCTTACGATTGGTTAAGAACGTGCATCCTATTTCTTTACAACACAAAATAGCGTCTCTCGTTTTTTGGCAAGCCGCACTCCTGCTACTTGTCTCGCTCTCTCGTCCAGCACTCGCCCAAACCCAACAGGGAGAGGCGAGGACCCTCGTCAGATCGGCCATGACAGCCTATTTCAATCTCGACTTAAAGGCAGCTCAGGATTTTCTGGAGACCGCAATTAAAATGGCGCCGAATTTGGATAGGGGCACGCTCGCGGATATTTATTCAAATTACGGTGTGCTTTGGGTGGGCGGCTTTTTCGATAACGCTAAAGGACACGAATATTTTCTCATTGCATTGTGTCTCGATCCAACGACAGCTATCGACCCCATGGTTATGACCCCTGATATCGGTATGATCTTTAAAATGGCCCAGATGCAGACCAATCCCAGTGCCTGTCAAAAAGCAACAGCAGGGGTGACAGCCATGCGCAAGCGGTCTACACACCCCCCGATCAGGCTCACCCCTCCCCCAAAAAAGCCCAAGCCGCCTTCAACTGTCGAGCCAGTGCATCAAACGACTGGCAAACTCATGGCCCGTCGGATATCTGGAACCGCCCCTGAATATCCGGCCAAAGCGCGAAGAGAGCGGTGGGAGTCGACAATTAAGGTGGAGGTTCATGTGGGCAGGGACGGCAAGATAGAAAAGCATCTATTTTTAGAAGGGCATCCGGTGTTTCAGAATCCAGTGACGCGCGCCTTAAAATCCTGGCGGTTTGATCCCTACCTCGAAAAAGGTCGCCTCCTCAAGACCTACGGTGTGATTAAGTTTAAATTCAGCTTGGAGTAGCACGAGCGGCGATTTTCTCCTTCTAGCCCTTTCACGACATCCACACAGGCTTTGTCTGCCCTGCTTCGATCGCAAGCGAGCTTCGCAGGATGGCACTGCTTTATTTATACTGTAATAGCAGCAAAAAAGATGATCTGACGATTAAATAGGGGTACATTCTCACTTAAATAATCCGGTAAAACTGGTTCATGGCGAGGGTGAGATATTGCGCTTATAAGAGGAGTAGGCAATGTCAGACGATCCGAAATCTAAAGAAACCGACCGCTCCGATACTACCCCTGGCGACACGATCGACACTGACGACACTGCAGCAGACCAGCCATTCGCCACTGAGGGGGCCCCGTGGGTGGGCGCTGAAAAGAGATGGCTGACCCATTTGCCCGAGGCGACGGGCGAGCCCGAATTAGCAGACCCCCCAGAGGTGGCGGATAAAAAATCCGATCTCGTTGCCTTCATTAGGGAATCCAGTATTCCACCGAGTGTTTATGGCCCGGACTCCCTGCCCGCGCTTGCCGCTACTCCGCCCAAAAGCAATGGTGCCCATCTCAAACTCGGGATCATTGCGATCGTTTTGGCCGTCCTCATCTTTGGCGCAGCGTTTGGCTGGTGGTTCATCGAGGTGCGCAACCAAGCCGCGACCGCCCAGGAGACAGCAGCATCCCTGACAGCACAATTGGCAGATCGGGACAGCAGGATCGAGGCGCTCAAAAATCAGATTGAGCATCTAAAGCTGCGGGATACCCTTGCAAAAGAACAACAAACAACCAAGGCCCAACTGCGGGGTATTGCTCGACCCAAACAAGGCACCCCACAGGCAGCAGTGGCCACTGATGCGTTGCATTCAGCTGTTTCAACCCCTGTTGGCCGCACGACACCTGATGAAAATAAAGACGCGACCGCGGACCCAGCCCAGCAACGTGTTCAGCCACCCTTGAAACAAATTCCAGATGATCCGTATGCCGTCCGGCAAGCAGACACCCTACCGATGCCCGTATCTGAAATTCCAGATGATCCCTATGATGAGGTGAGTACGTCGCCGATCGCTCCAGGACCATCTTCGGCTGCAGTGCCCACTGGGTTTTCTGAGCCGGACGATCCCGTGGCTGACCTGATCGATAACTCGCTCCAGGACCAGATAGGACAAAGTCAGGAAGCTGGGCAAGCAGGACAGAAGCGAGAAGAACCTGCTGCCAATACCACGCCCACGCGAGCTCAGGTAAAAACAGCGATGTCCGCGGTCGCGCCCAGCGTCAAGCGATGTGGAAACAAGGCAGGCGAACGGATCGTTCTCAAGATCGCCGTATCCGGAGAAACTGGCCGCGTTGTGAGCGCCGAGACTGTGAGCCCGGAGCACGTGGGCACGCCCGTTGGGTTGTGCGCCGTGCGGGCCGTTCGCCACGCTAGATTTCCCAAGTTTAGTCAAAAATTGCTCGTCGTGAAGTATCCGTTTGATTTATAGGGGCGGGCGCATTTCGACCGGGCGCATCTCGATGCGCCCCTGCGACAAAATGGGGTTGCATGTCGGGCGGTTTGCGGGTCCGGCGGTTTGCGGGTCCGGCGTTTCGCGAAACGCCCCTACGACATATGCGACGGATTTTCTTTCGATCAACACCTCGGGTTCTGGTATACCGTGGAGCGAACCAACGGATGAAAGGAAACGGTGTCGAAATGGATCCTTTTAAACACGCATTTCACCTTGTGGGGCTTGTGTTGCTGGTCGCGATGATTTGCGCCTGTGGCGAGAAAAAAGAACCTGCTGAGACCGCCTCAGCGCCGAAAGTGTCCGAAGCTGCCGAAGCGAGTGACCCGGCAAAGACAGAAAAAAAGGCAGCTGAGGTCGCTACTGAGGGACCAAAACCGGTCAAGCCCCAAGTGGTCAAACTATCGGCCTCCCATATCTTGGTGATGCACAACGAATCCAAGCGCAAGCCGCCAACCATCAACCGAACCAAGGAAGAGGCAAAGAAACGCATCGACGAGATCGCCGCAAAGCTAAAAAAAGGAGGGAATTTTGCCGAGATTGCCAAGGAGTATTCAGATTGCCCGTCTGGCAAGCAAAAGGGAGGCGACCTAGGCATCTTCCCCTCCAACCGCATGGCACCTGAATTCTCAGAAGGGACGATGGCCATCGGGGTCGGTGAGATATCAGCGCCCGTTGAATCGCCATTTGGCTATCATATTATCAAGCGGCAGGCGGTTGAGGAGGTTCACGCGCGGCATATCCTGCTCATGCACACCGAGTCAACACGCCGACCCCCGTCGGTGACCCGGACAAAGTCAGAAGCAAAAACCCAAATAGAAGAGCTCGCTAAGAAACTCAAGGCAGGCGAGTCGTTTGAGACCTTGGCCAAGGCGCATTCCGACTGCCCCTCCAAGCGTCGGGGTGGCGATCTCGGTACTTTTGGCAAGGGCCAAATGGCCCCGCCGTTTGAAAAGACCGCCTTTGCACTGGCTGAGAACGAGATCTCCGATATTGTAGAGACCGATTTCGGCTACCACATCATCGAACGACTTCCCTAGTAAACATGCAAGGCGACGCGCACATATTTGCAAGGGAGTTCTGGAAAAACCAAGACAGAACCGTGGAGCAGAAGCCACAAAACCCCATCGCGGCCAAGCAGGCACTATACAACAAAGACCCGAGAGAACATAAGGTTTCCTTGGCCCAGGGCATGGTCTTCAACGACCAGGATCGCATCCGAGTATACGACCCGAAAACAGGAACCTGGTTTGATTCAATGGCCGATGCCACAGCAGGTGGATGCGCCCCTAAGGGTTGCGAGGTGTTCAAAAACAAGGCGGGCAAGATCTTTCATTCGCCCGCTGTGTTCGTGGCCCATAGGCGGGCCTTGGACAGATTTGAGCAAAGCCAGTTCGGCGATGACACGGCCCAAAATCCAGCGGCTTATGGGACGCCCACAGGTCCGCTGTTTCAAGAAGCCTTGGCGTTCGATGGAGACGACATCTATGGCGAGGGCAAGTACGCGGCCGAGCAGACGGTATCTTTTCAGACCCTGGGCATGGCAAGTGGATACCGTCACCTCGTGTTGCCCGTGCTGAACTCGGTGAGAAAATCACTTGATCTGCCCCTGTTCGAAACCATCGCCATGGGCACGAATTTTTACGGTGCGTATCCCGCTACATTCGCAGATCAAAATATTTACAGGTACCGCTACGCGACTGAAAATGGTGAATTCGACCTGGCGTCGTTCGAAAAAGCAACCCAACTGCTTGATCCTCAAACCACGCTCTTCTTGTTCGACATGAGCTGCGGGAACAACTTTGTGGGCATCAAAAGAACGCGGCAGGACAATGAAAACATCGCCCAGATCCTGATCGACAAAAAGTTCTACAGCGAGCACGACATCGCGTATCCCAACTTGGACCAGGCGTTCGACCTGGACTGGGAGCTTTACAGAATACTGCAAACCGCTGGCGCACCGCATGGGGTACAGAGCTCTCGCGGAAAAAAGGATAAGTACGCCTCTAGGCTCGCATTTCACCACATCTACCTGGGATCGTCCGAACAAAGATCCGAGATTTTCACCCACCTGGTTTCGGAAAATCGGAGCAAATTCCTGGCCATGCCAGACACCTGGTCCTACCTGGTGGAGATCGCCCGGGACCCGCTGCTAAAAGAAGCACACGAGTCGGACAATCGCGTGTTCGTGGACATCGTCAACAGTTCTCGAACCAACCTGGCCGAGGCGCTGAACTGGGGCTGGATGACGTCCCGATCCGGCATGTTCGACATGGTGAACATCTCCCACAAGGGCGTGGACATCATGGCGCAGGATTTTGCCATCTACGCGGTGCCTGCGAGGAATCAGGACATCATCGGCCCGGACGGCCAACCGGTTGGGGTAACGAGAATCAAACACGGCATACCCAAATCCAAAATCCAAGGTGTGGCCGAGGCGCTCCAATATGCCGCTCAAAAACATCCGAGCGATGCAGGCAAAACCAATCCGGATATCATCCTCGCGCGGTAATTTTCTGAACACTTGTTCATTATATTTGAAAGTAGTATTATTTTAAGTAAGATCTCCAACCACCTGATAGCGATTGGCAGGAGGTTGCGGAGGGGCCATTATGACTAGTCCTCTTCTTGGACCGAAGCATTGGTGGCAAGATTGTTGCCAACGCTCTGCGCGACGCCGGTGCAACTGTCAATATTCACGATGACTATTTCGAGAAAGATGCACCTGATGAAGCGTGGCTCCTCGAGGTCAGCAATAGGGGATGGATCGCTATTACCAAAGATATTGCGATCGGCCGATCAAGCATACAGCGTCTTGAGGTAGCTTGGTCTGGTGCACGTCTTTTTTCCTTCATGTCTGGTGGTATGACAGGACTGTCGATGGCCAAATCGCTCGTCTCTGCTTTGACCAGGATCGGGCGTATTTGTGCTTCTGAGGCAGCACCTTTTATAGCAAAAGTATATCGTTCAGGAGACGTGAGCGTCTGGAAAACAGATTCAGACCTTCTCGCAGAATTAGAAAAATACTCACCCGGTTAAATAGCTCAGAGGCCTGAGCAAGGGACCTGAGCAGCACCACAGTTGCTTTTATTTTCAGTTTTGCCCTTTGGTCTTTTATTATATCCTGCTTATCGGGTTCAAACTGGCGAAATGGAATGACGATGAAAATACTCGGTATCTGTGGCAGCCCAAAGGGCAAAAAGAGCACTACCAGATTCGGCCTAGAAAAGGCGCTGGCAGCGGCAGCGGCCGTTGGGGTGGAAACACAGATGTTGGCGATCAGAGACTACCAGTTCTCGGGCTGCTGCGACTGCGGCGCCTGCTACAAAGAATTGAAATGCGCTCAAGCAGACGATTTTAGTGAGCGACTTCTACCGTTGCTCAGCGATCCGGATATTAAAGGGATGATCTATGCCAGCCCGGTCTATTTTGGCGGTGTCACCGCGCAGATGAAGGCATTTATGGACCGCTGTGTGCCGTTCCGTCGCAACGGATATCTGTTTGAAGACCGAATCTCAGGTGTCTTGACGGTAGGGCGTTCCCGTCACGGGGGCCAGGAATTGACCGCTATGGATTTAATAAAGAACTGCCTGATTCACGGCATGACCGTTGTGCCGGATCGCTCGCCCACAAGCCATTTTGGGGGCATGCTCTGGAGTGGTCATCCCGACGGTATCGAAAAAGACGAAAAGGGTATCGAAACCGCCGAGAACTTGGGCAAGCGAGTGGCGGAGATAACGCTGAAGATCCATGGGTAGGATCCAATTCCCTGGTTAGCCAAACGTACTGCTGTTCCATCCCCAGTTTTCCCGGTCCATGTTGGTGAAATTCAAATATACGCGATCGGTGGGAACATCGATCTGTTGGTTCAAAAGCTGGCAGACCTGCTTTGAGATATCGCGGTTTACCGATCTGCTCAGCCCGCCGATACTATACACATCGACAAACGCGCTGGGCCCGATTGTTCCGCCCATGCAGATGGGCTCTTGCCGCAGCGTTACCATGACGTAGGATTCGGGTTTGCCGATAGCCTTGGCTACTATGCCGGACAGGGTTTTGAGCAGTTCATCTCGTTTGCTCCCAGTTACGTCGACCGATGTGTAGAGTCTGAGTAATGGCATTGGTTACCTCCTTTGACAGGATTATAGTAATCGCATGGCCCGTGCAAGGTCGAGGTGCTTTGAATTAAATGCTCATCCAGGATGGCTTAAAATGACCAAAATAACCTTAACCTTGGCGGGCGATTAGAACTGTGTTTACACTGCAAAAAAGGTTTCGCATGATCGAAAAACTGAACAACGTTTCGAGTACCGCGGTGAAAAAGGCCACTTCGAGGGATTGGGACGAGTGGGTCATATTCCTCGACAACGTGGGCGCGGAGACGCTCGATCACAAAGAGATTGTGAGCATCGTCAAAGGTGCGGGAGATGTGACCAACGAATGGTGGCAGCAGATGGTCACGGTGGGGTACGAATTCACCAAGGGCAGAAGAACCACGGGTCAAACTGCGGACGCCGGATTTCAACTGGGGGTCCAACGGGTCGTCCCCATAGCCCAAGACAAACTGTGGGATCTCCTGTTCAGTGAAGCCGGCGTGAAAACCTGGCTCGGCAACACCGGACCATTCACGCCCGAACCCGACTTCGCGCTCGAAGACGATGGACAGACGGTCGGAGAGATCCGCACGGTGAAATCCAGAGAACGGGTCCGCATGGTCCTCCATCCCAGTCACTTAGATCATCCCATCGTCGTTCAACTCACGTTGAGCTGTCCGCGAAATGCCGAGAACAAGACCACGCTGCGCTTTCACATTGAAAAGCTCTTCAACGAACAAGAACGGGAACAAATGCGCGACCACTGGCGCAGCGTGCTGGACGCCATCCACACCCTTGCCACAGAAAGAATAGGCGGATAGTCCCTCCTATAGTTACCCCTGAATGAGGGGTACGAACTGTCAGATATGGGTGGACTGATCAAAGGGGGCTTAACATCAGTCTAATCCTATGAATTGATATGTGGGATCAGTCAACTAGCTTGAGAACAAAGATGTCTCTGTGGGCCGAAAACGCATTCAACGGATGCTGACCACTCGGCCCAGTCCAAGGACTGTCAGAAGTTCCTACGACGATAATATTTCCAGCTGCATCTATTGTAATGTTTGCTCCTTGATCTTTGTCAGTCGAACCGTAGAAACTATGCCACGAATACCCTCCATTTGAATCCAACTTTAAAACAAAAGCATCTGCTTCTTCGCCGTTAGATTCGTCCCCGTCTTCGGAGAACTCGATCAGGGGCGCTTGGCCGGCGGGTCCAGTCCACGAGTTCTCAGAGCGGCCTCCAATAAATACATCCCCGTTATCGTCTAAAGCCAATCCTGTACCGTAGTCATTGCCAGGAGCACCATAGAAGGTGTGCCATTTGTATGCGCCGTCTGAGCCTAATTTGAGAACAAAACTATCTTCTCTTTCAGAGAAATCGTTTAGTGGACTTTGGCCGCCAGAACCTTCCCAGACAGAAGGAGAAAATCCGGTGAGAAAGATGTTTCCTGTCCTGTCTAAGGCAATACATGATGCATAGTCATCGTAATTTGCCCCATAGAAAGTATGCCATTTATATGCCCCGTTTGAATCCAACTTTAAGACGAAAAAGTCATGATAGTCATCACCATCTTCACTGTGGCTGTGCAGCGGATTCTGGTCGTCAGGACCATTCCATGAAGTCGTAGAGATTCCTTGCACATAGATATTGTTGTCATCATCGGAAACGATTTTATACCCATGGTCGAATTTCGTACTTCCGTGAAACGTATGCCATTGATACACGCCTGCAGAATCCATTTTCAAAATATAGACATCGGTAACTCCAGTATATGGATCGATAGATCCTGCATGTGGATTTAGTGGATCTTGTCCGTTTGGGCCATTCCAAGTCATTCCAGAGCCAATAATGAGGATATTACCAACCTTATCAATTGTATGGCGTATCTGCGAAGATGGATTATGAAATGTATGCCAGATATACGTACCATCAGAATCCAATTTAAGAATAAAGCCATTTTCTCTTTTTTCAGAATGAGGGTTTATTGGATTTTGGCCGTTCGGTCCATTCCAGGAATCTTCAGAAGAACCTGCTGCGATGAGATATCCGCTGTCATCAATGGAAAGAGAATAAGGCCGAACATTGCTATACCCATCATCACCATAAGCTCCATAAAACGTATGCCAAAGATAGGTGCCCTTTGAATTCAGTTTGAGGACAAAAAGATCCATAGCACCGGAATGGGCATTCAGTGGTGGTTCACCGTTCGGGCCATTCCAGGTTTCAAATATATTTCCGAGCAAATAGATGTTGCCTGCTGCATCCACCACGGCTCGGGACATATGATCAAAGGCACTGGTTCCAGAAAACGTGTGCCACTTGTACTTGCCGTCTACAGTACCAGTGTCCGTATCGGTGTCGGTGTCCGTATCGGTGTCTGTGTCGGTGTCCGTATCGGTGTCTGTGTCGGTGTCTGTGTCGGTGTCGGTGTCCGTATCGGTGTCGGTGTCGGTGTCGGTGTCCGTATCGGTGTCCGTGTCCGTATCGGTGTCGGTGTCCGTATCAGTATCGGTGTCGGTGTCCGTATCCGTGTCCGTGTCCGCATCCGTATCCGTGCTTGAGTCAGTATCTGAGTCAGTATCCGTATCCGTGTCGCTGTCTGAACCGGTGGTTGTCTCAGTATCGGTATTAGATCCGCTGTCGCCACCGCATGCGGTATGGATTGTGAGAGATGCTACCAATAAATAGAACAAAATCGATTTTGATATTCTGTACATATTCGTGTCCTTTGTTCCGGCATACAGATCCTTGCGTTGATTTCTTTGTAAATCTTATAGTTTTGCCGTTATTTGTGCAATATTACACCTCTCTCAACTGGCGAGCCATAAGTTTTACAAGAGGTGGGTATGTGCTGGTCAATAGCGTTCCAAAACGATAGACCAAAATCGAACACTTGAGTCCCCGAGTTTTCTGTCCATACTTATTCCATAATGGATTTCTTTGTGTCTCGTCTTCGAATCCTACGCGGATGCCTCTGTCTAACACTGGCCGGCACGGTTTTGCTCTGCAATGCAGCAGCAGCAGCTACTCTGGAAATCGGAGAGCCCTTTATCCGCAACTTCTCCCCTGAGGAATACCAAGGCCACGCTCAAGTGTGGACCATTATTGAAGACACCCGTGGGATTCTCTATTTCGGCACCACATCGGGGATTCACGAATACGACGGCACGAATTGGCGGCACATTGAAATCGGCGACAAGACAGTGATCCGATCCATGGCCATCAGCAAAGCCGGCCAGATCTTTGTCGGTGGCATCAAGGAGCTCGGTTACCTCGCGACAGATAGAGATGGAAAGATGGAGTACATTTCTATTGTCGACGAAATTCCTCCGGACTATCGAGAATTCAAAGACGTCTGGTATGTGTTCGCCACAACCCACGGCGTGTATTACGTCACTGTTGACCGGACATTTCGATGGCACGGCGATCAGATGACCGTGATTCCCACGGGAGCGAAGGACTGTGCCGTCGCGCTTAACGATAATATTTACCTGCACACTGCATCGGGACTGGAGCGGATCTCTGAAGGCGATCGGACACCAATGACTGGCGTTCGGTTTATGCAAGACGAATTCGGCGTGGTCCGAGGCTACCCGTTTCCCGATGGGAACCAAATCCTGCTCTATTCAAGCAAAAAAGGCCTGCTTCTTTTCTCGGTGGATACGCCGCTAGAACCAGATGGGACTGTTCGCGTCGTTGCGTTCCCGAACCAGGCCAACGACTACATCAAACGCCATAGGGCCTACAAGATGACGCCGATTTCAGATGATGCAGTTGCCATCAGCACGATCACGGGTGGCATCGTCGTGCTCGGCACCGATGGTCGACTCGTCCGCATTGTCAACACCAATCGGGGACTGGCCAAAGACACCGTGTTTTCACTTCACTGCGATCGATTCGGTAATCTGTGGGCTGGCATGCAAGGGGGCATCGCCCACATCGAGGTGAGCTCGCCTTTGAGTTTCTACGGAAAAAACTCGGGCCTACCGGGCTCTGTGAACACCATCACGAGATTCAAGGACGAGATCTACACGGGAACCATTGCCAGCGGCGCAGTTCGACTCAAGCCCTATGAGCTTTCTATCGAAGACGACAAATACGATTTCACGCCTCTGGTAGAGCCGCCCATACCATACACGTGGAGCTTCTTGACGGTGAACGATACACTGCTCATTGGATCCAAAAACCTACTTCGCCTGGACGGGCGGGAAAAAAATGTAGCGGCGATACCAAAAACACCGGTCGCCTATGCCATGAAAAGGTCGTCCCGATTCCCAGGCGTGATTTTCCTCGGCATCGCTGAGGTGAGCGGTGGCGGATTGGGCATTCTCCGGTATCGGAACGACGATTCCGAGAGTGACACAGTTCCATCAGCAATCGCGTTCGAGTACGACGGAAAAATGGAAGGGATAAAAAACACCATTCGGGACATCGACCAGGATCAAGATGGAAATCTGTGGTTGTCCACGCTCCTTTCAGGCCTGATGTTCGTCCGGTTCAAATCTGAGGATCCCGCAGATTTCGAAATCGTCCGCCTCACGGACAAAAACGGACTGCCAGGAAATTCGCAACTCCAAGTCGTGGTCGACGGTGAGCGAATTCTCGTTACCACAGGCAAGGGTATCTACCAGTATATGGGAGACGAAATGCCTCGCCCCGAGGGGATTCAATTTGAACCGCATCAAGCGTTTGAGAGCGCGTTCGAGAACCCGTCGAGCGGTATTAGTGTTATGGAAGTGTACGGCGAGAACAAATGGGTGGTTTTCCCCCTCGCCACCCATGGCATCGTGACGCGCCATCCGAGCGGGGCCTACGAGGCGGAGAATCGCCCGTTCCGCGCCGTGTCGAACGAGTCCTCTTACGCCAGAATCGACGACGACGGTGTCATCTGGTTCGGCGCGATGCAGGTGCTCTATAGATACGATCCAGCGGTCAAGAAAAACTATGATACGGCATATCGCGCTGTTATTCGCAACGTCCGGACCAATCTCGGACGAGATGTGTTCTGGGGCGCCTATTTCGATCCCGCATCTCGGCGAGCGTCTCACTACCGGCAATGGACAAACCGCCAACCCGAATCCATGAAGCCCACATTCGAATACGAAGAAAACGCCATCTCATTCGAGTATTCGGCGCCGTTCTTCGAGAGCGGACCGGAGACCGTCTACCAATACCGCCTAGAGGGTTTTGACAAAGGGTGGAGTGAATGGTCAAAGCGAACCAGAAAAGAATACACCAATATTCCGGAAGGGTCGTACACGTTCACCGTTCGCGCCAGGAATATCTACGAAACGCTGAGTGAAGTAGCATCGTACCAGTTCGCGATTCGGCCGCCATGGTATCGCACCGTGTGGGCGTATGCACTGTACGTGCTGATGTTTTTTGCACTGCTGTTCGGCGGGATTCTTTTGACCACGAGACGTCTTCGTCAGGGCAAGATCAGGCTTGAAAAAATCGTTCAGCGGCGGACCGAGGAAGTCGTGAAACAGAGGGACGAAATCGCAGCACAAAAGGACATCATCGAAGAGGCCAGGAACGCCCTCTGGGGAGAAATGGAGCTAGCCAAAAAAATCCAGACCGTGCTGCTACCGAAATCGCCTGATATCCCGGGCTACGAAATTGCAGGATATATGGACGTGGCCGATGAAGTGGGAGGAGACTACTACGATGTGATCAATGTCCACGGAAAAAACTGGCTCGTCATCGGTGACGTTTCCGGCCACGGCGTTCCCGCCGGATTGGTGATGATGATGGTGCAGACCGCCATTCGAACGGCCCTCGATAAGCATGGTGAGATGACACTGGATCAAATTCTTTCGTGGGTGAACCGAACCATCTACGCCAACATTTCTAAGTTGGGAGAAATGAAGTACATGACACTCACCATTATGTCATTTGAATCCAACGGAGCCATACTGTATTCCGGACTCCATCAGGACATCATGGTGTATCGGAAACAGACTGACGAAGTGGTGTGCATCGAAACCGACGGTATCTGGCTCGGCATCGCTGACGACATCGAAGGGATGAACCGGGTTGACAGCCTCACTTTGGCGCCAGGAGATGCGATGTTGCTGTTCACCGACGGTATCGTTGAATCGACGGATGCCAATGGCGAGATGTACAGTGACGAAAGACTCAGGACCGTTTTCGAAGCGTGCGGAAGCGGTTCAGCGCAAGCGATAAAGGACAGTGTTATAAAATCCCTCAACGGGTTTACCACGAGCGACGACGTCACCCTGATGGTGGTGAGACGGGCCGAATCAGCGGATACCGCCAGTAATACCTCTCCATTCGCTTGATATAGCCTTAATAACCCCGCACGGCTTTGAGTATCGCCAGCATTTCTGGATGGATGATCGCGTTTGAAGCAACTATCCAGCCCTCCTCGATATTGACGGGTCCTCCCGTGTAGTCGGTAGTGTGTCCGCCTGCCTCCTGAACCAACACAATGCCAGCGGCAATATCCCAGGGGTAGAGTTTGGGTTCCCAAAACCCATCGTAGATGCCGCGGGCAACAAAGGCCAGGTCGATCGCTGCCACGCCACATCGCCGAATGCCCTGGGCGCGCTTCATAAAGGCGATGAATTCTTTTGTATTGTCGTCTGCCACGCGCTGTCTGTCGTAGGGAAACCCGGTGGCGAGGAGGGAAGCGTTGATGCGGGGCGTGCTGGACACGCGGACCGGCTCGCCGTTTAAAAAGGCACCGCCGCCGCGTCGGGCCCACATGGTGAGCCCGAGTGCAGGCATTTCCACCACCCCGGCGACGAGAGCCCCCTCGTCTTCCAGGCCAATGGACACGGCAAAAAACAGATGCCCGTGCAGAAAATTCGTCGTGCCGTCCAGGGGATCGACGATCCACCGCTGCGCCTTATCGGTCCCGCCATCGCCCTGTCCCGCGTGTTCGCTCTCCTCTGCGAGCATGCCGATGTAGGGAAATCGCGCCTCGAGGCGCTCCCGAATGAGGGTCTCAGCGCGCAGGTCGTACTGGGTCACCAGGTCGATGGCGCCTTTGAAGGTCACTTGTTTCGGCTTTGTAAGCCCTTCGAGGAGGAGGGCCCCTGCCTCGCGCGCAACCCCCCTGGTTTCGCGCAGCAGTTCGTCGAGTTCTCGGTCTGTAAGGCTCATGACAATGCCTGTTTAAGCTGGGTTGCAAGCCCGCCAAAATCGCCGTTAGATAAAAGCACAACCCTGTCTCCGGGTGCTACCCAGTTGCGTATTTGGGTCAAGACATCATCGAGGGACCGTGCAGCCGTGGCCTGAATGCCGCGCGCTTGAATGTGGGATGCCAGCACATCGGTGTCGAGGCGGTCGGTTTCGGGCACGTTCCGACCGGGCGGCGCGATGATCACCTGGTCCGCGGCGTCGAACGCTCGCACATACGCCGCCTGGTGAATTGCGCGACACGCCGTGGCCGAGCGCGGCTCAAAAACCGCCATAAGACGGCCCTTTACCCTTCTTTCTGGTTGGTACGCGAGGGCAGATAGGGTCTCGGCCACAGCTGTTGGATGATGTGCAAAGTCATCGTAAATGGTCACACCGCCGCCAGTGCTGATGATTTCCTGGCGCCGACGCACGCCCCGAAATGCTGGCAGCGCCCGCTTCAGTGTATCGAGCGGCACACCTGCGCCGAGATGGCAAAGCGCCACCGCGGCCAGGGTGTTGCGCAGGTTGTGCCGACCCGAGAGCGGGGTGGTCCACCTGCCGCTGGTCTCACTGCCTATCCGAAGGTCGAATGTCTGCTGACCTGTTATGACCGCTTCAACCTCAACTTCGATCGATACCGGATCCCCTTGCACCGCATATCGCACGACATTAGCCGATGCGTTGGACGCCAGGGCTGCGGCCACGGCATCTCCAGCGTAGAGCGCGAGCATACCAGAACGGGGCACCATCTCGATGAGCGCTGCAAAGGCTGCCTTGTATGCATCAAACGTGGGATAAATGTCAATATGGTCGTGTTCCACAGAAGTTATCACTGCACAATCAGGGGCATATGATAAAAATTTGGGAGTTTTCTCAAAATACGCGCTGTCGTATTCATCCCCCTCGATGACAAACCATTGACCGTTACCGAGGTGATATCCAGCTCGGAAATCCTCGACCACGCCGCCGGCGAAAAAGGAGGGGTCTTTTCCCGCCTTTTGCAGCAAGAAGGCGGTTAAGGCCGTGGTCGTTGTTTTGCCATGGGTACCCGTTATGACGATGGGGCGCTTTGAGCGCAGAAACAGGTCGCAGATGGCGCGCGGCATGGACGCAATGGCCAGGCCTCGCTGGTTCGCTGCCACTGCCTCTGGGTTGTCTTTGCGGCACACATTGCCAATGACCACCAGGTCGGGCCGATGGTCGAGGTTTGACGGCCGAAACCCCTGCATCACAGAGATGCCGAGGCGCCTGAGCACATCGCTCATAGGTGGATACGCATGGATATCCGATCCAGTGACCACATATCCCCGCGCTGTCAGAAGCCCGGCCAAGGTTCCCATACCAGTGCCGCAGATGCCGATGAGGTGTACGGTGCCCGGCGGTTCAATCTTTACTTGTTGTGCCAACCATTCCCCTTTTTTGCGGTTTTAACGTTCTAATTATCTAAAAATCTAGTAAAATAAATAGGATTGGTAAATGGTGACACATCGAAAAAAAAATACCTCACATCATTTTATGAGCCGCAGTTGGTTTCTTGGGGGCGTCCTTCTATTCACGGCAATGCCGATTCAAAGTAGAGCTGAGGCAGCGGCGAACCAAGAGAAATGCAGCGCCGCGTTCTGCCTCTTTATTGAACACGACATGACGCTTACAACAGAGGCGAACCTGCTGGCTGAAACCCTTCGGCTGCGCCTGTGCAAACGTAGTGTGGCCGTGCTCCTATCCTCCGCAAAGCCCCCCAGCCCTCCCATCGAAGGACCGGATCCGGATCGAAATGCACCGATCCAAGCTGAAGCACAGACCATACCCAATCATAACGGCTGTCCAAACGGTATGTCACCGGCCACTCATAAAACAGACGCTTGGTGGGTCGTCCACCTCACGGCCACATCGCCTGAGGAAATTCTGGTGGCAGTCGATTATCTCGAAGGGGAGAGCGATGAAGATCTCATCCGCGAGCTGCCAAAAGGCCCGGACCCGAGTGCGACCGCGTGGACCATAGCCCTCATGATCGAGGAGGTGATTCGCCCCTACTTGGATTCAAAAACCGAGCAGACCCCCCTGGGTGCTGGCCTGGCCATCGTGGAGCCGCCGGCTGTGGGTGGCGTGGCCATGCCCAGGTCAAAAAGAACCCAGGCCATCCCGTCCCTGCGCTATTTATCGGCAGGGTTTGAATTGGCATACTTGGGCGTAGGAGAGACGCAGATCAGCGATTTGCTGGCCGGACCCCAGGCGTCGATTCAGGGATTGCTCGGCCCCAGGTTTGTGGCTGCCTTTAGTGCGGGTTGGATCGGTACGGGCCGCTTTGATATTAAAATCCCCGACACTACCGAACGGGTCGAGCTGACCGTGAGCCACGTTCCGCTGAATCTGATGTTCGGGTTTGCAGCCATATCCCGAGCCCGATGGCACCTGACCATTTTATCTGGATTGTCCACCGGGTTTTCTATCTATCGCGTTTCGGTCGCCTCCCTGAACCGGCAACACACCTACATGTACTTCGATCCCTGGGTACAGGCGCGCGTTGAGGCATCCTATCGCATTTACGGCCCACTCGGCGTGTATATGAACGGCGGCGTTGGTGTTCCCCTGATACGGGAAGTGATGGCAGATTCGATCGGGGTGGAGATATACCGCCAGCATTGTGTATTGCCGATTGTCGGGTTAGGATTGCAATTGTGGATTGAAAAAAATGTCTCTCATCTCTAATAAACCGTTTCATAAATCCAAGGGGCAAGGTGCGACTAATACTAGGGAGCACAATTCAAAGGGTGCTGCATTTAGTGGAGAAAAGCCCGTGCAGATTGGTATCTTAGAGAGAATCGGCATTGCCCCGGCCCAGTCCACCAAGGCCGATCGAATGAGAACCATCGTGGCCCGATGCCAGGAGGGAGACGAAGACGGATATAGAGCCCTGTTCGAGGAGTGCGTTGACGGCGTCTATCGACACCTGAGCCTATTGCTCGGCCCTGGGGCGGATGTGGACGACCTGATACAACTTGTTTTTCTTAATGTTTTCAATTCTTTAGGTCGATTTCGTGGGCGATCAGCATTCACTACCTGGCTGTTTCGCATTACAGTAAACGTGGCCAGACAGGAAATTCGATCTCGCAAGCGATACCGTCGACTCGGTACAGCGGTTAATGATGCGAGCAAAGTTCAGCCTCAATTTGTCGATTATAACCCTGAACAGCGACTGAACATTGAGCAACAAATATATGAAGTTCTAGACCAATTAACCCTAAAGAAGCGAGAAACCTTCATCTTATACACATATGAAGGGTATTCCCTGGAGGAAATCGCAGAGCTACTGGGGTCGTCTGTTTCGACAGTGGGATCCCGGTTGCAGTCCGCTCGCAGGGAAATTGTAAAGATTTTGGCTAAGGAGAAGAAACAATGAGGCGGGGCTCGGTCGAATGCCGGACCGTTAGGCGCGATATGCTTCGGCGTGCCGATATCGGCGCTGTTCAACGCGCGCGGTTGGACGTTCATCTCAAGCGCTGCCCAGCCTGCCGAGAGATCGCTCGGCATTTTGAGCTGATCGAGGCTGGGGCCAACGAGATTTCGTACCTCGATAAAAGCCAAAAGCAAGCGATTTATAACCGATTGATCCCGGTTGTGAACGAAAAGACCAACCGATCGCAAATACGTCCAGTTGCAAGGCGAGCCCCAACTAGGTGGTCGCTTGGACTCGCGCTTGGGGCAGCGGGTGCGGTCGCGGTTTTGGCCGGAATGCTCGTATTCCCTCGGGTAATGACCGAGCCGGCAACCCAACCGTCAGATGGGGCAAATACTACTGAATCTATGGCCCTACCGCGGGTTGTCTACAAGGGTCTTATCGATCGCCACGAAGGAACGGTCCACGTCAACAGCGACGCCACATTGGGAAAAGGACACTTCAAGGTGGCAACGGGCACGCGCGTCTCGGTCTCCAAAGACGCCCGATTCAGCTTTCGCATCGGTTCGATCGCCCGGGTGGCCATGTTTGGCGAGACCCAGTGGGAGATCACATCGGCCACTGATACGTATGTTGCCATGAACCTCGAGGCGGGTCGCGTTGCCGTGGACTTTGACGGCGCCCTCGGGAAAGTAATGGAAATTAAGACGCCCGACACACTGGTTCGGGTCAAAGGAACGGTTTTCACCGTCGAGGTACAGCCCCAGGGCAAGACCCGGGTCGGTGTGCTAGAGGGGCGCGTCGAGGTGGTTGCGCTCAGTGGCGAGCCACGAACCGTCAATGTCGCCAGCGGAGAGTTGGTTGCCCTGCCCGGCGATGGATCTCTGCTCCTGCTTTCTGATGACCACCGACGCCTGGCTGCCGAAATGCACACTGCGTTGCGATATCCCGAAGAGTTAACCCGGCTGGTTCGGTTCGACGGTAGCCCTGAAAGAGTGAAAGTCGAAGTAGACGGCCGGGTGGTCGGGACAACCCCGCTGGCCGTGCGCCTGCCTTCGGGCCCGTTCACCTATCGCTTGACATCCCCTGGCATGGATCCGGTGGTCGGCAGCGTCTCTGACCGGGCAGATAGTGGAAAAATAGAATTTAACATGGCGCCCAAAGTTATGTTTGAGGCAATCCCCGAGCCAAACGTGCCAGTCTCCGCATCTAAAAGAAGGGGATTCAGCCGCAACAAGGCATCGGCACGGACCAGCGCCGCCACACAGTGGAACCTCTTCAAGCGCGCCCGGGCTGCAATGGCGGCCGGGGATATTCCGTACGCGATCGGACTGCTCGAACGCGCTCTCGAAACCCTGAACGGCCGCCGATTGGTCAATGGCCTGTCCCTGCTCGCAGAATGCTATGCCGCGTCTGGACAGTATGCCAAGGCAGCGTCTACGTTTGACCGAATTGTCGAAAAAGTACCTGGTTCGACCATTGCCCAGAACGCCCGCTACGAAGTGGGTCGGCTGTCCATGGATCAGCTCGGGGATCTGTCCCGGGCGCGGGCAGCGTTCACCGCGTATGTGGCGTCGCCTCGGGGGGGAGCCCTGCGGGAGGAAGCGTACTACTCACTCTGCGAACTCGACGGGCGGGAGAGCGCCCATCGGGATGCCTTGCATTGCTTCAATCAATTCCTCAGAACCTTTCCCGGCGGTATCTACGAGCCAGAAGCTCGGTTATGGCGCGGTGCCCTCCACCAGGATATGAGTAAGAGCTGGGGAGATGCAGAGCGGGATTTGCTGGCGTTTATTCAGGCCAAACCCCGACATCCCCGCGTGGATGAAGCCCGGTATCGGGTCGTGCTCGGTCGATACCAGTCAAACGACCGCCGCGGTGCCATGCGAATGATCGACGAATACCTGCGCAAGCACCCGGCCGGTCAGTACCGGGTCCGCGTCCAACGGCTCAAGCGGGCAGTGATGGATCCCACGTTCTCCCTGACATCGGGCAACAAGTAGCCCCCTCCCTTAGGCCATATGTGATCAAATAGGCGAGATTCCTTGCAGCTGATTGTGGTAAGCACGTCTTTGTCATGTTTACCCATCCCTATGCGCCATTCCTCCTCCAGGTCGAGCGCCCCGGGCGTTATGTGGGCGGAGAATTCGGCGCGGTAAAGACCCCCTCGGCCGCGGATCTCCGCCTTTTACTGGCATTTCCAGATATCTATGAAATCGGGATGAGCCACATGGGGATTAGCATCCTCTATGAGATTGTGAACGGGCTTCCCGGGTTATCTGCAGAAAGGGTTTTCATGCCCTGGCCGGATCTGGAGGCTGCGTTAACTCGACATGGGGTGCCCCTCGTGTCCCTGGAGTCGGCCAGTCCCCTGAGGGATTTCGACATTGTCGGATTCTCCCTTCAATACGAGCTTTGCTATACCAACATGCTGGCAATGCTGGCCCTGGGGGGGATTCCCAGGCGCGCTGACGCCCGACAGGCCGGCGATCCCCTGGTGATTGTGGGCGGCCCGGTAGCGACCCACGCAGAACCCATTGCTCCTTTTGTCGACCTCTGCCTCGTGGGGGATGGGGAACAGGCCCTGCCCGAGCTATTGAACCAGGCACTTGCCTGTAAAAAAAGAGGGCTCTCCCGCAGCCGCACGATCGAGCACCTGCATGGATTGCCAGCTGTGTTTTCCCCAGGGCTGCTCGCGCGCAAATGGGATCTGGCCGCCCAGCGCATGGTCGTTAGTAAACCCCCAGGGCCCACTGCCCGGCGAGCCCGGGTGGACGCGCTCGGTCACCATCCCACCGGGTTCGGCCCTGTCCCGACTGTGCAAGCCGTGTTCGACAGGTACAGCATCGAAGTGGCCCGGGGATGCACGGCTGGGTGTCGCTTCTGCCAGGCTGGATTCCTCAATCGTCCCGTACGAGAAAGAGATGCGCAGGCCACCTTGCAGTCGGCCCTGCGGGCGATCCGCTGCCTCGGGTCTGATGAAATATCCCTGGCTGCCCTATCCACGGCCGATCACAGCGATATTGGGCCGATGGTTTCAAGCCTCGGTCAGACCCTCACGCCAGAGCGGGTCTCTCTTTCAGTCCCCTCCCTGCGGGCCTATGGGCTCCCCGATGACGTGGTCGAGGTACTCAGTCGCCTGCGGGCAGGTACCATCACCCTGGCCCCGGAAGCTGGTACCCAGCGGCTTCGGGATGTGATCAATAAAAATGTCACAGAGGCCGATCTATTGGACGCTGCTGCCCGGTTCTTCGACGGGGGCTTCACGCGGATGAAGCTCTACTTCATGATCGGCCTGCCGAGCGAGACAGACGCGGACGTGGGGGCCATCATCGATCTGGCCAAGCAGCTCTGCACCTTGGGTCAAAAGCGCTTGCGCGGACGGCGGCCGCGGGTTGTGGTCTCGGTCTCGACCTTTGTGCCAAAGCCGTTTACCCCGTTCGAGCGGGATCCCATGATCGGCCTTGAAGAGATTCGCGCCAAGCATGCCCTGCTTAAAGACCTTGCCAAACGGGCGCGCATCGAGCTGCGCGTGCATGCGCCTGAATTATCTGTTCTCGAGGGTATCCTCAGCCGCGCTGATATCACCATCGCACCCCTACTCGAGCGGGCAGTGGATCAGGGCGCCCGCTTTGATGGGTGGACTGAGATGTTCAAGGCCTCGGTATGGGATCCCATCCTCGCCGATATCGATGTCCAGGCCATGTGCGATGAAATCCCACAGCAGGCCGGGGTGCCGTGGGATCACATCGACGTGGGCATTGATCCAGCATTCCTCGCCTCAGAACGGCAGCGTGCACGTACCCACAAACCCACGCCCCAGTGCGGGAGATACACCCCCGAGAAAGGAGATCGCATCCATACGATTTGCCATGGCTGCGGTATGGCCTGTCCCATGGCAGATCTGCCCCTGCAGATGCCGCGATCCATAATACAGAGCAGCACCCCATCTCGGCCGTCAGTGCCGGCCACGCGCGCGCCAAGGGCTTCGGCCATCATTAAGGACGCCGGGGCAATGCGATACAGGTTGTTTTTTGCCAAGTGGGGGAGACATGCATTTATCGGGCATCTGGATACCATGCGACATATCGTCCGCAGCCTGCGCCGCGCAGGCCTCGACCTGGTCTACACCAGGGGGTTTCACCCCAAGCCCAAAATAGAGAGCGCACCACCCTTGCCGCTCGGTATTTCAGGGCTCTGCGAACCCTTGGACGTACAGTTCATCGACCCGCCCGGTGAAGCGGAGATCCTAGACCGACTCGGGCAAGCCGTGCCCCCGGACATGGCATTTGTCGCTGTTCAGGCGCTCGATCCGGGCGCACCGTCGCTCTCGAAACAGATCACCGGGGCCGAGTACATCGCCCTGGTTGCCGCACCTCGCAATTGGGTTGCACAGGGCATCGCGCATCTCCTCGCTGCCGAGTCACTGTTCGTCAATCGCACTAAAAAGCATCAGCTGAAGTCGGTCGACATTCGGCCGTTTTTAAAGAGCGCCTCGCTACTCGACACCGGCCTACAGGATCTCCACTTACCCACAGAAACAAATCGCATTGCGATTAAATTTTTCATCAACATGCCCGGGTCTGGCACTGCCCGGCCCTTTGAAATCGCAACTGCCATCGTTCCCAATATGCCAGAGGATCCGTGGGTGGTGCGCACCCGGATAGCACTGCGCCATTCCGACACGTCCACAACTCATAAAATATGTACGCATCAAGTTGAAAAACTGCCTATCTAAGTCAGACTTAGAGTATGCGAGACGCGGTCGGCAGGCCGATTGAATCTGCTCGGAAGCGTTGTTGCAAAGGGGAGGCGCAATGAAGTCAAAGTATAGAATATTGGCAGTTGACGACGATGCGCGAAATACAGATATCATGCATCGCCTCTTGGGCAGCAAGTATGACCTCAAGACCGCAAACTCAGGGGAAGAAGCCCTCGAAGTGATTCAACCGTTTCATCCGGATCTCGTGTTGTTGGATATCGTAATGACGGGTATTGACGGATACGAAACCTGCCGCAGCATCCGAGGTGATGCGCGGTTCAGGTTTACAAAGATCGTCCTGGTCTCTGGACAGGACTCTGTGGAGGAGCGACTCAAGGGATACGAGGTAGGGGCTGATGACTATGTAACAAAGCCCTTTGATTTTGAGGAATTAAAAGCCAAAGTAGAGGTGTTTTTAAGGCTCAAGCGCGCCGAGGAAGTGGATCAAATCAAGGGCGATCTCCTCACCCTGTTTTCCCATGAAACAAAAACCCCCCTTAGCGGTATCATCGGTCTTTCCGAGCTGCTCAAGGAGGATATGAGTCTCGGTGAGAACGCGCGAAACTGCGCAGGTCTCATCTACCAGAGCGGCAACCAGTTGTTGGAATTTGTTCGAAAAACCTCTTTTTTGTGCGAGCTCAAGACAGGGAAGAAGCTGCTAAAGCGATCCGAACCCGTGTCAGACCGCGTGCAAAAGGCAATTGCCGCAACGGCCAAGCTGCTGCCCCCTGAAGGCGAAGCCGTTTATAAAACAGAAATCCCAGAGGACCTCACGGTGACCGCGGATTGGGACATGCTCGACATGGTGCTCGGATACCTGCTGCACAATGCTGCAAAGTTCTCCCAAAACGGGGGTCCGGTCCAGGTTTCTGCCAAAGAAGAGGGCGGCGCGTGTGTCATTCGGGTTGAGGACCAAGGAGCAGGCATTGATCCGCAATGGATGCATAGCATCTTCGATGAATTCGCGGTTCAAGACGTGACCCATCACCACCGGGGCCAGGGCTTGAGCCTGGCTATTGCCAAGCACGTGGTTGAACTCCACGACGGTGCGATCCGCGCAGACAGCACGCCTGGTAAAGGATCCACATTTACCATCCAAATGCCGATCTAATAAGGGTTACGTAACTTTCAACGGGCCAGGTGCCTTTTTGAGTAACTTTCTTGTCAGGTGACCTCAGTCCACTTGCGTTTGAACATCCCCCTAGTATTACGTCAAACGTATCTTGTCGGGTGAAGATAGCAAATTCCCCCTTGAAAAAGGGGGGAAGGGGGATTTCCAAATGCTTTGGAAATATTGACGAAATCCCCCCAGCCCCCTTTTTCAAAGGGGGAGGCATTTTACCCAACATGATTCACTTGACCGAGTACTAGCCCCTTTTTCAAAGGAGGAATGTGGGATGTTACCCATCAGCATACACTGTACCGGCCTTGGCATGGTTCTTTCATAAACGGCTGCCGCAACTCATTTGAAAGGAGAAAGAATGAAACGCATCTATTTGTTTGCAATCGTGTTGGGTATGTTCTTCGGGTTCGAATCCATTGCCCTTGGCGCATCAGGGAGGCTTCTGACCGTGGGTGATCCATGGGGAGGGCCATCGTCTTTTGACACGATTCAGGCAGCTGTTAACGAAGCAAGAGCGGGAAACAAGATCATGATCTGGCCCGGCACCTATGACGAATACAACGACCCTATTTGGGAAGTGCTCATCCAAAATAAAAACATGATACGGCTCGTCGCATATGATCCGACAGACAAGCCAATTGTGGTCGGCAAATTCGACATCTTGGATTCCAGCTACATTACCCTTGAGAACTTGATCATTGATGGACACTTGACCGTAGAGGGCACGAATATCACTGTCGATGGCTGTGAAGTAGAAAATTCAGCCACGTTCAGTCACGGTATCAACAATATTGAGTTGATCGATACCTGGTTCGATGGCCTTGTGCATATCTATCCCATTTCCCCGGATATCGGCACTAGGAACTTCAACATTGAAGGATGTACGTTTGCAAGTAATAACGGCGGTATAGACTTCGATGTTTACAGCAATGATGCCTTTGAGCTTCACGTTTTTGACAATACGTTCCTCAACACCTCCACTGGCATCTATACGCAAAGGTTTGGCAGCTATTCACATCCTAATATTTATATGCGGGACAATGAATTCATTAACTGCCAAACAGAGACAAACGACGACTATGAGATTTACGGACCGTACGCAAGCTGGCATTCCACCTATCAAACCCCGGGCTACCCCAACGGGTATCCAGACAACGTAAACGAGTCGGTGATCATCAATCCAACCCCGGGCGATAACGGCTACCTGGTCATCGTCGACGGGGAGTGCGAGTACTACTGGGACAAGCTCTATGTAAAGGAAATGGACGGCACTGTCATTCATACCTTTACCGGAAAAGTGTTCAACTACGAGCTTTATATAGATAGCAATCGCTCTGTTATCGTTCAGTTTGTCTCGGATTACATTTTCAATGAAGAGGGCTTTGAGGTATGGACAGTGAGGGATTTCTAAGTGTTATTCAGCTGTCCAGCGGACGACTCGTATGGGTTCTTTGATACCGATAAGCCTGTGGTAGCGGTTGATCCGTTCGAGAAACGCGACCGTAATCCGGGTACCTGCGGTGAGCAGCCGCCTATCGTCCTCAGTATCCACATTACTTCGGAGAATATCCCCAATCGCAATGTCCTTGATACGGGCATCCAGTAAGGCCGCCTTTCCACCGCGGAGCTCCTGGTTGTTGAGCAGAACGTCCTGGGCTGCAGAGAGAATCTGCTGATTGTACTGGCCCTTGCTCATGATATCGAGGACTTCGGCAATGGGTCTGCCTGTTGACTCGAGCTCAACCAGGGCGGAGATGACACTCAACATGTTGGCTTCAAAGGAGATATCATCGGGGATCGGCGCATTGGCGTCCGCGCCGCTTTTCGAAAACTTCGTCAGCGTGGTCCGGACATACTCGGCGACAGCCTCGAGCCTCGGGATGTGGGAGAGCAACCTATATCCGATTTCCGGCACCTCGGATAGCATTTCGGATTCGGCCTGGGAAAGGGGCTTGTTCTCCAGCACCTTGGTCTTCAATTCCGGAGGCAGGATAACAAAGCCGATGGGCATGAGCGTGGCTGCGGCCTCGAGCTCCCAGGTGGTTTTTGTTTTCAGTGCCGGTGCGATTTGCTGGACGTAATTCCTGACCTTGGTGGCGTGATCAAACGCTTCTGAGTCGGTCAAGGAGAGAATCTCGGTCAGCATTTTAATGCACCCCTGCAGGGTGTGCTCGAGTAATTCCTTTTCACTGGTAATCAGTCTGTACTGGCGAATACCGCTCGCCAGGGTTGTGATCAGTTGGCCTGCAGGACAGGGTTTGGTCATGAATCGGAAGATATTTCCCTCGTTCACCGCCATCACTGCTGTCTGTTGATCCGCGTTGCCCGTCAGCATCATCCGCACTGTTTCAGGCGATTGTTTCCTCACTGCTTTGAGAAATTCCACCCCATCCATGCCCGGCATGCGCATGTCAGCGACCACCACCGCAAACGGGCCATTGCTTTCTATTTTTTCTAGAGCTTCCCGTCCTCCGACCGCGGTTTCGAAGTTGTAGTGGTTTCTGAGCTGGCGCCGGTATCCGTCGAGTACCCGCGGCTCATCGTCAACCAGGAGGATCTTCTCTTTCCACATGGCCGTTCCTTTCGGATATTTACGGTCCGTTACTGATGAACGGCCCAACAGCCGTTTTCTTAACCCGATCTTTTCCCAAGAACTGGCTGTAAAAATGCTAAAAACCCGCGTTCGTGAGAA
Source organism: Myxococcota bacterium (assembly GCA_030065855.1). Lineage (GTDB taxonomy): Bacteria > Myxococcota_A > Polyangia > JAAYKL01 > JAAYKL01 > JASJCT01. Next base: position 66,117 of record JASJCT010000042.1, read on the forward strand.
TATAGTAGCGCGAGCAGACAATCGCAACTATTATACAGAAACAGCTGCCGGTCCTGGCGTTCACCTTTGAAAGCAAAGATAGTTTAAGGGTCGACAAGGCTCGGAACTTCGTCGTCGGTACGTGGCTGTATCTTCGAGGCGAGAAGACAATGAAAGCGCTTACTATATGAAAAAAAGACAAAAATCGAAAAAGGTTGTTTTGGAAGCAGGTGATCTGATTCAGCACACGACCCAGGACTTTGGTATCGGGCGAGTGATGGAGGTAAAAGACGGGGTAGTGATGATCGCGTTCAAAAAATCGGGCAAAAAGCGGTTCCCGGTCGGTTCGAGATTCCTGGAGCCGATCGATCCCGACGCCCAATCCAACTCATTAGATGAACCGGCTGTTATTGAAGAACCTACCGCGGAGGAAACCACTTCGAAGGACTCAGAGTAAGGACTCGCGCATCGTATGGCTGCCAATAAGTTCTGGGTGGCGCGTACGGGGCATGGGGATTCACCGTATGAACATAGAGGAAGAAAGGTTTCTTACGCCCGCGGGCCGAGAGCCAATTAGCAGCTTCAAAAAAAGCTGCGGTCACGCCTGTTGCATCTGAAACGGCAAGATGTAACCACAAGGGTGATCGGAAACAAAGCTGGCGCCTATTATCGAGAGGCTTGGGAGATAGTCGATGACAGACGATCCAAAATTCGAGTTCATGGTGGAGCAGCTCAAGGATGGCACGTACCTAGCGCGGTCCTTCGCTGCCTGCATATTCACCGAGGCTGCAACCATTGAGGAGCTGCGCGAACAGATCTGCGATGCGGTCTGCTGCCACTTCGATGCGGGCTGCGCCCCGGGGTCGGTCTTGCTGCGGTTTGTGGAAGTGGTCAAAGAGGAAATCGTCACTCGATGAAGCGTCCACGGGATCTCTCAGCCCGGGAGATTATCCGTGTGCTCAGACCCCTGGGCTACCGGGTGACCCGGCAAGTGGGCAGCCACATGCGTCTGACCACCGAGGAGCGCGGCCAGCACCACATCACCATCCCCAGCCACCGCCAGCTGACCATCGGCAAGATCAACGCCATGCTGTGGGACGTAGCCAGGCATTTCGGAATATCCCGCGAAGAGCTGATGGACCGCTTGTTCGCTTGATTCAAGAAAGGACGCGCTTGTTATCCAATTGGGAACACCTCTCGGCTTGGAACTATCATGATGTATGCCAAAATGGCCAGTTAAAGGATTCTATATTTCGCCAAAATGCCATCTCAAATGACTGAAATGGCGGAATAAAGATTTTTATATCTCGCCATTTTTTTACCAAACGTGGATTAAAAACGCACCCGGCAGCGTATTCAATAGCCAACAATCCGGATACTGGATTGCCAAACAACAGGGTCGACCCTGGTCTGCCTGGGCTGGAAACGCCTTTGAAAACGTGGGGCAAATAAAGAAAGCATTGGGCTTGAGCGGTGTCGGCTCGGTCGAGAGCAGTTGGTATGTCAGGCCGACAGCCCAGGGGGAAAACGGCGCGCAAATCGATCTGATTATCGACCGCAACGACAATTGCATTTCTTTGTGTGAGATGAAGTTTTCAAACACAAAATTCGCAATCGACAAGTCCTATGCTGCTCAATTGAGAAAAAAAAGAGAGCTATTTGAAAGCACAACGCACACAAAAAAGAGTCTTTGGGGGGTCTTTGTAGTGACTTTGACCCGAGCCCGCCCATTGCGTTCCCTCCCCCGTGGGCTACACTACGGCACTTTACCACTCTCTGATGTACTATTCATTCAGCGCTTATCCGTAAGCCCTCAGATGTCGTTTTATGAAAATGCCGAATCGAGATGTGGATCACAGCTGAGATATTGGATTGTCTTTCCCAGTAAGCCATGTTTCGATGGTGTGGGCTCTGGCACGACACGTCAAGAGCTGGAGGGAATGTGGCGATGGCAAAAACGACGAGAGATCCGAGCCGACAGGCTGCTGATAGTAAGCAGGATACGACCGCGAGTGCTGACCCAGCATCGATCCATCGGCCCCTGCTAGATGTGGACGCGCATGTTACAGGCGTTCTATCCGGGGACAGATCCGTCTTGGCACAGACCATTACGCTGGTAGAGAGCAATGCATCTGCGCATCAGAAAAAAGCCCAGGCAGTACTGAAGCAGCTGCTTCCCCACGCGGGCAATGCATTGCGCGTGGGTATCACAGGCGTACCAGGCGTGGGGAAAAGCACCTTTGTCGACGCCCTGGGCACCATGCTAACCGGCCAGGGTCACCAGGTGGCTGTCCTGGCCATCGATCCCAGCAGCAGCATTACCGGCGGATCCATCCTGGGTGACAAGACGCGCATGGAGCGACTGGCCTGCGATCCCAATGCCTTTATTCGCCCATCCCCTACTGGCGGGGCCCTCGGTGGGGTTGCCAAGAAAAGTCGCGAAACGCTAATCGTGTGCGAAGCTGCCGGGTTCGACGTGGTGTTTGTCGAAACCGTGGGCGTGGGCCAGAGCGAAATCACTGTCCGTTCGATGGTCGATTTTTTTCTGCTGTTAATGCTCCCAGGTGCCGGGGATGCGCTCCAGGGCATCAAGCGGGGGGTGATGGAGCTGGCTGATGCACTGGTGGTCAACAAAGCCGATGGGGATAACGCGCATAGGGCAGGTGTTGCCAAGGCAGAGCTGGACCGGGCCCTGCCCTACCTGCAACCTGCCACGCGAGGCTGGAAAACAGGGGCCCATACGTGTTCGTCACTCGAGGAAACCGGCATCGCTGAAATCTGGGCGGTGATCCGGGCATTTGAGGAAAAAACCAAAAAGTCCCAAATCTTTTTCGAACGTCGCAAGGCCCAATCCCTCGAATGGCTCCATTCGATGATAGATGTGCACCTGAGGGCTGATTTTTATGAGAATGACGCTGTCAGAAAGCGCTTCTCCCAAATAGAACATTCGGTGGTAGCTGGAGATCTCCCAGTCACGGTTGCCATCGAACGGCTCTTTGCAGCATACCGAGGCAGATAGCAATGAGGGGGGCCCTGTTACATGGATATGGACCCCTTGCGAAAGTCTGTAGCGCCGATCATCGCGTTCACTACTACTGGCATACCATTTTTTGCATCTGCCGTTGCCTGGGCCAACACGGTTGATATTTCCTCGGTTTTTTCTATTTTATATCCCTTGCCACCAAAGGCTTGTGGGATTGTATGGTAATCAGACCGGCTCAACACAGTGGCCACGTCGTCCTTTAATATTGCAACCTGATCCCGCGCGATCTGGGCCCACCCACCGTCATTTCCAATGACGGCGATGACGGGCACCTGATGCCGGACAAAGGTGTCAAATTCAATCAGGCTATACCCAGCCGCGCCGTCACCATAGAGAAGCCAGATCGTTTTCTCGGGATTGACAAGCCCTGCCCCAAGGGCAAAGCCAGCGCCCACGCCCAGGGTGCCAAACGCACCTGGATCCAGCCAGGTCAGCGGACCGCGAGGACGCAAAATATAAGAAGCCGTGGCAACAAAGTCTCCCCCATCCGCAACCAGCACGCCATCCTCCTCAATCGCTCGATCCAGGGCACCGCAAAAATGCAGGGGATTCAAAAAATCAGTGGGCGCCTCGGACATTTCCCGAATCTCTTTTTCCCGAGATAGTTCCCGTTCCGACAGTGTCTTCGTCCAACTCGCCCACTTTTCTCGGTTGTCTTTGAGTTCCGGTGAGCTTGCAACAGAGATGAGGAATGTGGCCGGATCCCCATGCAGCCCGAGCTTTGGCCAGCGATTTTTTCTGATGTCTTTCAAGGCCCGGTTGATTGAGATCAAGCGCGCCTTGGGATTGATATTCAGTCCGTAATTCAATCGAAAATCCATTGGCACGCCAGCGAGCAGCACCAGGTCTGCTTCTTTCAGTGCTGCTGTCCGATGGTGTCGGTACTGCAGCTCATGGGTTGCACCTAGGAGCCCACGGCTCATGCCAGATAGGAAGAGGGGTATTTTTGTTGATTCAATTGCCCGTATCAGGGAGGGAATCTCGCTTGGATCAGCCGTTGTCTGGCTTCCCAAAAGCAGCACCGGCCGACAGGACTGATTGATCATCTTAACAGCCCCGGAGATAGCGCTGCTGTCTAGAGACGGGCTTTCGACAGCTAGATGATGGCGTTCCTCGTCTACCTTCTCATCGTCGTATCTACCCTTGTTGTCCGATCCTTCGGAGTGGCAGGCGTAGATGTAGTCGAGGTGATGGTTGAGGTACCAATTCAGAATGCGATCTTTAACGCTTCTGGGCTGTGTGGATTGTTGTATATACCACTCTCTAACCAGGGCTTCGTCATATAGCAGATCAATCGGGCACTCGATAAACACAGGTCCTGGAACGCCGGAAACAGCTACGTTGAAGGCTTTTTCTAGGAATGGTTCGATGTCGCAATTCTGTTTAATCCGCGCGGCCCACTTTACAATTGGCCTAATGATGCTCATCTGGTCGATATCTTGAAGGGCACCCCGGCCTTTCAGAATGGTGGGCACCGCACCTCCGAGAACGATAATGGGGGACTGGGCCATTTGGGCATTTTTGATGGCGGTAATGGTGTTTGTCACGCCAGGTCCTGCAGTAACCGCTGCAATACCTGGCGTGCCGGTCAACCTGCCAACCGCATCGGCCGCAAAAACAGCGGTTTCTTCCTGACGCACATCGATAACCCGAATACCGCGGTTTTTGCATCCAACGAGTATCGGAGAAATATGGCCTCCACAGAGGGTAAAGACGAATTTGACCCTTTTTTTCAGTAGTATCTCAGCTATTCTTTCGCCACCGTTCATACGCATCACTCCGTCTGTGAAATCCTTTAATCTATATATGATCGGTTTGGACTAATTTCTTTAAAAAGGGTTGGCGCTCTAGTGCTCTGTCCAGTCTACAATGTCGGGTAAAAGGCCTCCCCCTTTGGCAAAGGGCAATGGCATTCGGTTAAGGATTTTTGGGTGTTTTTATAGCGTAGGATCGCCAGAAAAGAATCCCCCTTGAAAAAGGGGGCAGGGGGATTTTCAATTGTCC
>JASJCT010000152.1 GCA_030065855.1 Myxococcota bacterium
CTACTCTTTCTTTCATTTATGGAAATCCCCCCGGCCCCCTTTTTCAAGGGGGAGGGCTCTACCTGCACCAGCATCACTTGAGACCGCCACTTGTGGCGGAAATCATGCCGCCGGTTTACCGGTGGTATTGACTTTCCACTTAAAAACCCAACTCATGGTGAAAACAGCCCAGGGATAGGGGGATGATGATATTCCCACCTGTTCCAGTGCATGGCGCGTTGACACGCTTTTTGCCAATCGGTAGGCTTTTTTGCGATTGATGAAAAACACTCACTCCCAACACCGCCTTATAGGCGCGCTCATTTCGATATTCGCCGCTATTGCGCTTGCGGTATTGATGTTCCTACCGCGGTTCATTTATGGGGCATGGCCATTGGATTGGTGCTGTTGCTCCTCATTGGGTTCGGTGTGCTGGCATTTTTCAATGCCATCCAGGTCGTTTCCAGGTCTTCCTCGCCGCAGATCCCCACACCGCCACCCATTGACCTTTCCGGCCAACCCGGCTGGCTCCGCTTCTTGGCCGGCTTCCACATCCAACTGCTTTACACTGGCTTGGCGCTCATTGCCGCTGGTGCATGCCGCGTTTCTGTCATAGGGACGCTAGGTGCTGCGGCACCTTGGTCTGGGCCGCTACTAATCGGGGTCGGCGCGGCCATTATCGGCATTGCGCGCCTTCGCCCAAAGCCATTTGACGGCAATCTCCACGAGCGATTCCTCGTGATCAGCCTGGCTGCGGCAACCCTCATGGCCACCTTGGGCAGCCATGGGCTATGGGACTGTTGGGAGACCCACTACGGCGAGGTGGCCCGGCGCCAGCGTTGGGTTTTGTTTTGCAACACCAGTCCTACGACTGGTCCAGCTCCCTTTTGATTCCCCGATATTTCAGAAAGTTTCCTAAGCGATTGTGCATAGTCGTTTAAGATATTCCTCTTGGGGGCCGCGTCTTTTTTACTTTTCTTGCCTCATCGTGATACACAAGTTCTCTTTACATTCGGCCCAGAATTTATATTTTTCAGAGCAAACACCTTCGCCACAGTCACCTTCATCGCCAATACAGCCAAATTCCTTGAAATGTTGCTCATTGCGAATCGCTGCAATTTTGTTAAGCGGATGTAATGGCGGCGGGCAACAAACAAGTGCATCATAACACTCTTCCTGGCTTGCGACATCCCTATCGTACTGAGTTAAAACACAATCATCATCTCTTGCACAGGTACAGTCCTCTTCTGATCCTTCGCAGCTCAGGAGAATTTCCGGATCGTGATCACATGATATTCCCGACACCAAAGACAGCAGACTAATAATATAGATATTACAAAATATATCAAAATAGCATAATTCCGCGTTTCTTTTTTCTTTTAGTTTCATCATGTCTCCTGATTAGCTGCAATCTCTACCACGGCGGTTCGCAGTTATTGCTGGTCCTTACCCAGATGCCATCGATGCAGGTAAACAATTGATGTCCGATATAGTATGATGGAACGCAGGCTCTCTGCTCTGTATCACCGTGTTCGCACCATGTTTGATAATTTACCCTGTTTTGCATCAGCGCATCCCAAATATCTGAATAATCATTTGAACCCAACGCGAGAGAATTATGGTGGTAATCCCGCATATTTGACCATTCTTCTTCGTTTTCAGCATTATCATCTCCAGATGGAAAGTACGTCCACACATCAACAATCTTTTTCCAATTGACAATATCATAAGATTGATCATAAATAGGTGAATACGTATCCGCTCCGGTGTCGAACATATCCCAGAATGCTTTTGCGACGTTGCCCTCCGTACTTGCAGCGCTGCTATTGGATGAAGAATTATATGGTGCTCGATTTTCTATATCAGTATAGGTATAGCTATGGGTTGCGTATACTGGTCTTGCGAAGGTGTAATCATACCACGATTTCAGAGCAACAAATTGCGCCCATCCTTCAGTTGTTGCACAAGCCTCATTGGAAGGTTCGTCAAATATATGCCCACCCGAGGGGCATGATCCCGGCAGATAGTCAAGACCTCTCAATTGCTTTTGATATACATGTCCGGCTTCATGAGGAGGAGTCATCCATTTTTTATATGCGGTCCTGTTATCATCGTCAATTTTCATCAAGACGATATACTGATCAGTACCATCAAAAGTATGTGGCCATTCCGTCCCGTCCGGAGCCCAATAAACATAGATATCCTTAGTCATCTTATAGCCCTGAAATGACAGAAAGAATTTTTGAAGAGCGGACATGACCATTGCCCGGGCGTTACCTGTACTTCCCGTTGGTCCGAAATTATGATCTGCCCATCCTGTTGTTGTTGTTTGTCCAAGATTACTGGTATAAAAATTGCGCCACGACATATAATAACTTATTGTGCAATTATCGTTGTCATTAGCGCACAGATGCCCGCGTCTGTATGGAACACCTGAGAGTGTGTCGTGTCCTTTACTCTATAACGTGTTTTAATATAGACATCCGGATAACTTTCGCCATTCGCGTATTGATCCCACGAAAAACTCGTACAAAAATAATTACCATCGGCGGAATTATACAGCCAAACTGATTTTATATAATCGTCATCCGATGAACTGCCGCCATCGCGATCCCAAAGCTGTACTTCTAATCCGAGAAAATTGTGCAGGTTATTATCCCCCCGAGGTCGCCACCAGGGGAGATCGGAAGACGAAGGCGCTTCTTTATACTGGTCATAGAAACGGAGTCTTAAGCAATACGTCAGGTTTAAAACGGATCCTGCCCGAATGCTCTGAGTGTTAACAATAGTCGGTTTGGATGTAACTCCTTCTGAATCGTCAACGATGGCATAATCTATTTTCGATGGATCTACTTCTCCGATTACTGATGTTGCAAACCCCTCGATTGCTTTCACTTTTACCTTTTTCCCAGCTATAATCTCCTCATAGTCTGTAAAAAGATATGTGTTCTCTTCATATTTTTTCCCTGTAATTTTCTTCATACAATCATTTTTAATTTGATAAGTGAATTCATATTCTGTCTCTTCAATATCATCGCCATCCTCAGCTATCCAATACATTCTTGCTGTCTCTTTGTAATACCCATCCTCGCTTGGGAATACGAACAAGAGCGGAACCATTTTGGATTCTTTTTCGGCAAGGGCGATTTCCCCTTGGTTATCATAGTCCAAGCGCCCATCAAAATAATCAGCATAATACTCATCAGGTGAAAGGGGCACATCGTTTTCCAGCATATCAGGCGTGTGGATCACTTCCTCTGTAAATTCAAATCTCAGAATCCGGACCGGTCTTTTGTCTCGATTCTCAATCTTCAAATCTAGCTTAATCTCTTCATCCCCTAACGCGCACTTTCCATCGTTGGGAATTTGGATTTTCATAGACAATCCCTTGTATTTTTCGAAACTGCTAACAAGTAGTGTACTCGGCAATAAAAAAACGAAAGTAGTTATTAATACTTTCAATATTTTTATAAACATCTCTATTCCTTTCTCCTTTTAGCTATGGCTTACTGTCCGAGCTAATCCTTCCGCTATGTCCAATTCGTGGGCCATTTCCCTCCCTTCCGACCTGTGCTTTGGTCATTTGATAACAATCTTTACTTGTCCATTAGAAAAACTACCCCTCCCCCCCCAACGATTTGTCAACAAAGAAAAGTTATTTTTGAATTTAAATTCGAAAGTTGCTGCTCATAGACGCGGGTAAGTGCTATGGCAAACATAGGAAACAAAAGTAGTATAAAAGCACTTTTAGAGGATTTTCTCTGTTGATTTATCGACGTTTTCGGGCTCGAATGAGTGGGTCGGTTATCGGGTTGATTTGGTCCGAAAACATACATTCTTCAACTGTGAAATCCACCTTTTTCTGCAAAAAGTTCAAGCAACAAACGAGAATTGCTGAGGAGAACTCAGCTCTCTTATCTGCCCTAGCCATCACCTGACTCCCCAAACAAGTCGTGCGCCACTTTCTGGAACGCGGGATTTTCGCTATCAATCCATACAAATGAAACCGATGAACGATCCGACAAACCTTCGCGCACTGGCGTCCTGGCTCTTTTTGCATTTTTGAGAACCGGGCTGTCCCTTCAAGCCTCTCTCGAATATCTCGATTATTAAACCGCGGACATTGTGTCCGCCATTCATTTCCGCTCGAAAATGCTGCACGTCGGATCGATACAGCGGATTGAATGTTCGTATCGCTTGACTTGTGTTTGGACACCTCCGCCAGCTAATCCGGTCCAGCTCCCACACTTTAGTTGAAGGATTTCCCACAACTGCCAGTGCTTCCAAATATTGAGCATTTGCGCTCAAAGACACCCCGCGATACCAGAAAAGATTGGAGACACTCTTGCAGATCTGTAGTCGGTTTTCGGTACACCGCGCCTCATGACCCCCAGCGCACCCTGAACCGCTCAGGATTGTTGATTATCGTTTTTGTTCGAAGCACCATGGCGCCTTTGTCCTACATCTTCAGCCAGTTCTGTTTGATGCGGTGCTTCACTCGAGCTCCGGGAAGTTGATTATGAGCGAAATCTAAAAAGTTAGTAATAATATCGCCTTCGAATTTTCCATGTAACTTCTTTTCATGAGGAACGGGGGGGGGATGGTGAATTCCCACCTGTTCCAGTGCATGGCGCGTTGACATGCTTTTTGCCAATCGGTAGGCTTTTTTACGATTGGTTTCGAGGATGAAAAACACACACTCCCCACACCGCCTCATAGGCGGGCTCATTTCGATATTCGCCGGTATTGCGCTTGCGGTACTGATGTTCCTACCGCGGTTTATTTATGGAGGCATGGCCATTGGGATAGTGCTGCTGCTCCTCATCGGGTTCGGTGTGCTGGCATTTTTCAATGCCATCCAGGTCGTTTCCAGCCCTTCCTCGCCGCAGATCCCCACACCGCCATCCACTGACCTTTCCGGCCAACCCGGCTGGCTCCGCTTCTTGGCCGGCTTCCACATCCAACTGCTTTACACCGGCCTGGCGCTCATCGCCGCTGGTGCCTGTCGCGTTTCTGTCATTGGCACACTGGGAGCATCAGCCCCCTGGTCCGGGCCCCTGCTGATCGGATTCGGCGCTGCCATTATCGGCCTTGCGCGCCTTCGCCGAAAGCCATTTGACGGCAATCTCCACGAGCGATTCCTGGTACTCAGCCTGGCCGCGGCAACCCTCATGGCTACCTTGGGCAGCCATGGGCTATGGGACTGTTGGGAGACCCACTACGGCGAATTGGCCCGGCGCCAGTTGGAGCAAGACGACTGGATAAGCCTGTTTTGGGAGAGCAAATGGTTTTACTCCAAGCCGATTCTGATCTTTTGGCTGATGAACATCGGCCTGGCACTTTTCGGCGTCCATGTGGCGCCAGATAGGATTTCCGATCACGCCGAATGGGGAGTGCGCTTTATGGTCGGCGCCCTGGCCCTTGCGGTTATCGCCGGTGTCTATGAACTCATCGCGCGGCGGGTGTCAAAGCGGGCCGGTGTGTTTGTGGCACTGGTGCTCGGTACCATGCCCCTCTTTGGGTTCATGGCGCGTCAAGCGATCACAGACCTGCCCTTTGTCGGGTTCATGACCCTTGCGGTAGTATTCTTTTTATTCGGCATCACCGCTCAAAAAGATGCTGAGCTGGGCGCTTGGCACCTGCCCCTTGGAAAACAACGGCGCCTAAAACTCACCGGTTTCCACGGCGTGATCCTGACCTACATTCTGGTCGGCGTGCCGCAATTCCTCTATCTCGCGACCAGAAACGATAGATTTGTGTGGGGCACGTTTGGCCGGAATGACGTTCGAATCGTCACAGCCAAGGAACGGCTCACCGATGTCCATCTGTCTGATTTTTTTGATGTTTCAGGATTTTTGAGCAAATTCTTGCAGGTGAGCCCGATTGCCAAGCCGGACATTTCCCTCGATTGGTTCATCACTGGCATGGGTTTTTTGATTGTGTTTGGCCTGATGCTCTTTTCGTTACGGCGAGAGCGACGCATCTCCCGGCTCTGTTTTCACGCCATGTATATCTGCCTCGGCCTTTCGGTGATGGCAAAGGGCCTGGCCGGTCTGGTGATCCCCATGCTCGGCCTGGCCGGGTTTTGGTTGGTGACCGCGCCCCTCAGGGATATGGCCCACCCCTGGCGGTTTATCACCTGGCACATTGACAAGGTGAAGCAGCTCGATCTTGTACGGGGCGTGCCCGCGTTCCTATGTGTCAGTGCCCCCTGGTTCGTGGCCATGGTGCTGCGCCATTCAAACGCCTTTGTAAATCGCTTCTTTATCCACGATCACATCAAACGGTTGTCTGCCGGGGTTCACGGGGAACGGGGTACTTTGCAGTATTTTGTCCAGCAATTCGGCTACGCTGCCTTTCCCTGGGTGGCCCTATTGCCGTTTGCCCTGCTCGCTTGGCCGCGCATTCGGGATCTGGCATCCCAGAAAAATGGGACTGAATCGCCACGTGAGCGCAACCTTCGCTTGATTCGGCTGTTCACTGCTTGCTGGGCCACCCTTTGTTTTGCCCTGCTCTGCTTTATGACCACCAAATTTCACCACTATGTCTTTCCACTCGTGCCGCCGACCGCACTGCTCATCGGCTTGCTGCTGGATGACATTTGGACCGGCCGCGTTAAGAAAATCGGTGCCGTGGTTGTGGTCGGCGTGGGCATTGTCGCACTGGTCGGCTGGGATCTCATGGGTGAGCCCAACAGGACAAAAGGGGTTTTGGAGGGATATGCCCAACTGGTCGGACTGTTTATCTACAAGTATTCCCGCCCCTACCCAGAGGGGGATGCATTTGATTTCAGCGGTCCCTTGTTCGGGTTTTCGCTGTTGTTTGTCCTGCTATTGATCGGATGGTTGGTCTCTAAGAAACGGCGCGCCATGATAGTCGCGACCGCCATAGCAGCCCTTGTGTTTAGCCACTGGACAAACCAGCACTACATGATTGCCCTGGCTCCGCACTGGACCCAGAAGCATCTCGTTGCAGAGTATTACAAGCGGCGAAACTCCCCTAGCGAGCGGCTCGTGGCCTTTCAAATGAATTGGAAAGGCGAAAATTTTTACACGGGAAACCGGGCTGTCATTCACGTCTCGACCAAAAACAAGAATTTTGAAAAATGGGTCGATGCGCACCGTGGGCAGCGGCATTTTTTTATTACCGAGCACAAGCGATATGACCGGATGTCTGCCCGCGCCAAAGCGGCGAGCGGACCACTCGTGCACTTGCCCGATCTGTGCAACAAATACCGGGCCGGCTTTGCCGACAAGCTGTAACGCTATTTCGTACAAACTGGCAGAACCGCATGAAAAAACAACGTCGCCGTCAATCTATCCCAGCGGATTCCGCAGCAGCATGGGCTGCCTACTGCGTCTATCCCGAGGCGTTGATCGCCGGCAATGGGGTCGAGCTGCTGGTCGACGGAGCCCAGGCCTATCCCGCCATGCTCAAGGCTATTGCCGGGGCTGAAAAAACCATCTTGATGGACAGCTATATTTTTCATGGAGACCGCGCTGGCCAGCTGTTTGCCAAGGCCTTATCTGACAAGGCCGAGCAGGGGATCTTGGTTTACTTGACAGTGGACGGCGTGGGTACCCTGCCCGTGTCGAGCGACTTTTTCACGCGGCTTGAAAAAAAAGGTGTCAACGTCCTTATCTATCGGTCGCCCGCACCTTGGCGCAAGAGTTTTGGCCTGCTGCGGCGGAATCACCGAAAGCTGCTCGTGGTAGATGGACGCATTGGGTTTGCCGGTGGACTGAATATCGGCGAGGAATGGCTTCCCAAGAAAAAGGGGGGCCAGGGTTGGCACGACGTGCACCTCTGTGTGAAGGGACCTGCCGTGCGGGAGCTCTCGCGGCTCGCCCTTTCCACCTGGCAAGTGCACGGCAGCGCAAGGCTCGCTCCCCGCGTCTTTCTGCCCAAGGTGGCGCCGATGGGTAGCGAGCACGTGAATGTAATTGGATCGCGAGAGCGAAAAAAACGCCGCGCCATTCGCAAGTCATATCTTCAGGCGATCAAGCAGGCAAGGCAGTACATCTACATTGCCAATGCTTACTTCCTACCGGACCGGGGGTTTTGGCGCGCCCTTAAGAACGCGTGCCGCAGGGGCGTGGATGTCCGGCTGATGGTGCCGAGAAAGGGGGATATCCTTCCCTTTCAATTGGCCAGTGAGGCTCTTTGGGGACGGGCTATGCGAGCGGGGATCCGCATTTTCTTATGGGGGGATGCGGTGCTCCACGCAAAGACAGCCGTCATCGACGACCAGTGGGCAACCGTGGGCAGCTTCAACCTGGATCATCGCTCCTGGACCATGAACCTAGAGGTGAATATCAACATTGTGGGTCCGAAGCTGTCTGGCGAGCTGAGAGAAGTATTCCTTAAGGACCAGGCCCAGTGCCAAGAACTAACCCGGGAGAGGTGGCGCAGACGCTCCTGGTACGTGCGCGTGGCCCAGCGATTCTTCTATCTCTTTAGAAAATTCATGTGAAGATGTATTAAACCCATCCCATCTCGAGCTACTCTGAGTCCTCTAAAGTATGTCTTCTCCCGCAAAGAGACGCGAAGGGGGTCAGGATGAGCCGTCAAGACAAATTATCTACGACGGAAAAACGGTCTTCGGCAACATACGTCGCTGCTTCGCACGGGGTAAAGGTAGGACCGGCGGATTGGGCAGAGCGAATCCGGTTGCCTTTGCCCCTTTGCCTCATTCGTTCTGAGCTCCGATGACCGTTTCATCCACTTCGACATCGAAGGCATGAAAATCCTTTTCGCCCGGGTAAATCTTCATCAATGTTGTCTGCAGCGGATTCGTAAACAAGAGCGGCGGTCTCTCCTTGACGGGCGTTGCGGCCAACAGGAATAGGAAAACAGCATAGGCGATCCCCACAGCTGAAAAGATACCGTATCGAAGATAGGGTATCTTTGTCTCGCCCATCTCTGCCGTTAGATTCAGCAGTTCTAATTGCTCCGTGGATGGGACCTTGGAACCTGCAGCGCGATTTTGGGGTGCCGTAGGGTCTGACGTGACATTCGATTTCTGTCGTTTGCGACTTATGGGTCTCCTATGGGTCAGTTTAATCTTCAGGTGGGCACCTTCAAGAATAGTGCTGCCCAGTTCGGTGATACCCCGATAAAAAACACGGGTGAGGTCCAGACCCAGTCGTTTGTCGATGGCATCCAGGCGTTCAATGATAAACGAGGGAGGGGGTAGGTTGATGGACATCGCTTTTTTCGCGCGGAGATGATTCGCTTCGCAGTGGTCTGGGTCGTCCAGACTGAAATGCATACGACAGGCAATGGGGCGTACAGAATACACCCGGCACTTGCCTTGGTCATCAAGGAACATACATTGAATTTTGCGTCGTCGATAGCGCAACTGCCCGTTGCGAAACTGGGGGCTGTCGGTTTTGAGCTCGTCGACGTGGCGAAAGGTTGACTGCCTCAAATTTTCCCGGAGCATTTCCCACCGATCGCAGGCGCCGTTGTGCAGCTGCCTGAAATCAGAAAATCGACGGTATTGGTTGTAGACCAACAACAGCTCCAGGCCCCTCACACCGGTAGGGGAATCGTAGCAGCAGTTCGAACAGCCAGGACCACAGGTGATCATGAGGGGGGCTTCATCGATAACCGTTTTCAAAAAACGATCATAGGATTGAAGGGCGAGTTCCATCTGCCGAAGAACCCATGAAGGGAAGGGAACCGCCTTTTTTACCCGCGGCAGTCCATCCGCTTCGATGATTTTGTCCAAATGCGCCGCCATTATATCAAGATGCTTGGACGCACTTTGGGCGACTGTTTCATCCACCGACATCACACTCTGTTTGGGCGCTCCGCACACGGGTGGACTTGAACCACCGACCCCAGCATTATGAATGCTGTGCTCTAACCAGCTGAGCTACGTAGCCACTGT
>JASJCT010000040.1 GCA_030065855.1 Myxococcota bacterium
AACCTCCCGATTCCGGGTATTGGACAGCACAATTGTTAGGAGGGGGTAACCTAGACCAAGAAAACGACCTCAAACGACGGGAAAATCAGCAACCACGCGACGGGTCAGGACAGATCCGAGCTGTTTTGGACAGTAGTGATTCCGGCCAGACGAGCAGGTCCGCCAGATTATCGGTGCATCCGCAGGCAGGGCGTTGGAGAAGTATCCTGTAAAATTGTTCGCGTTAGATTTCAATATCAACCACAAGCAAGACCTCATCGCGCCTATCTCTGATGCCCCCGAACACATCCAGGCCTTTGCCAGGTTCCATCAGATGTTCAACTCGTTGGTCGCCAGGGGTATCAATAAGTACTACGGCCGGGAAGGGGCGCTCTTTTCCTCTAGAAATCGGTCGACCGAGGCGGTAGATGATATAAGCTTGGAGCAGCAGCTGTTTTATGCGGTGACCAATGTGTCAAAAGACGGTCTTGTCGATGGGGTGGCCCATTGGAAGGGATTCTCCTCCTACAAGCAACTCGCCACTGGTGAAGTAGAGAAATTCTCTTACATCGACTGGACGGCCTGGCACAAGGCCGGAGGGCTGAAGAACGGTAAGAAGCCGGAAGCATTTATGAAAACGGTGCGGGTGAAGCTCAGTCCGCTACCTGGATGGGAGCACATGCCCGAGCACAAACGCCAGGCTTATTTTCGACGAGAAGTCCGAAAGCTCGAGGCGCAGTATAGAGAGCAACGGGAGCGGGAAGGTCGGTCGGCCATGGGGCCCCGCAGATTGGATAAGGTTGATCCCAGGGACAACCCCAAGGAGCCCTTTATACGGACGCGAAAACCCATTTGTCACGCAGCGACCAAAGCAGCAGCAGAAGCCTACCGGGAAGCCCTTCGCAATTTTCTAGATCAATACTGGTACGCATCAGATATGTGGCAGCGGGGTGTCCGAGACGTCGAGTTTCCGCGAGGCTCGTATAAGCCGCCGGACATCCGCGCTGCTGCATAGCAGTACAAACAGCGTATCCAGCCACCAAACCTGCTCACTCACAGGACCGGTGCGGCCAAAATCCAAGAACAACAAACGTAATGATCTGGATTTCCACATTTTGCTGTCGATTTTTCTGAAATTCATTGCCAACGTCTAAGATCGGCATCCCGATTCTGAGAGCAAAGCGTATCATTCGGCAATTCTGGCCAATTTCCGAACATGAGAAAAAGTATCTCACAGGCTCGTATTGGGGGCCAATTTCCGAACATGAGAAAAAGTATCTCACAGGCTCGTATTGGGGGCTCGTATTGGGGCTCGTATTGGGGTATCTCACAGGCTCGTATTGGGGTCACGCGGGAATGCCGCTCTGTGGGCACCCTGCGCCTGTCCGATGTGTTCGAAGCAGTGGCAGACATCATCCGAAGCTCTTGCTATTGTTAATCAGAATGGGTTCCCAATAGTTTGAAGGTCGAAAACCCCGCCGTAGGCTTGGCGAAGGCGGGCGACGTCATCAAATTGGTCGTGTCCGCCTTCGCCAAGCCTACGGCGGGATGTTCAATCTTCGAAGTCTAAGGCGAGATGTTCAATTTGAAACTCCAAAACCCCGCCTTAGCTCGACCGAGCAGATGCGTAGGCGGGCGAGATGTTCAATTTTGATTAGCCTATCTATAACCCATTGGAATTATTCAATTTAGACATTCAACACACTCGACAATAGCGCAGAAAATAGTCTTGACATTGGTCGAGTATTACCGTATTTGCAAAAAAAGGTCTGATTTATGGATTATTTCGTGTGATTTAGGTCTAGCGCGGAAGTAAGAGTAACATGCGACAACTGATCAAAGAAACCGTTAAAAAGTCGCTGATCAAGGTCGGAACCCAATTCACAAAGACATTTCCCGATAGCGATTTTTCCAAGAAATACTCACGACAACTATACATGGCGCAATTATATAGAGACAATAGAGCTGAGTGGAACGTAGAACACGCACGGGATAGAGGTGTAACGGTTGGCGAGAACTGCCGCTTTTTTTCTTGCAACTTTTTCTCAGAACCCTATCTCATTGAAATCGGCAATCATGTGCTGATTTCGGGAAATGTAACATTTTTTACCCACGATGGCAGTGTGTTGATCTTTCACGAAGACAAGAAGAACGTGTTTGGGCATTATGGAAAGATAAAGATCAACGATAATTGTTTTATTGGCTTCGGATCAACAATAATGCCGAACGTCGAGATCGGCAAAAATTGCGTCATTGCTCCCAAATCTCTCGTCGCTAAGAGTTTCCCCGACAACTGTTATATCATGGGGAGCCCAGCTGAGAAAGTCTCAAGCATTGATGACTACAAGGAGACAAAGCTGAAAAGCCCACTGACGCTGATTCATGAAAAATATCCCTATCCAAATGATTATGATATTTCCAAGGATGAAAAGAAATCCTTTATTATAGAAAAGGTCGGACAGGTACCCATTACACCGCCAATATCCCGAAAATAGCGTACGAGAGTTGTCTTTTGTCTAAGGCTCTATTTCCCAGTTACAAGGAGTAGCCAGTGATACAACGGCTGTTGAAAAGGGTTGTACAGCATCGATATGTCAAAAGATATCTCCTTGAACCCCACTATTTCTGTGCCCAGAAACACGGTGATGTCAACGTCGATTATTTGTCTTTTCTACTCAAAAATATGTACCGCGGGTACTATCTGCCCAATTTGGAAAAGTGCTGCGACAAGGATTCAGTCTTTAGCGTAGCAAACGAAACCGACTACTTGGAGAGATGGCTCGAGGTGCTCCGTGTGGGGTCCACAGAGTATGTGCACTTGATTCTCGATGCTACCAACTTGGCCCTTCCCGGTCATCAATCCGAGCAACAGATCCGGCGATACTACGAGCTGAATCAAAATTTGTTTATTATTAGATACTTGCAATACCCGATGGTGTACCCGGACTATCTATACGACGTATCGCGGCAATACGTTGCAGTAGATTCAGTTCTATCTGAGATTCGATATTGTGAGCTTGGGCCAGGTATTCCCCATGGCTTGTTTTACCTGATATTTAAAAGAGGTCGTGCAGCAGTCCAGAAAATTAAATCCATTGAAATAATCGATTACGACCTTTTGTACAGAGATATCACCCTGTCCCTATTACAACATCTGTTACCTGAAGCCACTATCATCGCCAAAACAAGCGCCGCCATCGATCCGCCAAACCTGGAAACAGAGCCCAATTTCTTTTGCGGAAAAGACGTGTTTGAGCACCTCCATCAGCCAGAAAAATTCTTGTCTGCAATTTTGGCAACAATGGCAAAGGAATCATACCTAGCCTTGGATATTGAAGATCACGCATCAGATGCATACCAGCATTTGTCTTCAAAGATGTCCAATCTGCAGGCGTTGGTTAAAAAGAATGGCTATGTCCTAGAAAAACAGTTGCCCATGGTTAAACTCTACTATCGTTGTTAGGCGAACCTAGCTTTTGCCGACTATCAAGGAGGCGTGCGATGAAAAAAATAGTTCTCGTTGGGGTCATTGCTGCCGTCCTCGGCACAGTGACCTTGGCTGTCATTCCCCATGGTGATGGGCGATTCGACGAGAAACTGGAACCGAACAACACGGAGACGATTGACATGAGTGAGTATGCTACTACTGCACCTTCTACAGCGCTGGATTTTCTGTTCATTCATCACTCCTGTGGTGGGCAGATGATGGCTGATGTGGGGGGTGAACAGGGAAGTCAGTGTATTTTTCGGACGCACGAGAACGGCGGCGGACTTCGTACACTATTGCAACAGAATAACTACGTCGTACATGAGGCATCCTATGGTAGTGAGATAGGTGAGCTGACAGATATATTCCATTGGCCTGAAAAATTTAAAACGAAAATGAACCGAGTCCTAACCTGTGATCAACAAGACCGTTTCTACGAGGACGGTCGTCGTAACGACATCGTCGCCTTTAAATCATGTTTCCCCAATAATCGGTTTGTCGGGGAGGGGGTTGCGCCGGGCAATCCCACAGGACCGGAGCTCACCGTTTGGAATGCCAAGGCTGCATACAACCAGTTACTTCCTGAATTTGCCAAACACCCCAGCGTGCTGTTTGTGGCAGTAACCGCACCGCCCGTAGCAAATTATTTCGAGCCCGATTCTCTGCTGAAGGCCATTGCACGAAAGGTACTTGGAAAACCGAGACATGAGAGCGGTCCTTACGCCAGGGCATTCAACAACTGGCTCAAGGATAAAAACGGATGGCTTAAAGAATACAAAGAGCGCAACGTGATTGTTTTCGACTACTACGATGTGCTCACTGATCGCGGTCGTACCAACTACGCCGCGTACCCCACGGGAAATGGAGCCGACAGCCACCCCAGCGCCGAGGGCAATCAGAAAGCCGCCGCTGCATTTGTGCCGCTGTTAAATCAAGCGGTCAGAAGAGCCGGGCTCGTCAAAACTGAATAAGGTACAGCTTACTTCCCAATTTTTTCCAGATCCCTGAGCATATCGGCTTTGTAGCGGTTGAACGTCTCGCCGTCAGACATGACCATGTCTAGTTGGCGCGTGTGAACCAGGAGGTATCCAACCACCTCGAGGGCCTGTGACATCCGGGTTTGATCGTATCCGCCGAGTTGTGCGTCCACCATGTCCTTGCGCTGATCCGCGCGGAACCCATGTACGTCCAGAATCTCAGCAATGAGTCGGGCGCGCTGGATCTGCCGTTCCTGGTTTGCACCGCCCCCGCCAAATCGAAAGCTGATGAAGTTTTCCAAGGGGCGGTCGCCCACGATGGTTTCCACGGTGGCGTAGTGATACCCAAACCTGGATTGCAGGCTGCAGTAGTTCTTGGCGATCATAAAGTGGCTGCCAGCTGAATAATCAGACGGGGCCGTGCTGTTTAAGTTGGTATCCATGGTCGATTCAGCCACCACTTGAAAAAAACCGCGCGCGTCTACTGGCGGGGGCCCGCTCCAGGCAAGGGATTTCATCCCGCGCCATATGGCGAGCATGGGAATCGATACGATCTCATCTATCTTGACAAAATAGGGATCGGTTGCGTCCTTACTCAGGCCGTCATCCAGATCGATGATCCAAAATTGGGTGGCCACGTCCGTAAACAACCGCCGGCTGGCCACTTGCGGAAAATGGTGTTCAACCCCAAAGTGAAACATCTCATAGACGGCCTTTTCATGGCAGAACCGGGTGATGTCGTGCAAGGTCTCGCAGTGCTCCGGGGTAAAGTTCTCTTCTTCTGGATCGATCAGCCGAAGCGGCAGCACGAACTTGGCAATCTCCTTCAATGTTCGGTGTACCGGGCTGTTGTGTACAATGGGCTGCGGTTTCGGCGACTGGTTTAGCAACGCTTCGATGCGCCCTTGGTATATTTTCCGTGCATCTGCATCCACGGTGATGGTCTGATCAGGTGTGAACTGGTCAGTAGCGCTGTTCACGTTAAACAGGGCTGGCACGCCAAACTCCCGAGCCAAATTGGCCAAGTGGCAGGCCACGCTGCCCTGCTCGGTAATCACCGCGGCAGCGCGATCGAGCAGGGTGGCCCAGAACGGTAAGGGTTGGGCCGTGATCAATACCGCGCCAGGCGGAAATTTGGCAGCATCCTCCCTTTGGGTGGCGATAAATACAGGCCCTGCACCCACTCCTCGACTGGCAGTCGTGCCGCCCGAGGCAAGGGGGGGCACGGTGTCGGGTGAGGCTTCGGGATCAGGTGATGAAGGGGCTTCCAGGGTCTGACGCAGGGGCCGGCTCTGCAACATAATCAATGCGTTATCCCGGTCAATGACCCATTCGATGTCCTGAGGACCTCCAAAGTGGGACTCGATCGACCCGGCCTGGTCTGCCAGCAGTCGCAATGCCTCTTGGCTCGGTTTCGAACCATTGGGCGCATCACCCGGCTTTATGGAAACGGCCGAGGGCTCGGTTTTGGATACGATGAAGGCATCAGCTGCGGCGCTGCCGTCCACTACCTGCTGGGGTAGCCCGGCCACTGCGTATATGAAAACCGCGTCATTGGCACTGTCCAGCGGGCTTGCTGTATAAACCACCCCGCCAAAGCTAGCGTCGATCATGGGCATGCACCCCACACACATGTCCACATCGTCATCCCGGATCCCATAGTGCAACCGGTAAGCCATGGCCTGGGTGCTGTACTTGCTGGCCACCACAGTCTTATAGGCCATCAGGAGATCAGTTGCTGGTACGTCTAGAACCGACCGGTATTGCCCGGCAAAGGACATGTCGTGGCTGTCTTCACCCACTGCGCTGCTGCGCATCGCCACTTTGGCATCGTTGCCCATCTTGGCCATTAACTGCTGATAATGGGTCATGATCGCCTGCTCGAGCTCAGCCGGCAGATCCGCAGCGAGGATCAGCGCTTCGATTTTGGCGCTAAGATCAGCACCTCCTTCTTGGTCCACGGCCTCTTGCAACTGAATGATCCGGTTTATCTCCTGATCGATCCCGGTTTGCTCTACAAAGCAGCGATATCCCTTGGCAGTAATTGCAAATCCAGGGGGGATGGTTATCCCGGGGATGGTGCCGAGCTCGCCCAAGGCAGCCATTTTGCCGCCGACCTGCTCGGCTATAGTTACATTCACCTGGTCCAACGGCATCACCAGGGGCACATCGGCGAGATCAGTGCGGCGGTCTAGGCGCGATGCAATGTTGGTCTGGATGGTTTTCAGCTGCTCGTACAACGCGTCGTATTTTTTTGGTGCAATGGTATCGAGGTGCTTGATGATTTGAAACACAGCAGCGGCCAAGCGGGTGGTTCTGGACCGAACAAACGCCATACTGGTCGGGTGCCCGGCATCGATCATTTCCTCGATTTCTGTCATCAGACCGAGCGCGTTTTGATTCGCGGCCAATAGGCGCTGAAAGCTATGGTACCGTCGCTTAAAGCTCTCCTGCAAGGTAGCGAGCGCTTCACCATTGGCGGATTTATCCGTATCCTTGGTCGATAAGAGTTGTTTTAGCCAACTGAACATCCATTCACATCGCCGGCATTACACCGCTTGGTGTGCGTCTTCTATCTTATATATCAATTCATCAATATTCACCGGTTTGACGAGATAATCATACGCACCCAGCTCCATTCCTTTAATGGCGGTCTGCATCTCGGCGTGTCCAGATAACAAGAGCACAGAGACCTTTGGATAGTGTTTTTTAATCTCGACCAGCACATCCAGACCGCCCATACCCGGCATCATCACGTCCAAGACAACGACATCTACAGGTCGTTTTTCAAGTGCGGCAAGGGCAGACTCGCCACTATCGGCAGTGGCCACATCCAAATTCCGCATGGTGAGGCGCTCGGCCAGGGCAGTGGCGTACTCCTGCTCGTCATCTACGATCAAGACACGGATTGATGGCATGGATCCCTCCTGAATGCGTGCCCACTTAAGGCATCTTCCGGCTTACGTTAACTTGCGTTGACCCGGCTTCATCCCGTCAATGCGCCTGTTGGATGCAGCTGTTTTGGTAGTCTCAGCGAGATCGACCACGGCCCATCTGGACCGATTGTGCTCTGGATATCTCCTCCGCGCAGACGGGCGATGCGATCGATGGTTTCAAACGCTTTTGCCGAAGATTCAACTCCCTTACCCACATGGTCACTGGTGATATCGAAGCAAATCCATTCGTCCTCCTCGGTGCAGCAAATGTTCAATTTGCTGCCCTCGCTGGCTGCGTTCAAAGCCAGCCAGACCAGGCGGAAGAGCGCGTGTAGTAGATCAAACCGCTGTGCGGTTATTGAAATCCGCTTATCTGGAGGAAAGATCTCCATCTCTACTTTTCGCAGGCGGGCCAATCGATCCGTCAAATCTGTCAATTCGCTCAATACCGGCTCGATATCCATAGGCTGGGGCCCTTCTTCTCCTGCGTGGGAGTACCGATTGAGCAGCTTGGCAATGCGCTTGCCCCGCTCGATTTGGACATCCATGCGCTCGGTAATGCTGCGCAGCTTGTCTACTCCAACGCCGTCAGCAGGGTCGCCAAACGTCGCTAGATCCTCGGTCAGGCCGTTGAGCTCGGCAATCGTGGCCAAAACATTATTGATCTCGTGGGACAGATTGGCACCGATCATCCCGCTAAAAAGCAGCTGGTCTCGGAGCACGCCCTTGATAGCGTCGGTCATGAATCGCCTCTCTGGTTGCTCGCCTGCTTTAAAATTCCGATCAGGTCTTCTATATTCACCGGCTTCATCAAGTAATCCAAAGCGCCCAGCCGAATACCCTCGTCGGCATCGTCGCGAGATCCGTGGCCGGTTAGCAGGATCACCTTTTGCTTTGGATTGATATCCCGGATTTTCCTTAGCACCTGAAGTCCGCTCATCTCTGGCATCTTGACGTCTAGCAAGACCACATCGAACGGCTGATTCGCAATCGCCTCAACAGCCTCGCGACCTGTGGAGAAGCCCTGGGCCTCGATACCCCGGATTGCCAGCCGCTCCACCATGGTTTCGACCAACGCCATTTCATCGTCTACAATGAGGATTCGCATGACTCCAGTCCCCAATCAGGAAGCTTACTCCCTGGTTATGGGCAATGTTACACGAAAACAAGTGCCCTTGTTGACTTTACTGGTGACCGAAATCTTTCCGCCCAGTTTCTCGACAATGCCGTAGGTGATGGACAGGCCAAGGCCGGTACCAGAGCCATCCTTGGTCGTAAAAAATGGCTCGAAGATCTGTTGAAGATTCTCCTCTGGGATGCCGATGCCGTTATCGGCAATGCTCACCTCCACTTGGTTGTCGCCGACCATTTTTCCATCGATGGTTATTTCTCCGCCCTCGTCCACGGCGGCAAACGCGTTGTTGATAATGTTGAGAAATAGCTGCTGCAGCTGGCCCCGATCGCTTTCCAAGAAGGGGATATCGTCTGCCAGGTGCAGTGCGACGTGAAGGCCGCGGTAATGGGCTTCTTTATCCAAGAATCCAAGGACTTCCTCGATTAACAGGGACAGGTTGACCTGGTCCCGCCGCACGTCCATGTGCTTTGCAAAGCCGAGCAATCGATGGGTAATTGCGCTGCACCGCTCCACTGATTTGCTGATCGCATCGGCGATTTTCAAAATCTTCTCTTTTGAGGGCATGGTGTCGGACAAGCGAAACAAATCGCTGAGCAGGCCTGCTTTCTCGCTGATGATGGCCAGGGGATTGTTAATTTCGTGGGCCACCCCGGCAGCCAATCGACCGATCACCGCCATTCGGTTGGTGTACTCCACCTTGTGCAACACTGCGGTGCGTCGGGTATCTGCTTCGCGCACTCGACGCACCATGTAGGCTGATCCGGTCACCACGACCGCGATAATCAACACTGTGCTGATCAGCAAGATTATCACCAGGTTCCGACGCAATGGGAGCCAGCTCGCGTGCATGGTACCGGGGTGGTGCAACAGCACGGCGATAAAGGGAGAGCGGGATACATAGGCATACCCCACGATTAACGGATCTCCCCTTTCGTCTGTTGTCTCGATGATTTCCGCATCGTTCGAATAGGGCATTGCCGGCACGTTGACCTTGCTGAAAATGTCCCCGTGGTGCCGGGAGGGGGTCTGGAGCACCTTCTTGTGTGTGATCAGAAATGCATCGCTGGCCGGCAGGGGCATCCACCTGAGCATCATCTTGTTGATCGCCTCGGATTCAATCGTGGCTCGAAGGAGATAACTTGAGTCGTCGCCGTAATCGTGGCGAATGGCGATCACAAAGTGGGGAAACTTTCGATATCCCATGAACACGTCGCTCACATACACCCCGCGCATGGCCACCTCGTGGCACCAGTCCTGTTCCTTGTAGCTTTTTCCCTGAAGGTTGTACGGACCGGCATAGGAGACCTGCAGCCCGTTTCCATTGATAAGGCCCAAGTCGGTAAAGCCGCCAAATGCACGCTTTAAGCTGCGCAGCACGTGCTTGAGGTTCCCTGGATCCCGGAGCTCTTCAATTGTCTTTTCCTGGACAACCAGCGACAGGGCGGACAGGCGTTCTGAGAGAAAGGACTCCAGAGAGAGCTTGGCATTGGCCGTGAGTCGGGCGATCGGGCGAATTTGTTCTGCGTTGAGCGCCTTCTCGTATTCCCGATGCTTGATCCAAGTGACCAGAATTAGCGGCATTACCGATACCAGCGTGATCGACAGAATGGAAAAGCTCAACAGCTTGCGATATCGGCGTCGAGGCGGCGGTCCAGGAGGGGCAATTCTGCTCTGCTCTAGCCGATCGTCGAGTCTCCTCACACCAGGCTCCTATCTATTGTCTTGCTCTGTCTCCAATGCCGGGTTAAAGACCTCCCCCTTTGGCAAAGGGGGAATGTTCGATCTTACCCACAAGAAAACGTTTGACATAGCACTATACTACTGCTGCCTCTTCTCGTCGGCCTGGCGAATCACCTGGGTCAACGCGTCAATGGGCTGGGGTTTTGTCAAGTAGGCAAACACCCCGAGGTCCCGGGCCGTGGCTTCTTCCTTGCTCGATCCGTGCCCGGTCAGCATGATAACCTCAATATTGGGGTGCCGCTGCTTGATGGCGCTCAGCAGTGCCATGCCATCCATACCCGGCATCTTCAGATCTAGAACAACGATGTCTATCCCCTCGGCGTCGAGTCTATCGAGAGCATCCTCGCTGCAATACGCCAGCGATGCTGATATCCCACGCTGCACGAGGCGCTCAGCCATGGTATCGATAAACGCCCTTTCATCGTCAACGAGTAGCACGTTTTTTAAAGGCATCTGTTGCGTCATGACAAGGGACCTCTCTGTGCAGTCAGTTTGTTGTCACTGGCATGCCCATTGCCGGCCAGATGGCCCAGACAAACACCGCCAAAACGACCATCAGTAGCAAACTCGCCGGAATACCTGCGATAAAAAATTGGCGGGTCGTAAACTGACCACTGGCATAGGCAATAGCGTTTGGCGCAGCACCCACGAGCAGGAGAAACGGCATGCCCGCAGTCACCAACGAAGCGTATAGGATCACGTCGGCTGAAACGCCCACATATGGCGCGATCATCAGGGCCACTGGCAAAGAAATGGCAATGGCCGCGACGTTCATAATCAGGTTGGTCATAATCAGAACGAAGAACGAAATACCCATGATGAAGACAAATCCAGGGGAATTCTCAAACATGGTCAGCCAATGCACTGCGATCCATTTGGCTGCACCGGTCTGCCAAAGGCAAAAGCCGATGCTCATGGCCCCGCCGAACAGCAAAATGATATTCCATGAGGTCTTTTCAAGGTCCTCTAGTTTAAGAATTCTAAGAACAAAAAACGAAATTGTCGTTACCAGTAAGACCGCGCTCTTGCTGACCGTTTTAAAGGCAGGCACGAGCGAGCATACGCCCAATACAGCAATGGCCGACAAGACAATGACCAGAGAGAGGATCTCACCGCGTGTGATGGGCCCCAACCGTTTGTACAGCACTTGGACCCGATCCTTAAGCCCTGGAATGGTCTTTTGCTCAGGGCGGCAGTACACCATGAAGAAAACCCACAGCAAGAAGGTCATTACCACCCCTACTGGCAGCATGTAGTAGGACAGCTCGAAGAATCCGATGGTGCGCCCTGTGATATCTTTAAAAAAACCAAGGGCCACTGCCCCACGGGCCGCGCCTAGCAGTGTAATGATGCTCCCCGCACCTGCGACAAAGGCCATACCCATAAACAGCCCGCGGCCAAACCGGGTGGGCTTTTCTTCATCGCTGTATAAGGAGTTGACCGCGAGAAACAGGGGATAGAGGGTCGCTGCTACCGCGGTGTGCGCCATCACCAGGGTCATGGCCGAGGTCATGATAAAGCAGCCGAGAAAGATCATGCTCGTCTTTTCACCTACGACCCCGAGCATTCTGTACGCCATTCGCTTGGTCAGGCCCGTCTTTGTAAACACGGTGCCGATAACCAGCGAAGCAAAGATGAACCAGACCGACGGATCCATAAAATCGGTGAACGCCACCTTGGCCGGTCGAATCAAAAACAGGGCCTGGATCACACCGACCGTGATTGAAGTGATGCCGATGGGCACTACCTCAGATACCCACCACACCACGGTCAACAAAAACAAGGCAACAGCGGCTTTACCCTCGTGGGTCAGTGGAAATGACTCGCCCTTTGGATCCATTGCTGGCGGTAGGTTAGGCAAAAAATAGACCGCACAAAACAGTACCACCCCCAGCAACATGATCGCGGTCCGCTTGAGTTCGGATTTTTTCTTATAATTGTTCATGGGTTACTCGCTATTGAGGCAATTACCATCCCTTCTTCCTCATGATTTCATCTAGGTCTTGGGCCACACGCTCTTCAAACAGCAGGGTTTTTTGGGCACTTGCCTCTTCTATTTTTTCTAGCAGATCCTGCAACTTAGCTGGCTTTTCCACCAAATCCAGGGCGCCGAGCTTCATTGCCTCGACACCCTCCCCCACAGTGGCCCGGCCTGTCAAGAGAATGATCTGCAGGTCGGGTTTCGCTTTCTTCAGGCGCTTGAGGGTCTCGATGCCATTCCATCCGGGCATTGCTAAATCCAACAGCACTGCGTCAAATTCATGGTCAACTGCCTTTTCGAGCGCCTGCTCACCACTCAATGCGGTTTCAACCGCCATCCCGCGCGTCTCCAGTCGCTCGGCCAGAGCCGTGGTGAATTCTTCCTCATCATCGATAACTAATACCTTATATTTATTCATTTCGTTCACCTCCATGCCTCGGCAAGCACCTGAAGGACAAGGCAGTATCGCCAAAATCGACTGAGAAGTGTAGTAGATTCTTTTGCGGCAATCCAGGATATGGCAAAATGGCCGATACTGGAAAAAAATCGGAGGCTCAGAATGAAAGCACTTGTAAAAGAACGGGCAGCGCCAGGGATATGGATGATCGACCGCCCCATCCCCAAAATCGGCTTTAACGAAGTGCTCATTAAGATTAGAAAAACAGCGATTTGCGGCACAGATATCCATATTTACAACTGGGATGATTGGTCAAAAAAAACCATCCCCATCGGCATGACAGTGGGACACGAATTTGTCGGCGAGATAGCAGAGATTGGCGCCGAGGTTTCCGGATTGACCGTGGGCGGCCGGGTGTCTGGCGAAGGGCATATCACCTGCGGCTATTGCCGCAACTGCCGCGCTGGCCAGCGCCATTTATGTCGAAATACAAAAGGCGTGGGGGTCAACCGTCCCGGCGCATTTGCCGAGTACCTGGCAATCCCGGCGGGCAATGCCTTCCCCGTACCGGACGACATAGAGGATGACATGGCCGCCATATTCGACCCCTATGGCAACGCCACCCATACGGCCCTTTCGTTCGATCTGGTCGGCGAAGATGTGCTGATAACCGGCGCCGGTCCCATCGGCATCATGGCCACCGCTATCTGCAAGCACGTGGGCGCGCGGTTCGTAGTCGTAACCGACATCAACGATTACCGCCTCGACTTGGCTGAAAAGATAGGTGCTACGCGTGTGGTCAACCCAGATAGGGAAAATTTAGCCGATGCCATGCAGGAGCTGGGCATGACAGAGGGATTCGACATTGGATTGGAGATGTCTGGCAGCGGCGCGGCCTTTTCCCAAATGCTTGAAACCATGAACCACGGTGGAAAAATTTGCATGTTGGGCATTCCGCCGCGAAATACGGTAATTGACTGGAACCATATTATTTTCAAGGGTTTAATGCTAAAGGGCATCTACGGACGGGAGATGTATGAGACCTGGTATAAGATGGTCAGCATGTTGCAGTCCGGCCTGGATCTTTCCCCGGTCATCACCCATGTTTTCCCAATCGATGACTTTGAACGCGCGTTTAACATAATGGCCAACGGCCAATGCGGCAAGGTCGTCTTGGACTGGACTGGAGGATAAACTCTGGGCTTATTGGCGAGTGTCCCAATTCCCATCCCACAATTCCCCCAATGAGGTGACCACTTCTTTACAAATATGGAATCATGGTCCAATATTGTATCATGATCATTCGGACTGTTGAAAAGAAGCTCGAGGTTCTTGCTACCCAGTATCCAGTCATCACGATCACCGGACCGCGGCAGTCTGGAAAAACCACCCTGGCACGGCACTGCTTTTCGGACTATCACTACGCCTCACTCGAGGATCCCGAGGTCCGGGAGTATGCCCACCGGGATCCACGGGGATTCCTGGGGCAGTCCGCCACCATTGTCATAGACGAAGTGCAAAAAGTTCCCGAGTTGGCCTCTTATATCCAGGGAATTGTAGACTCGGAGGACAATCCCGGACAATTCGTCCTCACCGGGAGCCATCAGTTCGAGCTGACACAGACTGTCTCACAGTCGTTAGCCGGGCGGACAGCGATGATCAAATTGCTACCGTTCTCCATGGCCGAATTGGACGAAGACAGCACCGTATCAGAATTGATTTATCGAGGTTTCTACCCGCGGATCATCGATAAGCGGTTGGAACCGCGTGAGGCGCTCTCCTTTTACGTGAATACGTATGTGGAGCGGGATGTCAGGGAGATAAAGGAAATTAAGAACCTCAGAGATTTTGAGCGATTCTTGAAGCTGTGTGCGGCCAACATCGGACAGATGTTGAACAAGAACCGATTCGCCAATGATATTGGTGTGGACAACAAAACCATCGACTCGTGGTTGTCGGTCTTGGAGGCAAGCTATGTCATCAAGTTGCTTTCGCCGCACCACAACAATTTCCGGAAACGAGTCGTGAAGAGCCCGAAGCTCTATTTCTACGACGTGGGCCTGGCGGCGCACCTGCTCAGTATCAAGAACCCGGACCACGTGGACACGCATCCCCTCAAGGGTGCATTGTTTGAGAACCTGGTGATCATGGAGAAACTCAAACAGAAGCTGAACCGAGTGGAGCCGCCGGACCTGTACTATTTCAGGGACAACGTGGGCAACGAAGTGGACCTGCTCGAAGAGGAGGGACACCGAATCCGGACGTACGAGATAAAGCTGTCCCAAACCCTTAGTCCCTCTGTTTTCAAAGGACTGGACTTCTATCGAAAATTGAATCCCGACAACCACCGATCATTTCTCATCTATGGCGGTAGCGAGCGGACTGTGCGCTATGGACACGAGTGTATACCTTTTGCATCACTGAAAGAGGCGTCGGTATAAGGGCTCGCGCAGGTGAGGGTGTGGGGTGTGGGTAACCCTGGCTAGGCAAGCTTCAAAGAGGTGTGGCGCGCAACGCGATCGAAGTCCCGGTCCGCGGTGAGCAGGGTATATCCGTGGTGAATGGCTGCCTCGGCGATCTGACAATCGATGGTCGAGGCGGCAATCCCATTGGCCGCGCACTTTCGATGAATCGCCGCAGCGGCTGTGTATTCCGAACGACCGAGCGGCAAAATAGGAATCGCCTCGAAGTATCTACCCATGCGCTGGGCCGTGCCGGAATTCCGAAATGCCTGCAGCATCTCCTGGAGAATGGTGCCGGTGATGGCCACTTCCTCGCCCTCATCGAGAAGCGCGGCCAGCTTTTTGACAGCCGGATGGTCGGCCGGTCCCTTCTTTCTAAGGGAAAGCGACCACACAGAAGTATCCACCAGCACCTTCATCGCGTCTTGCGCTCGGCTTTGTAGTCATACGCTTCGTCCCAATCGAGCTTGCCAAACAGATCGAGCAGCTTCTTGCGCTTGCGCCGGGCCACGTACTCCGCGAGCGCCTCGTTCACCGCGGATCGCTTGGTTCGATGCCCCCCGAGCCGCTTTGCCTCCTCGATGAGCGTATCGTCCAAAGCCAGGTTACTCGGCATTTGACACCTCCATTTACACATAATTTAACACATTGTTTCTACACATATCAAGAACAAGAAAATGGATTTAGATAGGTTTCTTTTCATGACTGTAAGGCCCCAAAACGCTGAAAAATCAATTGAGGAAAGCCTCTAAAAGTGATTGTATTCCTATTTGTCTCGCGGGCGTCATCCCATGATGATGCCTTTGTTTAGACTGGTCTAGAGGAGAAAAACGATGAAATATCAGACCATTGTATGCTTTCTGATAGGGGTTGTTGCTAACGCCATCGGTTGCGTCCATATGACGTGTCCATCTGCTTCATACCCGCCGCCACCCACCATTGATGGGACTGTTGCGCCAGATCCCTCGCCAGCACCGAACAATGAACAAAACGCAGTGGCATCCCTCGATGAGATGGTGATCTTCGACAACACACCGCCCATTCCCGATGCATTGAGAAAAAAGGTGGCACCCTACTTGAATTCCCGAAGTGCTGGGTTTAGCGATTTCAGTGCCGACGGCAAGCAGATGCTCATAACGACCCGCTTTGGGCAAACGTATCAAACCCATCTCCTTAAAAGTCCCATGGGCGCCCGCAACCAACTCACGTTCCTCGATGAAACCGTTTCCGGGCCCGAGTTTGTGCCTGGGAAAACAGACCGCCTCACGTTTATCTCAGATACGGGTGGCGATGAAGTCTACCGGGTATTTGCGTTGGATACTGGGACAGGTGCGGTTACCCCGGTAACCAGAGCAGGCGCTCGGGTGAGCGCCTACCTATGGCGAAGCGATGGTGAGCGCTTGGCCTACAATTCCAATGCGCGCAATGGAAAAGATATGGACATCTATGTGTCTGACGGTCGAGATCCCGGCACTGCCAAACTGGTAGCCAAGGCCAATGGACACTGGCACCCCACTGCCTGGTCGCCGGATGGAAAACAGCTGCTCATTATCGAGTATATCTCAATCGCACACAGTCGCCTCCATCTCTTGGATGTGGCATCAGGTGCGGTCACGTCGGTCGCCCCGACAGATCAACAGGTGGCCTATCGCGGTGCTGTTTTCGGACGCACCAATAGCGAGCTCTATGTCATCTCTGATAGGGACGGAGAATATGCAGCGCTCTTTCACGTGGATCTAAGTGCGAACAACTGGCGATCTCTCACGTCGGACATTCAATGGAATGTGGAACACATCGCCATTAATAACACCCGAAAAAAAATTGCTTTTTCGGTCAACGAGCAAGGCTTTAGCCGCATTTACTTGCTGAACACCAGGACCAAGAAATACGCCCCGGCAGCGGCTGTTCCAAAGGGCCGCATATCTGGTCTGGCATTTGCCGATGCTGCCGATGTGATCGGGTTTACAGTTTCCACAGCCACGAGCAGCAGCGATGCCTATGCCTATGATATCCGCAAACGAAACGTGACCCGATGGACAGAGAGCGAAATGGGCGGGCTCAACCCAGACCAATTGGTATCCCCTGAGCTCATCGCGTACGAGACCTTTGACAAGAGAAAAATTCCAGCTTTTTACTATCGCCCTGAAGGGGGTAAGGGACCATTCCCAGTGGTCGTTCAAATTCACGGAGGACCTGAAGCCCAGGCGCGCCCTAGATTTAGCCCGTACCTGGCATATCTGACAAACGAACTGGGGGTGGCGGTATTGGTTCCCAATGTCAGGGGATCGGACGGATACGGCAAAACCTATTTGTCGCTCGACAACGGCATGAAGCGTGAGGATTCTGTAAGGGACATCGGGGCGTTGCTAGACTGGATCGACCAGCGACCAGAGCTCGACGGGTCTCGGGTCGGTGTGTATGGCGGGTCCTACGGCGGCTACATGGTGCTCGCTGCCCTGGCACACTATGGGGATCGAATCGCTGCGGGCGTAGAGATCGTTGGCATCTCTAACTTTGTTACCTTTCTCGAAAACACCAAACCCTACCGGCGCGACCTCCGCCGGGCCGAGTACGGAGATGAGCGGGATCCCCAGATGCGCAAGCATCTCATGGATATCTCTCCAACGACAAACGCGGATAAACTTCGCTCGGCCCTATTTGTGGCCCACGGGGCAAATGATCCGCGCGTCCCAGTAGGCGAGGCCGAGCAGATTGTCGAGGCGGTGCGGACACAGGGAAAGGACGTCTGGTACATGCTGGCCAAAAACGAGGGGCATGGGTTTCGCCGCAGAGAAAACCGGGATAATTTCTACCTCCTGATGTTGCTCTTCTTTGAAAAACACTTGCTTAACTCAAACTGAGGCATCAAAGCCCATTCTTTCCATCCACGTGGCATAAGGAGCTGAAAAAAATAGGATTCTCGAAAAAAAATGACCATTTTCAGTACGTTCCCTACCTTGACGAGAAATGCCAGCTGGGCGAATAATCTGCATGTGAGTAGTAGCGACCAAAAGCTGCCGGCCCGATTTGGTCCTTTCTTTTTATACGATCAAATCGGTGTTGGCGGCATGGCAGAGATATTTCTTGCCAAGCGCTTTACCGGGCTGGGCTCAGAGCGCCAGATAGCCATTAAGCGCATCCTGCCGACTTTTGTCACCGACGACAACTTTGGCGAGATGATTATTGCAGAGGCCAAGCTCTGTTCACAACTATCCCACGCTAACGTTGTACAGACCTATGATTTGGGAAGAATCGAAAATCTCTACTACATTGCCATGGAGTACGTAGAGGGATTTGACCTCAATCGACTGCTGGGATTGCTCGCCCGATCTAAAAAGGCGCTGCCACTCCAATTCGCCCTTTACATCATCATCGAAACTCTGCGCGGCCTTGACTATGCCCATCGGGTGAAACGCGAGAACGGCGAGCCGTTAGGGATTATCCACAGGGACGTCTCGCCTACCAATGTCCTGATCTCAACCGAGGGCGAGGTAAAACTCTGCGATTTTGGTATCGCTAAGGTGGCCTACAGCAATGCGAGCGCCGAACATATCGACGCCTACCACCTAAAGGGCAAAATCGCCTATATGGCCCCGGAGCACCTGAACAACGAGGAAGTCGACTGCCGCGCTGATTTATACGCCGCTGGCATCCTCATGTGGGAGCTGCTCTCGGGACGGCGCTTGTTTAAGTCAAAAGACGAAGAAGAGACCCTCAGGCGTACCAAGGCAGCAGATGTAAGCCCACTTGAGAATCGGGGATTCCCGGATTTCGAAATGCTGGGCGCTATTGTCACCCGCGCGCTGACCAAAGATCCGGATAAGCGATTCCAGACCGGCCTGGAGTTCATCCGATCCATCGAAGACTACATGCACTTGGCCGGGTTGATGGTCTCCCAGCTCAAGTTTTCTGATTTTCTAATGACCCATTTTGGAGAGAGTCTCCTCGAACAGAGGCGGGAGCGAGAGCGCAGCCTCGCAGAACTCGGCGATTACCAGAAACAATCTGAACGCGATGCGTCAATCGATACCACGCCCGAGGTGAAAACAACCCACGCCCAGGCAGAGGCTATACGCGCGACATTCTCAAACCAGACCGATCTCTATGACGATGAAGTACTACCCAAGGCCAAAGCAACGGCCACCCAGAATCAGGTCAACCCAGAGGACGATATTCTGGCCGATGCCATGTCAGCTGAGGCCATGGTGGTGACGTTCTCCAAGCTGAGCGATCTGGACGACGATGACGAGGACCATCCCGAGGATATAATCGAAAATGAGCTCGCCGGAGACGATGACGGCGGATACGCCGATGACACAGACCCTTCCCTATCCATAGACATCAGCGTTGTTGAGCCAAAAGCGCGCAAGAAGAAAAAATCGGCAAGCGTCTGGCAACCCGACCTATCGAAAAACAAAGTCATGCGTTCGGCAGCCTGGATAGCCGGCGGGATGGCTGTGGTTGTAGCGGCAGCCGCAACCCTTACATATCTCTACATGAACGGGATTATTTAGCTTTATTTTCCCTCAAGCGCCTCAGGTGTTCGGCGATTCTCGCTTCCACGCCGACGTCTTTCGGGAGGTAGTATCGCCGCCCGACGAGCGCGTCTGGGAGGTAGGTTTCTTCAGGGGCATAGCCCCCTTCGTCATGGGGGTAGCGATACCCCTGGCCATAGCCCCACTGTTTCATCAGTTTCGTGGGTGCATTGCGCAGTTTGTTTGGCACTGGCAAGGGGCCGTGGGCCGCAATATCCCGCCGTGGACCAGAAATCGCCGCTACCTGGGCGTTGGATTTTGGCGCTGATGCCAGGTAGGTACACGCCTGGGCAAGTGGGAACGCGCCTTCTGGCATTCCAATCCGTTGGAACGCAGCGTCAGCAGCCATGACGAACTGCAGTGCGTGGGGATCGGCGTTGCCGATATCCTCGGACGCAAAGATTATCATCCGCCTTAGCACAAACAACGGGTCTTCACCCGCTTCGATCATGCGAAACATCCAGTAGAGGGCAGCATCCGGGTCAGAGCCGCGCATGCTCTTTATGAACGCGGAAATGACGTTGTAGTGCTCCTCCCCGGTTTTGTCGTAGAGCAGGCTCTTGACATGGGCAGATGCCTCAACACATGCCACATCTACTGTTGCGTCCCTGCGCGCAAGCGCATACTGACAGGCCGCCTCCAAAGCGTTTAAGGCAAACCGGGCATCGCCCCGGGCTGAATCGGCAATGAGCTCGAGCGCATCCTCGTCCACATGCAGCCCCATGTTGCCAAGGCCGCGGTCTGTATCTTCGAGGGCGCGCCTGAGGATTTGAATGAGGGACGCTGGGTCGAGGGGATCGAGGCGCACTACCTTACATCGGGATAACAGCGCGGGTATCACTGAAAAAGAGGGATTCTCCGTGGTCGCACCCACCAACGTAATGACCCCGGATTCTGCGCTCGGCAGCAAGGCGTCCTGTTGGGCTTTGTTGAACCGATGAATCTCATCGATAAACAAAATCGTACGGCGCTTGTACATCCGCCGCTCATCATCGGCCTTATGGATGATCTCCCGTACCCCTTTCAGCGTGCCGCTAACCGCGGAAAAGGGGACGAAATGGCCACCTGTGTGATGGGCCAGTATTTTGGCGAGTGTGGTTTTGCCCGTGCCAGGTGGGCCCCACAGCACAAGGGACGGCACACGGTCTGAGGCAATGGCCTGGGTCAGGAATTTATCAGGTCCCAACAGGTGGGCCTGCCCAACAAACCCTTCCAGGGTCTGAGGCCGCATGCGGTCGGCGAGAGGTGTCAGGCTTGGA
Source organism: Myxococcota bacterium (assembly GCA_030065855.1). Lineage (GTDB taxonomy): Bacteria > Myxococcota_A > Polyangia > JAAYKL01 > JAAYKL01 > JASJCT01. The sequence goes on from JASJCT010000040.1 coordinate 20,889, forward strand.
TCCCGATCGGCTGCGCGTGAAAAAAGGTCCCCGTCCATGGGTCGAACCTACCACGCGATCTGAAATCCCGGCAATCATTAGGGTAAATGAGAATTGCATAGATCATGCAACTAGCGTATTTCTATGTTTTTGTTGAATTTGTTTAGCTTCTTAATCATGATTTTGTCATCGACTTTGTCTTCAAGCGAAATCTTAACAGTATATATTTTTTCTTCTTTTTCTAGTCTCTTCTTGGGCATTTTTAAAAAGTCTCTGTGCAAGCTGCTTATCTTTGTTAGCTTCTTATCATAAAAAGGCTTGCCATCCCTCGGATGGGTCTGGTTGACGATATCGCTCCATTCAGATTTAATCCATTCCTGTACCCCATCCTCTGGCGGTTTTAGAGAGGAATATACGGAGATAAGGGATTTGGTGTTTTTATTTTCACCAAAGTAAAATGAACGTGGCGCCCATACTATCTCGTCCTTCCTTCTCTGTACGGTCATGTCTATGAACAAGTCGCTGTCCTTTGAGATTTTTAAAACAGATGGATCGTAAGAAAGCGCTATGCTGTCGGTACTTATTTTTACTTTCTTTTGATCTTTATATGAAAAATTTACCATTTTGAAATAGTCCGGAATATAGTCTTTGAGCATCAGAAACGCTTCCCACTCCTCAAATGTTCCATAGTAACCCAAGGTTATGTAATCGAGTACTTTTCGTAAATCGTATTCATATGCTGTTAATCTCACCGACGGGAGAACCTTAAATATTGCCATGCATCCCTCTGGTGTTGGTAGCGAATACAGCATCACAACCATATCATTGTATTCCATTAGCCAGTAACCGACGAGCCACTTACGGCCATACCGATCCCGAATATCGTATGTTTTGAACGGATCCCCGAGGGATGTAATTCGGATCTCTTGTCTGGCGATGACTCGATTGAGCGGCATGCCTTTTAGAATGAGGTCCATATACTGTTTGGGGTTTGAGAGATTCTCCTCCAAGCTAAGACCGTCTGGCAGGTTCAAGTCCAGAAAAAGAAGTGGTCCAGTGGATCCAAACCGAATGCTTCCATTGTCTGGCAAATCGACGCTTTCTAATTTTGTTTTTTCCGAAAGGGTCCACTTTTTATTCTTCTTATTTTCATAATACACACTGGGAAAATGAACATCTGTCAGATATAATAACGCCTCTTTCGAACTCTCACTATCTGGAAACAGGGAATCATTTTTTGACTCGAACAACTTATCCATGGAATCCCTGTACCAGTCTTGCAAGGCATTGACCAATTCCATTCTCAGGTCTGGGTATGATTTGGGAAGAGAGATGCTTTTTTCAAACTGCTCGAGTCGCTTATCACTAAAAAGCGCAAAAGAATATTGGTTCTTTTGGTATATTGTCGCGACGTTTTCCTCGAGGGTGAGGGTCTCTGATACAGGAAGCGCGAATCCTAATTTGTTTTCCTCGTCTCGTGCAAGAATAATTCCGATAACATTACCATTCATATTTAATAGCGGTCCGCCGCTGTTCCCGGGGGAGGCATCAGCGGAAAAACTGATGATGTCCCACTGCCGGCCATCAACCTCGTTTGTTTTCTCCGAAGTCAACAAACCAGATCGCTTGATGATGCCTTCGCCGGCGACGCTTCCCACGGATACGACAGGCGTATTCATTTCGGCGGTGTCCTCGAGTGTCAGCCAACGATCGAAAGTCTTTCCTTCTGCTTCAAACTCTACAATGTCCTTAAAACTGTTGAGTTTATATATGTCACTTATTTCATATACACGTTTGTTAGCGTCCCGAATATAGAATTTCTTGTGCATCAGACTCTCGTTTTGAAGCCCCAGGGCGTGCAGCGCCGTCAGCATCCTGGTCTTGGAAATAGCAAAAGCAGTACCTATTGGCAGATACTCATCAGTGCGAAACCATAGGGGAAGAATCTCAATGTACTCCTGAATATCTTTCTCATACGTGAGCGAATCCTTCACTGGTTTCTTTATGACAATTTCGCAAACAGTATCATTCACAAGGCTGAGCTGCGCCTTAGTGAGCATTGTCGGTTGCTTGACACTACCCGCACAGCCCATCAAAAAGACAATATAAAATATTGAAGAGACCAACGCGCTAAATACCACTCCATTGCTACGCATCATGTTTTCCTTTCTGTGTATATTAATACAGCTAAACTAAAAAGCACGAACCGTCAAGGGCACTGCCGCGTGTTCAGAATAAAACCGTCAGGAGACGGGATCTGCACTGGCAGAGAACAGCCGGCGCATATTAAATTTAGTATTTCTGTTTAATTCTCCATCTTCTGTCTCAATTTTCTTTGGCGTCTAACGCGGGTCTGATATGGCAAAATCAGGTGTTTAAGGATTATCAAGGTTGACTATTGAAGCGAAATCGAGAAGCAGGCTGATGGGCGGGAACCGAGCCTGGTTGGTGCCATTGCTGCTGCTGTCGTGCAGCACCTCGAGCAAAAATGTGGCCCTGCCAGCTGCGTTGCCAGATCGGTTCTCCAACACAGGATCGGCTGAACTGCCCCAAAAATGGTGGCTGGCCTTCGACGATCCCGGCCTCCACCAGCTGATCGACAAGGCCCTATCGGACAACCTGAGCCTGCGCGGGGCCTGGGCTCGCTTGGACCAGGCAGCGGCTCGGGCAAAAAAGGCAGGATCATCTCTGTGGCCCTCCCTGGACGCTGAAGCCAGCGCTGGGTACGCGTTTTCAGATAGTGGAAACAACGCCAACTTCATGCTGGGCCTTGCCGCTGGGTATGAGCTTGATTTGTGGGGACGCGTCCGGTCGGTTCGCGATGCAGCCGAGCTGGACCTGATGGCCAGCTCGGCCAATTTGCAGGCCATGGCGATCAGCCTGTCAGCAGAGGTTGGGGCTGCGTGGTATCAGATCGCCGAGAAGCACCTGCAGCTGGCACTGCTCAAGCAACAGGACGTTACCAATCGCCAGATCCTAGATCTGGTGACGGTCCGCTTTCGCAGCGGCCAGGCATATGCAGCCGACGTGCTACAGCAACGGCAGCTGATCGAGAGCAACGCCGGCGAGCAGGCCCGGATAGCCTTTCAAATCGAAGCGCTCGAGCACCGACTGGCCATTCTGCTCGGATTGCCGCCGAACCGGACAGCTGGGGATCAGGCCACAGACCTGGTGGCCCTGCCGCACCTGCCCAATACTGGGGTGCCAGCCGACCTGGTTCAGAGAAGGCCGGATGTACAGAGCGCCTACTACGCCGTGCAGGCCGCAGACAAACGCACGGCCGCGGCAATTGCAGAGCGGTTTCCCAGGCTGAGCCTTTTGGCGCGAGCCAGCACCTCCGGGCCTGAAGTGCGGGACTTGTTCAGCAACTGGCTGGTGAACCTGGCAGCCAATCTAGTGGCCCCGATCCTCGACGGAGGCCGGCGCAAGGCTGACGTGGAAATCTCCAAGGCCATCACCGGAGAGGCGATCCACAGCTACGGACAGGTGGTGCTCGAGGCCCTGGCCGAAGTGGAGGACGCGCTGACCAAGGAGCATCGGCAGAGGCAGCGCCTCGAGAGCATGGAAAAGCAGCTTTTCCTGTCCACCCAGGTCAACGAGAGTATCAGAGACAACTACACCAAGGGAGCAGAGGTCTTTTTGCGCGTCTTGGATTCCCTGCTCAAGCACCAGGCTTTGCAGCGGTCGTACATCACAGCCAAGGCCGAGCTCATCGTCAATCGAATCGATTTATACCGAGCGCTCGCAGGCCACTGGGAGATGGTCCGACCCCACGATAAACCGAGCAGAGCAGTGAATCAGACAACGTCCGGAGGCAGTCGATGAACCCAAGAAAAAAAGGGAGCATTGATGCTATAGGAAATACGGCACCCGATCCAGCGAGATCACCGGGACCGTTGGTGTCTGCGCTACGCGTGGTCCTGCCGCTGATCGCACTGGCCAGCGCCGGGCTGCTGGCCTACTGGTTGGTGAAGACAGAGCCCAGGGCAAAACGCCGCCCAGCAGTGCGCCAGGCCGTCCTGGTCCAGGTGGTTGATGTGGTCTTTGCCACTGAACAGGTCGTGATCGAGGCCATGGGCACGGTCCGCGCTGCCCAGCACGTGGATATGCACCCCAGGGTGCGCGGCGAGGTGATCTCTATGAGCCAGGAGCTGGTTCCCGGCGGACTGCTAAAAGAGGGGCAGCCCATGTTGCGCATCGATCCCGCGGACTACAAATTGGCATTGCAGCAGAGCCAGGCCAGCGCAGTCCAGGCCGAAACCAGCTTGCAGGTAGAGCTGGGCAGCCAGTCGATCGCCAAGAAAGAGTATGAGATGCTCGGCGAGGTGATATCCGATGAGGACCGGGATCTGGTGCTTCGCAAACCTCAGCTAGACAAGGCCAAAGCCTCGGTAGCCGCGGCCCGGGCCCAGGTGAGCCAGGCCAGGCTGGATTTAAAGCGCACCACCATCAAGGCGCCGTTCAACGCGGTGGTGCGAACGCGCGGGGTGGATGTGGGCACCCGGGTGACCGAGTCTACTCGCTTGGCCACCCTCGTTGGGACCGATGCCTACTGGATCGAAGTCTCCGTGCCCGTGGATCAGCTCAAGTGGATTCCCATTCCCAAGGTAAACGGGGATGCAGGCGCGCCTGTTCGGATCTTTGACGAAGCAGCCTGGGGCAAGGGGATGCATCGAACCGGCCAGGTGCTAAGGTTGGCCGCTGATCTGGAGGCCCAGGGCAGAATGGCGCGACTGCTCGTGGAAGTGATCGATCCACTGGCCCTCAAACCCGAGCAGGCTGGCAAGCCCCAGCTCCTCATCGGGTCGTATGTGCGGGTGGAGATTGAGGGTTCCGATCTCCAGTCAGTGGTGCCCGTTGACCGCGGCTTACTGCGCGACGGCAGCCAGGTGTGGGTTATGAGCCCAGAGGGCACGCTGGACATCCGCCAGGTGGAGACCGCGTTTCAAACCTCGGACAAGGTCTTTGTCACGGCTGGGATCAAACCAGGTGAAAAGCTCATCAAAACCGACCTGGCCACACCAGTGGCGGGGATGGCCCTGCGCACTGACAGCGAGCCAAAGCAGGCCAAGGGGAAACACCCATGAGCACTGGGACCAGCGTAGATGCGGGGTTTATCCCCGCTTAAAGGAGCAGAGCCACCCATGAGCGCAGATACCAGCTCTGCAGGTGACAAAAAGGGCATCATCGCCTGGATGGTCAACAACCGGGTCACGCCCAACCTGATCATGCTCTTTTTGCTGTTTGGCGGACTGTTTGTCTCGTTTCAGATCAAAAAAGAGGTGTTCCCCTATCACGAGACCGACTGGGTGACCATTCGGGTGGCCTATCCAGGCTCTAGCCCCGAGGAGATCGAGAAGGGCATCGTACTCGCGGTTGAGGCCGCGGTCCGGGGGTTGGACGGTGTCAAAGAGATCACGGCTCGGGCCAATGAGGGCATGGGCACGGTCTACGTAGAACTGTTGGCTGACGCAGAGCGGCAAAAGGTGTACCAAGACATCAAGCAGGCCGTGGATCGGATCACCACCTTACCCAAGGACATCGAACGACCAGTGGTCTCCATGGCTGGTCACCGCCGCGGGGTACTCAATATTGCCCTATACGGCGACGTGTCCGAGCGGGTGTTGCGCCAGGTGGTCGAGCAGGTACAGGATCGGTTGCTCCAGGACGACCGGATCACCCAGGTGGATATAAGGGGTGCCCGGGAGTACCAGATCCACATCGAGGTATCCCAGGAAAAGCTCCGGGCCCATGATTTGACCCTGCAGGAGATCGCCAACCGGATTCGGGCTGCGTCGATCGAACTGCCCGGCGGCAAGATCGAGACTACGGGCGGAGAGGTGATGCTCCGGGTAAAAGACCGGCGGGACTGGGCCCGGGAGTTCGCCCGCATTCCGATCGTGACCACGCCAAATGGATCAGTGCTGCGCCTGGCAGATCTGGGCCAGGTCAAGGAGGGGTTCGAGGACGCGGACCGGTTCGCCACCTACAATGGCAAGCCCAGTATGAGCCTGGAGGTATTCCGGGTGGGGGAACAGACGCCCATCGGGGTTTCATCCGCTGCCAGGGAAATCATGACCCAAGTGGAAGCCGAGCTCCCAGTAGGCGTGAATTGGCACATCAGCCGGGATCGGTCCGAGATCTACCAGCAGCGGTTCGAGTTGCTGGTCAAAAACGCCTTTATCGGTCTGGTCCTGGTGCTGATGTTGCTCGGGCTGTTCTTGGAGCTCAGGCTGGCCTTTTGGGTGACCATGGGGATCCCCACGTCATTCCTGGGCGCTTTTTTGTTTTTGCCGGGCATGGACGTGTCGATCAACATCATCTCCATGTTCGCGTTCATCATCGCGCTGGGCATTGTAGTGGACGATGCCATCGTGGCGGGCGAGAATATATACAAATACCGAACAGAAGGGGTCGGGTTCATCAAGGCCGCCATCATGGGGGCCAGGGACGTGGCCGTACCGATCTCGTTCAGCATCCTGACCAACATCGTGGCCTTTATGCCCCTGTACGCAGTGCCCGGGCACATGGGCAAGATCTGGCGGGTGATCCCACTGGTGGTGGTGGCCGTGTTCGCCATTTCATGGGTGGAGTCCCTGCTAATCTTACCTGCCCACTTGGGTCACAGCAAAAAGGCTCCGCCCAAGGGCTTGCTCAACCGGCTGCATCTGGGTTTTACCCGGATGTTGTTCGGATTTGTGGACCAGGTGTATGCACCGTTCCTCAAGCAGTGCATTGCCTGGCGGTACCTTACGGTTGCTGTCTTTTTCGCCATCCTACTCGGCGTAGGCGGGTACGTATTCGGCGGTCGGATCGGCATGATCCTGATGCCCCGGGTCGAGTCAGATACAGCCGTGGTCACGGCAGTACTGCCGTTTGGTAGCCCGGTCGACAAGGTGACCGCTGTACAGGACCGCCTGGTCAAAGCTATGGAACAGGTAGCCGAGGAAAACGGGCGGGAGAAGCTCCTGGAGGGGATCTTCTCCATCGTCGAGGAGAGCGAGGTGACCGTCATGGCCCACCTGACCCCGCCCAAGGTGCGCCCATTGACCACCGGCCAGGTGACCACCCAGTGGCGGGAGAAGACCGGGCAGATCTTAGGGTTGGAATCCCTCAGATTCGAATCCGACAGGGGAGGTCCGGGCTCGGGCGCAGCCCTGACCGTGGAGCTCAGCCACTGGGATATCCACATGCTGGATCGGGCGAGTGCCGCATTGGCCGAGGACCTGGCCGAGTTTCCAAACGTAAAGGATATTGACGACGGGTACACCCCTGGAAAGCAGCAGCTCAACTTCCGCATCAAAGAAGAGGGGCAGAGCCTGGGGCTGACCGCAAGCGAGATCGGCCGCCAAGTGCGAAACGCATTCTACGGTGCCCAGGCACTGCGACAGCAGCGGGACAGAAACGAGGTGCGCGTGCTCGTACGGTTGCCCGAGGCAGACCGGGCGAGCGAGTACAACGTGGAAACCCTGCTGATCACCACACCCCAGGGCCGCCTGGTTCCCCTTCGGCAGGTGGCCGAGGTGATCCGGGGCCGCACCTACACATCAATTCGCCGCCGGGAGGCGCGGCGCACCGTGCGGGTCACGGCGAACGTGGAGCCGATCGGCCAGACCGGCCAGGTCAAAGCGACCCTCAACCGCCATGTCCTACCCCAGCTGGCAAGGGATTTTCCAGGTCTGACCTACACGTACGCAGGCCGGCAGCAGCACATGAAGGAAAGCACAGACGGGCTGTACATGAGCTTCATCGTGGCGCTCATCGTCATTTACTTCCTGTTGGCCATACCGTTTCGCAGCTATTCCCAACCCCTGATTGTGATGGTGGCGATCCCGTTCGGTATTGTGGGCGCGGTGATCGGCCACGCGGTCATGGGGTACAACCTGAGCCTGCAAAGCATGATGGGCATGGTCGCGCTCTCGGGCGTGGTAGTCAACGATTCGCTGATCCTGATCGACTTCGCCAACAAGAAACGCAAGGCCGGCACGCCCCTGGGCCAGGCGATTCGAGAGGCAGGCCAGCGGCGGTTCCGTCCGATTCTGCTCACCACCCTGACCACCTTTGGCGGCCTGTCCCCTATGATCTTCGAGACCTCCAGGCAGGCGCGGTTCATGATTCCCATGGCCCTGTCCTTGGGATACGGCATCCTGTTCGCCACGGCCATCACCCTGGTATTGGTGCCGAGCCTCTACATGATCATCGAGGATGTGCTCGCCCTGGTACGTAGGGTGCGGGCCGCATAGTAATCTGGTGTGTGCTCTGCTTCGTTCGCGCGCGAGCTTCGCGAGGCACAACGATTTATTGAGAGCAAGAAGGCGTGCATGTATCGTTGAGACACTCCCAGGCGGTGGTGCCACCGCTATTCTCGCATTCGGGGATATCAGGGAAGCACTCACAGTTAGCATCCGATGCGCAACCCAGTGCGTCAGATGGTATGCAGGTCCCGAACTCGATCATGTAGTAGAGGCATGAAAGGTGTTCGTAAGGGCACGGTGCCCCTGCAGCACCACCACAAATCTCCAAGCACCCCGGTACACTACTTTCGGATTCGTCTTTACAAGGATCTGAGCAATCCAATCCTGAATTCCCATCTGTCGAACCGCTGTCTTCGCTCCAGACCATTGGGTTTTCATCGTCACAAGACAAAAGAAACAAGCAAACCAATGCGAATTGAATCAGTAAATATTTCATAATTCACCATCCATTCCTATTCGCCACAGCTCGGTTGGCAGGAATTAGAAATGCATTCCCAAACGGTCGGCTCATTACCGCAGTCGGGTAAATCCGGAAAACACGCACAGTTTGCGTCTGATAAACAGCCCAGTGCGTCAGATGGTATGCAGGTCCCCATCTCGATCATGAAGTAGAGGCATGAAAGGTATTCGAAAGGGCACGGTGCCCCTACAGCACCACCACAAATCTCCAAACACCCCGGTACTTCCTCTCCGTTACTTGTCAAGCAGGGATCATCACACTCGGTGTCGGTGTCCGTATCCGAGTCTGAATCTGTATCAGTGTCAGTGTTCGTGTCAGTGTCTGAATCGCTGTCAGTATCTGTGTCAGCGTCGGTGTCTCCATCCGTATCTCCGTCAGTTCCTCCGTCTTCGTCAGCATCGGTCGATGATGTACTTTGGCATGAAGGCGCCAATACAATAGCAACGAGCAACAAAAACACATTACAAAATCTCTTCATAGTGCAATTCTCCTTGTTAGACGCAATACGCAGTTTCAGGCCTCTACATGATTAGTAGGTTGTGAGCCACCAGGGGGATCCAACTTTCTACATGTTCAATCGACAGCTGGCTCTCGCTGACACAGAAAGGCGCATCACCTTGCCTCAATCTGTAGGTAGTTCGGCGAGTCTATTCTCGAGCCTGTCTACTTTTAATGACTTGGGGAACGCTTTGATAAATACCTCAATCGCAAGGCGTTCTGCTGTGTTTTTCCCAAGAGCACGCAGCGCGCGTATTCGTCCGTACAATGCCTCATGCCTCAGCGTACCCAAGGGGGCGTTTGACAAGTAATGGTTGAAATTCTTGAGCGCAGCCAACGGCTGCACCAAGTGATTGAGCTGAATCATCCCAAGCGAAATAGGCGCAATATCAGCTTCAACACTCTGGGGGTAAAGCACGCCAATGGATTCGTAGGCTTGTGAGGCATTGATCCACTGCTTTTGTTTACGCAGGTATTGGGCGCTTTGCAGCAGTGCTGATGAAGTCGTATTTTTGCTTGCCTGTGACATCGGTCTATCACGCGATAAGACAGGCGCTTCCCTGGGCTTTTGGACAAAGAAGGCGGGTCTAGATATGTTTTGGCGGCGTTCTTTTTCTGTGATAGCTCGCGTGTGTCCGATAGACATTTCCATTGCGAAACCAGCACCGAGGTTCATGCTCGTGGCGTTCGGTCGTTCAACTGCTACGGTGCCCTTAAATACCTTTACCTCGGTATCGTAGGCCAATACGCGAACGGTAAATAACGTTCCTGTCACTCGAACCTTGCCGTGGGGTGTGGCAACTATAATCGCAGGTCCAGCCTGTTGTGGCGTTACACTTACAAACACCTCTCCATGCTCGAGAAAACACACGACCGAGCTTGTGGTGGTTTCTTGCACGCGTATCTTGGAATGGGCTTCCAGTCGGTATTGAGCTCTTTTTTCTGCCTCGAGAAATGCAGGATCGCGTGCGGTCTCTATCACTGTTCCAATTTCTATGGGGTCTCTTTTGACGATCCTCGTTCCAGTGGCCTTATCGAATGATTTAGAAAGGTAAACAGAATGCATGGCGATCGCGTTCTCGTCAGGCTCTGATCGATCTTCGGATCGTAGCTTGGGCAACTCGCCCAAGGCGCTATCTTTGGTTGCGTCATGACTTGAGGTCACAGGCGATTCTTCAACCGCGTTTCCATTGATTTTCCACATCATGATAGCAGTCATAGCAATCGATGCCACCACAGATGCAGCGAGGATCCAAACGCGACGCAGGGGCTGCCAGTGTCGGTTTCGGGCCCCTGCTCGTTCTTCCATAACCTTGTCGACAGCCCCTGTTATCAGCCGACGCTTGGCCAGCTCATCCATCGACGCGATAGGAGGATCATACGGCTTAAACAAAGCAAATTCCTCGACCCGGTCGAGCAATTCGTCTCGCTTGTCATGGGATTCGTGTGTTGTATTCCTCATGGGTCACTCTTCCCTAACATCTCCCGAAGCACTTGGTCTTTCTCGACCTTTTCGCGGAGAATGCGTCTCCCCCTTCGAAGCCGTTGCCTGACAGTATTTCTCGGCGCCTCCACAATGCCCGCGATTTCATCTACGCCATAGTGGTAGACGAGCCTTAGGGTTACCACTTCGCGGTACTTGACCGGAAGCTTTCCAAAGGCCCTTGCCAACCGTTGGCGCATCAAGAAGCGGTCGTCATCGATCATCTGGTGTTCGCTGTGCTTGTCTTCAAAACTGCTTAAGGCCTGCAGTACAATGTTCCACCGCCGGTTCTTTTGGACGAGCAAAATCGTTTTTCTTATTGCAATCTTAATCGCCCAGGTTTCGAGGGAACTTTCTCCGCGAAAAGATCCAATGGATCGAAGGACTTCCATAATCGCTACCTGGGACCAGTCGTCCTGATTCTCATCGTCACCGGAGATAAACCTGACTGTGGTGCGTATCGTATCTAAAAGGCGCTCTGCCAGCGCAGTCATAGCGGATCGGTCGCCTTGCGATGCACTAAGAGCCAAAGCAACATCAGCCTTGTGATGCGTACTCGCCGAGCTCCTTTTCTCCTTAGGCATCATCGTCTCTCATTATTATAGTATGGGAAACTCGGCTCTGAGGATCCAACTTTAGAAGCGTACGCTGGCTCCAAGGGTAAAAGAGGGTCCCACTCTTTTAATGGCATCCACCTCTTCTTCTCCTGACGTCAACGCTGCAACGTATCTTACGTTGCGTAAGCCAAAGAATATTCCAGAGTCCAAGAAGAGATAAATCGGTCCAATTGGATTAAATCCGACGTACAGCATTGGTATTAGTCGGTAGTTAGGCGTGATATTGGCATGGGGTTCGCCGCTTTCGTTTTCGGGATTGCCGGTTGCGGTTTGGACCAGTATATCTGCCTCAAAGCCAAGCCCTGCGCCTAATCTGAACTTTCCAACAGGGCGATCGAATCCAAGGCGCAACAGGATTCGGTGCGATAACACTTCAACATCAAAGTCATCACCTTTAACCGTATGGGGGAAATCGAATCCATAGCTGGCATTGAGCCCCAGTCCGATCTTGGAGCGCACGGTAAACCCGGCTGTCACACCGTGGAAGAGCTTTATTTTATTAGAAAAAGTACGGATTGAATATGCTGCCACAGGCCCCCAGATGACTCGCCTGGACAGGTCGTCAATAGACTCGCCCGCTTCAGGGTCTGTGGCGTTGTCTTCGTTTTGGGCTTCGCTGGTATCTTCCAAGAGTGCGTCTACGAGTGCGTGAATCACGAGTCCCATAGATTCGAACCCAGCGACGCGTTCTGAATCGGGTATGTCTCGCCGAATAAGCGTCTTGTCATCTCCGAATCGAACACGCATAAAAAACTCTGACGGTGTCTCTGGATCCCAGAAAATGATGACCAACGGATCCATTCCCCCTGCCACACGGTCGAGTTCAGACGGGTTTGTAGCCCAGTTGCTTGAGGGTCTGTCGACCCAGACAACATCAAGCGTTACCGGCAGATCGCTTAGCTGCCCCTCCACCGCCGCGATCATTTCATCTGACTGCTCCTTGGCTGCCGAAGAAGCGACCAGCAATACGTTGCTATTGCCCGCTGCGTGGAGTTCATGGCCAAACAAAAACACGGCACTGACAGCAATATAGATTAGTATCGTCGCGAGTCCATTCTTTGCAAAAACGACCATGGCCATCTGTGGGTCAAATAAGTATCTCATCACTTAACGGGGCCAAGGCGTTGTTGAGCATGAAGACCGACGGGGGGAATCCCTGTTTTGCGCCCCTCAGCTTTACCGTGCGCTTTAGAACAAAATCGAAAAGCAGGGGGTTGTAGTGGTAGATCTCTTTCAGCCAGGCGCGCTCCTGTTCGGTGATCAAGCCAACCTTTTCTAACTTCCCAAGGCGTATCAGCACGTTCACCGCAGGCAGGGGATAGTCGCTGCCGTTGACCAGGCGGTGGTGCAGGTCTGCTCTTTTTAGCAGTGTTTCGAGCACCCGATCCACCCGGTTGTACTGGAGGGTGGCTGAGATGTCTGCAAAGAGCAAACCTTCGTAGCGCTTGTCGTCCATCAGCCGCATGAACAGATTGAAATTGTGCACTGGTTCCCCCTGGGGGCTGTCCAGATCCGCATTCTCTCCCAGGCTGGCCGCATGGGCCATGATCACCTTGACTCCTTTGTCGAGTGCCTTGCGGAGCAGTAAGGGGCTGCCGTATTTCTGATCCCCCTCGGCTTCGATCGCCTTTTCATCACCTGTGTGGGTCAAGAGGATCATCTGATGCTGTCTCATGATGTCGTAAAAATGCCCGCACCTCTTGTCCGATGGATCGATACCCATGGCATTTGGTATCCACTTGACCACGCGAGCGCCCTTTTTTGCCCATTTGGTCAACGCCTCCAATGCATCGGATCTGTAGGGATGAATCGATACAGCCGATAGAAACAGATCCGGATGCCGCTGGGCGATCTCTGCCGCGTATGGGTTGGGCACGTAGTACTCGGTCCGATTCGGATCAGGTCGACCGTCGCGGGTGTGGTACTGGTCCAGGCCCAGCACCAGGTGCCTGCCGTGGCCGTCGATGTTTCGCACCAACCGTACCAGCCTGTCCATGTACTGGCGGTCCAGGCCTTTTTCCAAGTTCTTGACGCCCGACGCGCTGGCATACACCAGAAACCTGAAGCGCGCATACGGATGAGCCCAGGTGAGCATGTGCTGGTTGATATAGCACCCGCTGCCACTATCCCCTGATCCAATGATGTGGGTGTGGTAATCAAAGCGCCGCTTTGGATCGACCTCCTCAGAAGCGCGCGCGATCAGCGCCTTGGCATCGGGGCTCAGCCCCTCCCTCAACTCGTCGGGCTCGTGCTCAAAGGCGCCGCCAAGCTTGTCGACTAGGCAACCCGGCATGATAAACACCAGCGCGAATGCAGTCACCGCACTTCTCAGCGCGACATACAGCCGTTTGCTTACCCATAAAGGTCGAACCATCACCACAACCAACAGATGGTGCCACGGGGCATGGGAAATTGGAAGGTCAAACCGGGAACGGGTACTCACTAAGTACTAGCAAAGGGCGCTGAGCGCTTCGGTAGCGATCTCAACCACGTCTGGATTGGTATCATTGAGGAGTGCTTTAAGGGCAGGAATCGCAGCGGGGTGCCCGATTTGGCCGAGTAGGTCTGCGGTATCACCCCGAAGTGCCGCATCTTCTGACTCTGTTGCTGAGGCAATCTCCGAGACAATGCTATTGAGCACAGCTGGATCTCGATTGAGCGCGGTCTCGGCCAGCATCATCAGGCCAATGCGCGAGGACGTTGTGCTGTTCAGCCACCTGTCCAGGTAGAGGGCATTGCCGTTCTCGGCCTGTAGCATGTCGGCGGCGGCCTCGAATCGACCCGTCTCGACGAGGGAGCGAAACAGGGTTGTGTCAAATGTCGCGCTGCTGCGGGACGCTATTTTCGCAATGATATCAGATTCGCTCACCACCCCAGTCCACGAGAGTCCGCGATCGAGAACGGTCATTGGTACGGACTTGGCCTGGAACTCAGTAGCCAGTGTTGAAAAATGCTGTGCATCGACGATGATTATCGAGATATGCGCATTCGCCATCGCTAGACCAAGGGCAGACCGGACCGCCATGGGACAATGGGGGCAAGCCGGAGCGACAAAGACGATTAGCTCAGCTGGATCTGCAAGACCCTGCGCTGCCTCAACCCACGGACGATCCCCTTGGGACAGGTCAGCCGATGCATCGAGCAAGACCTCGACAAACGGCGGCGCCTCCATCCCATCTGGCATGGCCATGTAGTGAATGTTGCCGCCGTGGTTCAAAGAAATGGTCAAACACAGGCTTCCCAAGGGACCAGGTGTGTCATCAGTTGAAAGAGAGATCCGATCCCCGGCCGCTGCTGCTACCTGGCGGGCGGTTTGCAGCAGGGCGTCGCCAAAAGGAGAGGCATCTGCAGCGGAATGGTAGATCAGCGCGATAGGCGCTGGTGAAGCTGTCTGGCAGCTGCTGATACGTTCTAAATCTCGTTCGATCAACATGGCGTCTGGACCACACTAACACACACACCCCAGCTAAAGACACCCTGAATATCTGGCACGTTAAGAGTAACCCGGTAAAAACGCCTCAACGCCACGATATGACCAACTGTCTCACAGATGTCTCATTTTACCCCTCATTCGAGACACTGACCCATTAAAATTGTACCGCAATCGTTTAATGTGGAAATAAAATTCAGGATAAGCCCACTGGCATATCCTATGCAGACTTCATTCTGCGTATTTGGGCTCCTCGGAGGTGCATACCATGCGATCGGCGGTTTGGATTTTGGTCTCGATGCTTGTATTTACGGGTGTCGATGCATCGGCAAGGGAGCTTACCCCGTTTGAGAAAAGTCTGGAAAGCCAAGGATTCGAGCTAATAGACGAAGATTTTGGCGTGAAGGTATACAAGGACCCCAGCGCCGAGGTCATCCGAGTCGCCGCAGAGGGCAGATTTAATCACCCACCAGAGCAAGTGTTAAGAGCCGTCCTGGACTACGAAGGGCAAGTGGGGGTTGTAAAGAGGGTTTCAGAGAGCCGGATTCTCAAGCGGGGGTCGAGGTCGCTCTTTGTTTATCAACACCTCAATCTGCCGATCATCAGCGACCGGGACTACACACTGCACGTGACCTGGGACAAATCCAGCAAAAACAAGTGGGTCAGCTTTCGCACGGCCCGCACGGGTCCTGGCAAACGCAGGGGGATTGTTCGGGTATTGCTGCACCAGGGGAGCTGGCAGCTCAAACCCATTGCCGGGGGCAAAAAAACCCTGGCGCGTTTCCAGACAAAGATAGACCTGGGCGGGTTGCTTCCT
Source organism: Myxococcota bacterium (assembly GCA_030065855.1). GTDB lineage: Bacteria > Myxococcota_A > Polyangia > JAAYKL01 > JAAYKL01 > JASJCT01. Next base: position 36,428 of record JASJCT010000040.1, read on the forward strand.
AAATGGTTAGCGCGCGCTGGGGCTGGAAACGAACTTCCCGAGCTCTACGCTAACATCCGAAAATTGCTGTTTAACTACAGGAGGGCAGGTGGGCCATGTCTATCGAAAGCATGCTAATTGCGGTTGCGTCTGGGTTGCTCCTGACGCTCTTATATCTACACCTTCGCCTTGGCAGGTCCCTGACCCGGAAAGCACTGCCGAGTAAGCCCGACCACTACCCTTCGATCTCGGTCATCCGGCCGATCAAAGGGCTGGACGCCGGGGCAGAGGATAACATTCACGCAGCACTACATAACGGCTATCCCGGAGAGAACGAAACCATTTTTGTCTTTGACAACCGGTCAGAGCCTGCGCTTCCACTGGTTGAACAGGCAATCGACACCCTCAAGCGCCAATCCAGTGCGGACAATTTCAGGGTGATTTTTTCTGGCCAGCCACCTGAGGGGCGTACTGGAAAGCTCAACGCCATGATAGCGGGCATGCGCCACGCCAAAGGCGAGCTCATCGTCTTTGCCGACTCAGACATTCGGCCAGATACAAAAGCACTGACGAGGCTGGTTGAAACCCTGCTCTCCAGCCCAGGTGCAGGTTCTGCATTTGCCCCCGTCGTTGTTGAAGAAAAACCCAGGACCACTGGGGATGCTGGTTACGCCCTGCTGCTAAATGCCCTGTACGGCCCAGAAGCAGCCACTGAATCCAATGCAAACAGGGGTGAGCTGCCGTTCATCATGGGGCAATTCATGGTGCTTACCCGTGAGGCCATATCGGCCATTGGTGGGTTGGAATGTGCAGCAGGCCAGCTCGTGGACGACATGTACTTGGGGGCAAAGGTAAAGGAGGCTGGGTTCAGGAACATGGTATCGCCCCACCCAGTACCCATCGTCCAGTACGGCATTTCACTCGGCGAATTCTGGGGCACCTATGTCCGGTGGCTCACCTTTTCCCGCAGTGGGTTACCAGGTACGTCGTTCAAACTGAGACCCTATATTAGAGGGCTCGTGTTCTGGCTGGGTTTGGTGGAAGCAATAGTTGCGGTGTCACAAGGCCTGTGGCTTGCAGCCGGTCTCAGCGCCCTTGCACCCATCGGTGTGAACATGAGCAACAACCGCCTGCACAGAAAGATAGGTGGGGCACGGCTATCCCTGCGCCACAGATGGATCTCATTTGGCCTCTTGTCGCTCGCACCAGCTGTGTTGCTTCGCATCTTCTCCAAGCGGGAGATCACGTGGCGTGGACGCAGCTACCAATTGAACCGGGCATCCCGGTTAGCCGCAGAACCCGATAACAATACACCTCCCCCTGTAGCCGAGACCCTTGACCGAGCAAAGGGGCACGAAAGCAGCAGGGTTGCCTAATGGAGCAAGCTCGCTCAGCGCCTTCCGAACCAAGAATCAAACCCCTGACGACCCGAGAAAAAGAAATCAGAACCCAGCTCGGCATCCCGCTCGATGCAGTGCGAGTAATGGTATTTGGAGAGAGCAGCCACTGGGATCCCAATTGGCTGTTTACCACTGAGCAATACTATCAGTGGCGCATCCGGCACATCTTGGACAAGGCCATTGCTTGCCTGCAAGAGGAGCCGAGGCGGGTCTTTTCGATTGAGAGTCTTTTCTTTCTCCAGCAGTATTGGGAGCGGCGGCCAGAGCAACGGGACGCCCTTGTGGCGCTTATTAACGCGGGTCGATTGCGGCTCACCGGATCTGGCATCACCACACCAGATGTAACCCTTCCCGACACTGAAGCCATACTGCGGGACTACCTCTTGGGCCAGGAATGGCTCAGGGCGAGGGGGATTACGGTTGAGCCGGATTTGTCTTACCTCCCGGACGATTTTGGCTATTCCCCTGCGCTGCCCTCGATGTTGTGCGCATTGGGCATCGGCATGGCCGGCATCACCCGCATTGACGGCATGTACTTTGTCGGCACTGACCTTCGATCCAAAAGATCCTATCCATTGCCCGGCAGTAGTGCCGAGACCTTGCTTCGCGAACACAAGACCCAGGACTTTGTCTGGCGCGGACCTGACGGGGCCGAGGTGCTGTGCCACTGGAATGCCTTTACCTATTTCCAAGGAGACCTCCTGGCCCACGTGGGTATCATCAGGTGGATGGGCATTGTGTTTGGCCTACCCTGGAGGACCAAACGGCACGTGGCCAGGAGAATCGAAGGGTTTGTCCGTCAGCTCGCCCCCCAGTCGCCAACACCGTACATGTTCTGCCCCATTGGGTGTGACTTTAACGCGCCGATTGCCGGTTTGGTCGGGTTACTCGACCGATACAACCAGGAGCGCTACCCCAGTACCGGCATCTTTGCGATCAACGCCGGCATGGACGACTACTTGCGGCTTGTGGATCAGCATCGCCATCGACTGCCCACGCTGGCGTTCGATCCAAACCCATATTGGATGGGATTCTATGCCAGCCGTCCCCAGGCAAAGCGGATATGCAAGCGGGTTGCGAGAAAGCTCGTTTTGGCTGAGCGGCTCAACACTTGCGTGGCCTGCCCGAACCGGCCAGAATCATCAGGTGCGTTTAAATGGGAACGCGATGTAGCCGAGGACATTGCGAAGTCCTGGGATCTCCTGGTTCTCAGTAACCACCACGACTTTATCACTGGCACATCCCCGGACCGGGTTTGGAGAAAAGAGCAGCTCCCATGGCTTAAAGAAGCGGAATCCCTTTCGGACAATGCCCTTGGAAAAATTGGGGCACATGTGGCCGACACCGAGGGTCCAAAGCCAGCGGTTCTGCCTGAATGGCATTTCCAAGACGGCCGGCTAACTGTGAGCAATCGGTTTTACACTGCGATCTTTTCTGAGGAGGTGGGCGGTTGCATGGTCAGTTTCTCAAGGCGGGATGATGGCATCAACCTACTCACCGGACCTGGAAACGATCTGGTGGCGTATCGGGAGTCAGGTGGATTGTGGCGCATGGGGCACGAGTACGTGGGGGGTCATTTTCGGGAAAAGGCGCGAACCAGTGCGTCTCGTGCGGCAATCGAAGTTCACGAACAGGACGGCGTGCTCGTGGCGGAGGTCTGTGCAAAGCTACTTGGAAAAGAAGTAACACGGGTGCTCTGGTTCAGGGGAGATTCACCGATCATCAGAATGCGGATCCAAGGCATGGCCAAGCGAAAGACCACCATAACCTGCTGCTTTCCGACGCAGTTCAAAGGCGATGAGCTGACCATGGACGTACCAGGTGGGATTGTGATAAGGCCGACACAGAAGCTGTACGATCCCACGTTTTGGCCGGCGCGCACGTTTGTACATTTTCGAGATAGTTCTGACCGAGGTGGACTGGCCGCGTTCCTCGGCGGGCCAGCCACTGCGTCCTTAAAGGGGGGGACATTGGAATGGGTGGCCCTGCGCAACGCGCCCAGGGAGATGGCTTACAAAATTCTTCCAGTAGCATCCCACCCAGCCAGTGGCACCACAGATGAGGCCACATCGTTCACATACGCGATATGGTTCACCAAAAGGGGGGACTTTAGGGACAATGCATTGCCTGAGGTAGCTGAGACCGCCCTGCACCGCACCTGGGCCCATCCCCTTGAGAAGGACCTGGACGCTATAGCCAAGTCCAAACTGACCTCGAGCCATCCACAGGTATTAATAACCGCATATAAACAAGCCCATCGGGGAGAGGGTATGATCGCGAGAATAAGCAGCTATGCACCTCAGGGAACTGTGGTGACACTCTCGTGCTGTCAAGGCGTGATCCAGAAGGCCTTTTTATGCGATGCCTTAGAGCGGGACATTAAAGCATTGACTGTCGAGGGTGGCGCGGCAGTGGTGCCGATTAAAGGCAATATCACCACTGTCAGGTTGGTCTATCAGACGGCTGTAGCGGATTGAGTCGTACCTACAACGAAAGTAGATCGGTATTGCAAGGCCATGCTGAAGCGCTTCTTATAGATGAGACCACGTAACTTCACTCAGGACACGTTGCAGGATAAACGGATCTGCACGTTGATAACAAGCCTTGACGACCTGTTCGGGCCATCTCAAACAAAGGGTGCGGGCGTTGCCACTAGCTGTAAAGGAACTATAACCGTCATCAGTCCATTGATCTCTGCTATCAATTGGATGAAGAACAAATGCATCGAGACAGCCATCGTGTTTCAACAAATCAGCCGATCGGATTTCATAACGAAATGTGTGATCCACAATGTGGTCAAAAATATCTACCTTCTTAGCTGGCATTTCAAGAAGAAAAACACCACTGCCGTCATTGAGCCAAACCGTCTCTGTTAGATCCGCGTAATCGAAATGGGTGATGATAAACAAATCGAGATCACTGTCGTCGTCCAAGTCGTTAATGATTAATGTGAAATCAGTGGACTTCTCACTGCGCGGCCGATTCGATGTATTTGGTGACTCGTTTGACCTTGCTATCTTCTTATTGGAATAGGCGTTCGCATTGTATAATTGAGCAATATCGCTGTTGGAAAGTGCGCGGTTATAAATCCGAAAATCGTCGATGTATCCCATCCATCCCTGTTTACCATTGTCAATAGCACTGATGTTGGCTTGCATTGGTTTGTCGTACCTGATACAGATAGTCTTCTCTTTTGCAACGGTGTAGACTCGTTGATCGTTAACGTAAATTGACATTGTGGCCGATTCAAAGGACGTTTTCAAAACGACGGACAATAAATACCATTCATTCGTGTTGAAGAAAAAGTCAAAATATAAAGGATGAATAGTGATCGCTTCATCAGCGATTGTATCACCGAAACCAACATGATTAAGTGATGTTTTCTCTAATATTTCTGAGTTGAATAGGCCTGCAGTAAACTGCATACTGATCGGATCATTTTCCGGCCGCTCATCACCAATGGCAAAGACTTGATGCCACTGGCTATCGCTGGCTCGGTTGTTAATCCATGTAGAAATAGTCAAATTGCATTTTCCATCAAGAAATTTATGAGTTGGTATTTCGATATATTGGCCGGTCTTAAATTCTAGGGCTCGGCCTAATATACCGTCGATACATCTAGGGGATCCGTGAATGACGCCGTGATGACCATTACCGCTATTATCAGTTGCATCGCAATTGTCAAAACGCCAATGGGCAATGAGCTCCCCCGTATTTTGGGCCGGGGTAGGTGGGGAGATGATCATGGTGAATATTATTAATAGGAGTCTTAATCTTGGTTTCATTCAATCTTGTCCTTTGGGGCAAAAGAAGCGCACCTCATAATCCTCGCATTGGCCATCTGGTTGTTCAGCGTTAACGCAAAATAAACCCGTTGGCAGTTCGCATATTAGACGATCACCTGTCATTAGCCAGTCTACACGAGATGCTCTTGTTCGACACTCGATGCGGGTCGGCTTTTGGCAGACGGGAAATCCAGCATTCAATATAGGTAGAAAGTTTTCCGCCTCTCCCTTACCGTTGGGGGTATCCCTGCTGACCCAGAACGTCCAATAGCCTGCTGCGGATGACTGATTTTCCTTTGTCGGATTTGATTTCGCGCGAGCCGAATTATCATTTTTGATTGATTTATGATTTATGGTCGGCGTAAGAGGGCGGACCTCCTCGTGATCTGTTTTCTGTTTTTGACCCAATGGTTTTGAGTTCAACATTTTACTGATTAACGCTGACATGGCCGAATCAATCGGGTACTGTTCGCCACTTGTCAGACAATAGCTGTTACCACCGGCAACGAAGATAGCTTGCCCATTGGCTTTGGATGAGGGAATAACCTCAACCAGGCCTTTTGCTACGTGCACCCATACATTCTTATTACAGCTTTCGACGGCAAAAACAGTACCCTTGACGACTATGCGACCGAGGTTGGTCCTGATGGAGAGGCTTTTCTTTTGAAATTGTTGGTGATCGATACGAGTGGCGATAATACCTGAAGCAAGCCTAATCTCTACTGCTGCATCGGATAGCGTCAGAATTTCGGCGCTGGACTGCTTACAAAGGGAAACATCAGCTGCTCCGTTGAGTAATTGGACAGGAGGTTGTGTTCGACAATCTGAACGGGTAGTCGTTATCCCAATATCATTTTTTTCAGTAGAGAAATGCGGCAGCCATATCATCGACGCGATAGCGAATAGAATCACTGCAGCAGCGGAGGCAGCCAATATCCAAACGAACGGTCGACTTCTTTTAGCTTGTTGTTGCTGTTGAAAAAGTTTCACAGATCGGTGAACTAGGTTTCGCTGCACCTCATGAGAAATATGAGGTTCGAACCGCTTTAGCCTCTGGATGAATGTCAAATATGAACTGCATTCAGTACAGTCTTCCAGGTGCTGACCTAACCGATGCTCTTCGCTGCTGCTCATCGGTTCGGCGATCAGTTTCTTTTCAAGTAGCGCCTGTATTTCTTTGCATTCGGGGTGCATAAAAATCCCTTTGCGTCGATCAGTCATTGATTTCCTCCAACATCATCTCTCGAATGGAGGTATTTTGGGCAAAGACTGTTCTCAATTCCCGATACGCTATCTTGAGATGATCTTTGACCGTATTGACCGAGACACCAGTGATTTCTGCCACCTCAGGTACTGTGTAATCGTAAACGATGTGCATTAACAGCGCTGTTCTTCGTTTGAGTGGTATTTTTTGTAGTGCTTCGTTTAGCTGTTCCCAAAGTTCCTGCCGACGCATCATTCGCTCAGGCGTGTTTAGGTTCGGGATATCTTCTAAGACCATGGCCTCCTGTTTTTGCTGTACTCGCTGTCTTTTTTTTAATTCGCGCATCGTCACGCGGTAAGCAACCTGTCCGGCCCAAGATTCCAAGGTCCCATCACCGCGAAATTTATGAAGATGCTCGAGAATTTCCATCAGACACATCTGCACAAACTCATCGACATCGCTATTTTTGCCGACAATCATGTAAACGACGCGATAGACCCGCTTGTAGAGACGATTGAGGATCCGTATAGCTGTCGCTGGTTCTGTTCGAGCCATCTGTGCGAGCTGCAAATCGTCTAATTGGTCTATGCGAGTCATTTCGCCTATCAGTTCAGCGGTATTAAAGACAAGGGGTCATGTCGAAAATATATTTCAATGAAGCCACCGAAGGTTACCTACAAGCTCCTGTTATCTCAGCAAACGTAAGGATCCAGATCAAACTCGATTTGAATTCCTGCCCAGGTGAGGCAGACAACAAATTCAGTACCCAAACGCAATTTATTTTGGAGGTGTACGTTATCAATTTGTTTTCATTTTGGCAACGATTGTTTACCCTAGCAGTGCAATAAATGATAAAAACGGTGGATTCAGGGAATGATTTTTTAACAAATATAACCTGCTGTTATTTTGACGTCGTCGGGTGGTATTGTGGGAATCGAATGGGCAAATTTGACTTCAATTGGCAGGTACTTCAGCTGAAGGCGCCTCGGTTTTAGACAGGTGGCCGGCTGCCTTGGGCAGGGCAAAATCATCGCCAAGGGTTACGGAAACGGTGCCTTGTTTGTACTCGGACATTGTGTCCTCCTTTTTTCTTTCCGGGACCCATTATCCCGGGTAAGTGGGCTGCCCTATTTGAGCTTCCCGTGCTGTGACTTTCTTTTCGGCGACGCCACCTATCCCGAGAATACTTCAGAGCATATCAAGGGATGCTTTAAAGTATCCCCAAGACCGACCGTTTTGGTGTTACAAACCGGATACGATGGAGGGGATTGCCCAATAAGGCTCGAAGGCGCAGATATAGATGTGGCGTGTGCGCTGCGAATGATGTAACTATAATACAATGAAATAATTTATATACAACGCTGTCCGATAGAATATTATTCGATGCAATAATACTGCTAAATACAATGGTCATTGTAAAATTCTAATATATTACATGTTAATACTAATAACACTATGTACACATTATGTATTTGGGTTAAATAAAACGCAATGCTGAACAATACTGTTTGACAAACATATTAGTCTAAAGATATATTGCCTTACGAAAATCAGCAACATAGCAGTGTTAAGAAAATAATGGTTATTAAAGAAACTGAAGACAGTAAGCTTAATCAACTCTTAATCGCAGCTGCAGATGAGCCGAGATGGCTGGCTCCCAATACAACACTGTACAAACAACGCTTTATTATAAAAGCATTGCTCGGCAGCGGTGGCATGGGCGTGCTGTACGAAGCCCTAGATACCAAACATAATACAACTGTTGCCCTAAAAACCCTCCTCGCTGTTAATTCTTCAGCCATCTATCGACTTAAACAGGAATTTAGAGCCCTGGCCGATCTAACACATCCCAATTTAGTAGGGTTGCATGAGCTATTTTTCGATGAGGACCTGAACCAGTGGTTTTTCACAATGGACCTGGTGCCCGGAGATACCCTGTTCGAGCGCCTTGGCGCTAGTCCTGAGGAAAGTCTTGTACGGAGCCTGTTTTGCCAACTGGCACGCGGCATCCAGGCCATCCACGACAAGGGCAAGCTCCATCGGGATCTCAAACCGTCCAATGCCATCGTTACACCTGACGGGCGCGTGGTGATCCTCGATTTTGGACTGGTCAGCGATCAGCAGGAAGGCGGGGTCGGCCAAACAGTGTTAGGCGATAGCAGCTCTGGAACACCTCTTTATATGTCGCCAGAGCAGTGCGGCGGTGAGCCAGCCTCGATCGCGAGCGATTGGTATGCGTTCGGGACCATGCTCTTTGAAGCGCTCACTGGTATGGCTCCTTTTGCTGGCCCGGATTGCAAAATCACGATGCAAAAGCAGATGGAGGACCCGCCCCAGCCTGGTGATCTGAGATCTGTTGATCCGAGAAAGGATATTGCCGAGGACTTGGCGTCATTAACGTGGCGGCTGCTCAGTCGAGATCCTGAGAAGCGACCTGGATTCGAGGAGATCATCGTCGTCTTAGACACCCAACGACGCACTTCTGAACGATGGGGAAATTTTGGTCAGGGCGTGTTCATCGGCAGAGAGCATGAACTCGCGACAGTTAAGGCGGCATTTGAGGGCACCGATGCAGGATATCCGGCCATTGTCTTGGTCGAAGGCACCTCTGGCATTGGAAAGACCGCATTTGTGGAGCGGTTCTTATCTACCCTCCAGAGTCAAAGCAAAGCCGTCATTTTGACTGGTCGCTGCTTTGAGCGAGAATCAGTGCCGTACAAGGCATGTGATAGCATTATCGATGCACTGAGCCACTTTTTGCACAAGATAAGCCCCTCTAGAGCAGCATCCCTGATGCCGCGGCACATCCATGCGCTGGCCCGAATCTTTCCGGTGTTTAGACGCCTTAAGGTCGTTCGGGAAATCAAGCTCAGACGGCCATTGCCTGCGGATCCAGTTGAACTGCGCCGCTTGGGCTTCAGCGCGCTCAAAGAGTTGCTGCTCAGGATAGCCGAACAGGAACCACTGGTCCTGTTTGTGGACGATCTCCATTGGATTGACAAAGACAGCGCCGAGCTCTTGTCTGCAATCGTTTCATTCCCTGATCCACCCCCCTTGCTGCTGATCGGCGCCTATCGCAACGACGAGATATCGAACAATCCCGGGTTGTCCTCCCTGCACAATCATCTTGGCGGCCAAAGGGAGTTAGATCTCACTGTGATTCATCTCGGACCGCTAAATGCCGATGAATGCCACACCTTGACACACAACCTGCTGTCGCGCGGCTTCTTTAACCAGATCGACGCCATTGCACGAGAATCGAGAGGAAATCCCTTTTTTCTCGTTGAGATGTCTCGCCATGCAGCAGCCGCACAGGTGTGGGGAACCAAATTGGATGATTTGATTACCCACCGGGTATCATCCCTGCCAGATGCTCAGCGCGATTTGCTCGAGGCAGTTTGTATTTCAGCCAGACCGATTGACCAAGACCTCCTCAATTCCCTGCTTCCCAAGCAAGACACTGCAAGGTGTATACGCGAACTCCTGACCCAAAATCTGATTCGATACAAGAGCGACTCGTCGTCTAAATTGACCTGCTATCACGATCAAATTAGGGTGGTGGTGATTGCCGCTCTCCACGAATCCCGATCCCAGCTGTGGCACACGCGCTTTTTTGAGGCCATGGAGCAACAAGCGGCACCGGACCTCACTGCACTCATCGAACACTATCTCGCAGCAAAGGCGTATTCAAAAGCCGGCGCTTGTGCGGTTGATGCTGGCGCCCAAGCAGAGGAGACCCTTGCCTTTGGAAAGGCTGCTGAACTGTATAGGATCGCCGTTGACCATGCGAACGTGGACGAAAAAGGGCGCATCGAGCTTCGCATCAAGTTGGCTCAATCCTTGGCCAACAGCATGCGCAATGCAGAGGCAGGGCGGGAGTATCTACAGATCTCGCAAGTAGCCGGCCAGTTGGAGCGCGGAGCGCTACGACAAAAGGGAGCTGAGCAGCTGCTGTTCAGTGGTCGAACCCTCGAAGGGCTGGCAGTACTGAAGGAGGCGTTTGAAGAAAACGGGCTCGACTTCCAGGCATTGCAGCAAAAAAACCCATTTGCATCCCTGATGGCGCTCGATGCAATGGGATATCAATACACCCTCCGCTCCGAGATTGATCCGGCTGAGCTGCGGCGCTTGGATATCATGTGGGCCGCTGGCCTCGGGACCTATCAGTTGAAAGACGATGCGTCGATGGTCTTTTTGACTGCTCATGCCCAAAAGGCACTTGAGGTAGGCGAGCCCCTTCATCTGGCTCGAGCGCTGGCCATGATGAGCAAGTACAATTTCTGCTTTGGCATGGAAGCCCCCCCTTCGTTTACCCAGCTTAAGAAACTGAGCGCTGAGATACCCAATCCCATTATTGCCGCATGGCTGGACATGGCCGCGGCAAATCAGGCATTTTGGTTTTGCCGATTTAAAGAATCCATCGAGATCTTCAAGAGGGCAGAGGCCTTCCTATTGCAGGAGTGCTCGGGTATTGCCCGCGAGCTCAGCGCTGCTCGTGTTATCGCGGCACTTGCTTACTCCTATCTGTACGAAATGGATGCTATCTGGTCAACGTGCACCCGATGGCTGGGTGAGGCCCAGGAAAACGAGAACATTCATCTGAGCGCCAGCTTTACTGCTATGCTGACGCCTCGATGGATCGTTGCAGATAAGCCGGACAACGCAGTGCGCGAGCTGGAAGCGCTCCTTTCCCGCTTGTCTAAGGAAGCCAATATCATCACGCGGCTCAACGGAGAGATGTTCCTTGCGTTGAGCAAGTCCTATATGGGGGATGTGGCCGCGTGGGACAGACTCAATGCAACAGTGACAGCATTCGATAGCACCGTGTACAGGGCTTCGCCCATGCTTACGTGTACCTATCATTGGCACAGGGGCCACGCGGCCATCGCCTTGGCGAGCAAGCACCCCCAGCCTGAGGCGCTGCTCCACTGTGCAGAGCAGGATGCACACATCGTTGAGACCCCCATTGCAGTTGACGGGAGCCCCTTGGATATCGATTACTGGCAGTCACTGGGAATGCTATTGCGCGCCGGTATTGCTGCAGCCAAAGGGGATACCCCATTATCGCGCCGGCTTATCGATGCCTCCCTCGATATCATGGCACGCGACAAGAACAAGAACCGGTTGTTCGAGGCCAGTGCCCGCTATCGCCAGGCCCAGCTCATGGGGGGTAGAGAAGGCGAGGAGCAGCAGGCAATATCCATTGCGGCGCTGCGCAATATGGGCGTCAACAACCCATCCCGGTGGAACGACTACGCTGCTCCTGGATTCAATAAGCTGTCATAGCTACCCTGGTCCGCCGCTTGGGATGGGATTACTTTACATCGAGCAACCCCTCGGCAATGGCCAGCTCCTTGAGGCGTTTTTTTATCGTTTGAAACCGCTGGCGAAGCCGCGCAGACCACTGGATAATGTCTGATCTTTCCATCTGCTCACCCATATCTGACAGCACAACGGCGAGCTCTTTCCAGGACAGTTGCCTGTCGACCCTCAATACCAACAGGGTTTGATCGTCCATATCAAGCTGCTCGCGAAGCGCACGCAGTTGGTCCTTTACTTCTGTGCGCAGATGTCTTTTGGTCTCAGCCCGTATTTCGCTTACAAGGCGCGCAAAGTTTGCTGATTTGGAATTGTACGTTATCTCGCGCTCGCGCTGCCTGTCCACCTGTTGGATATAGCGGTACGCTGCATTTCGCGCCAGGGCATAGGCCCAGCCTCTGATGGTGGTGCGCCATCGGAAATTCGGTAACCCGCGCCAGAAATCCTCAGCAAACTGGGAAAACACCTCAGATACGTCTGCTGCTTCGCCTTTCAATCGACCGGCGAGAAACGAGACGATCTCGCTGCCAAAATGCTGCATAAACAGGGTCGCGGCTGTATCAAAATCCGCCTTTTTAAAAGCCCCGCGAATATGCGGCTCCACGCTACCAGATGTCGCTTTAGGGTGCATAAATAATGATACTATACTAGACATTTATAAAAGCCACACTTCTCAACAGATGGGTCTAGTTTTGACAGGTCCGCCTACGCGTCGGTTTAAGGCTAGACCCTGAAGTCTGATCGCGGATTGTGTGGGGTTCGGGCTCGTGGTACCTTAAAAAAATCAGGAGGGCGTACATGGCAGTTGCAGCATTGGTATTGGGCATCCTGGGCGTGGTTATTTTTTCTTGGCTCGGCCCCTTACTGGGCGTTGTATGGGCTACTAGTGAGACAGCTCAGACCTTTGGCCTGACAGGTCAAACAAGTGGCGCACCTGAAATCGTTACCTGGCCCCTGTGGCTGATGGGCCTGTTGTTCGGGGTGGGGATTCCCCTGGCCGCGATTATTTTAGGTGGGGTTGCCATGAAAAAGACCCCATCCAAGGGCGTGGCCCTTGGCGGCGTGGTCACAGGCGCGATTGGGGCAATTGCCGCAATTGGATGGATTCTTTTCTTTCAAGCAACGGCGAGTTTGGGACAGTCAATGCTGGGAGATGTGGACGACCCGGTTCAATTTCAACAGCAAATGCAACAAATGCAGCAGATGCTCGATGATCCTGCCCTACAGCAGCAAATTCAACAGCAGCTGCAACGCGCCCAGGACTTACAAGCCCCTGAGCCTGTAAAGCCCCAACCCATGCAACCCGTGCCAGAACAACCCCAAGCACCCCCACAGCCAACGCCGCCGCCCACTTCGCCCCCACCTGGGCCCCAACCCCCGGCTCAGGAACCTCCGGATTCTCAGCAATAGACCTTATTGCTAAAACCGCCAGATGAGGGGGATAAAGATTGATGCAACCAGCCACACGCCGATATTTAAGGGAATACCGAGCTTGAGATAGTCGGTGAATTTGTATCCACCAGGACCATAGACGAGCAGGTTGGTCTGGTATCCAATGGGCGTGGCATAGCAGGCCGAGGCGCCAAAACAGATACCAATGACGAACGGTCTCGGGTCAACCCCAAGCGCACCTGCTGTGGATATGGCGATTGGCAGAAGCAGGGCGGCTGTTGCGTTGTTGCTAATGAACAAACTCAGCAAGCTGGTCAGCAAGATAAAGCCGCTGAGCACAAGCCGCGGACTGGTTCCCTGAAGCGGGGTCAGCAGGGTTTGGGCGTAGAGGTCAGCAGCTCCGGATTTCGTCAAGGCCAATCCAAGGGCCAGGGTACCGACGATCAGCACCAAAATGCGGATGTCAATGGCGCGATACGCCTCTCGAAGGCCGATGCACCCGGTGAGCACCAGAATCAACATGGCCATCATCGCGGCCTGAAGCAAGCTGGCAATGCCCACGGCCGCGGAGAGGATCATCAGGGCAAAGACAGTGAGCGCCAGGGGCGCCTTTTTCTTATCGACAATGGTTTTATGGACGTCTTCGATAACGATGAGGTCGCCGGTCGCGCGAATTTGATCCAGGTGATCAGGCGGTACTTCGGCGAGAATGAGATCGCCTACAGCAAGGGTGAGATCGCGGAATTTCTCAGCCTGATAGTGCTTCCAGTGTCGCTTGACACCGAGGACCCGGATATGGGCGTCCAATCCGGCGAGCATATCGGAAAGGGATTGCCCCACGGTGTCTGAGTTGGGTTGTACGAGCAGTTCTACAGTGATGGGGCGCTTTTTTTTCGATGCGCTGTTTTGCGCCACCTTTTGGTGTAGCGAAAGAGCGCTCTTGTCAGCGAGGATGACCGACAGTTGCTGGGCCGTTGCTTTTACTAGCAAAATATCGTTCGGAAGTACCGAGACAGTATCCCGGTGGGGATCGCAAACCATGACACCGCGGATGACCTCGAATACTTCAATGTCTGGAAAGCGCTTTTTGAACACATCCCTCGCGGCTGCGCCGACCAATGGGCTGTCTTCGGGTACCAGCAGCTCGGCCAAGTATCGATTGCGTCCGCCGTCTTTTAACTCGCAGATCGGCTCCTTATGCGTGCGCAGGATGCGCGGTCCCCAAAAAAACAAAAATACCGCACCGGCCATGGCGGTGGGGATGCCGAGGGGCGATAACTCGAACATTTCAAGTGGGGCCAGCCCGTGCTGGGTCGCCAGGTCGCTGACGATGATGTTGGTCGATGTGCCGATGAGGGTGCTGGTTCCGGCCAAGATGGAGACAAAGGAGATGGGCATTAAAAATTTGGACGGGCTCAGGGAATACTCGCAGCAGATGCTCATTACAATGGAGATGAACAGCACCACAACCGGCGTGTTGTTTAAGAACGAGGAGAACCCACCCACCGTGAAGAGGAGGATAAAGAGCAGCCGTCCGGGCTTGCCGCCAGAGTAGCGAATGATTTGTTGGGTGATAAAATCAAGGGCGCCGGTGCGCACGAGTGCCTGGCTAATGACGAACAAAAAGGCAATGGTAAGGGGGGCGGGGTTGGCAAATCCGCTGAGCCCCTCCCTGGGAGAGAGGATGCCGAGAGCAACTAAAGCGGCGATAATGGCAAACGCCGTAAGATCATAGGGCAGTTTCTCAGTGACGAGCAGAATAATAGCTGCCACGAGAATGATGGATACAAGAACGATACTCATTTGATCATCGACCCGTGTTTACATCCTGTTATTATCGCAGATGATAAGACCAACCCCGGACAGAAGCAAATACCGCCCCAATGAGTGGCAGAAATGGGCTAGGTGTCGTGAAATCGGTTGTGGATAATGTCTATGGTCTGTCGGGCTTCCTCGACAAGCTCTTCGATGATGGCTGCTAAGGGTTTGATTTCACTTACCAATCCTACGGATTGCCCGGCCATCAGTGACCCGGTCTCCACATCCCCTTCGAC
Organism: Myxococcota bacterium; assembly: GCA_030065855.1. GTDB lineage: Bacteria > Myxococcota_A > Polyangia > JAAYKL01 > JAAYKL01 > JASJCT01. The sequence continues at coordinate 51,561 of JASJCT010000040.1, forward strand.
CACGGCACGTCGCAGGGCGCCCATCCAAAACCGCTCGACTTCAAATTGAGCGTGTTCCCGATCGATGGTGTGGTCTTCTAGCTTTTTAATCAATTCAACCTGTAGCTTGCCAAACGCGGTCGTGCCTGTATTTTTAAGCGCGCGCACCGGAATGACCGGCAACCGACTGTCGAATTGAGGGGTGGCCATGGCATCCCTTGCTTTGGCCCGGCGAAAGGCGCGCTTAAAATTTTCGTGTGCTGAACACTCCTCTGACATTACAAACCGCGTGCCTAGCTGCACCCCGGCCGCACCCATCAATAGGAGGTGGGCCATCCAGCGGCCTGTGGCGATGCCACCGGCAACAAAGATCGGTACCGTGTCGATCTCAAACAGCAGCTGTTGGATGAGCACGGATAGGGACACCGGGCCCACGTGTCCGCCAGCCTCTGACCCCTCTAGAATCAAGGCATCGGCGCCCCAGTCGATCAGTTTGTGGGCGACCACCTGGGTTGGGGCAAAGCAAATGACCTGGGCACCGCTTTCCTTGGCCTTGGCGATTTCTGCTGCGCGTGGAAACGAACCGGCAAAAACCACCTTTGAGCACCCCATTTCACACACCATGTCGAGCTGCTTGCGGTAGTTGGGTGCGATGGTAATCAGGTTCACGCCGAACGGGTGTTGGGTGCCCTGTCGCGTCAAGAGGATCTCTTCTCGCAGGGCCTCCACCTCGGCATTGCCCCCGGCCAGCAGGCCAAAGCCACCGGCATTCCCTATGGCTGCCACCAACTTGGCATCGCTCACCCAGGTCATTGCACCGCAGATAATCGGATATGTTGAACCGAGAAACGCACTGCCGGCCTGCATCAATGATTCGACTATCATGGGCTGCCAGCTTGGATGACGCGGATCCAATCGCGGGTGTCAGGCTCATCCCCGAGTTGGATTCCTGTGAGTTTGTTGTAAAGCGCCGTTGCAATAGGCCCTGCATTACCGTCTTTTGAGTAGACCACCTTTCTCTCCCCATAGGTAATCGATCCCACCGGCGTGATCACAGCAGCTGTGCCGCAGCACCCGGCCTCTTTCAATGAGAAGATTTCCTCCACATCAATGGGGCGTCGTTCTGGATTGAGGCCCATCTCCTCTGCCAAGGAAACCAGCGACATGTTGGTGATAGAAGGCAGTATGGAATCGCTTTGAGGTGTTATGTATCGATTGTCTTTGGTAATGCCAAAGAAATTGGCAGGGCCAGATTCGTCGATGTATCGCTTTTCCTTTGCGTCCAGGTAGAGGACCTCTGTGTAGCCCTGTTCCTTTGCTCGGAAGCTGGCCCTCAGGCCTGCGGCATAATTCCCGCCGACTTTTACATCGCCAATACCATTGGGCGCAGCCCGATCGTACTCCTCTTCCACGATGAGATGGACCGGCTTAAACCCGGTTCTAAAGTAGGGGCCCACTGGGGTTACAAAGATCATGAATGTATATTCATCCGCCGGTTTGACGCCCACTTGGGGACCGCTGCCAAAGACAAAGGGCCGGACATAGAGGCTCGCGCCTGTGCCATAGGGCGGAACAAATTTCAAATTGGCGTTTACGACTTTGTAAACCGCATCGATGAACAACTGCTCAGGAACAGGTGCCATGAATATCTTTTCACACGAACGGATGAGGCGCTTTGCGTTTTCCTCGACGCGAAAGACCACCACATCGCCGTTTTTCTGCTCAAACACCTTAAGGCCTTCAAAACAGGTCTGCCCGTAGTGGAGTGAGGTGGCGCCAATATGGATCGGTATGTGCTGATCCTCGGACAACGTACCCCCGGACCAAGCGCCATCCTTCCAGGTATAGCGGATATTGCAATCGGTCTTATGAAACCCGAATGTCAGATTTTTCCAGTCAAGATCGGCTTTTTGCATCTAACCCTCCTTTGGGACCCACTCACTGGGGATCTGCCCAGTCGCACCATCCCATATTCCATAACACGTTCGAGATACGGTCTGTCAAATTCAAATAAAGCGTTGGCCGGTCTCAGATAGAATTTTCAAAAAGCCAAGAACACTCCCTCTGATCCAAGCACTCAAGAGCAACCCAGGCAGTCCGGATCAACCTTCCGTCGTGGTATTTACCCGTGCCCTTTGAAAAGGCCACCGTTGGCCGCGTGATTGACAATGCGCATAATGGTAGTAGGCTCCCCATCGTGAGAGGAAGAGAGGCCCGTTGAATAGGTTAACTACTGCTTTCACCCCTGGTTAGGGTCAGTGGGATATACTTGCGAGGTGCGTGTGTTAGAGCTTGACCGCAGCAATTTCAAGCAAACCGTGAAAAGGGATGCAATTGTGCTTATTGAATGCTGGGCCCCTGGGTGCGGCGCGTGCTTGGCCTTGGATCCGATATTTGCCAAAGTGGCTGAGACGTATCGATCGCATACCTTTGCTCGTATGAATGTTGCAACAGAGGAAAAGCTGGGTGAATTTTTCGAGATTGACCATACGCCGAGCCTCATGCTCTACAGGGATGGTCTGCTACTGTTAAAAAAACCTGGAAACTTTAGCGAGGACGCGCTCTGCGAAATAGTTCGACAGGCGGAATCGCTAGATATGGCGGTGGTTCGAGCAGACATCGAATCATCGGAAACTGAGAAAACCACAGAAAGGAAGAACAATGACTGACGACCTCAACGAATTCAAAAAAGAAGTTGGCGTAAAATGGGTCAAGGCCGATTCTGGTACCAGCTACCTGTGCCCGGTAGCCTCTTATGAGCGCCTCGACAATCCAAGTGAGGAGCAGCTCAAGACAATTTGCGTCGATGAATCGCAGAATCCCCAAAATGACTAGTTGATCTCATCGCGCCTTGCAGCGCAACAACCACTAGCCCCTAAAAAGGTTAAACATGTCATTCATCGTCGCTAAAGAAGCACCAGATTTTACAGCCAACGCGGTTCTGGCGGACGGCTCCATCAACACCGATTTTGCGTTGTCGTCACTCCGCGGCAACTACGTCATACTTCTGTTTTACCCGATGGACTTCACCTTTGTCTGCCCCACTGAGATACTGTCGTTCGATAAGCACATCGCTGCTTTCGAAGATCGGGAATGCCGGATCGTCGGCGTTTCTGTTGATTCACCCCACACCCACCGGGCTTGGCGCCGCACCTCAGTGAGTGACGGTGGTATTGGCGAAATCCGGTTTCCACTGGTGTCTGACATGTCTCGTCAAATCGCCCGTTCTTATGGGGTGCTGTACGAAGAAGAAGTCGCGCTCCGCGGACTGTTTTTAATCGATCGCCAGGGTATTGTGCGCCACGCCGTGATCAACGATCAGCCCCTTGGTCGGAGCGTGGACGAAGCCCTGCGCATGGTCGATGCGCTCCGGTTTTTCGATGCGCACGGCGAGGTGTGCCCGGCGAACTGGAAAAAAGGCGACGCCGGTATGAAAGCGACGACCGAAAGCGTGGTCGATTATCTATCAAAATACGCGGGCAAGTAGGGACGGTCCTAAGCAGCCTCTATCAGAAGTGCTCGGCATAGATATTTGAAGCGCCCTTTGTAATGAGGATCGCCTCGACATCGTGGACCATCTTGGGATTACCGGAGATGTAGAAGTCGACATCACCGAAATCGCCGCCAAGGGTTGTCATCGCATGGGTCACCCTGCCGTGGATCAGGCCTTGACCGGTTTCACGGCTCAGACAAATATGGCGCTGAATATCCAGGTCTGTTCCGAGCGCTTCAAGGTAACGTGTGGCAAAGTCGTCTTTAACGAATCTGCATCCAAAGTACACGTCGACGGTTTCGCGGGGATGATGGGTAGCCAAGTAGGAGAGCATGGATAACTGGGGCGCGATGCCAGTTCCCGTAGAAATAAACACCTTGCGATGCCGCGATTGAGCAAGGGTGAACTCACCCAACGGCAACCTCAGGACAGTGCCATCCCCTGGTTGCAGCTGATTGAAAAAATCCGCATAGGCGCCGCCAAACTTGGTGTCGATGATGAAGCGTATGCTGCAGTCGACGAGTCTCACGATGGAGAAGGAACCATAGTCCTGAGCGGAATACATAATCCGAGCATATTGACCCGGACGGTAGGAGACCGGACGATCAATCTCAAAGTTTGCCTCTATAATGCTCTCTGTTAGCTGTACCTTTGCGGTAAGTCGCGCGCGCACTTTGTCGCCATTCACTGCCAGATCTTGAGGGGGGATTGCCATCGATGGTTTTGGTTTCTTCTTGCGCCGACGTGCTGCCATGCGAGCAGAGGCGACCACTTTGAAGAGGCCAAGCGGTCCATTGGCTGCGCTGGCCGCGGCCACGCCTCCCATCATCGCGCCGGTAACCCCCATGGTGCAAGCATCTGCTCCTGAGAGGAATAGACCTTTGATAGTGGTTTTGGCGCTGATGCGCCCTTTCCCGAATATCTGGCTACCAGGTGTGTGGCCGTACATCATGCCCTTGGGGCGACGGGTGAAGTGTTCCATGGAAAGCGGTGTGGACAATTCTTTATAATCTATCATGTCGCGCAAGCCCGGCACATGTCGATCCGCCAAATCAATTAGCGCATCCATGATCTTTGCTTTAAGGGCTTGATAGGATCGGTCTCTCTTGCGCCAAGATTTGTCTGCCCAGTGCTGAAAAGCATCGTACTCGGCCAAAGCGATAATAATGGCCGTATGGTACCTTACCTTGCCACCGCGAAGGGAGGGAAACGACAGGTAGCATCGCCTCGGTCTCCCGTCTAACAAGGCCTCGGTCTGCTGCTTAATGCTTGGGATCTCAAGTTCACTACAAATCCAATAGTTTTCACCAGATACATTCAGCTTTGTCGGTGATGCCTTCAGACCGAGATAAACGGCCACTGCACTGGTGCCGTGCCCCAACTGGTCAATCCTCGCCAGAATAGGATGGTCATCGCTCATGCCAAGGAGATGTCTATAGGTATTTTCTGCACCGGCATTCGAGATGATGATCGGAGCGCGGTACGCCACCTCCACTGGATTGAGATTCCGCTTGTCCATGACCTTGACGCCAATGGCCCGGCTGTTTTCTGTCAGTATTTCTGTCACTTCCCGGTTAACGAGAATCATGCCCCCATTGGCCTCAATCACGTGTTCAATCGCCGATGCAATGCGATTCGATGCACCGTCAGGGAAAAATCCACCATTTATGTAGTGAGATACAACCACTGCATGAATGCCAAAGCAACTTTGCTGAGGGGGGGCACCATAATCGCCCCACTGGGAGGTGAGCAGTCTAGATAGCGCCTGGTTGGTCACATGCTGGGCCATGTACTCAGCGGTGGTCGAGAGGGCGATTTGTTGGGTTCTGCGTGTGAGATGGTTGATGCCATGGAGGGGCGCGCTCACGAACCCGGGCAGAAAGCTCGCCAAAAAATCCCGCACAAACCACTGCCTTACAGCGTGAACATCTTTAAAGTATCTCCTGATTTCTTGTGCGTGGTCAGGGAAGCGATTGATCAACTGTTGGCGGTATGCCTTGGGGTCGTCTGGAACGCTAAAATCGATGCCGGGGTAGATGAATCGCTCAAACGGGCTTTGCATCTTGCGCAATGTCAAAGCGCCATCTGTAATGTACTCGAGTATCTTGCGTCGAAGTTCGCGAGGTTGCATGCCGCCGATATAGTGCACGCCCACTTCCCACTCGTAACTGCCTCTGGAAAACACATGGGTGAGCCCGCCGATCTCGTAGTGACGCTCGAGCACCAGCACGCTCATGTTGTTCATTTTGCTGAGAATGGCAGCCGCCGTCAGGCCGCCTATGCCTGAGCCAATGACTATCGCATCGAAAGATTGGGGGTCAGGAGTCTTTGATGATATTTTAGCAGGTATCATGATTATAATCGGGTGGCTTTTTTCCAGTGTCAGTTCACTGCAATGCTTCTTGTGGCAAGGTGTGTCTCGTCTAAAACCGGATACAGCCCGAACACGCTTTCTCGCAATCCAGGCGGACACAGCCAAACCGCCATCTGTTGCACCAGCTCGACCAGGGCTTCGCGACCCGGGCATGGGGGCACTGCGAGGATTGTTTCATCAATAATGCGGCTGAACCTTGTCGATAGCACCTCGCAGTCCCAACGCGCGCACTGCGCTCGATACTATTCAGCACAAAATCCCTCACGATGCAACCTCCCCTTCGATTTTCTGTTTTGACCCGGGGGTACTCGCGGCGACGAGGCTTCGGCGGGCAATGGCGTCCAGCATACCCTTGAAGATGACCTGATGGAACGGATAGGAGAGATACCAGTAGGCCAATCCAGAAAAGCCAGCTGGATCAAAGATAGCGGTTTGGTGGATCACCGCCCCCCTGTGTTCGTCCGGCGCTACTTCCCATTGCAGCCAGGCCCGTCCTGGCAGTCGCATCTCTGCGTGCAGGCGCAGCAATTTGTCCGGGGTCACGGCTTCGACGCGCCAACAGTCGAGCGCGTCCCCTGGGTGTAACCGATTGGAATCCTTTCGACCACGGCGCATACCTACCCCCCCGAGCAGGAGATCTATCCAGCCCCGCAGCTGCCAGAGCCGGTCGGCAAAGTACCAGCCATTGTCGCCGCCTATCTGGGAGATGGGGACAAATGCATCTGCCGGACGTGCGGCCACACTGACGTGCCGCTCGTCGACCAGCCGGTTGCCAAAGCGAACACCAGCCCAACTGTGCTTGGCGCCAGATGCAGACAGGGCGTCAGACCACCGGGTCTCGGCAAAATCCCTGTCTTCGTTATGCAGGGCCCTGGCAATGGCTTGCTCAACCCCCATTGGCTTTACTTGAAATGCCGTCATTGCAGACGTGTCTTGAACCAGCGTGGGGTTGCGAACGCTGTCGATGAGGGATCGACCGATCCTGGCATAAAGCGGCGTGACCAGGCCGAGCCAGAGGCTGGAGACCCTGGGACTGAGCACCGGTACTGGGACCATCAACCGCTTCAACCCCCGTTGACGAGCGTATTCCCGCATCAAGTCGAGGTATCTCACCTGGTCTCGACCCCCGACTTCAAATACCCGATTCCCATCGACCTCAAGGTCGATGCATTGGGTCAAGTAGGCCAGCAGGTCTTCGATGGCGATAGGTTGGGCCAGGGTCGAAACCCAACGGGGGGTCACCATCACTGGCAAGCGTTCGGTCAGGGCACGGATCATTTCAAACGAAAGGCTGCCAGAACCCAGGACAATGGAAGCACGGAGCTCGATGACGGTGACACGCCCGCTCTCACTGCGCAGCAGATACCCCACCTCTTGACGACTCGTGAGATGGGGACTCAGCTCGCTCCCACTATCCCCAAGTCCGCCCAGATAGATAACCCGTCGAACACGGGCCGCTCTTGCGGCGTGGATAAAGTTAAGGGCCGCTTCCCGATCGAGTTGGGCGTAATCTGCTTTCGACCCCATGCTGTGAACGAGGTAATATGCGGTATGCACCCCTGAAAGGGCCTTTTCCACAGAATCTCGGTCTAGAAGATCTCCTTGGATAACCTCTACCCCCTGCTCAGCCGCTTCAGAGAGGTGTTGGGGGTACCTCGCCAAAGCGCGCAGATCGTATCCCTGGGATTCAAGTACGGGCAACAGCCGGCCCCCCACATACCCTGTAGCACCGGTGATGAGTATTTTGACCCGTTGCATCTTCACCTCCGTCTTAGCAACCAACTGCCCGCAACTTACTGACACCACAAGGAATAGGATAAGCACAATCCGATCCAACTCGGCGGGCAGCTAGCGAGTGCTTGGTACAGTGATTAGCAAAGGGTCATGAACTCCTTCTTGAAAAGGCTGACCACCACATTGATGGAAACTGCTGTCTCAGATTAGCCCGGTCTGAGACAGTCAGTGTCTCCCCTCTAAGCCATTGAAACACAGCTTTCTACAGGTTCGGGTAGGTCCTTTTTGTAAAGTTCTAATTCAGTTCAACCCCACCACGCGATCGTGCCAATACGCTGTAGTGGGTCGGGGAACCGTGGGCTTGGGCAAATGCTTCTGAGCCACGCGCAGCAATGTTAGAAAATCGAACCGGTAGCGGATCGTTTCGCTGCCCCAATGTTCGGCCAGCACGTGAAACGCCCGCTGAATATCCTCTAGCATAAACGCCCACTCAGGGTCACTTGGCACACCCCAATCGAAAAATATCCGAATGGTGTTGAAAAAGGTCTCCACCTCGGACCAGGGAATTTCTGCGTCGTAGATGTGCTCGGTTTCATTGTTCATTGCAGCGTTGATCATGCGGGTAATCGGGACGTGGTCTAAATTGCCGGTGAGGCCGAAGTCGGCGATGACGTCGTTAGAATTGACCAACGCATCGATGTTTTGCAGCACGCCAAAGGAGCCTGCAAATATGCCTTGGTTGTAGGCAACCGTAATGAGGGCCATCTCGGCCCAGGGATCCTTGGCTTCGAAGACCATGCGAGAATAGGCCTTTGGTACCTGAGAGCCTGGTCTATCTGATGCAGCCCACATGGTCTCTCGCGTTACCACACTGCTCAGGGCGCTGGTTATCACCGAGGTGGCCCACTTTGGATCTTCCGGGAGCAACGGATCCACGTTCGTGTATGCATCGTGGTTCATCTCGTTTCCAGGTGGGAAAAAATCCGGAAAGAACCGGCCCATGTCCAAAAAATTAGGGCTCTCCTGCTGAAAGGGGCCATCAGGGGAATCCACGTAGTACCAGCTATAGAGCTCGCCCTCGTAAGAAACTTCAATGCCGGCATTGGGCAGGGTCTCCCGCGGAATCAAGCCACAGGAAAAATTCTCTTTTGTACCGAGAGAACACGAGTAATTGGGATTGAATTTAAACCACTGGTAAGCAAAGCCAATGCCCATGGCCAGCATTCGCGCGGGAATCCAAATGCGCAGGTTGTCGTAACCGTTCACAGTCAAGCCGTTTACCGGTTCAACCGGATTGGGCAGGCCGATTTGAATCTGGGTGGGGTGGGGTGGATGGTAAATAAATATCCCTTCGGTAATGGGGTCTGCTGTTTCCTTGTAATATTCAGATTCGTCGTGAATCAGATCCTCGGATGTTAAATCTAGCTTTCCCTTTTCCCAGGTGTCGGGCAAATCCTGGTACACGGGATAGATGATATCACCCCGGATATACCTGGGTGTGCAGCGAATAGGGAAGGGGATTGAGCCCTGTTTGTTGCCCTTAATAATGAATGTCATGGTGTGGCTGAGAGGAAAATTATACCATGATTTCAAATCAAACGAGAGGACCATGCCGTCCTGGGAATGACCGATAGCGATATAGTCATCGGTCTGAGCAAAGGTAATCTCAGAGCTGGTCAAAAACTGAATCGACCAAATCACAAAATGCCATCCATTCCAGACATACGCCTGGTTGGCATTTTGAATGGTCACTCTTCCCTTAAATGTAGTTCCGTTGTCACTGATCGTCTCGTAAGTGCATTGTAGTCGATCCAGATTTTCATCAGTGTCGGTATCCGTATCAGTGTCAGTATCAGTATCAGCATCAGTATCCGTATCAGAGTCTGTATCCCCATCCGTGTCTGAATCCGTGTCAGTATCGCTGTCGGCGTCAGTGTCGCTATCGGCATCCGTGTCGGTATCTGCATCACTGCCTTCTGTGTCATTGATGTCTGGGTGGTTGACGTCGGTTTGATCCGAGCATGCACTGATATAGAAGCAATACAAAATAAGAAATTTGGAAATCAATTGCGCGTATTTCATCGATTCTCCTCTTTGTATCCCATGACCACTAAATGGGGACGGTTTCCTCCTCTTCATCAGAGGTCAGGAACTGAAACCCGTCGATAATCACCTGGGAATCCAAATACTGGGCACCCTGATCCGCAATACCCGCATCGTGTAGGTGAAAGGTAATCGTGAAGACCTCTCCACCAGTGATATGCCATCTGGTCTGGAGCCATCCGGTGGAAGATCCTCCGTGTGCAAAGAGATCTGTTTCATCATCTGAGGCGCATTCAAACCCGGTACCACTGATATCGGTGTTGTTTTGGGGATCTGGATCATACGCACACGGAAAATCCGTTGAATTAGGGGCCCACTCTGAACCATTTGGATACCAACAACAATCTGAGAACGCGCTGTTTATTGCGATATAGCAATATTTTTCCCCGGGTTCGCAGCCAAATTCCTCAGCCTCAGCTGCCCCACAGATGAAGTCGTAGTAAACATCTGGATCCCGACAGGGCGCAAAGTTAATCACCGTAGGCGCGCCGCCCGCTGTGCTCGGTGCCTCCAAAATCGCGTAAAACTTATCGTTGAAATGGGATGACACCATGTCGTCGTACTCTGTCGAGAAAAACACATACTTAAACTGAAAGGACTTGGCATTGTCTGGTGCCTTCATGGTAATCGACCAGTCCACCACGTCCCATCGCTCGATTGGAACGCCGTTGTCACCGGTTTCATCTGGAGCAAAGGGATCGATGCCAGCTGATTCCCCGCTGCACGCAGTGCCGTGGTCTGGATCGTTTAATACAGGGCCTGTGCCCATCAATGCGTATGCGTCATTTACCTTTGGCGCCAGGTCATTTGATGATGTGCCAAAGTGATGGACCGACTCGTATGTATCTTCTAACTCGCACCCGACCGTGTCTGTTTGGGTCATGGGGGTTAACGTGGTGTATTGGGTCTCGATCACCACGTCAGCATCACATACATCAATAGCGCATATCATCTGATCCAGACTGCTACCCACACCTGGACATTCCGAGCAATCCATATCCAGAATTTCCAAGGTATCGGAATCAGTGTCGTCGCTATCTGTATCGCTGTCAGCATCCCCGTCTGAATCTCCGTCAACATCGCTGTCAGTGTCTGCGTCCGAGTCTGCACTTGTATTTGAATCCGTGTCTGTGAGGCTATTTTGGGGGGATTCGCATGATGCACTAAATACAATATACATAAACAAGATGGGTTTTATTAGAGCATGCATCAACTGTTTTAGTTTCATCCGGATTATCCTTTTCTTAACCATTAAAACGGCATGACAGTCGCTTTCGAAACCACGCCTATTTTTATATTACCTTAAAACCCTGAAAAACCAACGATTAATTCAGGTCCTGCTGGCGCGCTAACACATCCCTAATGAAAAAAAGTGCATTGAAAATGCATTTATTTCGATCACATTTTCCGATTTCCCACTCTCTATCTATAGAGGCAAAAAATCTAAATTGGGGTTGCAGTCACCGCAACGTCGCTTTTCCCCATGCGGTGATTGAGCCCCAGCGCTAGGTCAGCGCTTTTACAAAAGGAGATCTCGTGTACAGTAGCAAGCAAAAGCAGAAATATTGTTTCGCACACCGATTTATTTCCATTGTCTTGGTGTGGATGATCTTTCTTTGCGGGCCTGGGTCGCCAACTACCCATGCGGCCCCAACCCCGACATTGTTGAGTTCCAACAGTGTCGCTGGCATACAGACCCCTGATCCATTGGCAGGTATTGACCTCATAGAACCGCCAACTGCCCAGGGCCATGGATCTGCTCAATTGATCTATCCCCTTCGGGTACCACCCGGGCGCAATGGCATGGCCCCGGATCTGGCCCTTGTCTATGATAGCGATCGGGGCAATGGCTGGATGGGCATGGGTTGGGGCATCGATTTGTCGAGCATTGAAGTGGATACCCGCTTTGGTGTTCCCAAGTACGACGGGGACGAGATCTATTTACTCGATGGGATGATGCTGACCCCAGCAGAGCCAGATGCGTTCCATCCGCCGGGCTGCACCCGCTATCGACTGCGGGTGGAGGGTTCATTCGATCGGATCCTGCGCTGTGGCAGCAGCAGCGAGAATTATTACTGGGTCGTCACTGATAAGGGGGGCACCAGGTACACATACGGCCGAGGTGCTGGTGCGCGGTTAGCCAGTCCTCTTAGCGGTGACATATTCAGTTGGCATATCGAAACCGAACAAGATACCCACGGGAATCGCATTGCATATGCATACGCTTTAGATGAGTACTTCACTGAAAATGAGACGTTTACCCAATTATATCCCCATCGCATTGATTACACGGCCCACGTGGACAACGCTGGTGTGGTGGATCATTCAGCCTCGTATCACATCGAGTTCATCTTCAAGGGCGGAAAAGAAGATTCGTTTTCGAACGGCCGTCCAGGGTTTCTAACCCTTACGCGGCAACAACTCAAAGGAATAGATATCAAATACGAATCCAACGTTATTCGGAGTTACATTTTCGATTACGAACTGGGTGCTTTTGATAAGAACCTCTTAAAATCCGTAACACTGCTGGGTGCTGACAGAGGGGGCCGGCAGGAAGTGTTCTATTCCCACGGCTTCGATTACTTCGACGCGCCTGAGTTCAGTAAGGCATTGGCTGAGCCCGCCACCTGGGGACAGCTGGAAGAAGAAGGCCTACTCGCCGAGTTTGGCCTTGGTGATGGTCTTGGCAGTTCCACCTACCAGACCGGGGGAGGTGGGGCTTCGGTTGGGGTCGGAATGGGACCCGCTTCAGCGACCGTGGGAGGTAACGGGTTTGGCGGGGATGATACGACCAACACGGCGCCTAACGATTTTTTAGGCAATGGCCTATTGGATGTGGGAAAGGACACAGGGACGGTCGCGTTCAACTCGCTGCTCGCCCAAACAGGCAATCGCTTTAGCGATCCGACAGAAATGGCGCGTCTTGACTTCCTTGGACACAACGTGAGTTTTGGAGGCGGCGGTGAATTCAGTATGGATTTCGGCGGATCTGTTTCCGCTGGAGGTGATTTCACCCAGACAGACGACGACAAGCTCATGGCCGATATGAACGGTGACGGATTCGTGGATTTGGTCCGAAAGGGCAACGGAGACATGGCGGTGTACCAGAATAATGGCAGGGGCGGATTTGAGGAGCCGATGCCATGGACCGAGGCATCTGCCGCAGACCTCGACTTCCAAAACCACTTTGTAAATGGGGGAACACCTGTGGAAGCGATCCTGCACTGGACCGCCGCGTTTGACGGAACCATCGATTTTTCCGCGCCAATTTCAAAGCTGGCCACGGGTGGCGACGGTGTGGACGCACATATCTACCATCAAAGGGGGATATCTCTATCGCTGGTACAGAGTGAGCCGATCTCAGCAAGCGACACCAGTGAACACCTCCTTTCATTTACCGAAAAAAGCGTAGCTGCCGGCGATCAGCTGTTCATGGTGCTCGATGGTAGGAGCAATACAGACAACGACGCGGTTCGTTGGACCCATGACATCACATACAAAACATACCAAGACGTGTATTCGGGCGCGCTGGATTCGGTTACGCTGGAGCCGTATGGCGCAAAAGTAGGCAACTTTGCGTACCCCGAGGACTTTCGCCCCATTGGCATCGGAATACCATGGATGGCTCACACCAGCGGACAAGTGCACATCAAGGGTCCTCTTCAAAAAGCATCCACCGCAGACGAGGTATCGATTCAGGTACTTTCATGTAAATTAGGGCCAGACTGCAATAACGTGGGGGCTTGGCATGTCGTGACCACACGGTCCCTCCCCTCTGCGGCGATTAATGAACCCATAGATATGGGCACTTTCAATGTAAATCGCGGTGACTTTTTGATGCTGCGCATGATCTCCGAACTTCCCATTGATCCGGGTCGTATTGAGTGGGCTCCGACAATTACATATACCCTGTACAACATACTGAACCTACTAACCCGGCAGGAGACGCCATATGAGGTGGACTGCCCTCAAGGTATCCCTCTCAGCGAGCGCTGCCACTTGCACGGGGGGGCCAATAGCTACTTTGTCCCGAGAGACGAGGTGGAATTTGTACCCGACGTTCACTACGCTAGATTCGATTGGAAATCTACTTTGCCAACACAAAATGTCGTTCTCGACCAGAGCGGAACCCTGCCGGTCAAGCTTGAAATTACACGCACTATACTCGGTATCGATGTGGGTTGGATGTGCCCATACACGCTTACTGTTCAGGGTATTAACGAGTTGCATGAACGCATATCTGTTGACGCCGACTACCATGAGACGCTGGAAGAGAATTTGTATCTTCCTCAAGACGAACCCCTGTTTTTTACAGCGGTTATGGAACCGACCTGTAGCGTTGACCCGGCGATTTTCGATTGGGTGCTTACAGTTGACGAAGAGGTTGTTCCCATCAACGTGCGAGTGAAAACCGACTCTGTACCGAGCAAAGGCGGGTTCCACCATTGGATTGCGTGGGACAGGGAGAGCACGAGTTCTTTTGACGGATACTTCGGAATGGATACCCCAACGGACTTGTCCCCCATGAGACCGGTACATCTGGAGACAGAATCCCTATGGCTCGGAAATAGCGGGGCGCGAATTAGTCCTTCTTATTGGATGCCTGGAAATACCGGCGATGTCGTGAGAGTCTCCGAGGCCGGTTCGGCACAAGGGGGAGCGCTCAACAATCTTCGCACGTCTCATACTTGGAATGTAGAAGTGTCAGCGGGTGCTGGTCCTATCGAAGTCGGTATCGGATACGGAGAATCCACCACCGAGTTGGACTTGTTCGATGTGGATGGAGACGAGCGGCCTGACTCGGTTACCCCCGGGGGAATTCGACGCAACACGGGCTCTGGTTTTGAAGCATCCGATGGCCAGAGTTTGCCCTTCGGTCCGGTGAGGAAATCCAGGCAGGTTATGGGGAGATTCGGGTTCAATACGGGAAAGATGCTCTCCCGGACAGACACTCGGGGTAAAGTGAAATCCATCATCTCAACCGAGTTCGGTGCCGGTGTTACCTATGCCATCTCACCGACCACGATCGATTTTGTGGATATAAACGGGGACGGCTTGCTGGATCACATCAAACAGGATCTGGGAGACAGTTCGGTAAATGTTCGCTTCAATCTGGGGCATCGATTCAGTGAGTCGGTGAACTGGACAAACCCGAGCTGGGCAGATTGGAAACCCGCAGCACCCGAGGATATTCGACCTGAGGAAGAAATAGATTCCGATGCTCCAAGTGTTGAAGATCTTGTTGCCGACGTTCTAAAAGAAATCAACGAAAAACTGGGCACCACCGATGTGCTTCGCTTCCAAGACACAACCACATTCAATATCGGCGCCGGCGGGACGGTTTCGGGCAATGGAGGCGGTGCTGGGATAAGCTACAGCATCGCCCGTACCCTGGTAGATCTCATCGATATCAACGGCGACGGGTTGCCCGACCAAATTCAAAAGGCTGCATCTGGTGATTTCTTTGTCAAGCTGAATACCGGAACCGGATTCTTGCCACCCGAACCCTGGTACGGTCTGCCGGATTGGGAGGGTTCAGGCCTTCAACCCGGAAAGAACAACTCTCTTGGCTATGAAGTATCTGGTGGTTTTTCCGGTAGCGCGAGCTTCCAGGTCTGCTTTTTCGTCTGTGTGGGTGGTTCGTCGTTCTACTCCCGAGGCAAGGGCGCAAACCACATGATGCTGGAGGACATCAACGGAGACGGTTTACCCGACCACGTTTTAAGGCAGGAAAACGACGTCCAAGTAAAGCTGAACAGGCTCGGAAAGGCCAATCTGCTAAAGGCAGTTTCACGGCCCCTGGGCGGCTCCTTTGAATTGGACTACACCCTCGAGGGGAACTACGTCGATCTGGATAACCATATCGATATGCCCTACAGCCACTATGTGCTTTCAAGCGTTGCCGTGGAAGACGGCCAACCCAGCACCGCGCCTTATGTGCACCATTTTGAATACACAGAGCAGGCCGGAAATACCTTGGCCTCGGGCGCGTACTACGATCGAAAAGAACGCACTGACTATGGGTACGAAAAAGTAACGGTCCATCGGGAGGACGACTCTTTTGTGCGTACCCTGTACCACAACCAGGACTACTACCGACAAGGGCTCGCCCATACGCTCGAAGAAGGAGATGCCCAAGGGGATCTGTTCAATAGGATCAGCACGACCTATGATACACCACCGCCTCCAGAAACCGGCTTTGGCCCGGGAAGTGTTTGGTTCTTCCCCAAAGAGACGGCTTCGGTTGCGAGCTATTACGAAGGCTGGTACGGCCCTGCGCCAGGATCAGACGTTGGTAAGCACACGACCACTAGCCAAGATTGGGATGCCCAGGGCAATGTGACGCGCATCGTTCGAGAAGTGGACCAAGGGCCTGAGGACGACGTTATTAGCGAGTTCGACTACAGTATCATTGATGATAACAATACCTATCTCACCTTATTGACACAGACCCGGACCCTGGATCATCTTGGGTCGCCCATCAGTCAGCAAACCAATGCCTACTATCCCACGGGTGCACTGGAGCAGACCACGGCATGGGTCAGAGGGGGTATTGATCCGAGCACGGGCCAACCTTACCAAGGTGCAGACGAAACCAACCTCCGCACCCATTTTGACTACGACGCGTTTGGAAACCCCATCGAGCTCACCGACCCGACCGGGTATACACTGAGTTACGACTACGACGACGTCACTTACACATATGCCACGCAGGTATCTGACAGCTTGGGCTACACCAGCTTTTCCACGCCCAACTACTTCTTCGGTACTCAGGCGCACATGGTCGATGTCAATGGCAACAGCGTGACATTCGAGCTGGATGACTTCGGCCGGCCGTCTAGGGTATTCGGTCCCAACGACGGCGCAGGTGATCCGCTCCTGGCTTTTGAATACAGCCAAGGGAGCGGCAGTCCGGCAGTGGTACCGTGGGCCAGGCTGGATCGAAAAGATGTCGCCCATCCTGGGGATCCCATTACAACGGTCGTCTTTGTCGATGGGTTGGGTCGTGTCATACAGACAAAACAAGACCTTGAAAAAGACATGGGCAGCAGCACTGAAGTGGGCATGGCCGTGAGCGGTAAAATAGAATTCGACGAACGGGGCAGGGTACAGCGTTCGGGACATCCTGTGTTCGATACCGGGGCCTTGCCGACCGAGTTCGTGGGTGTATCCCTCATCCACCCAACAGAGGTGGAGTACGATATTTTGGGTCGTGTCACTAAAACTTACCAACCAACAGACGCGGCGATCAATGACCCAACCATTACCCATGCAATCACCGAAACCAAGTACGGATTCGAAGAGCTCGACGGGGTGTGGCGAATGCACACCCAGGTGACCGATCCCGAGGGCAAGCTGAGCGATGCCTTTTCTAATGTGGACGGTGCCACGCTCGCAGTAAAGAAAAGGAACGACATTCAAGGCGTGCAGACCGAATTGGTGACGCGCTATGACTACCGGCCAGATGGCCTGCTGGAAAGGGTCATTGATGCCAAGGGCAACGTCACTCAGGCAGTCTATGACAGCTTGAGCCGGCTGGTTTCCCTAGATAACGGAGATACTGGGCGCACTGAGTGGCGCTTTAATACCTCTGGAAACCTGTCGCAAAAGCAGACCGCAGGGCTGCGCAGTCAGGGCCGTAGCATTCAATACCACTACACGCCCTTTTCCAGCCGCCTCGAATACATCGCGTATCCTGATGCGTACGACAACGATGTGGAGCTCATCTATGGGCAGCCAGAAGAGGCGGGATTTATGTTCGGCAATATCGCTGCCCGGCTCAAGCAGGAGAACAGCGAGGCAGGCAGTCGCGGATTTGAGTACGATGCCTTGGGCAACACGTCGAATATGTGGATGCAGTTTGAGCCGCTTCACCAGCCCAAGCACGGCTTTCCCGAAATGGCAGTGGGCTATGATTACGACGATTTCGGCCGCATGATGGAGATTTTCTTTCCCGGGCCTGGCGCAGAGAAAGTGTCCTACAGGTATGACTTTGGCGGCAATGTCAACCGAGTCGTAGGAGCAGATACAGACACAACCGGATTGCACAAGAAGAGACCCAACACCACGGAATACCTACGTCACCAGGGATACGACGAGTTCGGTCAGGTCGTGCGCCGGTTACAGGGCAACGCCATTGAGACGACCTTTGCGTACAAGGAAAAGACAAGACGACTCGCCGGGATCAACGCGGATCACGCTGTATCGCGGCCCTGCAATGTATCTGTCCGCCCCTTCCAGAGGATGCGTTACGACTACGATTTGGTCGGCAACATGGTAGCGCTCACTAACGACATCGACTACACCGTGTGCGAGCCCCACGATCACCTGGGGGGATACGTCCACCAGACGTTTGAATATGACGATCTCGATCAGCTGGTATATGCAAGAGGGGATTACCAAAACAACAGCCACCGGGCCGAGCGAACCTGCGTAGCGTTCGAGTACGACGAAATAAGCAATATTGTGACAAAAGAGCAGGTGGGCTTTACCGACCAGTTGGGCAATGGCGTAGATGAGATTCCACCGGGCCAATGCTGGCCAAAGAAGAAGCAGGACTACCCATCGCCCAAGCATCCAGAGACCTACCGCTTGGTCTACGAGTACGGAACGAGGCCCCACGCACCTGTCGTGGTCAGCGAAGCGAGCATGAATAGCAACAAAAAGTGGCCCCGTGATTTCATTTACGACGCGAGCGGCAACCAGCTGGGCTGGGAGAGCAAACCAAATCCGAGAACCATCTTGCGGGATGCGGACGGCAGAATCAAAGAGATCTACCGCAACGGCCATACCGTATCCAAGATGCTCTACACCGCTGATGGCCAGAGGGCCGTGCATCTCCACTGGGGCAACGGAAAGACCGAGACGGTCTACTACGGGCCCAACCTGGCAGTGCGGGACGACAAATACCTGACCAAGCACATCTTTGTGAACGGCACGCGGATAGCGAGCAAGATGGATTCAGGGGAGAAGAAGATCCCCAAACTGCACTATTACCACCAAGACCACTTAGGCGGCACGGCATACGTATCAGACGAGGATCAGGATCTAATTCAGTGGCAAGAGTACTTCCCAACAGGCGAGCTATTCGAAGACGAGAACGACCATCCATTCAACGTAATGCCCTACCTCTTCACAGACAAAGAGCTAGACCGGGGCTCAGACCTCTACTACCACGGCGCCAGATACTACGACCCCCACTTAAGCCAATGGACCAGGCCAGATCCCATCCTGGCGAGCTATATGCAGGGCGCACCCAACAGCGGCGTCTATGACCCGATTAATTTGGGCTTGTATACGTATGTTGGGAATAATCCGGTGAATTATGTGGATCCGGGTGGGTTATGGAAGGTAGAAGACCTTGAGGATATGCATAAATTAGCGGAGTTCCAAAAAGAATTTGGCGGTGGCACTCAGGGAACTCTGGCACTTCTACGGACGACAAGTGGAGGTTACTATATGATAGAGCAAGAAACAAATACTAAAATACTTAATGCAGCAAATGAGATGGGTATTACCTACATAAAGCAAGGTCGACGCACAGGCTATCATGCAGAAGTTCGTTCGATTGATTGGTTAATTGAAAGTGCTAACGAACTAAAAATTAACACAAAAGGGACCCAAATATGGGTCTCGAAAGAAATATGTCTTGATTGCTATAATGCGTTGAAAGAATATGGTTTTGAAGTTAAAACAGCTAGTAATAAAAAACAATATAAAAACTGGCTGGCGCCTCAAGGGAAACAAAGGGCCCGTGTTAAAGGCGGAGGAAAATACTACGGCCGGAGCTCCGAAGTCGATCGATTAAGGAGTTCAAAGTTTGAGGACAGGTATCATACTGTTACACGAGGAAGATCTCGTTCTAGGCGTGATTCGCAATCTAGGGAAACATCTCGTGATTGGTATGATTCTGAGTCTGATTTGAATTCGAAATCGAAGTATAGAAAAAGATCTCGTTCTAGATATACCAGAGATAGAAGAAACAGGAGATAATAACGAAAGTTGGGGACGGTCCCCAATCTATTCAAGTTGTTCACGTCTGCCCTGCTTCGCTAAAGCTACGCAGGGTGGTAAGAGATGGAAAGGATGAGAATTAATGAAAGCGGTTTGTTTGATCTGCTTGATTGGTTTGATCGCCGGGTGTAAGTCTAGTCCGGTGGTTGAAGAAGAGGCAGTCTTGGGCGTTGGTGTGGCTGCCTGCGATGCGTACATTGCCAAGTACTCGGCTTGCCTGGAAGAAAAAGTGCCCGCGTCAGATCGGAGTCGCCTGGCCGCGCGTCTGAACCACCAGACCCAAACCTGGAAACGCCTGGCCGCAGATCCAGCCACGCGCCCTGGGCTGTCTGAGACATGCCAGTTCGCACTGGATAAATCCAAACCCGCCCTCAAAAAGTTCGGCTGCGATAGCTAACAACGCCCTCGTGCTACCCTGCGAAGCCTTGGAGGTTGTCGCAGAAGCCCTGTCAAAATCCCCCCGGCCCCCTTTTTCCAATGGCATTCGGTTAAGGGCAAATGTCGCGATTTTTGCTATTTTTATGCCGGGTAAAGGATCTCCCCCTTGAAAAAGGGGGTTAGGGGGATTTTGACACGTCCAATCGAATTTTACCTTTGAAAACAATTGCTTGG
>JASJCT010000153.1 GCA_030065855.1 Myxococcota bacterium
CAATTTGGCATATTAGGATAGCCGGTTCGGTTACGATAATCCCTATTCTTCCAATAGCTCTCAGCGATGCTATTTAATCTTGTATGAAACATATAACTGTAAAGCAAAATATATGGAATTTGATCGGTCCCCCACAGCTACATCTGTTTCTTCGTTTGCTAACACTTTTTGAGAAGTTACGTCTGATGCGCGGTCTTCAGGCTTTATGTTGCCCTATCGGTAGTGGCATGGGAATTGCTCTAAGCGCTAAAACGGCGGCGGCTAAAGGCGCGTTATGGAGTGGCACCATGATTGAAATGAAAAATGTGAGCAAAATTTATCGCACCAAGTTTGTGGAAACACATGCGCTCAGCGATATCAGCGTTACCATCGAAACCGGTGAATTCGTGTCGCTGATGGGGCCGTCCGGGTCTGGGAAGACCACCTTCATGAACTTGGTCGGGCTGCTCGATACCTTTGACAAGGGCACCCTCATGCTCGACGGGGAGCCCATCGATAAAATGAGTGATCGGCGCATGTCCCGCCTGCGCAATGCAAAGATCGGGTTTATCTTTCAGAGCTTCAACCTTATCCAGGACTATAGCGTGTTCGACAATGTGGAGATGCCGCTGCGCTATCGGGGGTTGCGGGCCAATGCGCGAAAAGAGGCGGTAAAACAGGCGGTCGCTGAAGTAGGGCTCTCCTCTCGCATCAAGCACTATCCTGCCCAGCTCTCTGGGGGCCAGCAGCAGCGCGTGGCAGTGGCCCGGGCACTGGCTGGCTCGCCCCGGTTAATCCTGGCCGACGAGCCCACTGGAAACCTCGATAGCGCCATGGCTATGGAAATTTTGGATCTCCTCGAACGTATCAACGATTCCGGCACAACCGTGGTCATGGTGACCCATGATCCTGTATTGGGAAACCGCGCAGCTCGCCAACTCAACCTCTTGGACGGCCGCCTGATCGACGTGGCCCAGATAGACTCTCATATCCCCCTGACCCAGGCCTCTCGAGAGGCCCATTCGCACGTAGAATTGTAACCAAATTAGAGACGCCATGTTTTTCTTCTATCTAAAGAACGCCCTGAAAAGTATGCGCCGCACACCTGTGCTGACCGGCCTATTGGTGCTCGTCATCGGCTTGGCCACGGCCACGGTGGGGATCTGCTTTCAAACCTATATTGCGTTTGTAGGGGATCCCATGCCCCACAAGAGCGACCAGCTATATCATCTTGAGTTGGATATTCGAAATCCAAGTGCGGACGACAATGCGCACAACATCCTGTTTAACAAAATGCCCCACAAACTGTCTTATAAAGACGTGATGGCGCTTAAGAAAAGCGATATCCCCACCTATCAAAGCGCCAATTTCCTATCCCGTTTGGCTGTATTTCCTAAAAACAAGGACCTGCGACCGTTCAAATCCTACGTGTGCTTGTGTCATGCAGATTTTTTCCCCATGTTTGAGGTTCCCTTCAAGTACGGGGGCCCCTGGAACAAAAAGGCAGATGAGCCCCCGGAGCCGGTCGTTGTGCTGTCAGAGGAGATGAACCAGCGCCTGTTCGGTGGCGAAAACAGTGTGGGTCAAACACTGACTATCGAGGATCGGGCGTTCACTGTAGTTGGCGTGATGGATGCGTGGCGGCCCCGGCCCAAGTTTTATGATCCTTTCACAGCAAAATCCGGCGTAGGCCTAATATCTGGTATCGAAGAAGTGTTCATGCCCTTTCATTTCTTGGAGGAGATGGAGACGCGCCACTATGGCAGCACCCACTGTTTTGCAACAGCTAGCAATGCATCTTCATTCAAGGAGTGGCTCCAGAAAGAGTGCACCTGGATGTATTTTTGGGTGCAGTTGGACACGGTCGCACAGAAAGCGGCGTATTTGGGTTTTTTAAAGACCTATGGGGAGGAGCAAGTCCTTAGCGGTCGGTTTCATCGGCCCTTGCCCGCACGAATACTGACAGTGAACGAGTGGTTGGAAAAAGTGGATGTCACAGAAGGGGGTGTACAGTTTCTACTTCTGGTGGGATACTTATTTCTCATTGGTGCTGCTGTGAATCTCATCGGCATTCTTCTGGGAAAATTTCTGGCTCGGTCGCCACACATAGCGCTCCACCGGGCTATGGGAGCGACGCGAGGGTCGGTCTTTCTCACCCACCTGTTGGAGTGCGAATTTGTGGCCCTGGTGGGGGGGCTTTTAGGGGTCGTGCTGAACCAGTTCGTCGGCGCCTCCCTGAACCGCTCCATCGTTGGAAGGATATTCGAGCGCTTTGCTGTGGAGGATGTGGCGACCGTCTTGATCGTCGCCGTGATCGCAGGTCTCATCGCCGGTGTGTATCCATCATGGCGTATCTGTCGCATCTCTCCTGCCAGCGCGCTGAAGGGATAACGGGCACATCATGAGAGGGTTGGACATGGAGCTGCGTCCCATTTTTAAAGCGCTTTTAAAGAACAGAGTCCGTTTTATTTTGATCTCTCTGGAAGTTGCTATCACATTTGCTGTGGTAATCAATTGTATTACTATGGTTGTCTCTATCTATGAAGACTTGAATCGACCCACCGGATTTGATGTTAACAATCTCATTGCCGTAGAAATCGATTCATTTGGCAAGGCATTCAAAGATGAAGCGTACATTGACGCTGTACGCGACGAAGATCTTCGTAGGGTGAGGGCCCTACCTGGTGTACGCGCTGCAGGTGGGATAAGCAATTTTCCGCTTGGGGGGATGATTAACGTAAGTGCATACAGACCTTTGGGATCCAATATTGCGGATGTGAAGACACCCTACATTCAAGTGACCGATGATACGTTCAAGGCCCTGGGGGTGACCGTTGTCCAGGGACGGGACTTCATCCCATCGGATTTTGGGAAGAAAAAAAAGGACGGCGGCACCAGGCACTGGAACGTCATTGTTACAAAAGAAATGTCTCAAGCCTTTTTTCCCAATGAGGATGCAGTGGGCAAAACCCTAGAGGGGCACAGCAGTACCGCGACCATCGTGGGAATCGTGAGTCCGATGCTGTACTCCCCGCCCCCGGATGATCGAGCCGACCAAACAATGTTTTTTCCTGGAAAGCCAGGCACCTCAGGTCGGATGAATTACGTGGTTCGAACCGAACCGAATATGGTGGCTTCATTTATCCCTGAGCTGGAGGCGTTGCTTCTCGATCATAACAACCAACGCAGTGTGCTGGTCATGCCCTATGAAGACGTCAGGGAACGGATGAATGACGGTGTGAAGCTGTTTTCTGAGATGTTGATCGGTATCATTCTTTTGCTGGTAAGCGTGACCCTCACTGGCATCTTAGGGGCCACGGCGTATGCTGTGACTGAGCGGACTAACCAGATCGGAACCCGAAGGGCCCTGGGCGCTACCCGGTTTCAGGTCGTGCGCTACTTCGTGGTGGAGAGTGGCATCATGGTAGGGGCGGGCATACTCATCGGTGCCATGGGTGCGATGGCGATTAATTGGGGCATATCGGTAACCCTGACAGCGTCAACGTTAAATGGCCCGATTGTCGTTTGGGGTGCAATGATACTATGGATCACGGGAATCCTCGCCACACTCGTGCCGGCCCTTCGCGCTGCCTCGATTCCCCCTGCGCTCGCAACAAGGGTGTGATGGATAACGCCATGGACAGGCCCATTGCGCGGCCAAGGGGAATAACGCTAAAGCGGTCGATCTTGGCAGTGCTCGGGGTAGTGCTGATGGCAGTGAGCGCCCTGGCATATCCATCTGTAAGCCGGTGGGCACAGTCAGAGCGATCAGTGAACCTCACGCGCCTGAGGATCGGGGCAGTTGTTCGCGGAGATCTGGTGAGGGATATCGCAGTTCAGGGAAAGGTTGTAGCTGCGTTTCACCCCACATTGTTCAGCCCGAGCCCTGGGATAGTGATGCTCGATTCAAGAACAGGAGATGCCATTGCCCAGGGACAGATTCTCGGGCGCGTCGAGAGCCCTGAGCTGGAAAATCAGCTCGAGCAAGAGCAGGCCTCATTGATGTCTCTAGAGTCAGGCCTTGGACGTCAGCGCATAGAACTAGAGCAAATATCAAATAAAAATAAAAGAGACGTGGATTTGCTCGAGTTGGAGTTGGCCGCAGCAGAACGAGCTCAGGTCAGGGCGGAAAAATCTCGCACTCTGGGAATACTCACCGAGGTGGCATTCGAGGCGGCTAAAGATACCGTGGCCCAGCTCTCTTTGCGCTTGGCCTTTGCCCGTGAAAACGCGGCATTGCAGGAGAAATCCCTGCGCTACGAGATAAAGGAACGCCATGCGACTATCGAGCGTCAACGCCTGGTGCTGGAGAACCTTAAGCGGCGTGTGGCGGCGCTCTCCATTCGCTCACCTGTGGCTGGATTTGTATCCCGCGTGCACGTGCAAGATCGGGCGTCGGTAGAACAGAACGCCAAGCTATTTACAGTGGTGGATATGTCGGCATTCGAGGTGGAGATAGAGGTTCCCGAAAGCTACGCAGATGAAGTCGGTGTGGGGACTGCGGCGGTGATGCAGCTGGGGAGCGAGTCACTGACAGGGCGGGTTAAAACCATTTCCCCAGAAGTGTCGGGCCATCGCGTTTGGGGCACTGTTTCTTTTGACGATCAAAGCCCCAAAGGGCTCATACAAAACCAGCGCATTGCCACGCGTCTGATACTGGCATCCATTCAGGACGTCCTCAAAGTGCCGCGCGGACCATTTTTGGAGACCGGCGGTGGCCGCGAAGCCTATGTCGTCAAAGAGAATATGGCGGTATTGCGCAACATTCGAGTCGGTGCGCGGAGCATATCAGAAGTCGAAATTGTCACGGGCCTCGAGGTGGGCGGAGAGATTGTCCTTTCAGATACCAAGATATTCAAAGGTGCCAAGAGAGCGCTGCTGCATGAGTAACGCACAGACATCCACGCGCCTCCTTATCGTTATCCTGCTGACAGGCGCTTCAACAGCTGTGGCGGGAGGTACGCCTTTGAGCCTTCGGGATTGTCTGAGGCTCGCCCTTGCGCATCACCCCGATGTGGCCATGGCCCAGACAGATATAAACGGGGCCAAGGCAGCATTGATGGGTGCAAGGGCGACCTACTTTCCCACGATAAAGATCGAGGCCCACAGCGCGTACCAGCGGGAAGAGGCCACTGTGAACCAAGGAGCTGCGAGCCCCATGCCCGGGACTGGAGGGGGTGAGTTTCATTCATTTGGGTTGGTGTTGCAGCAACCCCTCTTCAGTGGGCCACAGGGCTGGGCCGGCATCAAGCGGGCGAGAAGTGCAGTGAAGCGGGCCCGTCTCAGTCAGGCAGCTGTGAGAGCAGATGTGGCCCTGAACGTTATCAACGCCTTTTTTCTCCTGCTCATGCAACTCGAGCAACTCGACGTGCTTGAACAGTCTATGCAGCTGAGCCAGGGGCAGCTGCGCTTGGCCCAGGAGCGATTTGAAATCGGTACAGGTTCTCGCGTCGATGTTACACGGGCCATGGTGAGTGCGGGCGAGGATAGAATACGGGTCGAGGAGCAACGAAAGCTCATACGAACGCTACAGGTTCAATTAAACGCAACCATGGGCATGTCACCGACCTCGCCCATTGCCATTCATGCGGACAATCCAGACACCATTGCCCTGCCAGGTCAGCAGCAAAATATTGCATCGTACGCCCATCCCCGAGTGGCCCTTGCCGAAATCGACGCCGAGACAGCAAGGCAGGAGGTGAAGCTGGCTTCCGGTGAATTTTGGCCGATAATGGTCGCCTCGGCGCAGCACCAACGCCAGGGGCAGGCACTGGCCGACGTCTACGCCGGATGGGATAGGAGGCATGGTTTCGGCGCTTCCCTCATGTTGGCCATCCCTGTCTTCGAGGGTCTTTCAACCCTGTCCAAAGTTCGGGAGGCAAAAGCGCGCGAGGCACGCGCCAAAGTGGCCGTCCTGGCTCAACAGCAGGCTGTCGCCACAGAGCTGGCCCAGGCCATGAGTGAAGTGAGAGGGTTGCAGATCATCGAGACGATTGAAGCGGGCAATATCGCCTCTGCAGAGGCGTCACTCGTCATGGCGCGGGAACGGTATGCCTTGGGCATGGGTACTGCCTTAGAGCTCCGAGATGCACAACTGGCCGCGACTCGAGCTCGACTGGCCCTCGTGAAAACCAGATTCGATCTCCAGCTGGCCGTGGCAGCCTATCACCATGCCCGTGGAGATATCGTAAAGACCTATCTGAGTTCACCTTCGGGAAACTCAGTGAATGCCGTGGACGGCACAGCCCAATGATTCTAGAATAGCACCATGCAATCAGAGCGACTCAGAGTTCTTATCGTCGACGATCAACCCGCTGTAACCAAGGCGCTAGAAATTCTGATGGACATCCACGAGTTACCACATGTCAGCGCGTCAACGCCTGAAGAGGCGTGCCGAATCGTCGCTGCTGAAACCATTGGCGTCGTGCTCCAGGATATGAATTTCGGCCCTGGCGAAACCTCGGGAGATGAAGGTGTGGCGCTCTTTCGTAAACTGCGATCCGTATACCCTGATCTCCCCATATTAGTCATTACCGCGTGGGCCCTAGTGGAGACCGCCGTGACCCTCATGAAGGAAGGGGCGGCCGACTATATCGAAAAGCCCTGGAGCGATGAAAAGCTCGTGGCCTCTGTCAAGAATCTCCTTAAAATGCGCGAGCTAGAGATTGAAAATACTCGCCTCCGCGCTGCAACCCTTGCGGACCAGAATATCCTGAAGCAGAATTTCGACCTGCGCGACATTGTGTACGAGAGCGCACCAATGCACAAAGTTATCTCTCTCGGCCTTAACGTGGCAAGATCAGATGCCCCGATTCTCATAACCGGACCAAGTGGATCCGGGAAAGAGCGGTTGGCTGAGATCGTGCAAGCCAATTCCCATCGAAATAACAAGCCATTTGTGAGAGTCAACGTAGGAGCCATACCCGAGCAGCTCATGGAGAGCGAGCTATTCGGTGCTGAAGCCGGGGCCTATACAGGTATTGGCCGTCGCCGCATTGGCCACTTTGAAACTGCTGCTGGCGGCACCCTTTTTCTCGATGAGCTCGATGCCCTGTCCCTGGCGGATCAGGTCAAGCTGCTGCGGGTGGTTCAAAGCGGAGAGCTGCTACGACTGGGATCGAGCATAACCCGCCGCGTTGATGTGCGTATTCTCAGCGCCACAAACGCGGATCTTAGAAACAAAATTGCGATTGGCGAGTTCCGTGAGGATCTATACTACCGCCTCAATGTGATCGAGCTTGCAGTGCCGAGCTTGGATGAAAGGCGCGATGATATCCTTCCTTTGGCGTGCCATTTTCTAAGCACCTATGCGCAAGGGAACGCTCCGCCCAAAACCCTATCCAAGGCTGCCGAATACGCCTTGCTGGATCATTCCTGGTCCGGAAATGTAAGAGAATTGGAAAACCGCATTCATCGCGCTGTTTTAGTATCCAAGGGAAATGAAATTAGTAGCGCCAACCTGAATTTGGAGAACGCAAATGGTCCGCTTGATCGCACCGCGATCCCATTGAGAGATGAAGAGCTGGAGGAGCGTCGTGCTATCGTAGATGCACTTGTCAAGGCTGACGGCGTGGTGGCCCATGCTGCGTCGAGGTTGGGCGTTAGCCGCCAAACCCTGTACCGCAGAATGACCAGGCTCGGTATCCAGATCGAGCGCATGCTCACCGGTACCCAGTCCAATTCGAGATGAGCGCGGCACTCCCTAACGCTAACGTCGATCAGGCACCTCCCCGAAAGGTGTCTTTCTCCTTTTCCGGGCGCATCACGGCTGGGTTCATTGCCGTTTTAGTGTTGATGGCGGCAACTGCAACCGGGGCGATCTATCTGCATCTTCCCCCCTGGTTAACCTTTGTGCTTATTCTCTTAGTGGGACTTCCCGTTGGTGTTTTGTTGTTGGGATGGCTGACAAATCCCTTGACCCAGACGCTCGAGGGCGTTCGCAGCGTTATCGCAAGCTTCGGAGATAAGGATTTCAGTGTGCGACTTTGTACTGAGCGAACCGACGAGCTCGGTGATATTGCGCGTCATACCAATCGCGTCAGTCAGATTCTCCAGGACGAACGACAAGAGATTCGACAACGGGAGCTTCTGCTCACCACTGCCTTGGATCACTCTCCGGCCGCCATCATGCTCGTCGACCATCGGGATTGGGTGGTGTACGGTAATGTTGAAGCGCGTTATCTACTGTTAGGTGGGAAGAACATTGCGGGTCACCGCTTTAGTGAGCTCCGGGAAAAATGTCCGATCGAGATGCGGGATATGTTGGCTGCACAAACCGATGGGATATTCACTATTGTTCGGGATGAAACGCACGAGAACTACCACCTCGCCCAGAGTTCTTTTGAGCTCAACCGTCGAAAGCATACCTTGATCCTACTGCACCGCATTACTGCTGAGCTCAACCGTCAAGAAGCCGAGGCGTGGAAGAAGGTCATTCGGGTGGTTTGCCACGAGCTGAATAACTCCTTTGCCCCAATCCTATCGCTTGTGAACTCTGCCGAGCTCCTTCTCAGCCGTCCGGAGCCTTCCGCGCGTATCGAGGAGATATTCGACATCATTCAAGAGCGGATCAACCACCTTACAGGGTTTATCCAGGGGTATGCTCAGTTTGCCCAGCTACCCCGACCCCACAAGGAACCCGTATCTTTGGACTCCCTCATCTCTTGCATGACTGAATTTCCCAACGTTAAGCTCCCGCGACATCTACCCAGCACACGGGTCAGCGTGGATCAAGCCCAGATGCAACAGCTTCTCATTAACCTGGTAAGGAACGCCAAAGAGGCCTCTGATACCGAGGGCGAAGTTAAGATCGAAGTCCACCAGTTGCCTAACGCCGGCACCATCTTCAAAATTCTCGATCGCGGCTGCGGCATGGATGAAGACACGATAAAAAAAGCCCTCCTCCCCTTTTATTCCACAAAGAAAACAGGCACTGGTCTCGGCCTCCCCCTGTGCCGAGAGATCATCGAGGCCCATGGCGGATACATCCACCTCCAATCCCGAGACGGCGGAGGCACAACAGTCACCTGTTGGATTCCATAATTAACGCTTAAACCGTCCTGCTTCAGTCCCGCTCGAACGCACCGATGTCTATTTTCTGGTCCTTCGGCCTGGGCGCGCTCTTCTGGTGGGGGATGTACTGGCGTTTGACGTTGTGGCCGGGCAGGGTTTGGGATGCCAGGTCTCCCCCTTGGTCGATGCAGGCCGAGCCGGAGTTTGGTTTGAATTGTTGGGCGTTCAGATCTTCGAAGCCAGGATCTTCTCCTTCTTCGTTGCCCAGGTCGTTGACCTCTCCGGACATGGATCCCTCGTGGGTGTCCACCCAGCCCTGACTGATCCAATTGTTCTGAAGATCGGTTGTTCCCGATCCGCTGCAGATCGCCAGACGGCTACCCCCGGACTGGGAAAACAGGATGTTGTTTCTTACGTCAGCGCTCTCTTGGTCTGTGGAAAGCCGCATCAACGTGGTGTTGCCGCTCCTCGTGGAGACCACGGTGTTATTGTACAGGTAGAGCACGCCCTTGCGGTACATGACCTCATCGCCCCCGTCCCCGCCATAGTGGATGATCTGGCTGTTTCCGGCGCCATCCGGCTCCACCAGGATATTTCCGTAGACAAAGGTCTGGGCATAGGACGGGTCGCTGACGAACGCTTCGTAGTCGCTCTCCACCAGGTCGAGCTGACGGTTGCCCGACGCGATCCAGTTGTAGCGGATCACGGTTCCGGCCGAGCGATCTTTGAGGTTGTTGCCCAGGCAGCCTGTTCGCAAGGGGCCGTAGTGGTTGTACTGGAACAGGATGCCGAAGCTCTCGGTATATGAGTTGTGCTCGTAGATGCTGTCGTCGATGCCGTTGTCGTAGACGTGGTTCGCCTCGATCACCACATGGCTGCTCTGGTGGCCCGAAAACAGGCCGTTGCCGCTGTCGTGCAGCAGGCAATTACGCACGGTGATATGCTCGCCGATCTCGATGTGTATGGCCGCCGCGTTGCTCGCGTAGGTCTGGGTCTCGCCGTTGTGGTCTGTGAACTGGTACGCAGGCCTGGCGCTCCGAATGTCCAGGTTCTCCACTCGCACGTATGCCGGAACCACGTCATCAGTAGGCAGGTTCGACCCGCCGATTTTGATCACTGACCGCACCTCATTCCAGTAGTTAAGCGCCTCCCGGGTGACCGCGTTCTCACCGGTGATCACCGGCCGCTCGCCGTCGGACAGCACGCCCAAGACCACCAGCGGCTTGTCCGCCGTACCCGCGGTGTTGATGACCCACTTGTGCGCATACGGCTGCGGCCGATGATGGATACGCACCAGGGTAGACGGCTCGAGCGATTCCCAAGGCACCTCGGATGGATCCTCGTACGCTTGGCCCGGTCCCACATCGTAGATGTGATCGAACACCTCGTCATCTGTGTCGGTTTCCGAATCCGTGTCTGCGTCTGTGTCCGTGTCGGTATCGCTGTCTGCATCAGCATCGCTATACGAGTCACTACCGGAATCAGTGTCTACACTATCATCGTGGCTGCACGCCCCGATAAGGGGTACCAGCATCCCGATAGCAAGGAGTTTCAAGGTAGGTTTCCAGTGGTTCATGTTCCCAAACATTATACCTTTCATGTTTTCCGTTTCTATTGTTAATTCGCGCTACTCAGCGTTCTTTAGCCCATCAAGTGGACGCTCAGTCTTTAATTCTATATTGGGGATGGATGCGGGGCCAGTCAGTAAGGGGTTGGCCCCGTATCCAGGGGTGGGGTGTTTGGGCAAGATTGCATTCAATTGGCAGGTGCTACAGCTGATGGCGCATTGGTTTCAGGCGGTTTTTGCCGTCTACTGGAAAAATAGTCGATGAGCTCGGGCACGAGGTCTGGCAATCGAGGGTCGAATTTTTCCGCACTTCGCACAAAGGCGAGGACTCTTCGAAGACCTTCGTGGGCCATGGCACTGAAGATGAGATCCCCTTGCTGCAAGCTGGTCATTATCGTGCTGACATCCGTGATCGCCCCGTGCAGTGCCATTGCCTTGTCGCCCAAATCTGTTAGCCCATCTGCAGTGATATCCATCGGGCGAATGCGGTCCGGATACTTGCGCATTGCCTGGGCCACTGCCTCACAGACCGCCTCGAGGTTTTTTCTAGGTTTGACGATTCTCTGCACCTCGACTTTGGACATGCGACCAGCTGCCTCAGGCAGGGTAAGATCATCGGAAAGGGTTACGGTAACAGTGCCTTGTTTGTACTCGGACATGGTGTCCTCCTTGTTTTTCCGGGAAGCGCTTATCCCGGGTAAGTGGGCCGACCCATCAGGTCGTCCCGGGTTGTGACTTTCTTTTCGGCCACTCCAAGCGGATCGTTTCCACTTGCGGGGCATTTTTTTTGCGGTCCACCGACGGATATGAATGGAACCGTCTGTAATTACAGACAATTTTTTGTGATTTTTTTTTACACCATCCATACCGAAGACCGACCGATCCGGTCCTGAAGACCGACCGATCCGGTCCTGAAGACCGACCGATCCGGTCCTGAAGACCGACCGATCCGGTCCTGAAGACCGACCGATCCGGTCCTGAAGACCGACCGATCC
>JASJCT010000048.1 GCA_030065855.1 Myxococcota bacterium
AACCTCCTCACTCTGCGTGATCATGGAGGATTGTTTGTGAAACGAGGAATGCGTACCCTGGATAGTTGACACTAGAGTACGGATCAGAGGGCCGCAACTCCGAGGATCAGTTGGGGCGCTCTATGACAACGCAGCCGGCTCAAAAGGCTCTCGCAGCACAAACGCAAAATAGATAGGCAAATTCACGAGGTCGAAAACCACACCCCTTCATTACTGGAAATCAGCACTGAAGAACCGATTCTCTCACAGCAAATCAAAGAAAACTGGTCAGCGATAATCCGCAGCGGCGACACCGTCGCCCGCAACTATCTCCACCACCTGATCGACCGAATCGAGGTTGACGAGAACGAAATCACAGTCATTCCCAAAAAGGAGTTCATGACGATAAGCTAAATACAAAATAAAAACGCGACGTTAGAAACGCCGCGTTTTTCTCCCACATACGTAGGGTGCTTGCTCCCCAAAAAACCACTTTCACCAACCAAATTCTGAGAATTCTCTAAGAATTTCAACCGAAATTCTTAGAGAATCTTAATGATATCATAGGGTTTACGCATCGGTTGCCGATGTAGTCGAGAATGGGGTGCCCAAACGTAACCAGTTCCTTTTTCACGTCTTTGGTTAACATTCTAAACTCTCTGTTTCTTTGTCAAAGTCCTCCCCAACTCAGTTAAACGATAGCGTTGTTTGCTGCTGCGGGGCTTATCTGGGATTGTCATTTCCACCAACCCAGCATCTAGGGCTGGTTGCAAGTATTCGCCTGCGAAGTGCATCCGATCTTTTAACTCAAGAGCTACCATTATTTCCATTCTTGTCATCTCGGTATCAATTACCGAAACCACCCGCGCAACTTGCGGGGTAACTTGCGGGGTGACTTGCGGGGCGACTTGCGGGGCGACTTTTTCAGAGCTCTGCTGTGCCTTGAATCTCAGCTGTAATTCAAATGCTTTTCGAGCGCGATCGTTGTCGTATTCCAGCATTGGATGCCCCAGATTGTTCCATTGGTTTTTCATCATCCACATGCCAGTGCCTGCCTGTTCACAAAGGGCCAATCGGCGAAACGCTGAGACAATTCGTGGATTGAAGACGCCCAATGACATTGCCCAACTGGTTTGGGACATTGTTAAAGACAACCCAACCTGGGGGCGTTTCCGTATCGCGAATCAACTCGCTGTGCTTAGGATCTTCCTTGCAGCCTCGACTGTGCGCAATATTCTCAATCGTCCCAGACCGCGTTTTGAAGACAGTGTGTCGATTGAGTTTGTTCCGGACGAACACTTGCTGAAGCAGCGCTTAATTCCGGCGTTCTACCCCAACCACGTTTAGTCCATCGATTTCACAGTGGTTTATCGATGGGGACTGGCCAAAACGTTTGTGCTGGTGGCCATCGACCACTTCTCACGGAAGGTAATGACCGTTCGGCCGTTAGAAGGCCCAAACGCTGGTTGGACAATCAATGAGCTCAGCGATACATTTCACAAGTACGGCCCGCCAAAGCATATGATTACCGATCAAGATTCCATCTTCAACAGCACAGCATTCCGAGACTTCCTAGAAGCTTGGGGAGTGAAAATTCGCTACGGCGCCGTCGGGAAAAAAGGTAGCATCGCAGTCACAGAGAGGATCAACAAAACCCTGAAATATGAGTGGCTCAAGCGTGTGCCACTGATTCGTGGTTTTGACCATCTTCAAGCTTTGTGTACGGGATTCGGAGAGTGGTACAACGAGTGGCGCCCGCACATGAGGCTCAGTGGTTTCAGACCGGACGACTATTACCAACGCAATCTTCCTGAGCCGGTTTCTCACGGAGCGAAAACGATTCCGCCGAACATTGAACAGAAGGTATTCAGAGAAACTCGCGTCGTCGGTTATCGGCTCAAAGAAGCGGCGTAGCTGCTTCCTCAAATGCAGATGATGATCGGAACGCCGCCGTCGCGTTTGCACTGGCTTGTCGGATCCGTCGTTTTCGAAATATACGAGACGAATTCTTAGGTCAACAGCCTGCTGGCTACGATTGCCTATGCACATTTTCAAAGAACAAAATCAGGAAACTATTGATATTATGCCGGTCTCATCTCCGCGTGACAACTACACACTGTCGCCAGCCTTGGTATTCAGAGGATTGGTCCTCAGGAACTTTTCGATGATCCGTCGTCTTTCCCCAGACAGCATTTCTTGAATTTGCGTCCCGACCCACAAGGACAGGGGGCGTTTCGGCCGACTTTTGGATCGGTGCGTACTGGTTTGGGGATTGGGCGCCAGAGAGTCTCGCCAACGGCTTTGAGCTGAGCTTCGCGTTTCCGGAGGAAAGAGCCCACATCGTGACGCTGTTCAAAGAGCGACCAGAGGGTTGTGAGCACATGCTCGGGTTCGGATTCAGCGGTCATTTTCTCGATCTTGACGCCGCTGTCGCCGCTGATATCGAGCAGCACGTTTCCGGCCGCGTCGCCAGACTCTACCTGGTCGTCGAAGAAGATAATCCGCGCCTCGTGGCAGTCACATCCGGGAGTTGGGCAAAGGTGGATGCAGGACCAGTATCGACGATCGCTGAGGATGTATTCATCCGATCGTGTGCCCTCCAGCAGATCGTCTACGTAGGCGAGGTGATACTTCTCCAGCTCATCGAGGTCGAGGTCCGCTCTTGGTCCCTCGGGCCGGTATCCTTTGGCGCGAGCCCTGAAGCGATGCAGCACATCAAGCAGCTCGCCGTCCATCTCGGAGGCGAGCCACTCGACCAACATGGGATCGGTGGCATCAGGCATGTCGGGGTGAGCCCTTGTATCGCCGGAGTCGGGATCAACGACGGCCATCATCTTTTCGTCGAGCGTGGTTTGACTTGGAGCCGCCCCTTTGGGTTGTTCCAGGTGAACGCCTTCATCCTCCCAGTAGACCCTGGTTGCATTCCCGTCGATGATGAAGCCGTCAATATAGACGAGCTGACAAGCACAATCCGGATGCGGGCACATGGACAGAATGCAGACGAGTCCCTCCCGTTGCCCAGGCTCGGTCCCGTCGCGCCAGAAGACGAGCAGACCATCCTCACCGAGTTGCCGTCTTGTGCTCGGCTCCAGGACTACGTCTACGGAATCAGCCGTTGTATGCTCATTTGGTCCGTCTTTGTTCATCAACCAGGCATCCTCACCCATTCGAGATTCGTTACACGTCGTTGTTCAGCATCTCGGCGATGCGGGCGGCGTTCATCACGCCTTTGTAAACGTAAAGCGATCCTGGGAGATCATCTCCCAGCACCTCCTCGCTTACACGCAACCGTTTGGAGACAGCGAAGATAATCCGCTGAGGGAGGCCGGCCTCCACGAGCTCTACCCTCTTCCAGACCGCATCTCGACTCCAGAAGCCCATCACCTCGAGGTATGCGACCTCGCCCGTCGTGCGATGGATGAATGTGAGATCAGGGATACACAATCCCACTCCGGGTAGTTCCAGGATATCCGTTGACGGGGCTGGGGACCATTCGGTTTTCAGATCCCGGAAGCGTTCGAGCAAAACAGCGACTTCGTCGGCGAGCCTCGACTCTTCCTGTGCTGAAACAGGCTGAGAATCGCCCTCCGTGTGAAACTTCAACCGCTGTTTTTCCTTGCCCCAGAGCACCTCCGCGTCGAGCTTCCAAGCGCCGCATTCATCGAGGGCGGGCACCAACATGGCGAGCTTCAGGCCATACTTGGTGACCTGCTTGAACATGCTGAAGGGCCCGTCGATGTCGATGCGATAGCCGCCATGCGGGAGCGGCGAGATGACGTGCATGAGGCCGAGAAACTTGAGCTTGTGAAAGAGTCTCCTGAGTGAAACAGCGACATCTGTCTGAATGACCACCGTTACGCGAGCGGCCTTGAGGAGCACCGCCTGCCCTTGGCTTTTCTCGTACAATTCAACGAGGTCCACAGCGGAAATAGGCTTGAAAGATTCAAGACGATGGGCTCCTTTGAGATCAGCGAAGAGCAGCTCGTCGGCCTCCTCCTTCGAAAGGCCAAAGCGCGCACCTGCTTCAGCCAACACGCTGCTTCTATCGAAACCTGTCACCCCCTCGGCCCTCTGCCGCCAGAGACTTGCCGCCTTGAAAACAGACTCGCGCAGCGCTACAGGATCGATGTCGGCTGACATTTCGAAGACACATCTATCCAAAACGAGCTTGAGCAGACCGGCCGCCAGCTTGCGATCTTGAACGCGCACTTCCACTGCTGCCCCACGCGCGTCGAAGTCTTCTCTGGATCGGTTTAAGTGACTCTCGGCGATATCAATGTAAGCCCCTGCGATGGCGCGCGCCCGCTCCTTCGCGGCGTGGTTCAATTGTCGAATGAACAGGCGGTCACCCTTGCGCCACGATTGAACGAGATCAACGGTAAGCAACGTGATCCCTCCTGCGTTTGCTTACGAACGCTTCGCTGGTGCCGCTGGCGACGAGCTCGTACAAAACCGCTTTAGTGCCGTCCTTTTTCTTGCGCAAGATACGTCCGAGCCGCTGGACGTGTTCTCGCACCGAGGCGCTGCCGGATACGATGATGGCCACGTTGGCCTCCGGCACGTCGACTCCTTCATTGAGCACCTTGGAGGTCGCGATGGCCGTGTAGGTGCCATCCGCCAATCCGGACAAGATCGCGCTGCGCTCGGTGACCTTGGTCTGATGGGTTATGACCGGAACAAGGAAGCGACGCGAGATGGCGTAGGCGGTGGCGTTGTCCTGAGTGAAGAGAATCGTCTTGTCGCCGCGATGTTGATGGAGAAGATGCTCCACGTACTCGAGCTTCGACGGCGCGGTAAACGCAAGGGTGCGTTGACGCTGATAAGCTTCCATAGCCCGGCGCCCCTGCGGGCTGCGGGCCGACTGGATGATGAACTGACTCCAACCGTCCTTTTCTCCCATGCGGATGCCGGCCGACGATACGAAATTGCGATAGGCTGAACGGGCCTCCTGATATTGAGAGAGTTCCTGCGGGCTGAGCTCCACCGTCACCCTCTCCACGTCGTACTCCGCCAAATACTCGCCGGTCATCTCCTTGATGTCGCGCCTATACACAAGGGGGCCGATCAGCTCGTCGAGCTCCGCGTGACGGCCGTCGGCGCGTTCCGGTGTCGCGGAGAGACCGAGCCGGTACGGGGCCAGGCAAAATCGCGCTGCGTATCCATAGGCGTCTCCGGGCAGGTGGTGGCATTCGTCGAACACGATGAGCCCGAACTTGTCGCCCAGGTGCTCCATGTGGAGATGAGCCGAGTCGTACGTCGTGACCGTCAGCGCCTCTACCGAGTAGTCGCCGCCGCCGATGACGCCCACCGGCGCCCCGAAGCTCAATCGCAAGAGATCGTACCACTGCCGAACAAGATCGAGCGTGGGCGCGACAACCAAGGCGCTCCGCAGCTTTGCGTCGATAGCCATCAGGGCCACGTGGCTCTTGCCCGCGCCTGTGGGCAGGACGACGACCCCGCGCCCCCCCGCGTGGTTCCATGCGCTCACCGCTTGTGACTGGAACGGCCTCGGTTCGCGCTTGATGCGCAACCCGGCCTCAAGGATCTCGTAGTCCCTGGCCGCGTCCTCGTACGCGATCTTCCCGCGCACAAAGGTCATCACGATCTCGGCGTAGGCCGACGCCGGACCTCGGAAACAACGCGCGCGCTCGTCCCACGGACAAGACGTGGGAAGCATCGTCTCATCGGAGATTCCCCGAATCTCCAGAGTGCCCATGTTGAAAAGGAGACGAGGTTTGGCGGGAGCTGTTGTTTCGATGCCGACCATTCAGTGGTTTTACCTTCTCTTTTTTCTCTTTCGTTTCCGCTGGTTCCTGCTCTGTGTTTTCCGCCGAGTAGATCTCTTTCCAACTTTTTTCCGGGGAGGGTCCAAGAACTCGACAACTGGAATGGGGTTTTCATCTTCACCCAAGGGCAGGTGGGATCGCTCCTCTGGTACGGCATCAAGATCCACCGCGCCGATTGCGGTGAACGCCGAAGCAGGACCGTCTGCGGCAAGAGCGACGTAGTCTTCGAACTGTTTATGGTTCAGAACAATAGTAGGACAGTCAGGACAGAAATACCCTCCCTCGCCTCCGACCATGGATGTGCCGGTTTCTCCATCGGAATTTCGAATTCCTATCAGGTAGGTGTGCCTTTCCGATTCGAGCAGCTCACCACACCGTGGACAGACCAATGTCCCGCCGACTTCGTTCGACCAGTACATCGTTCTCGGAACTGACGCTGGATATTTTTGCATAGTCTTTTCGCCTGCATCTTGCGTCAAAATATTTCGTCGAGATAGGCATCGAGCGCCTTGCTCATTTTGCCTGGTATAATATCAGTCATCCGCGAGATCTCCCGATTCCTCCAGGAAACGAGCAAAGCCTTCAAGGCTGCGACAGTAGCGTGTCACAAGGTTCGGGCGGTCGGTGAACTTTCGCCTGAATTCGAGCTCCCATGGTGGGCTACCGAAGTGCTCCAGGATACGCTTGCCTTTGGGGGCGTCGTACATCAACACGAGATGTCCGGCTGCGTTCAGGTCGGAGCAGATGCCCGATAGCGTGCGCGGAGACTTTCCTTTAGCCCGAAGGTGCGAAAGATAACGCGTCATCGCGTCGACAATGACCTTCGATACGCGGGGACTCGCGCCGTGATCTTGTCTCCAGTCCTCCACCCAGTCGATAAGCCCTTCGCGTTCGGCCGGTGGTGTCGAGCTCTCTTTTCGGATGTCTTCGATGCAGTCCTGGACGTACTGAGCGGATTCTTCCAGGGGAAGGTTCACGAGAAGCAGTGTCTCTTCGCAGGCCCGGTGGACGCGCCGGAACTCACGACAACCTGTCCCGTTTCGACCGAAACCGCCTCTGAGCTTGAGTCGCGGCACAGGAGTAAACAGGGGCTCCTCGTGGCCGGAACGGGCTTGCATGTCCTCGGGGTGAGCCCACAGAAGCAGCGTCACGCCGGACCGGCGCGCCAACAGTAAAGCTTGCCGGTCGTGCTGGAGCGGCCATGGGAGCTCGACCACATCGGCGGCTCGACCAGCAATCGCCCTTGCCAGGTTCGAATGAGGATCCTCTCCTGCAGATACAAGATCAAGGAACTCGAGTCCCAGTTCCTTGCACGCACGGGCGCCAAGAGTGCTCTTGCCGACTCCTGGCGGCCCCAAAAGGAAGATGATTGGAGATGACGTTGATTCTTCCATGCGAGAAGGCATCGGCTACCCCTTTACCTTTTTGGTCGCTTTTTTCGCGGTCGGAGTTTTCTTGGTTGTTTTCTTCTTGGGTGAGGTTTTCTTTTTTGTGGCCACCTTCTCTATGGTCTTCTTTTTGGCCGTCGACTTCTTGGGAGCGGTTTTCTTTGCGCTCGACTTCTTTGTGGTCGACTTTTTGGCAGGGGTTTTCTTTGCCGCGGATTTCTTGCGAGCAGGTTTCTTGGCGGTGTTCTTTTTTGCGGCGGGCTTCTTGGCGGTCGGCTTCTTCCTCGCAGTTGTTTTCGCCGGGGCTTTCTTCGTGGTGGTCTTTTTGGTCGGGGTCTTCTTCGCCGTCCTCTTCTTGGTAGCAGCTTTCTTCGTGCTGGTCTTCGTCGCAGCCGCCGCCTTCTTCGGTATGGCCTTCTTTACGGTGCTCTTCTTCTTGGCTGCTGCTTTTTTCTTGGTCGCCGTCTTGGCTGCGCTCTTCTTCTTGCCGGCTTTGGATGTTGTCGGTTTCCGGGGCTTTGCCGCGCGTCGCGTTCTCTTGGCCGGCCTGCTCGAGGTTGAGGATTTGTTCGATGCCGCTCCATCCATGTCGATATCAACGCCGAAGACCGAAGACAGCTCGTCGGTTTCGAGGACGCGGCCCTTGCGCTTCTTGCCGGCGGCTGTCGGCTGATCTATGGCGGCCTCCACCATCTCGGTCGGGTCTACTCCGCGTAGGGTGAACAGCAGCTCTGGCTCGCGGTCGAGACGCGCGCCCACTCCGTAGAGTGTCGCGGCCACGTGCTTGCACATGGTGGCCCAGTCCGGGCAGGAGCAATTCAGCGTGATCTCGCGCGGGGACGGAAACAGCCCCTCGCCCTTGCGAGTGACGATCTCCATCACGCCCTTGGAGATGGATCCCCGAAGCAGCTCAACCAGCGATCCGATCTGGCCCGCGCACTGTCCCTTGATTGTATTCCACTTCTTCTTGGGCAGCGACTTGATCTTGATGTCCACGGTGTATAAGTCCGTGCCGCTGACCAGCGCGCGAACACGGCCGGCTTCGATCTGAAGGTCGATCACCGAGCCGTTGCGCACATAGGTGCGCCCGCGGGGGAGGCGGTTGGAGTAGTCGCTATAGGCCTCGAGGTTCTTGCACCAGGCATCACCCCAGAAGGTTTTGGCGATTTTGCGACCGTCGATCTCGACCGGCGAGACCTTCTTACCGGCCTTCTTCATCTTGGCGACCTTCTGCGCCGCGCGGCGACGACGTTCGGCTACCGGTACGTATGGCGGCCAATAGCTGTCATAGTATCTACCCATAATCTAACCCTCCACGGCGCTGCTCAAGTCGAGCGACACCATCGATATCAACTCTTCGTTGCTCATCTCCGTCAAGGAGGACTCGGCCCCTTGCGTATATCGTGTGTTTACAGTGTCTATTAGTGGACTTCCTCCGAGCATCTACGTACCTTGCTATTCCCACCGCGGATACTGTTCCATCGTCTCGCCAACGGATTCGACGACCCTGGGAAAAGGGCCTGAACCGGCTTCTTCTCGAATCTTGCTGACGACCACCCAGAATTGATGACTGTCACCTAAGTCAAAGTAGTAGAGAAATTTGTGTCTCGGCTTTAGGCCCAGCTCTCCGATTTTCGCGTCGTCGGCAAAGGCGGCAGCGCCTTCCATGTAGTCATGGCCGAACTCATAGAGGCTGTCGTACCTCTTTCCATTTAAGTAGAAAGCATACAAATGGTCATCGCCCCAGTTCCAGGTGTCTTGAATGGCGCGATGAAGATCACCAAGAGTGCGACGGGACTCAAGCTCGATTACTCGGAAAACGGATGGTTCCCACTCGTGCCAGATTTTGAAAGCGTAAACGCCGTTTGGATTATCTATCGGGACCGTTTGGCCTGTCGCCGCCAACGCCCTGCGCGCCATGAACCGCGGCGCAAAAGACCGATCCTTTGTTGCGAGTTGTATAAGAATGCTTGCCACGTCCTCTAGAAGTGGTTGATCTGTTCCCACATGGACGCATCTTATGTAGTGGGCGGCCATGGCTCGCGTTTCTGGACGTGGGTGGCCGCACGCGGCCTTCAATGTCTCCATCGCACCGAGTTCGTCACTACGAATCGCTATATAGGCCAGCGCAGCTAAAGCATACATTCGGCGCGTATTGGAGAATGAATCCCGTGGACGATTGAGTTCCAGCAGTTGCGACCAGAATGGCACAGATGCTGGGCTCGCAACAGATGCTGTTAATTCGAGAATTCTCTTTTGATCAAACGTATTCCCGGGTTTCTTTTGCTCGACGAGATTCAAGTACCGATTGAGCATATCGTTAAAACAGGAGATATCATTCCAGTTATCATAGAATCTGCCATGTAGACGAAACCGATTATTCAGCTTCTTTATTGCTGATTTCTCGTCGTTTTCTGATAATTTGTCCTCTCCATACAGCCTCAGGCACAATACCAATGGATCATCTCTTCGCATTCCGTTACCTCCCAGCAGAAAGAACAGCTCGACTACAATATCCATTGTCATCGTATCTACCCATGATCTATCCTTCCACGGCGCTGCTCAAGTCGAGCGACACCATCGATAATAACTCTTCGTTGCTCATCTCCGTCAAGGAGGACTCGGCTCCTTGGGAGAGGACCTCATCGGAGAGCTTCTGTTTTCCCGCGATGAGCTTGTCGATGCGCTCCTCCACCGTTCCCCGGCAGACGAACTTGTGAACCAGCACGTTCTTCTTCTGGCCGATGCGGAAGGCGCGGTCCGTGGCCTGGTTCTCAACGGCCGGATTCCACCATCGGTCGAAGTGAATCACGTGGGAGGCCGCGGTCAGGTTGAGCCCGGTCCCTCCGGCCTTGAGCGAGAGCACCATGAAGGGCACGCGGTCGTCCTCCTGGAAGCTCTTCACCAAGCCCTGACGCTTCTTGACGGGTGTTCCGCCGTGCAGCACGAGGCCACTCTGTCCGAAGATCCCGGCTAAAAAGCCATGAAGCGGCCTTGTCATCTCGCGGAACTGGGTGAACACCAGCACCTTGTCCTGGCGCGCGGCGATGGACTCGCACAGCTCGCGCAGCCGAGAGAGCTTGCCGCTGTCCGCCGGTTCGTAGGCGCCGTCGCCCAGCCACTGGGACGGGTGATTGCAGATCTGCTTGAACCGCATCAGAAAGGCGAGGACCACGCCGCGACGCTCGATGCCGTCGAGGTCGATGATGGCCTTTTCCATCTCGTTGACCGATTGCTGATACAAGGCGGCCTGCTTCTTGCTGAGCAGGCAGTGCGCGGTCACCTCGGTCTTGTCGGGCAGGTCCGCGATGACGTTCTTGTCGGTCTTGAGCCGGCGCAGGATGTAGGGCTGAACCAGCCGGCGCAACGGGGCATAGCCCTGCTCGCTCTTCGCCATGGACTTGCAGAGCCCGCCAAATGCCTTGGCCGAGCCGAGAAGCCCAGGGTTCAGGAAGTCGAAGATCGACCACAGGTCTCCGAGACGATTCTCTACCGGCGTGCCGGTCAGCGCCAAGCGCCACTTGGAAGGCATCGCCTTGACCGCCTTGGTCTGTTTGGCGCCCGGGTTCTTGATGGCCTGGGCCTCGTCGAGGATCACGTGGCGCCAGGGGTAATCCTTCATCCAAGCGGTGCGCATGGCGGTGCCGTAGGTGGTGATCACCCCGTTGTGGGCGTCTACTCGCTTCTTTGAGAGTTTCTTCAGCTCCGGCGAGGGGACCCGCGACGGGTGGGCGATGAGCACCTTCAACTTGGGCGCGAAGCGTTCGATTTCGAGGCGCCAGTTGTCCACCAGGGAGGCCGGCACCACCAGAAGGTCGGTCCCCTTCTCTTTCTTGCGCCTGTTCATGTTGAGGACGCCGAGCACCTGGATGGTCTTGCCCAGACCC
The DNA here is from genome assembly GCA_030065855.1 of Myxococcota bacterium. Classification (GTDB taxonomy): domain Bacteria; phylum Myxococcota_A; class Polyangia; order JAAYKL01; family JAAYKL01; genus JASJCT01. The sequence goes on from JASJCT010000048.1 coordinate 11,041, forward strand.
ATGTCGTCGGCCAGGCAGCCGCCCAGCTCCAGGCTGCGCAGAACCGAAAGCCATTGCACCCCGTGCTTCTGATAGGGGCGTAGCTCGGCCTTGAGGCCCGCGTTGGCCTCGACATCCGCTCGAAGCGCTGGCTTACGGAGCGCATCAAGCCTGGACGAGAGCCACTTGCCCGCGATGACCTCGGACCACTCGGGTCGTGCATCTTCGATGCCCTCGTCGTCGCCATTGAGGCGTGCTCCCGAGAGCATGCGCATGGCCTCACCGAAACTGACGCCGCCGGCCTCGGCCTGCTTTTGAACATCGCGCCACTGGTCGAGCATCTGCGAAAGTTTGTCGCGGTCCACCTCAACCCACTTGCCCTTGATCAACACCAGCCCGTGGCTGGCGCTGAGCAGCTCCTCGATCTCCCGCTTCGTCAGCTTCTTGCCATCCAGGGTCAGACCGACATCGAAGTCTAAAAGCGCGTCCATGCCCAGGGCCGATGGCGCCTTTCCGCCGACCGACACGGAGACCTTGGGTCGCGGCCTGTTCTTGGCGCTCCACCAGTCGGGCATGCGCACCACCAGCCCGGCCTGCTCGTACAGCGCGATCTCGCACAGGAATCGGTGGGCTTCCTTGGGTGTCCAGGAGAGCGGATGGTAGATGTCGCCGGCGTCGACCAGCTCGCGGATGAAGTCACTCTGCTCGGCAGCCCGGGACAGGGGAGCCAGCAGGGTGAGCAGCTTCTTGCGATTTTTTGCTCCGGCGTAGTCCTTGAGCGCCCGTCCCAGAGGCAGGTGCTGCGGCTTGGCCGTCTTTCCGACCTTGTGAACGTAGGTGGCGATGAAGGCGAAGGGATACTCGGGGTCGCGTTTGTTTTCGGCCAGGTGGAAACAGACTCGACCTACCACGTTCCACACTGAGCTGTGCTTTTTCAGGTAGCCTTGGACGCCGTCTTTGAATTTTCTGGCCTCGGTCGCAAGCACTGCACCCATGTCGTACCAGATGTCACCGAGGAGCGCGGCATCGAGAAGCTCGGCTCCCGTCATGGGGGGCGCCGCCTGAGCCAGGGTCTCGAGTTCGTCGAAGTCCGGACTGGGAATGGCGAGAGATTTGGGATCGGTGGGATCGAGCACGCCGCACACCCGTCCGATGAAGGTTCTTCCGAGATCACGCCAAAACGAGAGGGATGCCGGCAGCTCCGTGGAGAGTTGCGCCGCGGCCAGGTGCAGAGCGCCGTGACCGCGGCCGTCGTTGAAAGCACCGAGGATCTTCTTGATGGCTTTTGCCGAGACGAGGGGACCATCATCTGACGTTCCGACCCGGACATCAATGCGACCTGTCGGTGTCAACCGACAGACCAGGGTTTGACCGCCGACCCCGGCGCCATCGAGAGAGAGCTGCCCCATCAGCTGTCCCGCCCTTGGCTCGATCGGCGAAACGGCGTGCTTTCCTTCTTGTTTCTCAAGCGCTCCTCCCTTTTGCCCGACCTCGTGAAGCTCGGCCCGGTTCGAAGCATCTGTCTTCGGCGGCAAAACTATCAGAAACAGAACCATGGTCCCAGACCGGGAAATCAGTTTTTGCAGGAATTCAACCATGATAAACCGTGGAAGATGCCGTTGCCTGAGCTTATCGAGCACCTGTACTTCGGGCGGTCGGTCGGGAGCGGCCCGAGGTCGTGATGTCCATCGAGGATCGCGCCAGGAAAGAGGAAAAATGAGAGATTCCAAGAAGCCACGATACCGGTGTGATTGATGACAATCGAGGCGCTGCGATGAAACCACCATGCCGCTTGGAGATTCGAGTAAACGACGAGCTTGTGCTGGATGCCGGCTACTGGGAGGAGGGTCCAGATTACCGAAGCGTTCATCCGCCCGCGAAGACGATGTTCGAACAGATCATCGACTACCTTTCAGATAAGCCAGAGCCATCTGCTTATTCGTGGCCGCGTGTAGGCGAGGAGGCGGTGGCGGCAACAGCGGTGTGTCTTCGATGGGGCTCGTATCTCGCCGTCCTGGCGGACCGGGACAAGCGCCTATGGTCCAAAGCGCGCAGTGTGGGCTTAAGTCGCATACACGACTCGGAAATGGCTCGCATCAACATCGAGGCTTCGGCGGCGTTGGAGCGCTGGATTGAGCTCATGCGTCGTAGTCCGGAGCGATATCGCCGATTGGTACAGCTCGCAATAAGTCACCTACCCATGACACGACAGAATACAAAAATAGCCATGGATCCAGATCATCTTGTAAATCTGGCAAGGCCGAGTACTGCGTCCCAGCTCATTGATGCTGTCCCGCCACTGGTCCTCGAAAACGCCCGTGCAGATGTGCAGGCACATCCCACCCGAGTCCTGGCCAATGCGATGACCAACTTCTGTTGGCGCAACGGCCCTGTCGAGGATATCCACGCCGGCCGACTTTCAGCGTATCCCTTGATGCAACGCCGCATCACACCATCAGAGGAGAGAACGCTCATTCGGGAAGCGGCGAGCCGCCTGGCACAAGGAATCGTTGCCACGTCCAGTCTTCTCTATGAGAAAAGCGAGCGTACTTGGTCGGAGCGCATCCTGCCGTTTCATCTGGTACCGTTTTGGCTGGTGACGCCGAAAAGTTGGTCATTTGAGCTGCAAACAAGCGATTTACGACTGCCGGAATTTGAGGAGAAATGAGTGATACTGGACGTGGCCTCCCACAAAGAGAAAAAACACTTAGCCACTATCAGTCACGCTTTCGATATTCCCAGTTCTGATGCTCCGGTGACGGAGCAGACTTATCTCGATCCGATAAACGTACAAACCAAATACTCGAAACCACTGCTCAACTTGTTTCTCGATGTCGTTTTGGAGCCAATGTACGAGCAGCGCCTTGAACGTCATTATCAAATCGTAAAAGAAGCGGTAGCTGATCCGAATCATCCTATTCATGAGATCATCGCTTCGGCATCACCGCCTGAGCTGCCGACTATTAGAGTCAATCCCAAAGTCGGTAGAAACGCTCCTTGTCCTTGTGGCAGCGGTAAGAAATATAAAAAATGCTGTCTAACGAATAACCGAGTCTGAGACTCTCTTGTAACGATTCAGTAATTTTTGATTTGGATGGTCAATGGTCAACGGCACGCAACCTACTGAAATTCAAGCCGGTTACCTCCATCTGCGCGCCCAATGGCGGTAGGCCTCGATCCATTCCCAACCCCTCGGTGGTAGCTCTGGCAACGGCAGATCCAAGACTGGCAATGTCTGTCGATCTTTTCCCCGCTCGCAGATGGCGACGATATCGTAGCGGTCGTTGATATCGACCTTCACCACGGTGACTTCGATACCGAGGATCTGGCTCGTGAATGGAAGCTCCAGGTGTTCCTCGATCATTGTGAACAAACCGGTCGTCTGCTCGAATTCCTCATAGGCATCGACGGTGGCTTCTTCGATCAGATCCTCTAGGTGGGCCTCCGACCATCTTTCCTGCTTCTTTTTGGCCATCCTACCTCCGCCCACGTTGTTTCTTTTTGACCGCCTCGTTGACGACCCGCTCCAGCATCTCGAGCCAGTCGTCGGTGTGCTCCTCCACGCCGCAGATGATCCGCTTCCCTGCTGCTCGCCGTTGGCCCTGCGGGTACAGCCCCAGGAGAACGGATAGGCTCCAGGCCGCAGACTCGGCCGGAAAATCAGGTGCCCACCCGAGCGCGCCATCGCTGTTGGTGCCGTCTACCTCCTGCAAGCCAAGCACGATGCCCTGGCATATCTTCTCAGCGGCGGGCTTCATACCAGCCTCGAATCTGCGTTTCATGTCGGTCCGGATATCCTCAATAGATTCTTCGAGCAATTGCCAGGCCGCCTCGCTCGGCTCAACGTAGCCCCAGGACTGCTTGCCAGCTCGGCCACTGAGCTCCTCGACACCGATGCTGCCTACGAGGTAGGCGATCTCCTCGGCGATCGCATCCACGGAGACGTCATCGATGAGGCTCTTTGCTATCTCGTTCGCTTCCCCGCGAAGGTCCCGATGGCGTTTGAGCAACTCGTGCAGCACCTGAGCGCGTTCCTCGGCCCCCAAGTGTTCAAGCGTATCTTTCGCCTTTTTCCGCGTCATTGAGATCGGGCCTCCATAAGTCCTCGGCGGCTGTTGACACCTGCTGCCCACCGGGATAAATCTTGGCCGCTTATGTACGTATGCCAAAGTGGAATCGATGGCAATGGTTGAGTGGGTCGCCTCGCCCAGTCTCGAGCCAAGGAGGAAGAGCTTTGACCGATATCCCTGATAAATACTATGGTTGGTGGCGCATTACCGAGACGGGCACTTGGGTAAACGACTATCTTGATGACCTCGGACCTGCACTCATATCCCTGACAGGCGACGATGATCGGCTTCGGATGCATTGTCTCCTCGCGTATGTGAACGCTCAAGCGACCAAGAGCGGCGTGTCCTTCATGTGGATGGGTGCGTGGGAGTACGATCAGATGTCGGGAACAGGCAATGTCAAGCTCGGCAGAGATGGTCGATTGAAGGGTGAGATTAGGATCAAGAACGGGGACAAAAGCACGTTCATCGCGGAGAGGACCGACCCTCCGGATGAGCCGATCCCAGATCCACCATCGTACCGGGACAAGTGGCGTTGAGGGAAGTGGTGATGAGCTTCTCCGTATTGGGGACCAAGGATCGATGAATCCATAGCGATCCAGAAGAATCGCGAACGATCGCGAAGCTTCGCGAAACCGAGATCATCCTGTCGCACGTCTATTTCCCTTTTCTTGCGTGCTGGAGAATGATCTCTCCAGGACCCATCCCAAGACCGGCTTGGACATCAATGGGGCTGTCGGCCGGGATCTCCACGAGACTCAGGTGAGCTGCGTCTTCTGCTGATATTGGGAAGAAAGGTGCGCCTGGCTCTGAGTGCAAGAAGAAATCACCGGACAGCACCCCGCACCTGGGGCACGTGTTGGCGTAGTATTTTGACCGAATGGTCTTCGAATAGGACAGCTTGTATGAGGGAAAGCGTTTCTGGATAAATGCTCGGATATTGCCGGGAAGGCTTTGAGTCTCGGAGAGGATGCAGACCGTTCCCTCGGTCCCCGGCACATTGGGTGCGATGATCGCCACGGCAGGCATGCGGGATCCGCATCGCCAGCAGGTGATGGTCGTGCTTGCGAGGTAGAGGGGGGGATCTATTCGGGTCATGCCTCGGCCCATCTTATCCTCGGCGTGAGCTGGGTATCTGCTGGAGCGCCCTCATCTGGGCGGAGCTCGCGATGGTACGTGCCTTTTTCATGTATTTGTTCCGATCGTAGTGGACGTGTTCATCGACGATATTGGCAACTGCGCGCGCATACTCATCAGGTTCAGCAGTTCGCGCCAGACACCGGAAGTATGCGGGGAGGACCTTGTCCCAATTCACGCCGACCTGCCAGGACCCGGCTTCGTCTGCAAAGAAAATGATATCGTAGGGTCGCCGGTCGAGTTCGTGCAGCAGGTCAAATATGAGTTCAAACGCCTGGCGTTCATCGGCGTGTTGTTTCCTCGCCGAGCTGACGCACAGCTCAAGCAGTCGACGGCACTCTGCGATCCATGACTGTGTTCCCCGCGATTTCTGCATGAAGTTTCTCGAGTTGACCTGGAAATCCTCGTAGTACTTGCGTTTCAAGCTGGCTTTGTGAAAGGCCTTCACGGTATCCAGGAGCCTTTTGTCAAGAGTTTGATCCGGACGTAAATCACTCGGTCGAATGTAGTCCTTGACGAGCCTCGGCAGCTTTGAATCCGGGAGCATGTCGATGGAGCGGTCCAGGAAGACGAGGAGGCTCTCACCAGGGAGTTTTCGGATATGCTCTCGCAGCTTGTTGCGATCGATAGGAATGTTCGCCATTATTTTCTCCGCTTCTTTTTTTGCCAGCGGCGGTATGTCCCGAGCGCCTCCTCAGCAGAGCGTCCCCACAGGGCCTTCGCACCTCGAGGGAGATCAGCGATACCGCACTCTCGAGCGGCTTCTGCAACGTTGCCTCCTGAGATTGAAATCGCAAATTCCCAGTCGTCGCGATCCATATCGCCGAGGCAGCGCGAGAGGTTTTTATCGAAGAGAAAGGCCCGCTCATTGCGACGCTGGCGGATGGCCTTTTGACTCAGAGATCGATTGCGCTTGTTCATCTATGATTTGCCCTGCTCAGATCTTGCACAAGATGGGGATCGCTGAGCCGATGTCAGTGCCGCGAACCGTATCCTCAACTTGAGCGGCCTGTTTCTTCGTGAGGCCTGTGATGGTTTCGTGCACTTGCTCGGTAAAGTCCGCCTTGGTCATTCGGTGTGTGTCCTTTCGCGTCAGTAACGCCTTTGGGTATAAAGCGGATTCAGATGTTTGTCACTTGGGTATAGAGTGGTGGGCACTGGAGGTGGACCCATGACGCTCTGGAAACTCGACGTTGACGCCAGGCTCTTTGAGGCTCTGTCCGCAGATTCGCCGCGTTGGTGGCAGAATCTTCTGAGAGAAGAGGACATCTGGGCCGACGTGCGCAAGGGGAACAAGATCAACATCTACTATCGTTGCGGCAGTATCATGAACCTGAGCTACGGAACCGGGTTCAACGCTGAGATCCACTTCGAGTACATCCCACTGCAGGAATCGCGCACCCACATCAAGTACCGCTTTGACGGCCCCGGCTTGGAGCTCGACACCGCCCACATCGAGATCCCCACCCTCAACGCCTTTGACGCGGACGCGATCAAGCGCGTGAAAAAGAGGATCGGCAAGTTCAATCCCACCGGCTCGGAAAAGGCGATTCAGGCGGATTTCGTTATCAAGAACAACGGATTCATCGATACGGAGTTCGCTCACGGCAAAGCGCGGATTGACCTGGCCTGGCTGGACGCCCCGAGCGAACGCATCGTTTTCATCGAGCTCAAGACCGTTGGCGATGACCGCCTCTACTTTGGCGAGGATACCAGCTCGGACAACGAGAACATCGCCGCGCAACTGCGCAAGTACCACGAGTTCCTCACGGCCCACGAATCTGAGTTGGGCGATTACTACCGTCGATTATTCGCCATCAAGAAGAGGCTCGGCATTCTCCCGTCAGGTTGCGAGGTCGATTCCCTGGACGGTTTCAAAGTGGAGACCCATCCCATCCTTCTGGTGGGTGACTGTATGCAGCTGTGGATTGATAAGAACGCAGTGGAGATCAACGAACGGATCCGCGATTGCGCGCTGGGTGCGTTCTACCACGGCAAGACGACTCGTACGTTCCACATTCCGAGTAGGAGCACCGGCAACAAATACGTCTTTCGGGAAGGATAGGAGCCGGCTACGCTCGGATCCTTTCGATCACTCGCCGTAGAGATGTGAGGGCGGTCTCGACCTTGACGAGGGCTGCCGTCTGGCGCTCGGCGAGCTCGACGATGCGTTCGTGCAGGGCCTTCAGCTCCTTGTCCTTGCGCTCGGATATGGATTCAACCCTACTGGAAGGGGCCGGACATGGCCGTGGCGATCGATAGGGAGTACCGGCTTAAGCCTTGACTGGGATAATCCTGACCAGCGTCATGACATGCCCCAATATTATCGTCGAATGGATTGCTTTTTAATAGTGGTTTGGTATGCCTCCACAACCATGCTCGACCTCTTGAAGCTTCTGTTACTGATGGCTATTCCTACAACGCAAAATCAGAAATCTCTATCGATTGAGGTTCTCGTGCTTAGGCAGCAATTGGCTGTGCAAAAGCCAACACCAAGTCTCAAAAAAGGAGATCGCCTGTTTTGGCTCCTTGCTTCGAAGCTCTGGTCACGCTGGAAGGAGACGTTGGTGATTCTCAAACCAGAGACTGTCATCGGCTGGCATCACAAAGGGTTCAAGTTGTTCTGGCGGATCAAGAGTAAAAGGGCGGCAGGGCGCCCGAAGATTCCGCTCGAGGTGCGCGAGTTGATAAGGCGGATGTCGTTAGAAAATCCGACTTGGGGATCCCCGCGCATCGAGGGAGAGCTCTGGAAGTTGGGATACTCAGTTCGCAAATCGACCATAGAGAAGTACATGGTCAGAAAGCCGAAGCCGCCGTCGCAGAATTGGCGGACGTTTTTGCGCAACCATGCGAGGGAGATTGTCGCCTGCGACTTCTTCGTGGTCCCCACCATCTCGTTTGCCACGCTGCATGTGCTGATCTTCGTCGAGCACGCGCGCCGGAAGATCATTCACTTCAACATTTCGCGATCGCCTTGCTCAAATTGGGCTGCGCGGCAACTCACCAACGCCTTTCCGTATGACTTCGCGCCTCGGTTTCTCATCCACGATCGCGATCCAATATTCCTGGGTAAATTCAAGAGGCGAGCCGGGTTGATGAACATCGAGGAAATCGTCACCGCGCGAAAAGCGCCGATGATGAACGCAATCTGTGAGAGAATGATCGGCACCCTGAGGCGAGATTGTCTGGACCATTTTGTCATTTTTGGGGAGCGTCATCTTCACAGGATCCTGACGGAGTACATCGAAGGGTATTATCACACAGATCGGACACATCAGAGTCTCGATAACGATTGTCCAGAACCACGCGCCATCGATCCGCCTGAAAACGGCCCAGTGATATCGATTCCAATTCTCGGCGGTTTACATCACCGGTACCGGCGTAAAGCTGCCTGACGCCTGAATCCAATGATCATCGCTCTCCCAATTCGTCAGGACAGCTGTGTCTTCCCGTATGTTTTAAAGTGCTGAAAGCGAAATCGACGTGAGCTGGGACCTATAAGGACGCCTCTCCTCTACAACGAATCAAGGTGCGGCGTATCACATGTTCAATTAAAATCCTCCGGATCGATTTTTCGGGAGGCACAAGAGTCTAGGAAAGCCGATCGAATGTCGCTGAGGGCCGCGGTGTGTGGCGCTGAAACGCGAAAGCCCCGGAGGGTTGCCTCCGAGGCTTCGTGTTTACCTTTGGGTCACCTGAGTTGGTGGTCCCGATTCGTTAGCTCCTGCTGAGGGACTTGAACCCCCGACCTAGTGGTTAACAGCCACCCGCTCTACCAGCTGAGCTAAGCAGGAACGATTTTCTGATGAACACTTCCTTCTTCGCCGCGTTCATCGGGGGGGTATGTTAGGCGAGTCGGGTTCTGTGTCAAGTGGAAAGCATCGCCCTTTTGATAAAAAATGCCTACAACATGGACTGAGGGTCAATATCAATGCGAATCCTTACACCCGCTGGTGGATTTTCAATGGTCTGAAGTACTGGCTCTATTAGCCTCCGGATCAGGTCGTAGCGATGAGATCTCAGGTGGATGCGCCATCTGTATCGGTTTTGCACTTTTTCTAGCGGCGCTGCTGCTGGTCCCAAGATGGTAACGCCTGGATTTGACTGCTGGCGGTGGATTTCCCTTAATTCAGCTGCAAGTCTCTGGCTGGCAATCTGGACCTTTTCCGGAGATTTGCTGCTGATACGCAGGGCGGCCAACCGCCCAAATGGTGGGTATCCGAGCTCTCGACGCGTCTCTAATTCCATTTTTACAAATGTCTGGTAATCGTGAAATCTGGCTAAATCAATCGCTGGATGGGGCGTCGAATAGGTCTGGATGAACGCTCGGCCACCTCTTTGATCGCGTCCAGCCCTCCCAGTGACTTGCATCAGGAGTTGAAATGTCCGCTCACTGGCTCTGAAATCAGGCATGTGTAGGCCCACGTCTGCGTTGAGAACACCCACTAGGGTGACATATGGAAAGTCATGCCCCTTGGTGACCATTTGGGTGCCCACGAGAATGTCAATCTCACGTTGCCTGAGCTTGTCGAGAATCGCTTCCCCCTTTTTGCCCGCAGCTGAATCCCGATCCATCCGGGCAATGCGGGCACTGGAAAACAGGTCGCTTAAGATGGTTTCAGCCCTTTGTGTGCCAGTGCCAATCGGGCACAAGTCAGTCGCGCCACAGGCCGGGCACTTGCTGGGCACCTGCCACCTGCTACCGCAATAATGACAGATGAGGCCAGGTGGGTGGCGATGAAGCGTGAGCGATACTGAGCAGGATCGACACCGTATCACCTCGCCACACCCGCCGCACAAAATGGAGGGCGCAAACCCGCGGCGATTGAGGAATAATATGGCCTGCTCCTCGCGCTCTAGGGTCTCGCAAATGGCAGTGTAAAGCGGCTGGGTGATAAGTGTCTGGCCGCCTGGGCCAGAATGGTGTTTGGTTAGGTCTATGGCTGTTACTTCGGGTAAGGCTTGGGAGGTGGCACGCTTTGTAAGGCGAAGTTTTTCAAGCTTGCCGATTTCCGCGTTGTAGTAGGTTTCTAAAGATGGTGTGGCAGATCCCAAAACAGCCACAGCTCCAGCCCTGGCGGCTCTCAGTAGCGTTAAATCCCGTGCGTTGTAGGTAAACCGGCTCTCTTGCTTAAAGGAAGCGTCGTGCTCCTCGTCGACGATAATAATGCCAAGGCGATCAACAGGCGCAAAAATCGCCGAGCGCACGCCAATGGCCACGCGCACCTGTCCGGTTCTAAGTAATTGCCATTGGGTTCGCCTGTTTCGAACTGATAGGCCGGAATGGAGCACTGCAATCCCATCGCCAAACCGGGCGCGATACCGCTGAATCAGCTGGGGCGTGAGAGATATTTCCGGCACTAAGACAAGGGCACCCTTGCCAAGGGATCGGGCAGTATCAATAGCGTTAAAGTAAACTTCCGTCTTTCCCGAGCCTGTCACCCCGTGCAGCAAGAATCCCCTGTATCCACCGTTATGAAGCTGGGATGTGATGGCTTCTACCGCAGCTGTTTGTTCGGCATTCAGGACTGGTGGGGTGACCGTTGCAACGGGGGAACCCAGAAAATCTTGGGTTGTCGGGGATGGGGTCGATAGCGTCCCGTTTACCGCACGATCTAGCCCTGGGGGTAGGGCGGTTTTAAATACTTCACCCAGGCCGTGCATGTAGTACGATGCTGCTTCTTTGAGGAATCGAATGAGCTCCTCAGGCAGAGGCACCACGTCGTCCAGAAGCTCCAGAATATCTTTGATTTCAAATGAGGCCTGGGGGGGGGTGGGACAGGGGGCCAACAGATATCCAGTCACCTGCCTTCGACCAAAAGGCACGCGCACCCGCATGCCGATCTCAGGTGCGCCCAAGCTTGTGGGCATGCGATAGAGAAAGGGCTTGCGCAGGGGTGTGGGAAGAACCACGTGCCACAGGGTACTATCGGTCACGACCACGCCTCTTTTCGCTGTCGTCGCTTTGCCTCGGCGCGGGCTGTAGGATCGCCCCCGGCTGCCCGCTGTTCCTGACGCGATTCCAGCGTCGTGAGATGGAGTGCGCGGAAATACGCATTTTGCTGAATTGCTGTTTCACCGATGCCGATGAGGATCATGACCACACCTGCAGCTGCTAGAAGGCCGCAAAAGCCGCGCACCAAATCAGCCCCGGCTGAGAAATCAGCACCCATTAAGGCCAGGGCAGCCGGTGCGTGAGACCGTAGGATTTGTGCGGATAAAAGTAACATCACTACCCCGCCTGCTGCGCGGATGATCACTGTGGCAAAGCGAGTTTTGGGGATCGGCGGTAATGGAACAGCGCTCCTGCCCTGATGGCGCTTGGCGACAATCGCGGGTGCGACTGCACCCACCAAGGCCGCAACAAAAACACATGCGAGTATGGGAAAAAGAAGCATGAGCCCCGTGTACATTGGCTTTGAAAGCGCTGAGCAGCAGTCCATTCCCCCTGCCAGTGCTCTGGACAGGGCATCGGACAGCAGGGCTTGCAATTTTATGGCAAATGCAGACCCGAAAACCGCGATAGTGCCGGCACACGCCAACAAGGCAAGTCCCCCGGAGATGGCATCGGATCTGGCAAACATGCCGGCCCGGGCAGCCATGGCAAGTCTTCCGCGACCCGGTGGTATCTTGCGATCAGCGCTCGACATGGGTCCCACTCTAACTCAGGTGAGCCAAGGCGTCGATTCACAATAGGCGTTAATTTTTACTGGGGGGTTAACCCTCTTCAATGATGGCTTCGGCCGGGCAGGTATCTACACATGCGCTGCATTCGGTGCAGTCGTCTTGGCTGATGACTGCAACCTCGTTGGCCATGCTGATGGCGTCGGCTGGGCACTCTTCTACGCATTCTTCGCATCCGGTGCATTCGTCTTTGTTCACTTTGGGAATTGCCATATCGTTTCCTCCACTCTAGAAAGATTCTCTTGATCTTCGGCACTGTGCCGTTTTCAGGCTTTTTCTTAACGACTCGACTTCGCCTGTCAATAGAAATAAAAGCATTGCAGCCATAAAAAACCAGGATAGATAAAATTACTGCCGTTCTTTTTCGTCTGATTGGCTATACGAAGTGGTATTCGCATCGTATAAAATCAAATAGCCACGACGAAACACGAGGAGCGTGCAAAATGAAAAATCCCATTGGAAGGCGAGATTTTATAAAGGGCGGGGCCAGTGCGATTGCCAGTGCGAGTGTGCTCGCCCAATCCCACTTGGGTCTAGCGGGGGGTAAGCCCCCTCAGAAGAGTAAAGTCGTCCAGGTTACCCATCCCAAAGTCGTGACAGAGGCACGCAAAATAGACAGCGCAGCAGTTCAAAAAATGCTGTCAGAAGGAATGACAGGGCTCATAAAGTCAAAGGCGCCGTGGTCTGTGCTTTTCAAGCCTGGGGAAAGGGTGGGAATTAAAATCAATACCCTGGGCCGACCTCTGATCGTCACGCATCACGAGCTCGTCCTGGCAGTTGCGTCAGCACTCAAGGACGCTGGTATTAATGAGAACAATATTATCGTATGGGACCGCTTCGAGAGTCATATGCGCGATGCCAAGTACGTGATGAATAAAACCAAAACCGGCATTCAATACCTGGCCAGCGAGACCGGACAAGATAAAGCCTACGATGTTGGGAATGCCTATGCCTCGAGCCGGGACAATGGGGATCGCCGAGAGGAAAAATTTGGTGATAAGTCTCCGATTTCAAAAATCTTTTTAGAAAAATGCGACAAGGTAATCAACTTAGCAGTGCTCAAGGATCACGGGCTCTCTGGCGTGACCCTGTGTTTAAAAAACATCGCCTTTGGCATCACTGGCAACAATGCCAGGTTTCACGGGTCTGACCATATTGATCCGTTTATCGCGGATGTTTGCGCGCTTGACCAGGTGAGGAAAAAGGTCGTGCTCCACATGATCGATGGCCTGGAAGGGTGTTTTGACGGTGGCCCCTTACCCCGGGACCAGAGCGTATTATTTCAACCCAGGACCCTGTGGCTGGGGTTGGATCCAGTGGCCCTGGACGTTGTAGGCCGCGCCGAGATCGAGGCTGAGCGAAGAAAAAAAGGACTGCCCCCGTTAAAAGCAGTACGTCGCCCTGGCACACACATCGAGCTGGCAGGCAAGAGGGGCCTCGGCAATGCCAAGATGAAAAAAATCAAAGTAGAAAAGATTGCGCTCAAGGCATGAGGCGAGCTACATGCCCGTCCCGGCAAGCGTTCTCTGATGTACCTCTTCTCAACGGCGGGTATCACTTTCTCCGCAGTAGCAAGCCATTATCTCCACCCACATAGACGGTGTTTGGATCGCTCCCCCAAATGCGATTGAGTTTGGATCCGCTCGTTGCGGGGATAGTTGTGGTTTGCCAGGTGGTTCCGTCGTAGTGCAGCACACTTGATTGATATTTGCGCTCGCTTGAAAGCCAAATGGTTCTAATGAGATAGATGTCTTGTGGGCTCGACCCCCAGATGTCGTCCAACCCACCGTTTTCTTCTTGATAAATTTCAGACCAATCGGCTCCTTGGCGCTGGATGACACACAGTCGCTTCTCGCCACACCTGCCACCTACGACAATGTGGTCTGGTCCGGTTCCCCAAATAATTCGGGGAAAGGCCATATCAGGAATACTTATCGGCGACCAGGTTGATCCATCAAAGTGCCAAACTGTTTCGCTCTCGATATCTCTGTTATCACCGATGACATATATGTCGGTCTCGCTACTGCCCCAAATATCGATGAGATCCAAAGTAGTATCGATGCCCATGGGAGACCAGGTCGTTCCGTCGTAGTGCAACAGTCCGCCTTGATTGCACGCAGCAAATGCACGGTTCAGTCCGCTAACGTAAAATTGTCGGACGCCTGGACACGGGTTGGCCGGGCGGGAGTCAGACCAGGCCGTACCGTCACCGCTAAGGATGATGCCAGAATCTCCAGCAGCATAGGCGCTGCCATCATCTGCCAAGGAAATTGCGTTCAACGATAAGTTTGTACCACTGTCCTGGGCAGTCCAACTGCCACTGTCATAATGGTGGATTTGCCCCTGCTTTCCGAACACAAAAAAATTATCTTTAGAACGACCGGTGATACCCTGCAATCTCCATTCTGTTGGAGAGTCGAACAGTGTCCAGGTTGCGCCGTCAAAGCGATAAATGTCGCCACTGTCTAAAGTCGCAAAGGTATTATCCTCATCCGAACTCCAAACTCCGGTGATCCTATTGCCGATAGGCAAGGGACTCAATTGCTCCCACGATACGCCATCATAATAAAAGAAATAAGGCGTATATAAATCCCCTCCCAGGTTGGTCACAGCAACGAACAGGTTGGATGCGTCCGTTCCCCCAATGTCTCCAAATTCTTGGTTCAGCAGATACAGTTGCTCATCCCAAACAGAACCGTCGTAGTGCAGCAACCCCTTTTTGCAACTTATCCAAATGTCTTTGTTACTAAACGTTATTATATCCACGGGTCGGTATTGCTCTCCCGCATATGGCAGGTCAATGGACGCCCAAGCTGCTCCGTCAAATCGCAACACCACTGGTCTTAGTGAGTCAGAACTGAATCCAGCGGCAAAAATGTCGTTGGGGCTATTGCCCCACAATGCCGTCAGAGAGGTGGCGGTGTCTGGTAAGTCGATCTGTACTGGTCGCCATTCATTTCCATTGTAATGCCAAAGAGGGTTGGGCGCCTGGCTCACTGCGTAGACATTGTTTTTGGAGACAGCCCAAATATCGGTAAAGTCATGTGCCACATCTCCGCGTTGCACAGACCATGACTGACCGTCAAAATGTGAAATTTGGCCCACTTTTCCATCTGCTGCGAACATGTTGTTGGGTCCTGAACCGCCAACCACGCTGGGGCTCGTCCCTCTCGCCAGGTTGGGATCAGAAATGGTGCTCAAGTTTTGTCCGTTGTAGTGCCACAGCACATCGCTGTTATGGCTACCCAGGTAGATATTCTGCCCATCGCCAAAGATGCTGTTTATGTTCATGCTGCCATGGCCGTTTTGAAAACGCCAATCAGTCCCGTCCCAAAACGCAATCTGCCCGGTACGTCCCACTGTGTATAACCGATTGCGCGCTGGAGCGGCATGTGCGCGCAGGGGCATCGTATGCTGTTCTCCGTAATCTACAAAGTTCCACGAAATGCCATCATAATGCCACGCACCAGACGTTCTATTAAGTACCCAGACATCATCTGCAGCCGTACCCAGCACTATATCTCCTGTGATATGGGGAATGGCACTCCAGCTCGCACCGTTCCAATGCAGGATGCGTCCGTCGCTCACGACATAGACATTATCTTTAGCGCTACCCCAAATTCTGGATCGCTCTGAATAGGTGTCAGAGGCGAAATAAACACAAGCATCTTCCACGGAGATCCCGGCCGGTGCCCAATTCGTCCCATCAAAGTGGAGGAGCGGGGCAATGTCATGGTTATGTTCACAATAGTAGTCATACCTTGAATTAATGGCATAAATGTCGTTGACCGAGTTTCCCCAAACACTGACAACGCCATCCGGGGAAGGAGGTTCAGGGAGAGCTGTCCAGGCATCTCCGTCAAAGTACAATAGCGTCCAAGGGGTTTCACTGGCAGCGAATAGCTCGCCCTGATCGTTACCCCAGACGTCCACGAGATGGTTTGTCGTGACACTCTCCATGGCAGACCAGGCTGTACCGTAAAAATGATAAATCGCACCGTTGTCTCCCACCGCGTATATGTTGTCGATCCCAGTACCCCAGAGGGCACGAGGTGGGTGCATGACGTTAATTGGCAGGGAGCTCCAGACGCCATTCTTTATCCGAAAAATCTCTCCTTGAATGGTCAGCACCAGTACATCGTTTTCGGAGATAGCCCACACATCTACAAATGTCTCATGCGTATGTAATGGGTTGATTTGCTCCCAGATGGTGTCCTCCGACTCGGTATCAGTATCGGTGTCGGTGTCGGTATCGGTGTCGGTGTCAGTATCGATCTCGGTATCAGTATCGATGTCGGTGTCTGACTCAGTATCGTCAGTGTCAGTGCCGGTATCCGTATCCGTTGCTGTGTCAATTAAAGCATCCTGCTGCTCATCATCGAAACTTCCATAACATCCAACGAGAGCAAGAGAGCAGATACTCACATAGATAAGTTTGTGTAATGGTAAGTGATGGGCTCGCATTTAATCTCCCTAGTGCTCATCCTTGTGCCTAAAGTGATATTGAGGCAAATACAGTGCCAGCACTTATCCTGCCAAAACGATCTGTCGTAATCTTCTATAATAATACACTGTTAGTCGTTTTTTTGTGTTTGGCGGATTGGCAACTCTGTGCCACATTGTGCCAGCAATTGAAACTTTTTGCTAGGTGCGGCGCCGTGAGACAGCGCGCGCGTGGGCGGTCAAGCCTTCGAGCTTGGCCAGGCGCTCTGCATCGGACATGAGTTCAGTTGCTTCCTTTTTGTTGTCAATGCGCAGCCAGGTGTGAATGCGCAGGAAGTGGAGTACAGATAACCCGCCTGTGATGCGCGCTGTTCCCCCGGTGGGAAGGGTGTGGTTGGGTCCTGCGCCGTAATCCCCCAATACTTCCGCAGCTGTTTCTCCGATAAAAAGCCCGCCGTAATAGCGACATCTCTGGCTGACTTCCTGAGGGTTTTCTGTAATAATCTCAAGATGTTCTGGCGCGATTTGGTCGCAGATTTGACACGCCTCTGCAATGTCGCTGGCAATGACTGCGAATCCGTTTACCAGAGCTTTTTTCGCAGTATCCGCCGTGGGTAGGTCTAAGAGCTGGGTTGCGAGTTCGGCATTGACCTCTGGAATAAGTGCCGCGTCCAAGGCAATGATCACTGGCACGGCCTCTGGGTCGTGCTCGGCTTGTGCGAGCAGGTCAGCCGCAATTATGCCCGGGTCTGCGGAACTATCTGCCAAAATAACGAGTTCAGATGGGCCGGCCAGCATGTCGATGGCTGTGTGGCCGGCGATCAGGCCCTTTGCAGCAGTGACAAACCGGTTTCCAGGTCCCACGACGATATCTCGGGGCAATAATGCAGGTCCTGCCCCGTATGCCAGCGCTGCAATGGCCTGGGCCCCTCCAGCTGCTAGAAATCCGGTTGCCCCGGCAATGTGGGCTGCGGCCAGGGTAATGGGCTGAGGCTTTGGCGAGGCCACCCAGATATCAGGGACGCCGGCTGCCCGGGCAGTGACAGCAGTCATGAGTACTGAAGAGGGTAGGGGGTACCTGCCGGCCGGCGCATAGCACCCTGCCCGTTCCAATGCATAAATGGTGTGTCCAGCCCGGCCGCCAGGTACTGGCACGTCGATTGCCGCCAGACTCTCCAGCTGTGCCCTGGCAAATCGATCTATGCGATCTGCAGTGCGTTCCAGCAGGGCGATGTCTGTTGGGTCGACCTGGTTGAGCGCAGCTTGAAGGTCATCTTTATCGAGGAACAGCGCTGCGTCCGGGGGGATATCCCCAAAGTGTTCAGCATACTCGCGCAGGGCATCAATGCCCCGGTCGCGCACGTCATGAACGATGGGCACCACGATTGCCTGGGTCTCCTGGTCTACTGGATCCCTCCGCGTGTTGGCAAGATCCGTTGATTGGCGAATTTTTAGCAATGGCGCTGTCATTTATTTACCTGTCTCCGCTTTGGTCGACTGGCACTCGGATCGCCGCGTGACCCGCCGACTGCGTTGCTCCAGCTCCTGCTCGACCGCTTCGAGACTCACGCCTGCCCGGGCCATTGCAGTCAGGGCAAAGTAAAAAAGATCAGCGGCTTCGTGGACCACCTCGGCGGGTGCTGTAGCCTCAGAGAGCTCGGTTGCCTCTTCAATGAGCTTTGCCTTGAGTCGGTTTGGATCGTCAACGAGCTGTTTGGTATAGGATTCAGCCGGGCCGTTCTGAGCCCGGTCGCACAGGCGTTTGTATAGCTCAGACAGCCCAAAATCCTCGCCAAAGCAACTGTACGTGCCCAGGTGGCAAAACCCCTGTCCGCGCTGTCGAACGATGAATCGCATGGCATCCCGATCGCAGTCCAGGTCGATGCGCAACAACTCCTGGACATCGCCGGATGTATCGCCTTTGATCCAGAGCCCGCGGGAGCGGGAGTGGTACACGCCGCGCCGCATGCGGACCGCTGTGCGCACGCTCTCCACATCTGACCAGGCAAGGCCCAGTGTGTGGCCACGCTCGTCCGCAATCACCGTGGCAAGGAGGTTGTCCGGGCGATCCGATTTCATGGGCGCGATAATGCCGTCGGCCAAGTGCATCACGCCGGAGTACAAGGCCATGCCCACCTGAACGTCTGCGCCAACCCTA
This sequence comes from Myxococcota bacterium, assembly GCA_030065855.1. Classification (GTDB taxonomy): domain Bacteria; phylum Myxococcota_A; class Polyangia; order JAAYKL01; family JAAYKL01; genus JASJCT01. The sequence goes on from JASJCT010000048.1 coordinate 29,512, forward strand.
TCTAGCGCGGCAATGTCCTCAGCTCGGGCCACGCCGCCGGCCATTGTTACTTTGGCGCCTTTGGCCGCTGCCACCACCTGGGTTGCCCAGTCCAGGTCAATGCCCTGCATGCTGCCTTCCCGCTCCACCATGGTCACGAGAAACCCGCCTACGTACTCCCTTAGCTCCTTAATCCTATCGAGCACGTTGGCCCCGGTTTTGGTTTGCCAGCCGTGGATCACCACTTCTCCGTGGCGCGCATCCAGGGCTGCGATAACCCGCTCCTTGGGCAGTTGGGAGAGCAATTCCGGCTCGGCAGCCGTGCCCAGGATGACCTGGGTCGCGCCTGCGTCGAGCCACTCAATCGCGGTCTCGACATCTCGAATACCTCCGCCAACGCGACAGGGAAAATCTTTGATGAGCTGGCGAATGATATCTCGGTTGTCGCCTTTGCCCATGGCAGCGTCCAGGTCGATGACCGCTATCTCGCCGGCTAAGGAGAATGTCTGGGCAATCGGAAATGGATCCCCAGCTTCGATTTCGAGTTTTTCACCGCCAATGAGCTGGACTGCCTGTCCATTCATCATGTCAATTGATGGAATTATCATCGTCGTACCTCCACACCCTTTTCAGCCAGTTGTATTTTTAGCTTTTCTACCGTGGTCTCTCCGTAGTGAAAGATGGACGCTGCAAGCACTGCGTCCGCACCTGCATGGACCGCGTCCACCATGTGCTCTGGGGTTGCCGCGCCCCCGGATGCGATTATGGGAACGGTTACTGCCTTTGATACCTGTTCGATAAGGGCCAAATCATATCCGGATTTTGTGCCATCCCTATCCCATGAGGTGAGCAGGATCTCCCCAGCGCCCCTTGAAACAGCTTCCTTGGCCCAAGCAATGGCGTCAATACCAGTGCGGCGTTTGCCAGACAGGGTAACGACTTCAAAGCCGCCTGCTGGTGTCGCAGCCGCGTCAATCGCCAGGATCGTACATTGGCACCCAAAGGTGCTGGCCATTTCGTCGAGCAGGGCAGGGCGCTCGACCGCTGCAGTATTGATGCCCACCTTGTCTGCCCCGGCTTCGAGCAGGGCAGCTGCATTGGCCACGGATTTTACACCGCCGCCAACCGTAAGGGGCAAGGAGAGGTCCTTGCGAACGCGCCGCACGGTCTCAACTGCCGTGGCCCGGCCTTCTGGCGTTGCAGATACGTCGAGTAGGGTGATTTCATCCGCGCCCTGGCGCTCGTATTCGCAGGCCAGTTCAGGTGGGGACCCGGCGTCTTTTAACCCTTGAAATTTAATGCCTTTTACAACGCGTCCGTCCCGCACGTCGAGACAGGGGATGATTCTGACGGTTAACATGCACCACCTCCACTTTCACGGGTTGCAGTGAGCCAGCGCTTGAGCAAGTCAATGCCGAATTTGCTCGACAGCTCTGGGTGAAACTGGCAGGCCAGGACGTTTCCGCGCTCCAAGGCCGCGACAAAAGGACCGCCGTATTCGGCAAAGGCCGCGGTCCACCCTGGTGGGGGCTCTCTCAAGCAGAACGAGTTGGCAAAGTATGCATATCCTGCTTCGAGCAATCGCGCCCCGTCTTCCGGCACGATCCGATTCCAGCCGAGCTGGGGAACCCGCAATGTATCGGGAAAGCGGGTCACACTGCCGGCAATAACCCCAAGTCCGCGCAGTCCAGGGTTTTCTTCGCTGGTCTCGCAGAGCATTTGTAGGCCTAGGCAGATGGCCAATGTGGGTCTGCCCGCTGCAATGCGCGCCCTGAGTATCTCGACCAAATCAGCAGCCTCCAGGCGGGCCATGGCAGCGGCCAACGTACCGACGCCCGGCAGGACGAGCCGCGCTGCAGCTGAGACGTCAGCTGGATTTTCAGTGATGCGGGGTGCAGCATTTATCCTCTCTAGCCCTGCGCACACAGAGGCCAGATTGGCCGTGCCAGTGCGCACGACAATGACTTCGGTTGGTTTTTCCATCATAGGCTCCCCTTGGTGCTTGGAATGTTGTCAGTATTGCTCAATGCAATTGCTTGCCGAAGTGCTAGTGCCAAAGCCTTAAAGGCAGATTCTGCCCGGTGGTGGTCGTTTTCGCCGCGGACTACGTCCACATGGATGGTGGCTCGGCTCGCCACGGCAAGGGATTGAATGACGTGCCCTGCGTTCTGGGTGGCAAGGGCACCGAGTTTAGGCCCGGCGAGGCCCAAGTTTATGACCGCACAGGGACGACCAGATAGGTCTACTACTGCCCGGGCCAGGGCTTCGTCCAGGGGGGCATAAGCAGACCCGAATCTGGCAATGCCGGATCGATCTCCTAGGGCGCGGTCAATCGCACTGCCCAGGGCCAGGGCGCAATCTTCGGCAGTGTGGTGGTCGTCCACGTCTAAATCACCGCGGCACGATAGGGTGAGATCCATGTTGCCGTGCTTGGTCAGGGCCGTGAGCAGATGGTCGAGAAAGCCGATACCTGTTGTAATATCGCTCTTACCAGTGCCATCCAAATTGAGACTGAGCTCAATGGATGTTTCCAACGTCGTTCTCTTAAGTGTTGCGTTTCTGGCAGTCATGGCAGTAGGTCCTCCAATTCGTTGAGGGTTTTGAGAACGCGGCCAGCGCTGGCGCGGATGAGCGCTTTTTTCGCCACTTTAGGGTCGTCTGCCGGCGCGATCACGCCCAAGGGAATCGCACCTGCTGCACGGGCTGCGCGCATGTCGTCTGGGGTATCACCGACAAACCAGGCGCGGGTGATACCGAGCTGTTTTAGGGCCAATCGCACTGGGGCCGGGTCTGGCTTGAGTGGTGCGTCGTCCATGGTGACCACGGTCTCAAACAGGTGGGCAATGCCCTGTGTTTGCAAAAATACGTCCGCATCCCTGGCCGGGCGTCCTGTGACAATGCCGAGTTTTACTTTTGTAGCTAGCCGTTCGAGCAATGAGGGGTCTACCAGCAGTGATTCCTCTGCTATCAGGCCCCTTGTCTCCCCTGCGCCTTGATAGAGTGCTTCAAAGTGCTGGGTCACAGTTTCGAGGGAGGCGTCAATGCCGCGCTCCTGAAGCAGCCGGCGGGTGAGCTCCCAGTCGTTATTGGCATCTCCTGCTGCTTTGGCTTCGGTGATGTCGTCGAATGTGATGTCTGCCCCAAACGCCTTTGCCGTGGCCACGGTGGCGCTGCGATAGGATTTGGTCACATCGGCCAAGGTGTCGTCCATATCAAAGAGAATGGCCTCGGGCTTGAGTGCGCTGCTGAGCCCATGGGTCAGTCGCTCAAAGGCTTTGCGTTTCCCGGGCATGGTGATGCGGGCGCTATTTTCGAGGTGGGGCTTGCCCGGGAAGATGCGAACCGCAATGCCCAGGCCTGCCAGGGCATCCCGCACCCATACCGCATCTTTAAACCGGGAAAAAACAAAATTCCCCTGAGAAGGCAGGACAGGGGACAACACCCCGAGTTTCTGTAACAGCGCAGTCAGTGCTGTTCGCTCCTCGCGCACCTGGGCCACAAACCTCGCCACTTGGTCCTTGCCAGTGCGCAATCGTTCGCTGGCTAAGGCAATGGACGGCGCGGACACGGCAAAGGGGTGGCCTACAGCCCGGAGCCACTCCACTACGTCCGCGGGTCCAGCCACCCACCCGGTTCGCAGACCAGCCAAGCCCCAGGCTTTTGATAGGGACCGCACAACCACTGCATTTGGCAGGGAAAGGGTATATGCTGTGAGGTCCTGCTCGGCAAACTCGATGTAGGCCAAGTCCACTAGGATAAGGGCGTTCGGGGCAGCAGCGGACAGGGTTTTAAGATCTTCTGGCGTTGCGATAAACCCGGTCGGGCTGTTGGGGGAAACCACGGCGATGAGGGCAGTGCGATCGGTTATCGCGCTGAGAACCTCGTCCAGTGGGTACTTGCTTTGTAGCCAGGGAACCTCGACGATTTTACACCCGGTGAGGTTGGCGTATCGATCCAACATTTCAAATGTGGGCACGGGCAAGATCATCTCTCGTCCCGGGGCCAATACCGCGCGTATCACCCGCTCCAATGCATCGTCACCGCCCGCAGTGATGAGCACAGAGGCTGGGTCGATTCCGTACATCTCGGCGATCTGATGTTCCAAGGGAGCGTTGTTGGGATATCTGCGCACCGATTCGATACCTATGCGGGCGACGGCATCGAGTAATTCATCTGGCGGGGGCAGCCCTTCGTTGCCGTCCAGGCGCAGATCCATTGGGGTTTCGATCTTTGGCGGCCGATAGGCCTTCACCTCCCCAATAAACGGCGAAGGTTTTATTTTTTTAGGTTGTTCCATGGTCGTCTGTTTCTTCCAAGTATGTTGTCTTGTGTTCTGTCCAGTCTACTATGGCGGATAACAAGCCTCCCCCTTTGGCAAAGGGGGTCGGGGGGATTTCGTCATTTTCCCTATCGTTACGAGGTGAAAAAATCCCCCTAACCCCCTTTTGCAAGGGGGAAGTTGCTTTTGTTGCCGGACACATAACAGTTATCCTGTTGCCTCTGATCATGGCACGATTTGGTCGAGCTTCATCACGACGATATCCGTTCCTCCCCTTTCCTTGATTTCCGGAATCAGGGTTGGCAGGATCTCCCTCAGCACGGCTACCTTGATGGCATAGCCAGTACCCCCGCTGAGTGGTGCCATGGTGGGCTCCCGCATGCAGGGCAGGATATCAATGACGCCGTCCAGCTTGTCTTTGGGCACATTGACTTCTAGCATCACCCGCTGGCGCGCTTCCAACACCGATTGCAGCAGTAAGCAGAATCGGTCAATGTGCTCTTTTTTCCAGGTATCTCCAAGGGCGTTTGGGTTGGCGTAGATCCGCGTTGACGAGGTCATCAATTCATCGATGATTTCCAGTTTGTTGGCGCGCAAGGTGCTGCCTGTGGCTGTGTTGTCGACGATAATATCCGCATCCTCAGGTGGGAATACTTCGGTCGCGCCATAGGATTTGAGAAACTTGGCTTCGATACCTTTCTCAGCGATCCAGTTGCGGGTGAGTTGCTCGTACTCAGATGCGATAACCAGACACCGGTCGGGTAGTTTTCCGTTTTCAAGTAGTTCAACCGGTGCGGCTGCCACGATGCGCACCGGGTCAAGGCCGGTATCGAGCAATTCGACGAGATCCGATTCGAGCTCTGCCACCCAGTCAGCACCGGCAAAGCCCACATCGCGCGTCCCTAGGACGAGCATCTCCAGCATATTTTGAGGTCTTAGAATTTTGGTTTCGAATCCTGGCAGAGAAATACTGGGTCGATATCCGCGGCTGGACGCGCGCAGGCGTATGCCAGCATCTTTGAGCAGGTCGAAAACGCTTTGTTGCATGCTTCCCTTGGGAAGCGCGAGTTGAACGGGTGTGTGTGTTTGATCCATCGCCTTTGGGCTCCTTTTTCGGGCCCTGGTCGGCGATTGTTGTCCCAAAAAACAACGACGCCGGCCAGGGCCAGCGTCGTTGATGTCAATCGTTCGGTTAGCGAACTACACCATCAGCCAGCCCCGCCAGGGTGGCAATGATGATGGTGATGTTGCAGTTGCGTTCGCATGTCCTAACTTAAATGCCACTAGGCCCCATTGCTGTCAAGAATTAAGTCAGATTTTTCTCTTGACGTGTCCGCCTTTGCCGGGCCTCCGGCGGGATCTTAGATCTTCGACATACAAATTACTCTTACTAAATTAGGACGACAACAGATTTAGGTGTGTATCCACTTGTGTGAAAAAGGCGTCGATGTCTGCATCGGCATATAGGTCGATGCGGTCTTTTGACAAGTAGATGTCGGCGACCTCCCCTTTATTTACAACAACAATACGCCCGGATGTCAGGGAGGGCATGAGGGCCGCTGGCGTGACCACCAGGGATGTGCCCACTGCAAAAAAGAGGTCTGCGTCCCTGGCAAGGGCCTGACACGCCCCGAGTTGCTTGACCGGCTCTCCAAAAAAGACCACATCTGGCTTGATCGCTGCGCCACAGGTATCGCACCGCGGGATTCTCTCGGCCTCAATTTTGGCTGCTGTGGTTTCGTAATCATATGCCCTTTGGCACTCGATGCAGTGGGCCTCCCAGATGCCGCCATGAATTTCGCAGACCCGGTTTGAACCAGCCCGTTGATGTAAGGCATCGACGTTTTGTGTGATGATGCCTGCCATTTTACCGGCGTTCTCGAGTGCTGCGAAAAAGCGATGGCTCACTGTCGGCTGCACTGCCCGTATCTTGTCGAAAAGCGCGGCGCCATGGGTGTAGAAAAGACCTGGGTCCTGTAAAAAGGTCTCGATTTCAAAGATGCGCTCTGGATTCTCTAGGTCCACTGTTGCAAAGAAGCCATTGGGGCCGCGGAAATCCGGGATGCCCGCGGCCGTAGACATGCCCGCGCCACTGAGTAAAACAATGCGCTTGGACTGCTCTATCATTTCAGCACAGGTCTTCGCAGCTCTTTCAAGTGAATTGGGCATGGCTCCTCCTACTCGGCTGCCCCCCTTTTTTCTAGACGCCCCTGCCAGGGTACACTATGAATGTCACACGAGGAGGAAAAAAATGAAATACGCAACCAAATTTGGATTGGCCAGTATCGTCGCCCTAGTGATGTTCAACAGCTGTAAATCACAAGCTGACCGCAAAGAACCCTCGCCATCGGCCCCAACGCCATCGGCCTCCCAAAAATCAGCTGCCAAAGCCCCCACAGCAACGGTCCCGGACAAGTTTGCTGTCAAGCTCGAGACAGCCAAAGGGGACATTGTCATCGATGTGCACAAGGCATGGGCACCTGAGGGGGCCAAGCGGTTCTACACTTTGGTTAAGGAAGGATTTTACACAGACGTGGCCTTTTTCAGGGTCATTGCGGGATTTATGGCACAGACCGGCCTAAGCGGAGATCCCGCACGCAATGCCGAGTGGCGCGAAAAAAAGATTCCAGACGATCCTGTCAAAAAGAGCAACACCCCGGGTATGGTGAGCTTTGCCACGTCCGGACCCAACAGCAGAACCACCCAGTTCTTCATTAACTTCGGGGATAACAGCCGGCTGGACAAGATGGGCTTTGCGCCGTTTGGCAAGGTGCGTGACATGAAGCCCGTAACAGCCCTCTACAACGGCTATGGGGAAGGGGCGCCCCGGGGCATGGGACCGAGCCAAGGTCGGATCCAGAAAATGGGCAATACGTACCTCAAAAAACAGTTTCCAAAGCTCGATTACATCCTCAAAGCAACCATCCTCACCCCCTGAAGAAATTTTCCAATAAAGGTGTGCAGAAGGAGTAATACACCTCACTCCTGCGAAGGCAGGAGTCCAGAACCAAACGAAATTACAAGATTTTATGGATTCCCTCCTGCGCGGGAATGACAGTTTTGAGAATTTCGCGACACCCTCCTGCGCGGGAATGACCGGCTGAGAATTTCGCGACACCCCCAACAGCAGGCGCAGCGTCACGTTGATGTAACACATCGCGATGGCAATGCCTCTTTTGAAGTGATGATGATGTTTCGCCTTTCTCATTGCCCCTGTGTTGCCTATAATCCGACTGATACGATGTGGTATTTCCTGTTTTTATTGGCAGTTGGTTCGGTCCGCAAAGCCGTTGATTGGACCAGTCAGAAGCAGCACGCGCTCATTGCCGCTATCTTGGAGGGCGATCGCTCGGCCGCGGCGTGGCTTTTCCGCAAGCACTACGGAGGCATGATGCGCGTGGCCCGTGGATTGCTCGGTAATGAGAGTGTGGCAGCCGAGGTGGTCCAGGAGACCTGGGAGTCTGTCTTTAAAGGGCTGAAGTCGTTCAGAGGAGAGGCATCCTTAACCACATGGATTTTTAGAATCCTCGTCAACAAGGCCCACCGCGTTGGAAAAAGAGAAGCCCGAACGATTCCGTTTTCAGGATTGCACCGGGATGCTGGGGATCGGGTCCAAGACCAGATCGCCGATGAGTTTTCAGCCAAAGGCCACTGGCGATCTGAGGTCCATTCGTGGCGCACCTACGATCCTCAAGAAGAGGCGATCAACCGAGAAGGGTTGAAACTGCTCGCCGACGGACTGGAACAGCTACCTGAAAGCCAACGGGTGGTCGTAACCTTACGCGACGTCGAGGGGTTAGATGCGGCCGAAGTGTGCAGTATGCTCGGCCTTTCAGGTGGAAATCAGCGTCAGTTGCTGCACCGGGGCCGCACGCGCCTGCGTCAAATCCTCGAAGCAGCAGAATGGCAGATGGACGCAGCACCTGGGAAGGTGGAGTGACATGATTACCTGCCTGGAAGCATGCGCGCTCGTCACCGACTACCTAGATGGCGAAATGGGATTTATGCGCAAGATGAAATTTAAGCTACACATCGCCATCTGTCCCAATTGTAAGACCCACCTCAATAAAATGCGCCAACTCATCGCCTCAATGGGTCGCATTCCACCGGATACGGAGATTCCAGAAGAAATGCTCGACCACCTGAGCCGGCTTCTTTCATAGCCTCCCCCCAATGACCATTTGCCCACCGGGGGGAGGCCAGGAGGGGGGCTTTGAGGCGAAATGGTTAAGCACCCTTCCCTTGGAGACACCCTTTTTGAATATGCGCTTACACCTGGTAAGTAAAATGCAGTTCGTGTCCGCAGAGGGAGAAGACATCGCCTTCGTCTATCCGTTTGGAATCGACTTGCTGTCCGTTGAACTCGATGCCATTCGTGCTGCCCAAGTCTTTGATGTAGAACGCACCGTTGTGGTAGATGACAGCGGCGTGCTTTCTGGAAACGTTGGCATCCTTGATGGCCAAATCTGACGCCTTTGATCCGCGGCCGATGATAAACTGTTGCGAGTGGATAGGAACCTTGGCGCCCTGATAGATCATGGTCAATGCAGGCATGTGGGATGGCCGAGCCGGTGGCTGGGGGCCTGTGAACTCCCGCCCGGTAGGGGGGCGCGGCGGCGGGACCGCTGGCGGTGGCTGGACAGACGATCCGGTTCTGTCTCGCCTTGGAGGGGGAACCGGAGGGGCGGTTCTCGATACTGGCACACTTGGTGGTGCCACATTAGGTCGCATCGGTCCGACCGTCGGCATCTCGCCAGTGTAGGACCCATGTCTTGGCTGGGGCGGCTCGTCACTGTCTAAAAAACCATGGGTCGTGGCGTACAATCTCATGGATTCGTTAATGAGATAGTCAACCGTACACTCCATCTCCTGGGCTCGAATCTCGAAAAGTCGCCACAGTGTCGTTCGGGCGTGAAAACTCTGGAGGATTTTTCTAGCGGTCGATCGCGTGTTCATCGCTGCTCAACCTCTCTTTTGTATTGCCTCGATGGCGGCACGGGCGGCCGCACCGAGGGTCTGGTGCTCAAATCCCTTGGGCAATCGAACATTGCTGCTTGCTAATCCTTTTAGTGTATTTAAATCGTCTTTGGAACCAATTTTTCCAACAGCCCCAACGGCAATGCCCCGCACAAAGGGCTCTGGATCGTTTATCAACGGCCTGACTTTTTGCACGAGCTTCGGAAAAGATGAAATTCTTTCAATGGTTTCTATCACATCCTCCTGTGTGCGGGGTATTTTCAATCGCGCCATCTCCCTCAGGGTATCCCCCAGTTGGTTTTCCCCGTCAATTCGTAGAATACACCGAAATGCCACTGCACGCCAAAATGAGCGCTTGTCATTTAGAAGCGGTCGGATTCTTTGAATGTCTGCCACCCGGCCCGCCTGGGCGATCACATAGTAGCTCTCCTCGCGATGGTGTGGATCGTAGTCACTGCTTTCAGCAATTGCGAACAATTTGAGGACCAACGGTTCCCCAATCGCGATTGTGCGTTCTTCCATGCCCTGGGACAGCGCTCTCAAAGCAAATCGCTGGCCCTTTGCATGTAGCGCCGTATCAGCCGCCAGGGTAATCAGTGCTGTCGCAATTGGATTTCCACCAATGGTAGCTGCTGCGGTGAGATGCGGCGTGTTGATTTCCTTTGGATTGCTGAGCAATGCCTTTGCGAGCTGTTCCGAAGCTGCTGCCACCACCGTGGGGGCATTTAGTTGGCCAATGAGGTCGGCGATGGGCTCGATGGCAATTTGGTTTAGGTCGAGCAGAGGTACCAATCCTAGCCCGGCTTTGGCCCCGATTTTTTTAAAGACAACTGTAACATTGTACTGGCCGGCCAATGCCCGTTTGTTGTAATCCGCCGTGTACCATGCGATGAGCGCCTCCTCGGCTGCTACCCGAACCGCATCTGCCGAATAGTCGAGCGCGATAAAAAGCCCGTCTTTAGCGTCCACCTGCGACTTTGTGATGGCTTTTTCACCCCCGCGGTCGAACATCTGCACCAATTGGGGCACCATCGCTTCCATTAAGGCAGGGGTGTCTTGTTCTGAAGCCTTTTTTAATGCATCCCGAAAGAGATCCCAGGCGTTTATCTCGATGAGCGCGACCCCGGCTTTTGCTCTTAGATCTGTGGGAATTTCAGGATCTGTAACCGTGTTTACCAGTTTTTTCGGGCCATTGACCGTGCCCTTCCAAAGTGCAATTTTTTCCTCGTCGACGTCGCATCCACCTCCAGCGATTGCGATGAGTAATCCCAAAATTGCAAGCCTTACCCAGGTGTTCATATGCTATCTCCCTGTGCCAATTTTCGGGCCCACGTGCTGCCAAAAATTTTCATCTCAACCATGCCATCTTACCCGTTGCTTGGGCCAGTTCATCGTTATCTTAATAATGATATCCTATCGAAACCCAATATAAGGTCAACTCTACGCCATTTTTCATAAAAGAACAGTTCGGTATTTTAGCAAGAAGGCTTGGATATGTATTGAGAATATAAGGCTATTTAAGCATTTCGCTGGGGTTTTATTTTTCGGTGTACTGCCATACCCGCAAATGTCCCGAGTGCACCCAGACCCGCGTTCAGTAGGGCTGCCACCAGTGCGACCGCAGCACCTTCCAGTGCTTGGCCACCGTTTAAGAGAAACGCAAACAGGGCCGCCATACCCATGGCAACGGTGCCTTCGATAATGCTTTGGGTATAAAACCCGACCACTGCGCCGATCAGCAACGGCGTGATAAGAATGAGGATCCCAACCACGATAATTACCGGCATGAACAGGGCCCGATATCTTTCCTGGTCCGCTTCGGTGACCTCGCCTGGGTTTTGCTGCAGTTGCTCGTAGACAGCCTGTCGCTCTGGATTCGAGGCGATCATGCCTCGCTCAATGGCCATTTGACCGACGCTAAACGCAATAAAATAGAAAAACAGCCCAATCAGTATCCAAAGTGCGTTCCACCTGCGACTACCCACTGGATTGCGCCTTCCCCGTGGGTCGAGGTGTGTTGCGTCTTGTTGGGGTTGGTTCCCGTCGATGCGATCCAGCGTGTCAGGGCCTTGTGGTATCGCCTCCTCTGGCTTTTCAACAGGGTCGCTCGTGGATGCCGGCATACCCGCTGGAATGTCCTCCAGAGAGGTGCCGCAAGTGCGACAGACCGCATTCATCCACGGATTGACCGTGTTGCAACTGGGACACGTCTTTGGATCCCGATTTTCTTCCATTAATTCAATACCTTAATTAACAATGGATGTGTGTCTGATTTACCCCATCCTGACCATTTGGCGTCCCCCGAGTATATGTAGGTGCAGGTGGTAGATGACCTGCCCACCTGCCATGCGGCAATTGATGACTTGGCGGTATCCCTCTTCTGATACCCCCTTTTCCCGGGCTAACTGGGCAGCGATCTTCAGCATATGTCCCATTAAACCGACATGCGTATCGTCAATATCATCCAAGGTGGGGATGTGGATTTTGGGGATTACGAGAAAGTGTACTGGCGCTGCCGGATGAATATCTTCAAATGCCAGAATCTGATCGTCTTCGTAGATTTTTTCAGACGGCATCTCACCTGTAGCAATCTTGCAAAAAACACACTCTCCTGCCATTGCGCCTACCTCCCAAATACCTAGGAGCACTATAACGGAACCGCCCCTCACCCACAAGCACATGATTATCCCTTGATATTCATCTGGATTGACAATAGGTTTCGTTGAGCATAATCGCGAGACGATTTTAGGATTGATCCAAGAGAAAGGAATCGACGATGCTTAGAACCTCGCTGCTGGTAGTGATACTGATGATATGGATGCTGGCGCCCATTGGCTGTATGCGGCAAGTGACCCCGGCCTCCCCCGCAGCACCAGTTTCAGAGCCGACCAAACCCGGTTTTGATGTCGCAGGGATGGATACCAATGTCAGTGCTGCAGATGATTTCTACCACTATGCCGTGGGTACGTGGATCAAGGAGAACCCGGTTCCCGACGATCAGAAAAGATGGTCTGCCTTTAATATTTTAAGGGAGCAGACCCGGGAAAACGTTAAGACCACAATTCTGAAAGCTGCGGACATCACCGATGCGCCCAAGGACAGCATCCCATACAAGGTGGGGACCTTCTATCAAGTGGGCATGGACGAGGAGAAGATTCAAGCCGACGGATTCACCCCTATCAAAGGAGAGCTCAGTCGCATCGAGGCCATTCAAGACCTTGCGGGATTTCACCGGGAACTGGCCCATATGACCCTGCATACCTCAGCTCCCTTGTTCTACCTCTACGTGGCGCCGGATGAAAAGAACGCCACCATGAATATCGCAGCAGTGTATCAGGGGGGTATCGGCCTGCCAGACCGGGACTACTATGTAGAGGAGGACGATCGATCAAAGGAAATACGCACGGCATACGTCGCACACGTGGCGAGGATGATGGAGCTCATCGGATCAGATCAAAAGACCGCCCAAAAAGAGGCCGAGACCGTTATGGCTATTGAGACGCGGCTTGCCGCAGCCTCTAACACCCGCGTGGAAAACCGGAACCCCAAGGCGCGCTACAACAAAATGACAATAGAAGATCTCAAGGCCCGTACCCCGGACTTTGACTGGCAGGCTTTTTTTGCTGAACTGGGCGTGACCGACCCGGGTGGGATCAACATCAATCAACCCCGATTTATCGAGGAAATCGGCAAGATGGTCAAAGAGGTATCCCTTGCAGGCTGGAAAACCTATCTCAAATGGACCGTGCTTCGGAGCATGGCCCCGACCTTGAGCGATGCATTCGTAAACGAACACTTTGCGTTCAACGACAAATTTATGAACGGGCAGGCCGAGATCAAGCCCAGGTGGAAGCGGGTTGTGGATATGACCAACCGCTCCCTGGGAGAGGCCGTGGGCCAGCTCTATGTAGCCGACTACTTCCCGCCAGAGGCCAAGGACCGGGCAATGGAAATCGTCGCCAACCTGCTCATCGCCATGGGCGAGCGGATTGATGCCTTAGACTGGATGAGCAATGCCACTAAGGCCAAGGCCAAGGAGAAGCTCAGCGCCATTGACGTAAAGATGGGCTATCCAGATAAGTGGAAGGATTTGACCGAGCTCGAGGTCAAAGAAGACAGCTACGCGGCAAATGTCATGCGCGCGAACCATTTCGACCTCATGGATGACTTGAAGGACGTCAACAAGCCCGTGGACAAGGCAGAGTGGTACATGACGCCCCAGACGGTCAACGCTGGGTATTCTCCATCCAGGAATGACATGACCTTCCCTGCGGGCATTCTGCAGTTTCCCTTTTTTGATAAGGACGTTGACGACGCTATTAACTACGGCGCCATGGGGGCGGTGATTGGGCACGAGATAACCCATGGGTTTGACGATCAGGGGCGTCAATACGATAAAGACGGCAACCTAGAGGATTGGTGGACACCAGAGGACGAAGCCAAATTCAAAGAAAAGACAAAGGCCCTTGTTGCACAATACAACGCATACGCGCCGTTTGAGGGATTTCATGTGAACGGCGAGATGACCCTTGGAGAAAACATCGCTGATTTGGGCGGACTCCTCGTGGCATACCAGGCGCTGACAAAGACCGAGCAGTTTAAGACAGGCACGGCTATCGATGGGTTTACTCCGTCCCAGCGATTCTTTCTCTCTTGGGCCCAAGTGTGGAAGACCAATATCCGGGATGACGCGCTCAAAACCATGATTAAAATTGATGTCCACTCCCCTGCCCGATACCGGGTGAGGGGTCCCTTAGCGAATATCAATGCCTTTTTTGAAGCTTTTGAAATAAAGCCGGGCGATCCCATGCACAAAAAAGAAGAAGAAGTCGTCCGGATTTGGTAGCAGTGACGCGTATGCGGAATATCCCGGTACTTTTTCGAGCAAATTTTGGCCGGGTCAAGTTAACAAGTTCCCCCTTGAAAAAGGGGGCTAGGGGGATTTTCAAAGGCCATGGGAATATTGACGAAATCCCCCCTCCCCCCTTTTTCAAAGGGGGAGGCTTTTTACCCGACATCGAAGAATGGACAGCGTATTAGTTAAAAGAGGTAGTCAATGGAGATAAAGAAGATCAGTCATATTGGTATTGCGGTCGAGAGCATCGACGATCAGATTGTATTTTTTAGGGATGTCTTGGGTCTGGCCGTTACAGGCACCGAGGTTGTCGAAGACCAAAAGGTGAGGGTTGCCTTCCTGACCGTGGGGGAATCCCGTGTGGAGCTCCTCGAACCCATCGCCGATGACAGCCCGGTTCGCAAGTTCTTAGACAAAAAAGGGGGCCGCACAACCATTCACCACGTGGCCTATGAAGTTGATGATCTGGAAGCAGCCTTGGCCGAAGCAAAGGAAAAGGGCATCCGGTTGATCGATGAAGTGCCCCGTGCTGGGGCAGGGGGGGTGCGCATTGCGTTTATTCACCCCAAGGCAGCGTCGGGTATTTTGACCGAACTCTGCGAGCAACACTGACCTCAAATGTCTGGAGTACATGATGACGAACAACAATGCACAAAAACCGGTCGGTCAGAAGAACATGGACGCGCTTTGTAACGCACTCGAAGAAAAAATCAGTTTCGCGCAAAATCACGCCAATCCGGAAAAAGTAGAAAAGCGGCATCAAAAAGGTCGGCTCACCGCAAGGGAACGCATCCACCACCTGCTGGACAAAGGGTCGTTCTGCGAAATGGATGCCCTGGTTGTCCATCGGTGCACAGATTTCGACATGGACAAGAAAAAGATACCAGGGGACGGGGTCATCACCGGATCGGGTACCATTCACGGTCGACGGGTCTTTGTGTTCTCTCAGGATTTCATGGACTACGGCGGTGCTTTGGGCGAGGTGTTTGCCAAGAAAATCATCAAGGTAATGGATTTTGCTATGAATGCCCGGTGCCCCATGATCGGCATCAACGATTCTGGCGGAGCGCGTATCCAGGAGGGGGTCCTTTCCCTGGGCGGATACGGCGAGATCTTTCGGAGAAATACCCTTGCTTCTGGCTATATCCCCCAGATCTCAGCGGTGATGGGACCGTGTGCAGGCGGGGCTGTGTATTCCCCGGCGATCACAGACTTCATCTTTATGGTTCGAGACACGAGCAATATGTTCATCACGGGCCCGGCTGTCATCAAGACCGTGACTGGAGAGGAGATAACATTTGAAGATCTCGGGGGCGCGCGGACCCACGGCGCCAAATCCGGAGTGTGTCATTTTGAGGAAAAAACCGAGCAGGACTGCTTGGACAATATCCGCAGGCTACTCACCTACCTGCCCCAGCACTGTAACACAAAGCCCGTGCGCGCAGATTTCAATCCAGACCAACCACTGCGCGAAGCCGAGCTCATGAACATCGTTCCGGACCATCACCGGGCTGTGTATGACATGCGCAAGATTATGAAATGCGCAATGGACGATGATTCGTGGATGGAAGTCCACAAGAACTACGCCAAGAATTTCATTACCGCCTTTGCCAGAATTGCCGGTCGTCCAGTGGGTGTGCTCGGGAATAACCCGATGAACGTGGCTGGCTGCCTGGATATGAATGCCTCTGACAAGGCAGCTCGGTTTGTGCGGTTTTGCGATTGTTTCAACATTCCCATGGTGACCTTTGTGGACGTGCCTGGGTTCCTGCCTGGGGCGCAGCAGGAGCACGGGGGTATCATTCGCCACGGGGCCAAACTGCTCTTTGCCTATTCCGAAGCCACCGTACCCATGGTCACGGTGATTATCCGCAAGGCCTATGGCGGGGCCTACGATGCCATGTGCTCAAAGCATATCGGTGGGGACATCAACCTGGCCTGGCCCACGGCAGAAATCGCGGTCATGGGCGCAGAGGGGGCTGCCAATATCATCTTTAAGAAAGAGATACAGGCGGCCGACGATCCAGAGCAAAAGCGAAAGGCGCTCGTCAAGGAATACGTGCGTCAGTTTTCAAATCCATACAAAGCTGCCGAGCTCGGCTTTATCGATGCGGTGATCCACCCCCAAGAGACCCGTCCCAGGCTCATCGACGCCCTCGACACCCTGGCTGAGAAAACGATCACCCGACCCAACAAAAAACACGCAAACATCCCTCTTTAGCATCTACTAAATCCCAAAATTTTCTAAAAGCAGGTCCGGAATTGTGAACCCGGTCGATCCTGGTCGAACAATCTTTGAACCATGGGCGATGATCGGCTCAAAGGAGTTGACACATGGTTCATCAAACAAAACCGCGCTATTGTAACAAACCGTGCGATAAACAGGGAAAAGAGTGTTTTGAAATTGATAGAAGGGGGTTTATACGGGTTGCCGGGGTCACACTAGCTGGCATGTCCCTTTCGCCAATGCTCACCGGTTGTGATGAAAATCCACATGAACTGCCAGAACTCGACCCATTGACCGATACTGCCACAGTAGGGATTACGCGAAAAGACAGTATCGAAGAGATGGTCAGGACCGCCATTGACCTGGCAGGTGGGCTCGATGAGATAAAACACGGAGACTCCGTTGTGGTCAAACCCAATATCACCGGACCGGATTTCCTGTTTCCAGCACGGGTCTATACACATCCAGAGGTATTGAGGGCTGTCATCAAGGTGGTGAAGGAAAAAACAGACAGCCGTTGTATTACCATTGCCGAAGCCAGTGGGTATCGAATGCCGACAAAATGGTGGGCTGCAGACACTGGGATCCTGGATATGGCCCAAGAAGAGGGTGTAAATTTCCTGGCATGGGAGAACGACCCCTATAGGGTTGTTACGTCCAATGCATTTGAACATATCCACTACAAGTTTAGGATGCCCCTATCTTTATTCGATGGATCGTTCGACCACTTTATTAACGTCCCCATATTAAAAAACCATGAATCCATCATTGGCTCCAACACGGATTTTACCTGCTGCTTGAAAAGTATTGTGGGTGTGCTTCATCCCATTGACAGGTTAATTGCAGGGGAGGGGCTCACTGACGACGAGGCCGATGAAATATTATCCGAGATGTCTATCAGTGAGTATGCCAGTGAATTTGGTCCTGGTACCAGACGTCCAGGGCCCACCACGGGCATTCACAAGGCCAATTTAGGGGAAATCATTGCCGAAATGAACCTGGCCATACCCAAAATGGCCATGAACGTGGTGGATGCAGTGTCGATCATTTTAACTGGAGGTCCAGCAGACGCGACCATGGATACGGCAGATCCGGGCCTTGTTCTAGCGTCAAAAGACAGGGTGGCCTGTGATGCCCTGGCAGTGGCAGTGTTGAAGCGCTATGCCAAACAACAGGGCATTGACAGACCATATGTCGATAAATCAGTGTGGCAGCAGGCCCAGATCAAACACGCTCAAAAATTCAACCTGGGAAGGACCAAAGAGAACATCGTCATCGCCGATGACAATGTGGATAATATCGACGCTATTCTGGCCGAGTGGGCATAAAAATGATGAACTTGTATCTGTCATTATGGGCATTATTAGGCCTTGCTTTGTGTATTATATCCTGCGACGACTCTTCAACTGATGGGCAGTCAACTGACGAACTATCGACTGACGAACCATCAACTGACGAAGAACAATCCACAGATGAGCAATCAGATGATACGCATGCTGGGAAGCTGCTTTACTGGACGAATGCGTTTGATCACGGGATCTACGTGGGCACACTGGATGGCATGTCTAAAAGAAGGATCGGTACTGGTTACTTCCCGGATTCTGTTGCCATCGATAAAGCTGAAAGGAAAATGTACTATTCAAACATGATCTACTTGAATGCCGACGACGCGAGCATTCAAAGAGCAGATCTAGATGGATCTAATGTTGAAGATGTCGTGCCCAGGGGGTGGGGCCTGAAGACACCAAAGCAGCTCCAACTGGATCACATCAATCGCATGGTCTATTTTTGTGATCGCGAAGGTCAGCGGGTCTATCGCGCGCCAATGACTGGGGTTCACGCTGACCAAGACCTCGAGGTGTTGGTCGATTTTACTGACACGCCTGTTGACGAGCATCAATTTGTGGGCATTGCCCTGGATATCCCCAAGGGGCAATTTTACTGGACAGATCGAAGTGCTGGAGAGATCAGGCGCGCCAGTACAAGTGCGGGCAGCCGTATTACACCTGAGAATGTAAAGGCGTTGACGACACTGATTTTTGAGAACGGCTTAATGCCCCTTGATCTATATTTCGATCAAACCCATAGAATGCTATTCTTTACCGATCGGGGCGAGGAATGGGCGCTTTCTTCAGAGCCGCCTGGATATATTGCAAAGATCGATGTTGATCGCCTGGAAAATGGCATTGCATATGTCGTCAAAGACCTGCTCAAGGATCCAATCGGCATCGCCGTGGACGAGGAAGTAGGGGTATTGTATTTCACCACATTTGATGATGGCAAGGTGTGGAAGACCAGTGTGAATGGCAGTCCTGTTGAATATCTCTACAGCACCTCAATCATGAACACGGGTTTGGCCTTTGTTAATTGGGATAGCATGAAGCAATTAAATTAAAGCTCTGGGCGTTTCCTCCGACACTATGTTTGGGTAAGGAGTAAATCGATGCAGACAGAGTCGATCGATACTGAAATCTGGAACGAAGTCTCTGCTGATATGATTATCTGTTCAACCGAGCTTTTATTTCGCCATATGCCAACTCCCCCGCCGTTACCCTTAATACTCCCCTTCCTGCTGGCCAAAGGGGAATCCCCGCCCAAAGAGATGGAAGAGGAAATAATGGCCTAATTGCGCTAATGCAATAAACAATTTGACACATCAAAAAAGCATTATATCAATACTACTGCCTTAATTCTTGGGGGATTCATTTAATTAACGACCTGAATCTATGACCGCGCTGCGTTGGGGGGGGATGTCTCTCAATAAGGCCAAAGAGAAAGGAAACGTCGTTATGGCAAAATCGATTATTGCTGCTGTGCTTCTTTTTTTCAGTATTTGCATCGCTGTGACCCTGGGCAGTCACTCGGCCCGGGCCGGGGAGAAAAATCTCGGGCAGGATATGGCCCGCCTGATCGCTGAAACCCCCTCGTCCACTATCACGCCACTAAACCTATCCAAACCCCACCACAAACGCGTTTATTACAATGGCCTGAGAGCCTCTGGGGTGACAAAGGCCAACGCGCCTCAATTCTACCGGGAATTGACGCGTTTGGAGAAGCAACATAAAGCAGCAGCCCCTGTACCCCACCCCTTAACCCTGACTGAACCAGGCCATTCCGACCCCATCCATATCGATGTGTTGAGTGGCCTGGAGGTTGATGGGGCAACAGGAAATCTCCTTGGGTCGGCCTTTTCCTCACAAAAAGGGGGAACAGATGTCAGTAAAATCACCCTGCGATTTTTCAACAATCAGACCCAGAAATTTGTAGGTACCCCCAAAACCGTGTCCCAGTTTGCCGGTGGTACCGATTTTGGCGCCAGCAATGCACTCGCCAAAGCGACGATACCGCCCCAAGGCATCACCTTGCTTGCCACGTTTTACGTCAAAAAGGGAAAGGCCCACCACCATACCTACTATGCCCACGTGACTCAATTACCTCCATTCACGGTGGATACGACCTGGTCCAATCCCGTGCAAAAGAACGCTCACAGTGGTGAGCAGATTATCTATATCTGCTGGGTAATGGCTAGGGGCGGCATGGACTGCGATTACAAGGAGCCCGGTACCGGGTGGGACGGTATCTCTTTTGAAGTTTCGGGTGCGTTTACCTTTTCAGGCGGTCCCCAGGGTGGGAAGATAACGCCCCCGAAAAAACTGCCCAATGGCAAGTACGCCAATGCCAGCAGCTCCATCACCATCAGCCGAGACAAAGAAGGGGGCGGCTGCTTGATGAGCAATTCAAAGGGGTTCTTTGGCGATCCCAACACTAGATTTGATTATGAAAAAAACAGCGTGCAATGGGACCTGAATCCTGCGGAATTTGGTGTTCCATGTTTTGAGGCTGGGGGACAGCAGGTCACCTTTAACTATGACCTCGGCCTAACGGTCAACGGCAAACTCCAGCATTTTATCGTATCCAACGCGCCGGATTCCCAAGGAGACTCCCTATACGATTTACCCAAAACCTGGCTCAAATACGGGTGTGTGGCCCCGAACACGCGTGTGACCATGTCGAACGGGTCTACCAAACCCATCAAATCCCTGGAGACAGGGGATCTGATCCTGGCAGACCCCACGACCCGGCGCAAGGCCAAGGTGATGTATTTTACCTATGGAACCGAAGCGTATATGTACGAGGTCAAAACCCGCCACCATCGCGTCCTGGCCTCGTCAGGTCACCCCTTTGTCACGCCCCATGGCGTACGCCTTGCGCGACAGTTAAAGGTTGGAGATATGGTCAAAACCACCAAGGGGGTAATGCCGCTGACCAACATCAGCATCGTGGCATACAATGGTCAGGTGATAAACGTCGACGTGGTCGGTGACAAGGGCCAGGCTTTGGATATCGCCGACCGAACGTTCATCACTGGCGGCTTTGTCAGCGGAGACGCCCGGGTTCAAAATGTCTACGAAGCCTGTCAGGATCGCACCCCAGAAGCCATACTGAGGCGCTTGCCTAAAAATTGGCATCAGGACTTTCGTCACCATCGCGCCCGAGGCGGGGGAAAGATAACTCGTCGAGGCCACTGCATTTGATGGGGATAGTCTAGGTGGTTATCACCATTGCATCCATCTTTTTTTCATAGGAGGTTTGCCATGCCCCAAAGCAATTCTATTTTTGGTTCACACCAAGTGCTCTCCCTGGCCGGCGATGGACACATCGCCATTGGTGCCAATGCCAGCTATCAGACGTCAGCCTTTACCGTAGAGGCCTGGATGGACACATCTGTTGGGGGACCAGTATTTACCGCAGTAGATAATAACGGTCACCCACTCTATGCCATAAGGGTTGACGATGAAGGCGTTGTTTCGATCGATTTGGCTGGCACGGTCCTCACTGCTGCCCAGGGCAGCGCGCTCAGCGAAAATCGCTGGCGACACCTGGCAGTCACCTACGACGGGCATAATACCATCAAGCTCTATGTATCCGGGGATCTGACCCAGACGTTCACCCAGTCACATTCTGGTCAGTTTCCAGTAGCGGGTGTCACTATCGGCAGGGATAGTACTGGAGGTTTTAACGGCGATTTGTCTGCTGTGCGCTTCTGGAGCGTCGCCCGTAGCCAGTCCGACATCTCCCGCAACCGTTACGGCCTGATGCCCGCATCCACCAGCGGGTTGATCGGCGCCTGGTTGTTTCAGGACGGCACAGCCAAGGACAGCTCTCCCATCGGTAATGACGGCGATTCAGCTGGAACAGTGACCTGGCCCACGGTGGACCTGCTGCCCAGTTACCGCAACTATCAGGCTGTGTACCGGGCAGATGCTGCGTCCACAACGTTGCCCGGGATCCCAGCCTATAATTTTGGCACAGGGGATTTTAGCCTGGCTGCTTGGGTTCGCACCCTGAGCGGCGGGGTGATCGCGTCCCATATGCCGGTCCCAACGGACGCGGTTCCCCATCCAGCTGGGTTTAAACTGATTATCGGTCCAGACGGCAGCCTGATATTTGTCTGTGGAGATGGCACCGATGAACACGTTTTTGCTTCTGAGGGAGATCTGGATGCCAACGATGGGGATTGGCACCACGTTGGGGCAGTGCGCAAATCCGGGGCTTTGATCCTCTATTTGGATGGGGTGCCGGTCTCAGCGCCAGGCCTCACCTGCGATCTCAATATAACGCCCACCAACCCGGACGAACCCCTTGCCTTTGGCGTGCGAGACCCCAAGGAGTTGATGATTCAGCTGCCAGACAGTAGCCTGGGCGATCTGATCCCACAGGCCATGAAGGGATTTAACCTGTCCCTAGGTGCGGTGTCGCTCTGGAATATCGGCCGGAACGTGCAAGACATCTACCAACGCATGAAAGTGCGCCTGGTGGGCAATGAACCTGGATTGGTGGGCTACTGGAACTTCAATACGGGCAACATTGCCGACTGCTCCCCTAACCTCAACCTGAGCCTGCTGACAAATGCCGCTGCCATGGCTATCTCTCAGCTGGACATGCACAGGGAGACCTTCTCCCTAGGGCTGACCTCCGATTCAAGTCCATGCGTTACAGTGCCCGCCATCCCTGCCTATGAGATCGGACAAGGGGATTTTACACTTGAGGTCTGGATTCAAGCCCAAACACATGGGGAGATATTGGTTTTATGCGCCGATGAAAACAACAAAGCGGCCGTGTCGATCCAAGCTGGCGGGGTCATCGCGATGGAAATGGTCGCCTCGGGCAGCAGTGCCACCTATAGCAGCCAAGCCAACACCCCTGTCTTGAATGGAGCCTGGCATCACGTGACAGTGGTGCGCCAGCAAACAGGGGGCCAAGATCAATCTCAGGGGGGGTATTATCTCTACTTGGACGGTGCCCTCGTAGGACAACATCCGCTGCCAGCCACTGTGGCGTCCATTGCCGGAGGAACCCTTTACCTGGGCGGTGACAGTGACGGAAAGGCCGGATATACCGGTCATTTAGACGCGGTTCGCTTTTGGAATACAGCCAGGGATCAACCCCAGATTCAGGCCCATCGCAACTATGATCTCGCTGGGGATGAAAAGGGATTGATCGGCGCCTGGCGATTCGAAACTGGCATCTGCCACGACGTGAGCCCAAACGCCAACAACGGTGATGTGGATGTTACGGCAGATGTAACTTCCTCCCCGGTTCCCCTGAGTATACCCGTGTCAGAAGTGATGTTTACCCAGGAGGCGGGGTATTTGGATTTTGGCAACGCCCCGATGTTCACCTTTTCAGGAACAAACACGTTCACCTTAGAGGCGTGGATCTCTCCAACTGCCGAGGCCATTTCAGGGACAGTGCTATCCCACGCCCCCAATGGCGAGGTGGCCTATGGGATAGCCGTGCAAGAGGGCGTGCTTCAGGTCACTCGGGCAGGAGATGTCGCATACGGCGTTACGGTGTTACAACCCGGCCATTGGTACCATGTGGCATCTGTCTATGATGGGGCTAAGCTAACGCTCTTTGTCAACGGAGTGGCAGAGGGGGCAACCCCTGCTGCGGCATCCCTGTCGAGTAATGCCGGCCACCTGACTGCGGGTGCGGCACTGGATGCGCAATCGCAGCCCGTCTCTGCGGTGGCCAACTGCGCCCTGGCATTTGTCCGCGTCTGGAACTCGGCCAGATCGGCAACGGATCTGAACGATACCCTGTATCAGCTTTTTGGCGGTGCCGAGACCGGCATCGCAGGCATGTGGAATTTTACCATCACCAGTGCCAGGGATTTTACAGCCAACGGCAATAACGCCGTGTTTCACGGCAATGCCTGCTGGTCGCGTACTGATTTTTTGGACAACCTGCCTGGCCGGGCCTTTCTGGTCCAGAACGCGGACAGTGCTATCGACTGCGGCACAGCAGACAACCTCGCCTTTACCGACGCGGTCACTGTGGAGTGCTGGGTCAAGGTCAAGTCCTTTGACCTGCCAGATCAAGTGTTTGTATCCAAAGGCGATGGGTTTCAGTTGCGTCGCTATCAGCTCTCAAACAAGGTCTGTTTTTACACCAAGGGGCTCTCCCAGGAGGAGCTGTTCAACCCCAATCCAGGCCATGGAGAGATTGAGCCCGGGGTTTGGAACCACGTGGCTGGCGTTTATGATCGATCCACTGGCGTTAAGCTCCTCTACATCAACGGCGAACAGGCATTCTCTACCAGCCGGCTTACTGGAACACTGGATTACGGCGCCAATCCACACATGACCATCGGCAAGCGCCACGGGGATGAATATTCATTTAACAATGGCTGGATGCGGGAGGTTCGGGTTTGGAACACGGCCCGCAGCGCAGAGGATATCGCCCTTCATTGGCATCGCAAGGTATCGGGTAAGTTGGCAGGCGCTGATGCTGACCTCAAGGGTTACTGGTCCTTGTCTGAGCCCCAGAGCACGGTGACAGATCTCAGTCAGAACGACAACCCAGGCATTCCGGGCACCGCTGCCTTTATTGGCTTGAATGATTTGACCCTGGCCCCATCCATGCCGACCCTCCAGGCCCAAAGCCGTCTGATCCAAACCTGGGGAGAGGCAGATGCCCGTCAGGATAACGCGGACGGCACCACGGTCTACCAGACAGTGCTGACCATGAGGGATGCCAATGACAACCCCACCCCTGGCCGTCGCATTCGGATCTGGGCAGAGTCGGATATTACACTCACCGTAGGGGATGTGGCCTATGCCATTGGCCCCGACCAGTCGGCCATGTTTCGCACCGACGCCACAGGACGGCTCACCGTCTCTTCTCAGGCCGACAGTTTGGCAACAGCAGCGCTCAAGATCTGGGCTGATTTCATGCCCAAGGATCACCGGGTGGTGATCTTGCCTGATGATCATCTGCACAATACGCTATCCAAGATCACCGAGACCACCCTGACCTCTCCCCGCGCTGGCCAACCCGCCTTGTTCGATCCCTCAAACGAGTCGTTAAAGGCTGCCGCAGGTCCAGTGGCCCAGGCCATCAAACAGGCCATGGGGACGATTAAAAAGCCAGATGCCAGGGGCGCCAGGTTCTCCACCTTGTTTATGGCCACAGGACCGACTGGCACTGGAGCGGTTTGGCAACACCCGGATGTGCAGAGCCACCACTACCAGGTGCAAGGGGACGAACCATACGAACGCCCCATCACACCTGGGGAAGTTCCCAATTGGTCCATTGATTTCAGTGGCTCAGAACCCGTGGTTACTGACCATACCCATGAAGAGGTTCAGACCCTGATGGCATCCATTGATCCCATCCATATCAACGCGTTGCCCTTGGATCATCACCTTCTGACCAGCCTCTCATCCCTCTGGGACGATTTCAAAAACGGGGTCAAGAAGGCGGCCAAAGTAGTGATAAGCGCAGTGGAGGATGCGGTCCACGTGGTGGTGGACTGGGTAGACGAAGCAGTAAAAAGTATCAAGGTGACCCTGACATCTGCCTATCAAGTGGGAGAAGCCGTGTTTGGCTTTCTCTCCCAGACACTGGAAAAGTGGGGCGGCGCCATTGCTGACATCGCCCGCAAGGTGGTGGATTTCTTCCGCAACATTTTTGAATGGGACGACATTGTCCGCACCCAGCAGGTGTTGAGCACCGTGTTGAACAAGAGCTTCAATGTCACCGTGGCCATGCTGCAAAGCGTGCAGGCCATGGTAGACAGCTTTTTCGACGGCCTGGAAGGTCAGATTCACGAATATTTTCAGCAGATCATCGAGCAGATGGGGAATCGATCTGTGAGCGAAATGATCTCAGGCGACCGTGGGTTTGAGAGGAGGATTCATCCTTCGGCGGCGATAGGAAACCAAGGTTTTGGCGCGCAGCTGTTCCAATCCTATGGCGTGGAAAACAACTTTTTGTTGGAAAAACTCCAGGCCAACCTGTCAGATGACGACCCGGGAACTGTCTGGGATCCAGATCCCACTGTGCTGGAGAATATCTGGAAGCATCTCTATGAGCGGGTCAAGGACAAGGTGACCAATGGTCCAGCGATCACTGCCTTTAATCAAGCCATCAAATATTTTGTCGGTATCTTTTCCAATCCAGAGCAGATGTCCAACCTATTGATCAAAGGGTTCTTGTCAGTGTTGGAGGGACTCGCAGAAGCGGGGGTGGAGGCTGTCAGCATTGCAGTGGACATCTTGTTCACAGTGGTGGAGACGGCCTTTGCAGCCATTACAGCCCTTTGGAACCAAGAGGTGGACATTCCAGTGATTTCTTGGCTATTCAGCAAGATTGCCGGCGGTGCCAAGCTCACCCCCCTCAATCTCGCGACCCTGATTGTGGCAGTTCCCGTGACCATCATTTACAAAGCTATCAATGAGGGGAAAGCCCCGTTTTCCGCCAGCGATCTTAAGTGGTTCCAGGATCATCCCCTACCTAACCCGTTTGCTTCTGCTGTTGAAGATCGGATGATGTTAGAAGTGGGTGTGGCCACTGACGATGAATGTCCAGACAACATTTGCCCCTCGCGCATATCAGCGCGGACCTGGCAGCAGATCTACTCTGCTTGCTACCTGTTGTGGGGCATTCTGGAGCCATTGAGTGATGCCCAGACCTTTTTTGACAACGCTCGAAGTGCTGTCTATCAGAATCCAACCCCAAAATGGGCGACGCGGGTCAACCGGTTCCGGGCATTTCGGCTGGGAACCAAGCCAGCTGGCGTGGAGACGTTTATGAACGCCATTATTTTTCTAGTGCCAGTAAGCAACCAGGTATGGAGCTGGCTGCCTGCTGGGCCAGGCAGTTCATACAAGTCCATGTCTGAAATCACCGCGTCCCAAAAGGCAGACATTGCCTTGTGGTCCCTTAAAACCATCGGCTCTGGACTCGATTTGATCAGCATGGCGCTGGTCTATTTAAGGGATAAGATATCGGCCAGGGGGCGGGTGGTGCCACAAGTGATATATGTCGCACCAGCAGGCGGCGGCGCTCCAGGCGGAGTGGCCAACGCCGGCGCCAGCGCTGCCAATCCAGCGGCTGGGTTGCAGCGGTCTGGGTATATGTTCCGCAACGTGCAACCAGTGCTGACCTCGGTGCTGTTGGGTGGCAGTATCATGATCACCTCCATCGTGCTGTTCAAACTGGAGAGGGACGAGGAGGTCGAAGGTGCTGGGCTCAAGTTTGCCCAAAACTTCTGCGAGGCCATGCCGGTCTGTCTCAAGTTCTTGTCTTACGAAAAGTTAGTTGAAATATCCGAAGGATGGACACTGGTAGGCTTATTGGCAGCTGATCTATTGTTTGATGAAGCAGCGGGCATTATCAGCTTTAATCGGTTGCCATCGAGTTGATTACCCGGCATTGCGCCAGGCCGGGTCAGTAGTTGATATTCTCCAGTCGTTTTCTGGCGATATCAGCCCAGGCACCGTTGGGCTCGGCTGCGAGATAGGATTGGAGGTGGTGGCGCGCGCGATCTACCTTGCCCAATCGCAGTAGGGTCATGGCCACGTTGAAGTGGGCATCGGCAAATGTGCTGTCCAGGTGTAAGGCCCTGGTAAAGCAGTGCTCAGCCGCTTCCAACTGCCCTGCTTCGAACTCTAAAAACCCCAAATTATAGTGCGCCTCTGGTTGTTGTTCGTCGACTTCGATCGCCTTTTGGTAAAGAGTCCTGGCGTCCTCGACTGCGCCGCGTCGGTACATGACGTTGCCCAGATTGGTGTAGGCCGTGGCAAGGGTCGGATCTAGGTGAATGGCTTTATGGTAAGCTTCCTCGGCCTTTGCGATCGTGGATTCGTCCTCATCTAGCCTGCAGCCTTCCAAGTACCACTCGTAGGCGCTGCGCTCCTTGTTCTCGTATCGCTTGGCCGGTAGCTCTGCCACTATCTCCTGACGAAGCTCGTTTACGTGAAAGTCGAGCAATAACTGTCCTGTGTCAGCTTCGAATTCCCGATCCGCATCGATGACAATGACCTGCTTGGTGTCGCTCATAATCCGCAAGCGATCTATTGGATGAGGAGAGTTCGGCAGTTTATTTCGGAGGCGGTCTAGGATCTGGCGCACCTTTCGAACACTAATGCCTCGATCGAGCAATGTCTTTGCAGATCTGATCCCGACCAAATCCTGAAATGTGTAGCATCGCCTGCGGCCATTATGGCCCGTGGGAGAGAGGAATCCGGATCGATCCCAATATTGAAGTCGACCTTCGGTCATACCGAAGAACCGGCTGACCTCCTTGCGGGAGTATTGTCCACTCATCAATCGCCCTGGTGCGAGTCCGGCCTCTTTTGACGTATTCGTATCTGACGAGGCTGCAACCCGCTTGCTCCGATTGCGCGTCTCCTTGTTCGCCGATTGCCGCCGGCCGATAATCCCTGGATGCAGCCCGCGAAAATCGACGTAATAAACAGTGGCGGGCAGCTTCATCTTCGACCCTCATCTAGGTGACGAACACCCCCCACCGCCGGATCAGCTAGCAAACACTCGATATTAATATCCACCAAAAGTCGATGGTTATCAATCCTAAATTGGGTCTCCGCGGACATTCCCCGCAAGAGATAGGGCGCCGTGCGCCGCTCTGCTTCCAGGCGCGCAAGTCGCAACAATTGGATGCGAAAGAGCAATGAGGTGCGTGCCAATGCTGCTATCATTTCCGGATGCGCACTGCCAGGGCCAGCGTCAATGGCATCGCTATCCAGGTCAATGGTCAGTAAGGTACTGCCGTAGTAGCGCGCGTCGTTCTTTCCCTCGGTTTCTATCTCGCCTTCGCTCGTTACCGCGGCTTGCTTGAGAAGTACTTGATGGGCCGCCCGGGTGAGTGCAAAGCCGTTGATGTGCTCCACCAATGGTACCTGCTGGCATTTTCGTTGGGGCTTAATGGGGTTCATGTAGGGTATTGTAGGTTTTTATCTTACTAAATGGCAAATTTCACACCCCTTTTTACGCGTGTTTTACGGTGATATTTTTTTTAGGTATATTGATGGGGCGAGATGGATGTGGCAGACCCCTTACTCACAGATGCGAAAAGGTAGTTCCCAATGAGCGATACCCTTTGGACCCCATGGCGCATGGATTACATTCGCGGTGAAAAGCCAGATGGATGCGTCTTTTGTACAGCCCTGGCCGACGGACCGGAAAAACACCGGGAAAACCTGATTCTTTTTGAAGGAGAAGCGGCCTTTGTCATTATGAACCGGTTTCCCTACGCCCATGCCCATACCATGGTGCTGCCAAAGCGGCACGTGCCCTGGCTCGAAGTACTATCCAGCACCGAGGCAAAAGAGGTATTCGATTTGGTCCTATTGACCCAGACAATCATCAAAGAGGTGATCAATCCCCAGGGGCTCAATATCGGCATTAACTTGGGAGAGGCAGCTGGTGCCGGTATCGAGGATCACCTCCACGTGCACATCGTTCCCCGTTGGACAGGCGATACGAATTTCATGCCCCTTCTGGCAGACACACGGGTCATGCCCGAGCATCTCGACGAGACCTTTGCCCATCTTTATAGCGCGTTTCACAAGGCAGGCAGGTAGGGGGACGCGGATCCATGGCACACGCCAGTGGAACAGGACGGATGTCAACGCGCTTAGGCGTCTTTTACACACTCCTGGGCGCTGTCTTTGTGGTCGCACTGCTGTTTGTGGCCCTGGCCAACAACGGTTGGGTCGTGCTTTACGCCCCATCTCTGCCGTGGCAGCCGACTCCCCCTGTGCCCTTGGTCGAGGTGAGATTATGGGGGGCGATGCTCGTATCTTTTATCTTGGGGGCTCTCGTGTGTGGCATTGTTGCAGTTTCAGTGATCCGGGCCAAAAACGCTCGATCCAAGCGCACAGCACTTCGCCTCAAAGCGCTCGAAATCGAGCTCGACAATGTGAACCGGCTCGTCGCTGCCACACGGCAGTCGCCAGAGACAGTTTCGACACAACCAATGGAGTAACACAATGAAAAACGATAACCGACGATCCTCACAACCAGGCCCGCCTCCGATAGATAAATCCCCAGAAGATAGTTCCATCTTTGAAAAGGTGATGCCAGAAAGCATCAAGCGCGGTGTTGAGACCTTGTTGCGAGAGGGCCGGTTAAAGAGCCTCTTGGGCGACTTGAAGCTGCCCAAGGAGATCATCGCTCATATCGTATCCACGGTCGACGAGACAAAACACGCAGTGCTCAATGTGGTGGGCAAAGAAGTCCGGCTCTTTTTAGAGCACACAAATTTCTCCGACGAGCTGGCAAAGCTGCTGACCCAAGTATCATTTGAGGTAAAGACTCAAGTTCGATTCATTCCAAGCGAACAGGCGATTAAAAACAAAGAAGACAGGGAAGACCTGCAAGATGATGACATCATCCCAGAGCCAGTCGACCCAGAGGCCGATCCTGAGGCGTCACACACCTAGCTCATGGGCGGGGCCAACAGGGCTGCCTGGCGCTTGGGGCCGACTTGAGGGGGATCGAGCTCGGTAAAGCCAGCAAGGCGACAGCAGTGCATCTCGGCTGCAAATTGGTCTTGCGTCACATGGCCCTTTAGTTCAACCACCAGCAATCGTCCAGTGGACTTTAGCAACCTCCTGACCTGCTCTAAAAACCCGGGCAGGTCTTCGAACTCGTGAAGGGCGTGGATCACAGTGACGAGATCGACAGCGCCCCTGTAGTCGTCGAACCCCAAGTCTCTGGGGTTACAAACGCGAGCCTCGATGCGGTCGATAAGCCCTGCCTTGCGGGCGCGGTGTTCTAAGCGGGCCAACGCCCATGAGGATACATCTGCGCTGAGGACCAATCCTTGGGGGCCCACCATGCGCGCCAGGGGCAGGCTGATATAGCCAAAGCCGCACCCCGGATCCAGCACGGTCATGCCGGGCTTGACATGGGGACCGACGAGCCTGTGCGCCGGTTCCAACAAGCGCCGAAGCGGGCTTACCAGCATGTACTGCATGAACCATGGGCATTGATGTGGCTTTGGGAGTCCGCTATTGACGGTTGTATCGGAGTTCGAGGTTCGAGTATTCGTGCGCATCGCTACCTCCTTATCGTGACCATCATGGGCCAGTTGACATTGGGTTTCATCGTTCCCATTATCTATAATGCGAGTGATTGCTCGCTTTGTCTACTCGCGTGGAGGAGGCGTTTATGGTGCAGGGTAGCAACAAGGAAAAGACTAATTATTTCAATAAGAAACAGGCCAACAGGGCAGGGCAGGGGTCTGGGCAATCCGACCGATCGACTCGCATTTCTGTCCAGGGAGCAGCCGGCTGGAGCCCTGGGCAAAAGCCTCCCGGCATCCGCAAGCAGCCCAGCCAACAGCGGTCAAAGGAGATGGTCGCGGCTGTGCTTGAAGCAGCTGCTGATATCTTTGCCAAGCTGGGTTATGCAGGCGCAACGACCAACAAGATCGCCGAGCGGGCAGGGGTCTCAGTGGGGTCCCTGT
Organism: Myxococcota bacterium; assembly: GCA_030065855.1. GTDB lineage: Bacteria > Myxococcota_A > Polyangia > JAAYKL01 > JAAYKL01 > JASJCT01. The sequence continues at coordinate 60,611 of JASJCT010000048.1, forward strand.
ATCAGTACTTTCCAAACAAGGACAGCCTGCTCGCCTGCTTGATGGCCAAGCATCATGCCGAGGTACACCAAGTGATCGACAAGGCCCTTGAGCGTCTCTCAGATCCAACGGTGCCACTTGACCATGGCGTGCGAGGGTTCCTCACTGACTTGGTGGCCCTACACGAGGCCAATCCAGCCCTGACAAAGGCGCTCTCAGCCGAGGTATTGCGGGCATCGCCGACCGTAAATACCCCTGATCAATTAAAGGGTGACCTAGCCCTGGCCCTTCAGGTGGGGTCTCTGCTGGCTGCCCGGCCCGATGTCCGCCAGGGGGATGTCATTGCCATGGCCGCGGTATTGGGCCAAACAACAACCCAGCTGACCCGCTGGCTCGTCCACGATGTCCCGCCTACAATGGATCGGGCAACACTGCAGGAGGAAGTGGTTCAATTGCTGTTGCGCTACCTTGAGAAGTAGTTGGTTTCCGTTGAGAGCTCTTGCCACAGCCCCCTTGTCAGTGCGATCATTTTTTCCAGCTTACCTGTAGTCAGTCTGTAGCAAGGGACATTGTTAAACAATGTGCTCAGTTCCATAAAAAAACGGCCTGGCAGGATGTGGGGCGGTCCCTGCTTTAGATCTCCAAGTTGGTGAAACACGGCCTGGTGGGTTGGCATCGGGGTTAGAACGGGCGACCTTTCAAAGTTGGGCTGGATCCTATCGATTTTGTAAGCATTCCAAATTCTTTGCCGTTGTGTGTTCAAATATTCCTTCACGTTGCGTGTCAATCCCTCTCCCTTGGGATACTTAACCCGCCACTCGCACAAAGGTGTCTTGCGCTTCTGAAGGGAAACGCCTACCAGTTTTTCAAGCCCCTGGATAACGTCTGCTTCCCATTCCAGCTTCACACCTATCTCAAGTTCGTGGAAGCTGTCACAGACCTTCCCTGGATCTAGGTATAGGACGCACTTGGCTTGGCACGCTGCGATACCAACCGGGGCCTCCAATTTGTCGGGCCTGATGGGTACTTTTCTGTTTTGTCTGATCCATTTTTGGGGCTTGCTACTAGAGGGAGCCAGCCAAACACTGCGTGGAAAGGGGGATGCCTGCCCTGTTTGTCTGTGAACCGGGCAGACGTCATCTGAGAAAAAGGTAAATCCCTCTTGTAGAAGTCTGAGCACCAGGGTTGTTTTGCCCACAGCTGGAGGGCCTGACAGAATTGCGGCAGCCCTATTTTTAGCAACCACTCCCGCGTGAATCAGTACAAAATCATCAAACGCGTTAACCAGGTGACGAAGGACTATCTGGTGGGCATGGGCACAAGGGTTGGGATGATCTGCCAGAGGCTCATAATAGGATGAGTTGCGCCAGGAGGTGGCTTTCTCACAGATAATGTGCGCGGGCGCACCTCTGAGTCGAACTGAGAAACTGAGTTGTTTTCCGTTGTTAATAGACGGCACCTCAAACCAGCTGTAATTCCAGTTGAATTGCTCAAGGAATTGGGGTGAATCAGACTCTAGGGAAATCCCTACATTCAGAATTCTGTAATACTGAATCATATTCAATGATTCGGAGACAATTTACTATCGTCTATCATTAATATCCTATCAAAGGCTGCCTTGTACGCCCCTTTGCGATAATCACAGAAATCATCCGTGTCCCAGATAGTCCCTTTGTGGTCCAGTGCCTGGCCCATGCACCCTGCCTGGCAGAGGTTTCGCCAATTGCAGACAGCGCATTTTTCTATTTCGCGCCTGCGGTTGTTGAGGGACTGGACCAGTCCGGTCATGGTCTTGGCCCGTATCAAGTCGCCCAGTCTGGATTGAAAGGCGTTGCCCAATCGGAACGCGTCTTCCATCATCAAAACACATGGATAGGCATCCCCGTTCACATCGATGACTACCTGCCTTCCCACCGCACACCAGATGTCATCCTGTTGATATTGTGTGGGCATTTTTAAAAGAAAGCCGCTCAATCCACAACTGATCTCAAGCCCTGACCAGCTATTTGGCCCCAAGGCAGCGATAGATGCATAGATGTGCTCATAATCGGTTCGGGTCACCCCTGAGCCAATGGCCTCCCATGCCAATTCTGCCCTTCCTTTTCTGCGAAGTGGCAAAAATCGAACAAAGGGAACGCCTATCTGCTCAGCCAAAGAGATGATCTGTGGCAGGTCATGTAGGTTTGGCTTCATCACTGTGGTAGATAAATTAACGGTTGCCCCAGCTGTCTGAAGGTGTGCAAGACCTTCGAGGCTTTTTTCAAATGTGCCAGTCCCTCTTATGGAGTCGTGGATTTTTCCGCTTGAGCCGTCGATGCTGATCTGGACAAACACATTCAGGTCTGCCAAAAAATTTGCCCAACCCCGGTCAAGAAGGGTGCCGTTTGTCAGAATTCTAATCTCTACCCTCTGCGCAGCGTACGCGAGAATTTTTTTTATCTCAGGATGCAGTAAGGGTTCTCCACCGCTCAGGGTGATGGATTTTCCACCGTGACTTGCCAGCTCGTCGATCATGCAAAAAATCAGCGCTAACGGCAGCTCCCTGTCCGCCTCACCCCGAGTTCTGAAGATATAGCAGTGGGGACAGGAAAGGTTGCAACGGGTCGTAAGATGAAGAAAGATCGAATTCAGATAAGGCGATCTTACGGGCTTCTTCCAGGCGCTGGCTTTCAAAAAATGTCGACTGGACAATTGGTTGCGCAGGGACAGGACATCTGGTTTGATCACCTCTTCTGACAGGCCGTATTTAGCAGCCAAACGCTGGGTGACCTCATTTACAGAAGCACCAGCATCAAGACTGCGGGCAATTTCGAGACCCGTGTCGTTGGTTTTTAGCCATCTGGATTCATGTGTGTGAAACAGTATGTGGGAAGGGGGGCCTTGTTCCCCTGTTTTACAGGTGGCGTACGTAAAAAATGAGGTGTTTCGAGTTTTAATCAGTTTCTTTATACTCTTTCCACCGCTCCCATGCCTCTGGAGATGGTAGCGGGCATGGATCTGGGCTGCACGCCTGTGCCGGGCCGATTTCCTCTAGGATCTGTTCGCTGGTATATTCTATTATCTTTGGCGGCTCGTACTCCGGAAGCAGCGCATTCTTGGGCATATTTTTATTCTTTGGTCCGTTCACGTCTGTGTCTTTCCACTAGGCCGTGTCTCGTAATTTATCCAAGATCGTCATTTCCGCGCAGGCGGGAATCCATAAAACAGAATAATTCCGTTTGGTTCTGGACTCCTGCCTTCGCAGGAGTGACGTGCATTGCCCCTTTGTCGCGATACCCGCCTTTGCAGGGATGACGTGCATTTAATTATTTCACTCATCGCCTTCTATGAGTCCCTTATCCCGCAGTTGCTCCAGGCAGTCTTTGACAGCGAACAGGACCTTTTCATCCCTCTTTACGTGAAAGCGCTTTCTGATTTCCCGCTCGATTTCCTTTGGGGTTCTTTTTTCCCTGTACAGCTGGAAGATGAGTCGCGACGTGGGATTGAGTACAAAAACAGTGTCCTGTTCGGCCTCATAGATCAGGAGTTCGGATCCCAATTCCCTTTCGATGAGCTTTGAGGTCATTATTCAACCCCCCACCCAATAATCGCAATAAGCACGACCTTGTGAGACCGATCAGTCTAATTAAGTACAACTTATACATCATAGATATCACCGGCATGCGCCTCTTGGCAAGCGTGAAAATCGTCCGTGCGGTTGCCCAATCTGAAAGCGTTACTAAAATCCATTCAACCCAACCCAGAACCAGGTTTATTAGGCGCCACTGTCCTGAGGTCAAGTTGAGCGTGCCTTTGTTTTTTTGGATAGATGCAACCCTTCCCACAACCTGGTTCTCATGCACCCACTTCCATCCGGAGAGGTTGTCCCCCTTCTGACAAAACCACCAGTCCCCGCTGGTCTTCTTTTTTTTTACAAGCCGATGGACGACCAGGTGTTCCTTCTCAAGAAAGGCAATAATATCCCCATGTCTGAGTCTCGTTATGTCTGCAAACTGTAACCTCACATGGTTTCCGGGGGCGATCAAAGGCGCCATGCTGTTTCCGTGAACTGGGATATCTATCGCTGTATTGGTTCCGCGACGAATTTCAAGAGCTGGAATGAGGTAAGGGGGGCTGGCTCTTGGGGTGGTCAACATTGGGGGACTAGTTGTTGAGCTTGAGCTTGGTTGCCGGATCGCCGAACAAGACATAGGTCTTTACCATGTCTGCTGAAATTCCCTTGGCATAGGCGTCGATTTTGGCCTGTGTCGTAATCGATCCCAAGTCAGGGGTTTTTAGATTAAATACGTTTGCAAATACCTCCTTGTTCAAGATCTCATGCTGCCACGTATAGCCAATGCCCGTGGGTGAGAAGCAGCCAATGGCCCCTGTGTGTTCCGCTGCCATCAGCGCCTCTGCCAAAGAATAGTAGTACGGGTGTGAAAAATAGCCATTCAGGCAGGTCATGGTGACAACAAAGGTCAAACGGCCTTGATTGAGCAAGTCGGGAATATGGGCGGATTCAAACAAGTACTCCCCAGCCCAGTTGGTGACACTGCCATGACCCACATAGTTTGTTATAAGCATGCCTTGGTCCAAGTAATCTAAAAGATCCCATGTTGCCTGGGCTTCGCTTGCATAAGAACTTAGGTACACTCTGTTGGCATCAAATCCCTCGGGTAAGTAATCCACCAATGCATCGTTTAGTCTTTCAAATGTCGGTTCATTGTCATCTGCGACAAATAGAACCTGGTCGTTAACGGAGTTGTCCGAGGATTCGTAGTTGATAATTTTGTCTACCAATGCGGTGACCATTGCAGGGCTGTCTCCGGGGATTCTTCCGATAAACATGTCGGGCAGTATGTCCTGTTCACCATCCATGCATACATACCAGTTGTCCTCTGGCGTAACACCCAGGCCTGTTTGCATAAGATGGGGTGGCACGACGTTTTCTTTTCCGGTTTTGAGATAGTCTCGGTAATCTGTATTGGCATCTCCTACTAGAAATACGTATGTAGGAGCTGGAGGAGCCCAGTTGTCGTAAGCATTTTGCAAGAAATCCTTAATGGCTCTGGGATCCTCGAGGCCGTGGTTAAAGGTATTGTAAATATCCTCGACACTCACCGTTCTTGCACGCAATCCCTGTCTCTTCCGAAAGCGCACCAGCGGCGCAACCGAATCCAGAAGTTTCTCTGACGTAATAACGATCCAGTCCGCGCCGTTTCCACCGTGCCTCAAGTTCGATGGCTGCCAGCGCGCAATCTTGTAGGGCTGTATAAAACCCTCTTCACTCAGGGCATAGTAGGTTTTCGTTCCTCCGACCAGGTCTTCAAAGATAGCTGTATATGTCTCCCCATCCGGCTCAATAAAAAGCCCTGTTATCTCGATGGGATCGCTGTCACGGGTAATGTCGTAAACACTGATGAGCGGATCGCAAAATCTGGAAAGTTCCATACCCAGGGTGTTGCTTTCTTCCACAGTAAACCGCAATCTGTCATCAGCGGCCTCAGGGTATCGATGATAGTCCACTTCCACCCAGTTGAAATAGACAATGTCTGCCCTTGCCCCTGTATCCCCAGGCGATTCAATGCGCAACGTATTGGGTCCGTCTTGAAAGAAAGCTGGAGAAACGGGCATTTCATGGACATACTCCCCATTCCCATCCCAGTGTACGTCTCCGATCAGGGTGCCGTTCATAGATATGATGGTATGGTGGTTGGGATATACAGGATCTGTGGAGCGTCCTCTCAAGGCAACCCGCACTAGGGCCTCGGCGCGGTCCACATCTGGCGAGGGGATGTCCACAATGTATTCCGATGTGTTGGGGGCAGTGATCTTTTCCCAGAACCAATAGTCATTTTCAGGGGCACCGGGCATGGATGCCCAGATGACATGGTTTTCTTCCTGATGCACCAATTCGCTGAAAGATTCGGGATGAATTATTCCCCAGGCCGCGACTGACCCATCAATCAAATCCATCCGCTTTCCCAGCCTGCGTCCCCAGCGGAGCCAGTATACGTTGGTGTCCGTGTACGGATCGTCCACGCCCTTGCCAAAGAACACCAACTGGTCTCCAGAACGGAGACGCCTACCGCGGCCTCTTGAAACTACTTTGATGGCCACCTCGGATCCCTGGTTAAAGAGTTGAAGTGTATCTGCGTGGACACGCCTTGGCAGCCCTGCGGCGATAAGATCTTCATAGGTCATCCGGTACATGCCAGTTTGATTGACTTCCACCCGTAAAGCAGCACGGGGGCGTGGCCTAAACAAGGCTGGCAATCGCCACCTTGTCCGTCTTGTTTGGCGGCGGCGAGAATAGTTGAGGATGGCCCTTTTCTTTAGCGTTTCAAAATAGGCGCGCGCAGGGCAATCCTTTTCACGGCCTGGTTGCGCTGTGGAATCGATGTGGCCAAGCGGTCTTTCAAACTGCACATTCACCCGTATCTTCGTGTAATATCGCAATTCCCCAGTGCCTGGATGCCACTGAAATGGAAACAGGGTCACCCTTGCCACAGGGACACGTCGCATGGCGCTCAGCGCACTAACTCTGGCCAAGTTTCCGGGAAAAAAATCCGAGGACGCGTATATCTCATTGTTTTTGCTGAACACCGGGATGGATGTTCCGTCCTGGGATCTGACAAGTTCAGGTGCTGGGTATAGGTTACAGTTGGAGATTACTTCATACTCACCCTCGATTACGTGAACTTCAATCTTTCCCGATTCTGGCGTTTGGATCAGAGCGCCGGTCAAGGGGATTTCTGGAAATCCGGGTCGGGCCATCTTTGTCCACTGATCCAGCGCAATCCGTTGATACCAGCTGTCAGGCCCCTGAACAGCTTCCAACTCGAAAGGCGGCAGGGTCAGTTCCAGAGCGAGACCGTCCTCCCTCTGTGAGATGACGACCAGATCCGGTTGCCCGGTAGCCTGGGGGATCGTCGATACAGGCCCGTGAAAGGTGCTTTTGCCTGTATTGTCCACGTCTTCTAGTTTGTAGTAGTAGGTCTGGTGTGGGAGCACATCGCGGTCCGTGTGTTCATATGCGGCCCCCCAGGCAGGGGTGCCCTCGGCAGGAATGAGATGGTCGGTGATGCAGACATACGGTCCGTCTTCTGTATTGCTTCTCCAAAGGTGAAAGCCTGCATTGTCGACCTCAGCAGCTGTTGACCACTGGACAACAGCGGTTTGCTGCTGCCTTGTCGCTGTAAACGAGGCGAGCTCTACCAGGGTCGCGCTGCAACTGCAGACTTCCTTCACGGTATCTATGAACGCACTCGGTTCTACGGTGCCGCCTGTGTGCCTCAGGTCGTAACTGAGCTCGGCATGCAGGAATAGCCCAGTGGCGCTGGAGGCGGCCGTGTCACAGACATCATCCGAGGCCACGCCGTTGGTGAATCGCCCCTGGGTATTGGTCGTGCCACACAGCAGGTTTATGTCGCCTTCAAGATTACAGCTGTTTCCACCCTTGCTGGAATCGCCCTCAATCTTTGATTCAAGGACGCTGGTGAAATGGTTCGACAAGTAGGTGCCGCTCGGGTTATTGGCAGTCCTGCCATCGCTGGCAGTGAACTCGGGATCACTGGCATCTGAACTGAATCCATGCACCTGAATCACACGGGTGCTTACGGTCTCCTCGCTTGCCGCTTCGTGGAAGACTTGAAAAAAAGCGCTGTCCGTGTGGGCCATGTCTGATTCCCGGTAGGATTGGGATGGGGATCCACACGATGTTGTGGATCCATCGCACAAGGTCGCATCGCTGTTTGAACAGCGATGGGTGCCTGCCATGGCGAACGTCCTGGCCCCTATCTCTCGAAATAGTTCACTGGAAAGCACACCCGTACGCGTGTCGTATTTGGGGTGAGGCGCCTCGATGACCAAGGCACAGCTCACTGCTGAATTGGGACGCAAGAAGTAGTATCCGCGGTAATCCGTGTTTCCAGAAGCGGGAATCAGGCCATACAGGGTTTGATCCCCCCAACCAGTGTCTGTTATCTGTACGAGCTCGTAATCGACAACCGCGGCCAGGGTTTCCGTGGATGTCCAGTTTTCAGCTAAAAAAGCCTGGACAGCAGAGAGGAAACTCGACTCTTCGCCAGAGGTTGGAACAACAAACGCGTCCGTACCTGACCCGGGCATATCTGACACGATGTCCGATATCCACGAGGAAAAATCCACTTCAAGCGTATCGTAACCATATGAGGGTTTGCCCCACCATCCAATGCCTGGCGAGAAAAAGGTGACAACCATCCATGGAAGGAAAACTTTGCAAACCCACAGGTGAAATAGGAGTAAGCGTCTCGCGTTCTTCATAATCGTCGACCTCGTAAAATCTATATTCCCAGGCAGTAGTGTCCAAAACAGCGATAGAGGACTAGTGAAACCAGCGTCATTCCCGCGAAAGCGGGAATCCACGTGAAGGGGAACCTGGATTCCGCCTGCGCGGGAATGACCGTTTTCTTCAATGATTTCAAAGGACGCATGTTGATTTCCGAGCTGTTTTGGACATCAATGATTCCCAGGGGTGGTTGTTCCGGTAATGCGAGCCCCCCATCCATAGGAAGTTTGTATGATAGATGGGGTTTATCCATAAATATGTGGATTTTTTTGGGTCTACACTCCGTGTTAACCTCTTATTCGTGCAAGCAATGCTTCAGTATGTTGTCCTTTTTAAATACTTTCGCCGCTTCTTAAAGGCAGCGGCTGAAAAGGGTATAGACGTCGCACCGCTAAAGGGCGCTCACTTGCTCACCAGCGTGTATTCAGACCAAGAGGAACGGGGAATACTCGCGGATATCGATTTCCTTGTTCGCCCTGAGCAATGGGACGAGGTCTCAGTACTTCTTAGCGAGATGGGCTTTGTTCGACATGTCGAGGTGGATCGCCCTGCCACCAATAGGGAATGCTATGAATCGTCTTTCTATTTCTACATGAGTGGGAAACCCCGCATGCGCTTTGAGCCGCACCGTTATCTGGTACAACCAGAGCGGCACCCGATTGATTACGATGCCCTGTGGGCCAGATCGATCAAGTCTACATTTGACAGGGTGCCGTGTTATCGGCTGACAGCAGAGGATCACATTCTCCACTCAATTATTCATCTCATGACCCACTCGTTTATAAGGCCTGAGCGCTCACTTCGGGATATCGAGCTTCTCATTCGACGCGGCCGGGCAAATTTGGATATCGCAGTATCGAGGGCAAAGGAATGGCAATGTGCTCGCGGGGCTTGGCTTGCGTTTACCCTTCTCAAAGAATACACACCTCAACTCGACATAGAAGACTTTGTACGCGGGCTTGCTCCTAACCGGGGTGTGCGCAGGGCCCTACGCTTTTTCATTCCAAATATCAATGGATTCCGATACGCGAACCTCGGCCTACGGACGCGCGAGGCAATGCTCTTCCCCCTGATTCTCGACGGGGTCAACCCGCTGGTCCGATTCAGTAGATACTACGTGGGATTGCGCTTAAGAGATTGGAAGCAGAAAAAAGACACCTTACTGCACTGGCGATCGTCATGATGGTTTCAGATCTCAACCCGGTTTCTTCCCCCTTCTTTTGCCTGGTACAGTTTTTCGTCTGCCCGTTTGATGAGATCTTCCATGGATTCATTTTCCTGTGCCATGGCCGCGCCAATGGAGATGGTGACGTTTATTTTTTCTGGCTTGTCGAGGGTTGAGGCAGCCACGAGGAACAGGAATCGCTGGGCTATCTGGGCCAGGGTGTCTAAATCCACCCGGGTCGCCACTGCGACAAATTCCTCCCCGCCCCAGCGGCCGATGTGATCAAAGGGACGCGTATTGGCCTTCAGGGTCGATCCCACCATTTGCAGTACCGCATCGCCCACATCGTGGCCGTGGGCATCATTGACATCTTTAAAGTGGTCAATATCGATAAACAATATGCCGAACGGCCACCCATAGCGCTTGAACTCTTCGTATCGGGTCTCGATGTTAATCTTGGTAAACCGGCGATTGGGCAAATCGGTCAGCTCATCGATGTAGGCCAGGTTTTCCAGGGCGTTGATGAGATCTTCCTGGGTCTCTTCTTCCTTGCTTTTGGCAAACAGCTCCAGTGCGCCGACCACCTCACCGCTTTCATCCCGGATGGGCGTCACCCGAACATGCACAGGCACGCGGTGGCCCGCGCGGTGGTGAAAGAACACTTCGGCCTCACGTACTTCGCCGGTCTCCATAGCTTTTTGGAGGGGACATCCATTATGACAAATCGGCGTTCCGTCAGTGGAGATGTGCCGCAATATATTGTCCGCACAGACCCGCCCCTCCACCTCGTGACGCGTATACCCGGTCATCCGCTCAGCAGCGGCATTCCAGTGCATAATCCGACGTTTTCGGTCCACGTAGTACACGGCCTCGAACATGTTGTCCAAGACGGTACTACAAAAATCTTCGTGCGTACCTGGCATCTACAGTCCCCAATCCCATAATCGGCTGCCATACATATATTTTAACCCCTTTATTCATGTTTGGATCAGTTCCCCTCTCGAAAGGCCAGCTTTTCTGCTGCTTGGCTTGAGAATCCATCCCCCAGCCCCTTCCCTACGAGGGAAGGCAAAATGAAAAAGCAGCGTCCTTGTTGGTAAGATGTAGTTCCCACACTAACCGCCAACAAAGGAGGCGCTGCAAATGAAGTTTATCGGAATGGACGCCCATAGTCGAACATGTACTTTCGTTGTTCGTGCAAACAACGGCAATATTCTCAGACGTGCTCGCGTCAGCACGACAGACAGTGAGCTGATTAGATTCGTCCGATCAGTTAAAGGACCGAAACAATTGGCTTTTGAAGAAGGCGTGATGTCCCATTGGCTGTACCTGCTGTTCAAGCCGGAAGTCGATGTGCTGGTGGTCTGTCAACCCCAGGAAAAAAAAAGGCGCCAAGAATGACGACATTGACGCCGCCGAAATATCGGATCTCCTGCGGGTAGACCGCCTAAAATCAGTGTTCCATGTCGACGACGTTCTGATGCACCTAAGAGTGCTCATCTCCGGATATGCGGACATCACCCAGGAACTTGTTCGGGCAAAGAATCGCTACAAAGCACTGTATCGCCAGGTGGCGATTCCCACGAATCATAAGAGGTTCTATGAGTCAGAGGAGATGCTCTTACAGCTAGATACACCATATCGATATTACGTGGCTTGTACCTTACACGAGCAAATAAACCTCTTAGAGGAACAACGACGCGGATATGTGGAGCGATTTGAGGCAAACGTAAGCAAATACAAACCGATAAAACAACTGACCAGTATTCCCGGCATCGGTCCGGTGCGGGCCAATCAAATCGTCGGGGTGATGGTGACGCCCTATCGGTTTCCCACAAAGTACAACCTGTTCTCATATGCCATGTTGACGAAACATAAACGGGAAAGCGACGGTAAGATATACGGCAAGAAGAGAGCGTTGGGACGGTCGATACTCAAAAAGGTGTTCAAGTCGGCGGCCCTCTCAGTGTTGGGCTCAGATAATCTCATGAGAAAGAAGTACGACGCCATGCGAAGTGCAGGAGCGGATGACCGCAAAGCGAGAAATGCGGTTGCGAAAAAGATAGCGGCAACGACGCTTGGTGTTTGGAAATCAGGGAAGGGGGTTGGGGGGGATGGGTTTTCGTAAAAAGGGCCGTTCCGGGACGGGCACCTATAAGGCGTTGATATATAAAATTGTAGAGTATATATTTTAGTAGATTTCCTAAGGAGACCAACATGGCTGAAACAACACAGATTTCGGCGCACATATCAATCGATACCAAGGAGCGCATGGAGCGTTACGTACGAGCCTCTGGGGTCACTCGCGCACACCTCATCGAGCAGGCGTTGCGTCACCATCTACAGGCAATGGAAGAGTTACCAGCAGACTTCATCGTCTCCACTCGCATCGTTCTGACGACAGAGGGCGCAAAAACTGTTCGCGACCTCACCACCCATCCGCCCAAGCCTACAAAGGCAATCAAAGGTCTATTCGATGACCGTTGAAATCAGAGCGCTCTATCCCCAAGATGATCGCTCGGCGTTCGACAGCGGGGATGAAGCGTTAAACCTCTACTTCAGAAAATATGCCGGACAAACCCAGTTTCGACACCATATCGGCGTGACCTATGTGGCAGTAGGAGGCAGCATAATCGCCGGATTCGTTACTGTTGCGGCCGCAACCTTGGATGCGGACACACTCCGTTTGAAACGCAGGATGCCGCCGTTCCCCATGCCGGTTCTCCGCGTGGCGCGTCTGGCAGTGGATCTATCGGCAAGAGGCCTGGGCATTGGAAAAGCGCAGATGCGGTTCAGCTTTGAGTTGGCCGAGAAGATGAGAGATGAGTCGGGGTGCGTCGGCGTCGTCGTAGATGCAAAAAAAGATGTACTGAGCTTTTACGAGCAGTTTGGATTCGCTGTCACTGAAGCGGTCGAAGGGATGGGAGTGAGGGTGCCGCGACCGCAGCCTATGTACCTACCCTTGGGATCCATACCCCAAAAAACCAGCTGAAGTTTCGTAGCGCCTGCCCAGCCTCGTTTCGGTGAGCTCTGGGCTTTAGCTACACACATTAGCTCTCCAGTTTTTGGAGCATTCGGTCGTTCATTTTTTCAAATGGGGTGGGATCACCACCTTCTTTTGCGAAAAAAACTGTAGTTTCGATACGACCATTTTCAATTTTTCTATCAGTACCGTGTTGATCCGTGTCTAGTGGGCCCCTATTTAACGGGCCTTTTTGGAATTTCTTAGCGATTTCTTTACTATCATGTTCCAGGACCAGCTTACAAAGCGTGGTTTTACAGTCGACAGTAATCAATTGGGTACCTTCATAATTGGGTTCACTGATAATTTTCTTGAAATAGCTTTCAACTTTTTTTCTCCATAGAGGATTTATTGGTTCTTCTGCAATCATTTCTTCCAGTATTTCAGGCGCCTTTTCCCAATATACGTGTGCAATTTTATTCATCAATTCCATTTTGTAAGCGGCCAATTCCGGGTCCATTTCAGGATTATCCAATGCGTCGTCTTCTTCTTCCTCATAAAGATTTTGGGGTTTTGATAACTGATATGCTAACTGTTTTAGGCTATTTTTTTTGCTACTGTAACCACTAGCAGGATTTCCATTATCATTCACTATTTCTCCGTTTTTATTCTTGGATTTCGATAAAGTGCCTGCTTCATAGGCTTCAGGAACACCAAAACTGAAAACCCATTTCGTTCGAAAATTTAATAAAAAAAGTGCGGTAATTAAAAAAAGAAATATAAAAGACATTTTGAAATATTTACTTTTGATAGTCCTCATCTCTATACCTCTCCAAGTGTATTTTTATTAGCAATTCCGAGGGCATTATTCTTTAATCTTAACTAATTAAGCAACGTAGTTGGGCAATGTAGCTCTCTATAATAGTAATTAGAGCCGCCGTCATATCTGTACTTAAACTTTATAAAATATTTATTATAACCATATTCTACAAAACTTTGAACAGGATCATCATTATACCAATTTCTTTCTTCTACCCACAAGTAGTAATAGCCGCTGCTATAAGAATAACTCCAATCGTCAACTGACGATTTTCCAATTGCTCAGCAATAGTCGCTTTTTTTCATCCATACATACCAGTAATCGTAATGAGTATCGGTTCTAATCTCGCCGTACACTCCATCTATACTGGGGTTGGCAGGAAATGGCGGACAAGGGATATCCCACGTGAGATATTTTTTACACCGAGTTCCGCATTCATTGGAATCTCCATATCTTGAAATATTTGTAGTTGTATGCCACGAGCTTCCTTCCTGTGTCTTTGCCTTTCTGGTCGATGTACCTGCCTGAGATAGACCAGAATAAGTCATGGCAAAAATCATAGCTGCTGCTATTAGCCATCGCTTTGACTTTTTCATAATTTGCTCCTTATTTTTTGAGTATTGCACAAAATAGTTAAAAATCGGAAAAAATCATAATGCCCTCGGAATTGCCAACACCGGTGCATCCATGATTTTGTCCTTTGAACACTTTTGTAAAAAAAAGTGTTTTAGTTATCCATTGATTTTTTCTTCCATCTCTGTCCTTACTAATCAACAATCAGAATTGATAATCAGTCTTTGGCACTTCTTATAAAAACAATCATTAGTAACAATCCGAAACTAGTCATTATATTTGGACCTCCTGCATTAGGAGTGGGTAGATTTTGATGGAAAATCCGTTGATACCGGAAAAATATCCCGAGCTCGGAGCCCCCGCCGGAGGCATCCCTCTGCCCGTCGCCCGGGGGTTTCCACTGCCGCAGCTCGGAGCC